>CAWILE010000002.1:0-342751 GCA_963836835.1 uncultured Acidobacteriaceae bacterium | reverse complement strand
CACCCAGCTCGTCCTATGCGGCATTCAGCAGCAACCAGGCTACCTCCTGAAAGTGACTGAACTCGATCACGTGTTCGAGATTGACGAGGACCCAAAACCGTGAAGATCCTCGAGGGCATCGGCAGGGGTGTCATCCGGCAACTCGCGTATGTTGGCGGATTGACGACTCAATTCTGGTTGGGACTCACCGCCGTGCCACGCGTCCTGCCGCTGATCGGCAGGCGAGGGCGCTGGAGCTCAGCGATAAGGCAGATGTCCTCGATCGGTGTCGACGCACTGCCCATGGTCGCGATTGTCTCGGCCTGTGGGGGATTCATCCTTGCCATCCAGAGCGCTTCCGAATTGAGCCGGTTCGGAGCCATGCAGCTGGTGATCGACATCGTGGTGATTGCATTTACGCGAGAGCTCGGTCCACTGTTGACGGCCATCGTCGTCAGTGGCCGCTCAGGATCGGCGTTTTCAGCGGAAATTGGAACGATGGTGGTAACCGAGGAGATCGACGCGCTGCGCACCATGGCCATCGATCCAATCGAGTTGGTGCTGACGCCCAAATATATAGCGTCGATGGTTGTGGTTCCGTGCCTGACGATCATGAGCAGCGTTTTTGCCATTCTGGCCGGGGCCGGCTTCATGTATCTCAGCAGGAACATGACGCTCCCGATCTTTCTGCGATACGCCGCAGAGTCGGTCGTGCTCCGCGACGTAGTCATGGGATTAGTGAAGAGCGTGGTATTTGCAACCATCATTGCGCAAGTCGGGTGCATGGAAGGCTTCAGAGTGAGCGGCGGCCCCGAAGGAGTAGGGAAGTCAGCAACATCAGCCGTGGTGAAATCGACATTTCTGGTGATCTTCGCAGATCTGTTCATCACCACCATGTTTTATTTGCTGGGGTCGAAGTAGCGCCATGGCAGATCCCATCATCTCCGTGCGTGATCTGATCGTCTCTTATGGCGGCCGACGTGTGCTCGATGGCGTGAATCTCGACATTCAGCAGGGCGAGGTGCTGGCTCTGCTTGGAGGAAGTGGCTCAGGCAAAAGCACCATGCTGCGGCACATCATTGGTCTCGAGCGGCCGGACTCAGGCAGGATTTACGTCCAGGGCGTAGACATCAACAACTGTTCTGCGCGGGAACTCAAGGCTCTCCGGCGAGACATGGGCGTAAGTTTCCAGGGCTCAGCGCTCTTCAGCTCAATGACCGTCGAGGAGAACGTCGAACTGCCGTTGCGTGAACTAACCTCATTGGCCGACCCCGTCATCGAGATCATGACATACATAAAGCTCGCCTCGGTGGGACTGGGCGATGCGGGGAAACTCTTTCCGCAGGAACTGTCCGGCGGGATGAAGAAACGTGCAGCGGTAGCCCGGGCTACCGCACTTGATCCGGAGATCCTCATCTTTGACGAGCCGTCCGCGGGGCTTGATCCGATCGTTGCTGCGGAACTCGATGAGCTGATCCTGTTCCTGAAGCGCGCATTCCATATGACCGTTCTGATCGTTACACATGAAATGGCCAGTGCATTCCGTATCGCGGACCGGGTGGCCATGCTATACAAGGGCTCTCTCATCGCAGTCGAAGACAAAGAATCCTTCCGCGCAAGCAACGACCCGCGGATTCGTCAATTCCTGGATCGCATCCCCGAACGCATCGCCGAGAGCGAGTCCGTGCAGCGCCGAATAAGAGAACTCGCCGGCGTAACAGGAGCAACAGAATGAAGAGTACTGAAGCAAAAGTGGGCGCATTCGTCGTGATGTGTGTGGTTCTCCTGACTGCGACCGTCTATTACGTGAGTAGAACGCGGTTCAATGGCGCCCAGATTCCGTACAGGACCTACTTGCGGAATGCGCAAGGTATGGAGCCCGGCTCGTCCGTCCTGTTTGGTGGGATCACTGTCGGCAAGGTCACCTCTGTGCGGCCCGACAAGGCCGACCCGACGCGGATTGAGATTCTGTTCGATGTGCAGCAGGGTACGCCGTTGAACGCGAAGTCGATGGCGGCGATTGGGACCGTGAGCCTCATGAGCAGCCCGGCGCTGGCTATCAGCACGGGCGCAAACAACGCGCCACGTTTGAAGGCGTGGGCCATTATCCCGTCGCAGGAGACCATAACCCTCGATGAGATGCAGCGCAAGATAGGCGTGCTTGCCGAGTCCGCACAGACTACGTTGGCGACAGTGAATAAGGATCTGAACGATCTGACCGGCGATGGCCGGCAGCTCTTGGCGAACCTCAACGATGCCACCGGCACTACAAACCGGAAACATCTGGCGGGCATTCTGGCGCACAGTGACGCCATGGTCGCGCAGTTGTCTCCACGGATCGACCAGATCAGCGAACGTGTCCTGAAGCTCACCAATGATGCCGACATCGTGGTGGGAAAGATGGGCCCGACAGTCGACAACGCAAACGAAACCATCACCGCGATCCGCGGGCCCGCTCAGGCCGATCTCGCCCAACTCGAGAAGGCAATTCAGGAAACACGTGGACTGATCAGCAGTCTTGACGTTCTGATTCGGACAAATAGCCAAAACGCTACTTACACGATCGAGAACCTCCGCATGGCGACCGACAATCTCAATGACCTCACCCAGTCGGTGAAGGAGCGGCCATGGAGCCTGGTGCGAATCAAACAGCCGAAAGATCGAGAAGTTCCTAAATAAGGTGAAACAGATGCCAATAAAGAAACTTGTTGCAGCGACCACTTGCACGCTGATGCTGCTGATATCCGGCTGCATGGGCAAAGTCCGTTATCCCACCTATCACACGTTGTCTACTGCTCCGGCAATGAAGCCGGATCCCGGTACGCCGCACTGGAAGGCCGCAGTTGCGGTTCACCGCTTTGAGACGCCTATGTACCTGCGCCAGGGCCGGATTGTTTACCGCGCAGCCCCGACACAGATCGGGTTCTACGAATATCATCGCTGGGCGGCAGATCCGGGCGCCACAGTCACGACAGCCTTCATCGAATCGCTTCGCTCCGCAAACACGTTTTCGACTATCGCACCATACGATGGCCGGGACCGCCCCGACTATCTCATCAGCGGGCGGCTTGAGAAGCTCGACGAGGTCGATTACGGCAGCAGGGTCAGGGTGGAAGCGAAGATGTCTGCCGTGCTGACGAACCTGCGAACGGGAGCCATCGTGTGGTCTGGCGACGCAGCGGAGACTTCGAATGTCGACAGGCGTGACGTGAATTCCGTGGTCGCCGAAATGAGTCGCGCCGTTCAGGCAAACATCGATCGCCTTGTAGGCGATATGGAACAGCAAGTCTCCGGAGTAGAGGTGTCCGCACGTTAACATCTGGCGGCACGTGCCCAGCAAGACTGCTGTAACAACCAGATGTGTGTCACGTGCCAAATTCTTGGCAGTGTTGTCTGCCGATCGAGTGGTTAGATAGCTACGGCCTAACAGCTAGTTCTCTCTATATATGTCTATTGGACGATGTATCTCAGAGTAGCCCGCCGATTGCTTACTTGAAAATAGTCAATATGCATTCGGCTGGCCCACGAAGAGCTCCATCAGGCGGGCCGGAAATGAAGACGAGAAACTTGCGATGGTTGCGGCGTTAAATAGGTTCTACATAATCGGGTCCCGTGAATTCACTACAGGAGTTCGGATGCTGAGAGCATTAAGTGTAATTGTCATATGCGGGACGACCATGATGGGGTCGTCCCAGAGTAACCCGCCGAATGAAGCCCGGAGTAGTAGTCCGGCTACTGTTGTACCTCAACACCAGACGCCGACAAAAAGCACAGCGATAATCGGTCTTGGCGGCGTTAAGGAGAAGACCGCGGGAACGCTGAATGTCGAAGACGGAAAACTATGCTTTGTTCATTCGGGAAATAAGTCACAAATTCCGGCTGCGGCAATAGCAGATGTGGTTACCGGCGAGGACAGTCAGAGAGTCATTCGAGGAACACTGGGTACACTCAGCATGTTCGCGCCGTACGAATCAGGACGCGCTATAAGCATGCTTCGCTCCAAGATCGATATCCTGACAATTCAGTACCGTGATGATGATGGCGGTCTGCACGGCGTGATTTTCACCATGCCGGTCGGCGCTGCAGAGCCGATCAAGCAGGAGCTGATCACACAGGGAGCGCATACAACTATTCAAACAGCCGCGGTCGCGGCAAGAGGGAAGCAATGACCAACTTCTTCAGAATCACCATATGCTCATGCTTGTTTGCCGTGATCTCGCTTGCTGGTCCTCACTTGCATGCTCAGCGCAAGGACACAGAGAAGATAAAAGCGTCAGCGCTCAAAGTAGAGATGATCCAATCTGACCAAATAGCGGTGCCGGCCGCATTTCAGGTGGCGATTTATGAGAACCTGATTCAGCAGTTGGGAAAAAAGGCCAGCTTCCTGCATGTTTATCGCGATGGTGATCGTGATGCCGCCAGTATCCCAAACCTTGTCGTCCTTCACACTACCGTAAGTCGATTTAAGGAAGGAAGCGAGGAGATGCGGCAGGTTACCACCGTCGCTGGCGCAACTTCGATTACGATTCATTGCCGGTTCACCAGCGCCGACGGCAAGCTATTGCTGGAGAAGGATGTGAACGGCAAGGTCCGCTTCTTCGGCGACAATCGCAAAGCTACTTACGATTTTGCTAAGAAAGCTTCTGCGGTAGTGAGCGACAAGTTTTCCGCAAACGGCCAGTCGTAGTGGGGATTCGTTGTTCTGGTATCTCGGACAGGCAGGCGAAAGCAAGAGACATATAGGTCTAGCTCGCAATCTAGACTCGCCCAATCGGCCCAGGGCTTCCATGAGGACGTGTGCGAGATGGTCGTGCCGTCTCACGGCGGAGGCCAGCAGTATGCGATTTCGGCCTGCGTTCACGCCTATTGTCATGGGGCCGGCAGCGACAGCGGTATCTTAGCCGACGGAGCCCGTAACAGCTCTAAATGCGGGTACTGATCTGACGCGGCAACTTACGGACGGCTTACGGCTCATTACTGCCGCTAAATCGCGCGATTGAGGCACGATTGCCTTAGATCGAGAGAGCAACATCAGCCAGAAGACCACCAGTGAATTGGAGGAGGCGGAAAATCCGACCCCGGAAGCAGCACCGGAATCGCCGAAGTCGTGAAGTACTCGTGGGAGTGGTTGGGAAGGCCGAGCGGAGCTTCCGGAACCTCTTATTTTTGCGTGAATGGGAACATCTGAGATCTGAATTTGAATCGTTTCCGGAGTTCGTCAAGTTCGTGACTTCGGTGCACCAACATGGCCAGAAATGAGCCGTGAGGGCCAGGGCGCCAAAGCTCATCCGGGAGGCGCACGACACGCTCAAAGGGGAAGGTGTCGTGGCTCATGATCTTTACCAGATTTTGAACTATTGCCGCGCCGATCGTCCCTTTCTCAGCCTGAACGGCGCGGCGAACAAGAAACTTATCCAGACTTGAGGTACTTGAAGATGGTGCATGAAATTAATGGGAGAACGAGAAAAACACAAATCGTAATCTTGGGGGGCGGATTCGCCGGCGTAGAGACCGCGCGATACCTCGATCGAACTGCGGCAAAGCGCGCCGATGTCGAGGTCACCCTTCTCAGCAGAGATAACTTCACTCTCTTTACCCCGATGCTTGACGAGGTGGCGGCCGGCGATCTCGAGCCGACCCACATCTGCAATCCCCTTCGCAAACTGCTTCGGCATGTAACGGTTTTGAATGGGGACATCAAAGCGATCGACCTTACAGCTCGGCAAGTGACGATCTCCTACGGAGTCAGAGCGCTTACCCGAGAGTTGCCCTTTGATCACCTCGTTCTGGCGCTTGGGTCGGAGACGAACTATTTTGGAATTCCGGGCGTGGCCGAACACGCGCTTGGAATCAAGACGCTCGGGGATGCGGTGATGCTGCGAGCCGGGGTGATTGCGATGCTGGAAGCCGCCAGTGTCGAGCTCGACCCTGATCGGCGCAAGCGGATGCTCAGCTTTGTGGTCGCGGGTGGTGGTTTCGCCGGTGTCGAGACTGTCGGAGCTATCAATGATCTCGCCCGTGAGAGCCTCCCGCACTATGGGCGAGTTGATCCGCGCGAAGTTCGCGTTGCCTTGATCCACGGTGGAAAGGTGATCCTTCCTGAACTGGGCGACGCGCTTGGCCTCTACGCGCAGGAAAAGCTGAGGGAGCGTCAGGTCGAGATCAAACTTGGGGCCAAAGTTATCGCCTATACGGAGGGCGCCGTGCGTTGTAGTGACGGGGATGTGATCCCCGCCGACACGTTGGTATGGGCCGCAGGCATTTCGCCCAGTCCGATCCTTAAAGACATTCCATGTGAGCTCCAAAAGGGAAGAGTAGTCGTTAATTCCAGTCTGGAAGTCCCTGGGGCTCCGGGGGTATGGGCGGTGGGCGACTGTGCAGCGATCATCGACCCGGCCTCACAAGTTCCTTACCCAACGACCGCCCAGCATGCTCTTCGTGAGGGCCGGCGTGCAGCCAAGAACATCTGTGCTCGCTTACGCGGAAGACGAACAATTCCCTTCAAGTACAAGGCGCCTGGACAGCTTGCAACAATTGGCCGGCGAACTGGTGTTGCCAGGATCTTCGGCCTCAAGTTTTCCGGATTTGTCGGATGGGTACTGTGGCGGACCATCTACCTGATGAAGTTACCGACGCTTGAGAAGAAGTTGCATGTCGGGTTGAAATGGGCTCTGGATCTAGTCTTCGAGCGTGACCTAGGTCAGTACATCACCCTGCAGGACGTTGAGTCGCTTAACCGGATGCTCAAAACAACGAGGGACTAGGGTTCCTCCGGTCATCGGTTTCGCCAACGACGCTGATGCTAAAAAGGCGGTCCACACTCATCAACAAGGCAGCCAGAAGAAAATGAGAATAATCACTGTCTTCAATCGCCCGGTTATGGGTAAGGACATTGGCGAGGGTCGAATCCAGATGATGATTGGTCGCGGCCGTCGAGCCGCCGTCAACGGTCGACTATGGTTGCAGATTCCTAAGCGACCTGGTCCCGCTTGGCTTCGCGCCCCTGGAGAAGTTGTTCTCCGACGGTGTGCTTTGGCACGGAGCAGAACTGACTGAAGACTGCCAGAATAGTCGAGCTGCTATATTGCGTTTTTGCAGTTTCTGCAGATGCTCACGTCAACAACGTTGCAAGATCTCCGACAAGATCAACTAGGCAATGGTCCTCCGCTGCCCCGCATCTGGGTCGTAGAAGCACGTTCGCCGCCCATGGCGACAGTGTAGACGAAGAAAAAGGGAAGCCGGTCTGTAGAAGTCTTCAATTCGTTCCAGCACCTGATAAGTTTTCCAAGAGCCGCTAAGTCTGTATGTCTTTTCCAGAGCCGAGAGCGCCGGCGTTCGGTTTTCCTGTGGGAGGAGGGGAAGACAGATGCAGACCAGATCGTTCGTGGGCCTGGACGTACACAAGGCGACCATTTCCATCAGCGTGGCGGAAGACGGCCGGGGCGGGACCGGTGCGTTTCCTAGGAGTGATCCCGAACACTGCAGCCGACGTCACCAAGATGGCGAAGCGGCTCGCTAGGCACGGTGAGCTGGAGTTCTGCTACGAGGCCAACGGGTGCGGGTACGGCATCCATCGTCTGCTGACCGCACTTGGGCACAAGTGTACCGTGGTCGCACCGTCGATGATCCCGTGCAAGCCCGGCGAGCCGATCAAGACCGATCGACGCGATTCAGAGAAGCTGGCGATTCTGCACCGCTCCTGGGACCTGACAGCGGTATGGGTTCCAGACACCACGCATGAAGCGCTTCGAGATCTGGTCAGGGCACGGGTGGATGCATCGATGCACCTCATGCGAGCGCGCCAGCGGCTGCTCGCCTTCCTCCTTCGTCATGGCCGCAGCTATCCCACCGGCAAGCACTGGACACAGCGCCATCGCTGCTGGCTTGCTGGCCAGACGTTTCAGGAAGAAGCCCATGGGATCGTCTTCCAGGACTACCTAGAGACAGATTGGACTGCACAGGAGAGAAGAGGTGCCCTGATCGAGAGGATCTCTTCGATGGTTGCGAGCTGGTCGTTGGGACCGCTTGTGGAAGCCTTGCGCGGCCTGCGCGGCATCAACTTGATCTCCGCAGCAACCTTCATCGCATCTACCGGCGATCTCAGCCGCTTCGAATCGCCGCGCCTGTTGATGGGCTGTCTCGGCTTGGTCCCTTCCGAGCATTCCAGCGGCGGAACGATTCGCCGCGGAGGCATCACGAAGACCGGCACCCGGGAAGCCAGACGCATGCTCATCGAAGCAGCGTGGAGCTACCAGTATCCAACGCGCATCGCTAAGGAGAAGGCAGAGATCCTCGTCCGCCCTCCGAAGAGCATCCGCGATATCGCCTGGAAGGCACAGATTAGGCTCTGCACCCGCTACCGTTCCATGATTGCAAGGGGTAAGAAACCGACGCGCCAACGCACTGCGTATGTTGAAAGATCAAGCAGCGCACACTGCTGCGCCGCAAATGGTGCGTTGTTGGCGGATGGACGGAATTCCGGCGTCTCTGGAGTCGCTTCATTGATTTCATGCGGCCAACCTTCCGTTCAGTGAAATAGGGCCAACCCACCGCGATCGTTAACCGCCAAAGCAAATTCTCGGAAGAGGTGTTATGACAAAGAAACCAAGCAATCTGAAGCCACGGCGTGAATTTCTCAGGCTGGCCGCGTTTACAGGTGCGGCAGCGCTCACGGGAAAGGGAGTGGCAGCCGCAGGCGAACAAAATGCCGGTCCACAAGCTGCGGACAGTCATGATGGGGATGACAAGATGGAGTTCCTTCGTGTTAGCGGCCGTCACATAGTCAATGCGAAAGGGAAACAGGTTCGCCTGAGGGGAACCTGTCCGGGCGGCTGGATGAACATGGAGGATTTCATTAATGGGCACCCAGGCGCGGAGCATACTCTCCGAGCGCAGATGGCAGAGGTGCTTGGTCCTGCCAGAGCACAGTTCTTCTTCGAGCGCATGCTGGACTATTTCTTCAATGAAGACGATGTGATCTTTCTCAGGAAGGCCGGCGCCAGCGTCGTCAGGATACCTCTTAATTATCGACATTTCGAGGACGATGCCGCTCCTTTCAAATACACAGAGGCGGGTTTTGCACGTCTCGATAAGGTGTTAAGCCACTGCGAAAGACATGGGCTTTACGTCATTCTGGACCTTCATTCGGCGCAGGGATGGCAGAATGTCCACTGGCATTCTGACAACGCAGCGCGCATCAGCCTTTTCTGGGAGGTTGCGTTCTATCAGGATCGCTTCGTTGCCCTTTGGCAGGAGTTTGCGCGGCGCTACAAGAACAGGGCTGTGATCGCCGGCTACGATGTGCTGAACGAGCCTTGTGTGAACAACGCCCTAGGCGACTATCCATGGAACGTGGGTTCCAATTACAGGCCCAATTTTGACCGTATGAATGCCGTCTACCGACGCCTGGTTACAGAGATTCGCAAGATCGATTCCAGACACATTATCTTCCTTGAAGGTGATGACTACGCAAAGGACTTCTCGGGGCTAGAGAAGCCCTTCGACGATAACCTCGCCTACAGTTCACATAACTACACTGTGCCTGGGTTTGGACCTGGCCAATACCCTGGCACCATCCATCCGCAATCGGCTGCGGCGGGCAGTGCTCAGGACTGGGATCTGGCAAAACAGGAGCGCAACTTCCTCGATGCCGAGGGGACGAAGTTCACCCAGCAGCATAACGTTCCGCTGTGGGTTGGCGAGTTTGGCTCTGTCTTTAACGGGCCTGCCAATGAGAGTGCTGACCGGCTTCGCGCGTTAGATGATCAGATTGGCATCTTTGAAAGTCACGAGACGCACTGGACGACGTGGAATTACAAAGATGTTGGCGTGATGGGTATGCTGACACTCAACCCTGCATCTCCTTACATGGAGCGCATCAGCGACCTTCTTCGCAAGAAGGTTTCTCTTGGCACCGACGATTGGATGAAGTGGCTACCACCAACGCCGGTAAAGGACGCAACGGCTCAGCTTGCTGATCAGATCCGTCAAGTGGTTGGTGATCCGCAGTTGGATGCGCGACTCAATGGACGGTGCATGAGTCAGACCTTGTTGTGCTTCTACACGGGAACCCTGATGCAGCCCCTCTACGGCAGCCTCTTCAAAGGCCTGTCCGAGAATGAACTGGATCACATCCTATCTTCCTTTTCGGCAAAGCACTGCGTGCCAAACCAAGGTCTAGTGGACGTCCTCAGTAAATACATGGCCACGCCAGCTCAGGTGCCGAGTACTGGTGGCTAATTCCCAGCCGCGCAATGCCGAGATGAGATTTAATCGTGAGTCGCTTAACTTTGCTGTCATGAGCAAAGTCGCAGTGATCAAGCCCGTACCTTGAATCCAAAATCGCCTTGAACGTCTCCATCACATAATGCCTTCTAATGCCTTCGTTTTTTTGCCCCTGTGGCGGATCGATTATCCGCTGCGCATTCCGTAATTAGGCGTAAACGACGCGACGTGCCCGGGAACATTTGTTTCTTTCGTATCTCCGCCTGGCAACGCGCGAAGGATGAAGCCAGCACGGGGAAGATCTTCAGGATCCTTAAAGATGACGAGAGTCGGCAGTTATAGAATTGGCTCGCTCGCCGGAGGTGCGATGGGAAGGCTTGCCTGTGGCGGATTCCGGCTCACCTTCCGTGCGAGTATCCAGTGTGCGATGGAGCCAATGCCTTGATCTCGAAATCCGCTGCAACAACTGCGCTCCTCTTCTCGATTGCCATGTGTATTCCTGGGCTGGCAAGCCAGCCAGCGAAAAAGGCTATTGTGGTCGTGAGTCCCGACGCGAAGGTGCGAGCTGAACTCAGCGTTACAGACGGAGTTTTGAGCTATCGCGTTACCGCGGACGGCAAGCAGGTCCTCGGGGCGTCGAAGCTTGGGATTCAGACAGATGACGTGGAGCTGGGACAGGACGTCACGCTGGGCGCGGCTCGCGTGCGCAAGATCAACGAGCAGTATCGTTTCTTCGGCGCACATGGGACGGCGACTAATCGTGCGAATGAGGGTGTAATCCCAGCACAGTCGCATGGCGAGTCCTACTTTGTTGATGTGCATGTCGCGAATGATGGAGTGGGTGTTCGCCTGAGGCTGCCGGCCAAGCGCGCACGGAAGATTCAGGCAGACCGCTCCACCTGGGCGCTGGACGGTGATCCCACCATGTGGGCGGATAAGCTGGACTTTGGATACGAGAGCCCTTATTACGCCACTATGCTCAAAGATCTAGGCACGGGCATGTTCGGTTTTCCGCTGACGGCGCGCGTCGGACGACCTGTACGTTACGCTGACCGAAGCGATGGTGAAGGACTATGGCGATCTGGCGGTGAAGCTTGCTGCAGATGGCGCATTGGAGGGCCAGCTCTACGCCGATCCTCGGGGATGGACTACGGACGATGCTGTTACGCAGCCCTGGCGAGTTACGATCATTGCGCGCAATTTGACGGACCTGGTGAATACAACATTGGTCGAGGACCTGAACCCTTCGCCGGACCCTCAATTGATCTGCGCTGACTGGATCAAGCCCGGCAGATCTTCATGGCAGTGGCTGGCGACCGGGGATCCACGCGAGGAGGAGCAAAAGCAGTGGGTGGACTGGACGAGCCAGCTTGGATTCGAGTACTACCTGATCGATGAGGGCTGGTCGAAGTGGAAAGATCCCTGGGCGTCGATCGCGTCCGCCAGCGCCTATGGCAAAACGCAGAACGTAAAGATCTGGGTCTGGGTACACAGCCGGGAGGTGAGAGATCCGCAGGCGAGAAAGGAGTTCTTTCGCAAGGCCGTCGAAGCGGGAGTTGTGGGGGTCAAAATCGATTTTCCGCCTGCGTGCAGCCGCGAAGTTTCCAACTGGTATTACGACGTTGCGAAGGACGCGGCCGACGCGCATCTCTTAGTCGATCTCCATGGAGCGAACAAGCCGACGGGTATGGACCACACCTGGCCTAACGTACTGACGCGGGAGGGCCTGCGCGGACATGAGTACCAGATCACCCGCTATCGACGTCTGCTGCAACCCGACCACGATGTGATTCTGCCGTTCACCCGTTATATTGCGGGGCCGGGCGATTACACGCCCACCGTATTTACGACCAAGGAATTGCAAGGTAATACCTGGGGGCACGAGCTCGCGCAGGCGGTCATCTTTACGTCGCCGTTTCTGTGCTTTGGCGGGCATCCGCAAGAGTACCTGGCCAATCCGGCGCGAGACGTGTTGACAGCGATTCCGCCGGTATGGGACGAGACTCGTGTTTTGAATGGCAGCGAGCCCGGCAAAGTTGTTGCCGAGGCGCGGCGCTCGGGGGATCAGTGGTTCGTCGCGGTCATGAACGGGGCCGACGCCGCGAGTGTCGACATTCCGCTGGATTTCCTGGGTGCGGGGACGTGGAAGTCGAGTCAGCTTCGGAACACGAAGGATAAGGCCGATGCCTGGGATCGCAAGGACGGCAACGTCACGCGAGCCGACGATATCACCGTGGATCTACCGCCGCGCGGTGGTTTCGTAGGATGGATTCGCAGGTAGGATCGTTGCGGCGAATTCAAATCGTGGGCGGCTCAATCGCTACATGATCGAGCCGCTCATTTGCCCAACTTGAGGTGGATGGTCATCGGTACTCCTTCCGGCAGATGCAGATCGCAGTTTGCGACGCCGCGCTAGAGCGACAGAGCCAGCACCCTCGTGGGCGCAGTGATGTCCTCGATGCCGTAGCTAAGAGATCAGGGTGACGTCCTGCATTCGCACGCATAATCGCTAATGCACTCAGTGAGTCGGTTCTGTTCTGGAACTGCGAAGTCGGTAGCATAGTCCCGCAAAACGTCGTTGCACTCCTGACCGCCGTGAAGTGGCTGTGCTTCGCGGTGGATTTATGTTTGTCACATCCATGCTGTCGTCAGAACGGTCAAGTTATATGCGCTCGCGCCAATTCCGTAGTCCCTCAATGATTTCTTCCGTGATATTGGTTCGGCGCGCCAGGAGTTGGAACACGGTCGGAGACCTGCGCTCCATTGGCATGAGGCCGGGTTAGCGGAGTAGTGAGGCTGATACCGCTACCCGAAATCTGCGCGCCAGCTGCGTGGCCACGAGCGAGGGGTGTGACGACCGTGATCGTGGCGGCGCCACGAGCCCTACTCGAGGAGACAACAGCCGTTTCAGAATTTACTCCTTCGTCGATCGTGATTGTTTGGCCTTTACTAAAGCCAGTCACGCTTTGTGCAGGGAGAACAGTTGCTCCTACACCAGTGGAAGTACGCAACGTAGTGGCGCCTGCAGTGCCAACGGTGGAGAGAATCGCGGTTTCAGCATTCGCACCAGAATCTATTCGAATTGTCTGGCCAGGGCGGAAGCCTTCCGTGCTGGCGACCTTGATGTTGGTTGCACCTGCATCCGAAGCAGCCGACAAAGAGGCAGCGGCCTGCGTTGAAAAGTCGGTACAGTTGCTGTCGGTATCGGCGCCGTCAGGGAACCGGCCTGCGCTCGTATTGATGGCAACAGGCGCCACAACTGTCGACCATGGGTTGAACACTGAACCGGGTGCTGGGGCGTAGCAGCCGCTTATCTCAGCTCCTGAGACAGCTTGATCCCCTTCAGCCGCCCATGGATCGACAAGGCCTCCATAGTTAAGGCTGTCGGCAACCACACCTGAAGGCTCACGGAGCACGATGCTGCCTTCTTCGACGGTGAGAGTACGGCCGAATTGCGGGGACTTCGTGGTGAATTCGGGTCCGCCAAACCACTGGTTGGGCGTTGGCATACCCTGGTATCCCGCTGTTTTAACTGCGGCATCGCGTACGGCCGCGTGGATCGGGTGGTTGTTGGTCAGCGGTCTGTCGAGCGTTATACCTGTCCCAAGCGCCTGGACTGGCTCGTTGCTCGAATGAGCGAAGGCAGTCGCCGGCTGGAAGCTGATTCCTGTTCCGCGATCGCTGAACGGAAGGTTGGCCGCATGATTGAACCGTAAGGGAGCTGCCAGGTCCAGGCCTGTTCCCGGAGATACCACCCATTCACTGACTACATGAGGTTTGGCGAGGGCGGGGGTAAAGTCGATGGAGGTACCATCCGGACCCTCGATTGCCCACAGCGGTGACCGTGACGACTTCCTGGCTTGCGGGCGTGCCGACCGTGATCTTGTCGCCTGCGGCGAAACCCTCCGCTCGGCGCACGCTGATTCGGGTTGCTCCGGCGCTCGCAGGAGCTGACAGATTGGTCTGATTCGCTGCTGTGCCGACATGCGCCACCGTCACGGTTTCGATCCCATGACCAACGCTGTCGATATCCAACCTGATCTTGTCTCCGGCGGAGATATTTGCGAGGGATGTCACCTGGATGTTAGTGGCTCCTGCAGGCGCGTCCATCGCCAAATACGCTTGTGTGCCTGGTTTGCCGACTGCGGTCACCGTCGCGATCTCATACTGCTCCACTGTATTTGCGACGATCGGATAGGTAGAGCCATAGCCAAGCGCAATCTTCTGACCAACAACGAAGCCGGATGCATCCTCAACCGGCACATTGGTCGAGCCGGCAGGAACTGTGATCACCGGTTCTTCGGGAAGCGATTGCCACAACGTTGTGTGGTTACTGGCAGCCGTCCCAAGGCTTGCGATCTTACGCGTTTCCAGGCTGGAGCCGGTGCCGATGTTGATCGTGTCGCCAACCGACATTCCCTCCGAGTTTCTGACATGGATAACGCTGTCGCCTGCGGGTGCGGGAACCGCCAACCCCGAGTTGGAGAGGCCGAGCAGGTAGAAGCTGCCGGCTGCAAGCTTCGTTCCATTCGGGATCTTTACCGTAGAGAAGATTGCCTGGTGGGCTGGGTGTTCGGTCAACGTCCAGTTGGAAATATCGACGCTTTGAGAACCCGCGTTGTAGAGCTCGATAAATGAATCTGTCGGGTTGCCAGGAGCGCCTGAGGTGACTCGAAACTCGTTGATTTTGACTGGTCTGGCATTACGAATCTTTTGAACAGTCGTTTCAAACTGCTTTCTGCCGCTGGTCGGATTCGTCCACGATGCATGACCGACGAGATCGCCGTTGAAAGCTACTGGCGCGGAAGTGACTTTGAAAGTCGCGCTTACGCTCTCACCCGGAACGATCTGCTGAGCGAACATCTTCGACGTCTGGGTAGTGCCTGAAACGACTGCGGTCCACTGTTTGCTGGGTACGGCAATGGTCAACGAAACGTCCGCTGCAGGAGCCCCTGTTGTATTCGTGAATGTCACGGTGAAGTCTCGCGAAGATCCCGGAGTGAAGGTCTGCGGGCCCGCATGCGTTCTTGCCGTAGCAGCGGGAGCCAAACTAAGTGGAGTTACGTCGTATCTTGCAGCCACAATATTCGCCTGGACAAGCTGGTCGGTAGCGTTTGACGGGAACGTGCCAGCTGCGGTCATCGCTCCTTCATAGAACGTTCCTTGCGAACCGATACTATTGTCACCACCGTTGCCCAGGAGAATCGCCCCTTGCTTGCGCATCGGGTCATAGGTTGGATTCACACGGTGCCCATCGAACATGACCGACAGAGCGCCTTTTTGCGCGTCACCACCCATGGATGTCCAATGGTGTGGTTCTCCTTTGCCGATTGCGGTTACAAAGCGCCAGGGGATGCTGGGTAAATTGGGACAGCCTTTGGTTCCATCCTCGTTGACGCACCCGACAAGATTATTTTCCTGGTCAGTCATAATCCACGGACCGTTGCCAGCCCCGCTGTACCACGGCGTGGCGTTACCGAAATAGAGGGTCTCCATGGTGCCGTTATCATCATCGCGACTGTCAATCTCAGCATTGCCGTAGTCGAAACAGCAACCGGCGTTGAAATGCTTCCCGCTGACGACCCAGTATTGCCCCTCGGCCTGGTCGTCAACCGCGGTGCCTTTCACATTGTTCTGGCGGAGTCCCATGCCTGGTTCGATGAACACGCCGTAGACCTTGTGCCCCATGATCGTGATCGGGGCCATGTCCGCAATCGGGAGGGTATTGAAACCTCCTAATGCCGGACCACTGAATCCGCCCCGGGGAGCCTGAACCAAGTCGTTGTGTTTGGGAGATTGGTCATAGATGATGCTGATCCAGCAATAGGTACCGGCGCAGAACTTATCCTGTGCGGCTGCGTCCGCGTATCCTCCGGGATCTGGAACTGGGGTCGCAGTAGTCTGGATTACGCCGATGTCCAGGGTCTTGCCGTCCGATTGGCGCAGCACTTGGTAAAGTGGTCCATTGTAAGACGCATACAGCGCGCGGGTGGTGCTGTGGGCGGCGACGCAGGGATCGCCGGCGGTTGCGTAAATGTCACACGGGCCTTGGGGGCGATGCAGAGCAACACTGGATCCCGACTCGCTCGACTGCGCGGACGTCGCCCAAGCGCCAATCGCAATGGGCGTCAAGATGAGCACAAGTGCAAAATTGATCGTTGTCTTCATAAGTATCCAATCCGGTAGCAGTTCCGAGTTTCGCGGCATTTTTTACAAACCGGGGCCGATAAACTTTTCTTCCAAACGCCAGAACAAACCAAGTCAAAGAGATCACCTGACGAAGCATCAGCTGCGTTTTGCGAATGGAACCCAGTTCGTTCGCAGCGCCGATTGTGTGCTCGTTCTCAATCCCCAGGAAACCGAAGTTGTCGGTGCTCACCTCCAGCCACTTGGCCGGATTGCTCCACTGCCCAAACTCAGCGGAACGGCTCGCCGGGCGCTGTCTGGCAACTGGGTGCACTTCTAATCCAGACAAAATCATGGCGGAGTGCCGCTCACGGGCACTCGACCCGAAAGTAAAGATGCTTGCTGAAGAATGGCAACACGTGATTCTGAAATCGATCTGCAACGGCACTTGTGTGCGTGCCGTGATAGATTTCGAAGCCGTTCGGGATGCCATACTTATCGAGAACCTCATGGAGTTTTGTCGTATCGCTTTGGAGCCCATCCTGATCGCCAACATCGATGTCGATCGCACGATAGTGCCGCAGATTGTCGATGTACTGATCGATGAACGCGGCGCATTGGCGGTCCACTTCCCCAGTACGTCTTCCTGTACAACTCCATCTTTTATCGGCAGATCATGGTAGAGAGGAGGATTCTTTGGATCGGGCGACCATGCAGCCGCGGACGCAATTTGAGCGCGCGCAAAGAACGGCAGCTTTGCGGAGTCTGCTGGGACCTTCACCGCTTCCAGTGCCTTCTCGATCTCTGAATTTGGCTGCGGGACTGTTCGCGGCGAGAGGCAGCACGGACTCATGATGTAAAGGCTGGCAAACACGTCTGAATGCCTCATTCCAATACGAGTAGCGCCGTAGCCTCCCATGGAGTGACCAACAAGGCCGCGGCTTAGACGATTGGGCAATGTACGGTAATGTGAGTCGATATAGCTGACTACGTCGTGAGAAATGAACTTTTCAAAATCTCCAGTCGTCACGGAGCTTGAATACATCGATCCATTGTGGAGAGTCTTGGAGTCTGGCAAGACAACGATCATTTCTTTGGACCCCAACGCGAACGCGCCTTCAATGGTCTGCGGGACGTGAACCTCATAGGTCCATTGCTCGGCGCCGATTGAGTAACCGTGCAGCGCGTAGACAACGGGGTAGCGACGGTGCTTGTCCTTGCCATAGCTCGGCGGCAAGAACACAATGACGTCGCGGTCAACGGCGTCACCTTCGAGATTGCCTTCGAGCGATTCTCCATGAATCTTGATGTGATCGACGCTGACCGGTTTGGGCCCCCCCTATTACAGTAGGTACTTCAGTTTGTATTTTGTGCTGAGCATAGAACTAAGAAGAAAACGTTTGCCCCGGTTGTGAGAACGATAGTTTTTTTACCATGCTCTAAGGACCTTTTGAACGCACCCACGATACAGGGAAATGCAACGATCGACAAATCAAATACTTGCGCTATTCCAATCGAGCCACGATGCAAGCGCGCGAACACCCGGCACAAACGCGCCTAGTGCCACCAAGCCGCTGGATTCCACCAATCTTCTGCGACGTATGGACATTGTGGATTCTTGAAGAAGCCAAGAACCGCGCGACTATCACTTTGTCGCCGCTAAGAGTCCACCACGTCTTTTAGGCGTGTATAGCGCAGTTGAAACTTCGTTGAATCCTTTGTCTGATGTCAACAGTTGGGAATAGTGAGTGCCTCCAGAAACAACCTTCAGTGCGTATTACACCGGGTGTACTTGAAACTCTTTGCCTTCCCCGACGAAGTAGCGTCTCCGTACCAAAAGGCGACGTTGACCAAGGCAATAAGCGCTGGAACTTCAGCCGGCGGGCCAATCACGCCGACGAATGCTTCCCCCGAATTCAACCCAAGCACGGCTACCGCGACTGCGATTGCCAACTCGAAGTTGTTGCTCACTGCGGTGAAGGAGAGAGTCGCCGTCTGGGCCCAGCCACTGGAAGGGCTTTAGGGGATGGGACGGCGTCGCAAGCGCGCAAACGCTCGGCAGAATCGCTCCAAGTGCCACTTAAGAGTGCACGCCGTCCTTCGATGGCAATTGTGGAATCTCACTTACTTCTCGATTGCGCACGAGCTGCGTCCGCGTGTTCTCTTTTCAAACGCGCCCCCCTGCTCCCACGCCGTTGCGTTGACCTGCGCACGACCAACTCTGGTTGCAATACGACAGTCTCCAGTTTTGGTGCGACTTTCGAGTTCAGTATCCCGAGCGCAATACGCGCAGCTTCCTGTCCAATTCGCCGGCTATGTTGGTTGATACTTGAAAGTGGTACGCTGAGCGCGTCGTCGTAGTGAAGATTTCCGCAACCGATGACTGCGAGATCCTCCGGGATGCGTACTCCCTGATCCAATGCGTAGTTCATTGCACCCATTGCTATGGGATCATTGAAGCAGAACACTCCGTCAGGCCGTGGCTTGACGCTCAGGAGCTGGCGCATGGCTTCTGCGCCGCGCTGTCTTGTTTCTACATCTCCTTTAGGTTCCGAGATGATGTAATCATCGATGACTTTAAGACCGCTTTGACTCAGCGCGCGTTTGTATCCTTCCAATCGACGAATGCCGGGACTCGTTTCTGGTCCCCGAATGTGCGCGATTTTTTTGCAACCCATCTCGATCAGATGCTTAGTGGCAAGGGCTCCAACCGCTTCGTCATCCACTCCGACGAAATTAGCCGGAAGTCCAGGCAAAGCGCGATCTATCAAAACATATGGTGTGTTCTGTTTTTCAATCCGAAAGAACAGGTCCACCGTGGAACGACAGGAGGCGATGATCAATGTATCGAGCCGCCGAGCCAGAAGTTGATTGATCTCCTGTTCCTCGAGATCCGAGTCTTCGTCGGAGGAAGAGACGATTAAGTAATAGCCGCTCTCCCGCAAAACTTCAGAGAGAGCTTTGGCAATCTCCGCGAAGAAGGGATGGAGCAGGTCTGGGACTACCAAACCGATCAAGTATGTTCGTCCGGTAGCGAGGCTCCGAGCCGCCAAGTTTGGGCGGTAATCAAGCTCTTTCACCCGGGCCAGAACTCGCTCTCGAGTCTCGTCTCCTACGTCGGGATGATTGCGTAGCACCTTGGAAATGGTGATCACCGATACCCCAAGGTCCCTGGCGATGTCCTTCATCCGTATACTCATAAGTTTCCACCGAGTATAGAACGTTGCTAGCGAATGCAAGGCGATGACTTTATCGGAGCTTCACTCTCCATCTGAAGCCCGATTGACTCCTATTGCTGATCTAGTACAGGCCGATTGCCAAGATCCTCCCTGATTTGGTTTCCCCCGATCCCCAACTTCCAAGGCGTTGGCATGGCAAAATAATGCCTCTCACCTAACCGATCAGATCGTGATTGTAAGAGCCCTGGGGCATTGCTCGCTGGCGAAGAGTGAGAGAAGGCATGTGATTGACACCGGTAACTGTACCGGTTATCGTCATTGCCAGCAAATAGTCCTGGTTTCCCATCGGATGTTTGCGTGACTCAGCTAGAGGAGATTGTGAGGAACAGGATGAAGGTTCCGAGCACATCCGGGTTGTTGACAAATGGCTGTGTTGATCCTGCACTTGTGCCCCAGCGAGTTCTGTACAGCGGAGCCAAGATGCCAGCCATCGGTTTGGGAACATTTGGGTCTGACCATGTTTCACCTGCTGAAGTTGCGGCGGCTGTGGAGGGGGCCGCGGCGGTCGGCTACCGGCATTTCGATTGCGCATCGATTTACGGCAACGAGCACCAGATTGGGTACGCACTCCAACAAGCTTTGCGGGCCGGTATCAAGCGCGAGCAGCTATGGATCACATCGAAGCTTTGGAATGACAAGCACGGGGAAGATGACGTGATCCCTTCCTGCAGGCAGTCTCTATCGGATCTGAGGCTGGATTACCTCGATCTCTACCTGGTGCACTGGCCTTTCCCGAATCACCACCCTCCAGGCTGCGAGGTGACCTCCCGCAGCGAAGATTCCAAGCCCTACATCCACACGGAGTTCATGAAGACCTGGCGAAAGATGGAGGAGTTGGTGGAGTCGGGTTTGGTCCGACACATTGGCACATCCAATATGACGATTCCCAAACTGAAGCTCCTGCTCTCTGACGCCCGTATTAAGCCCGCCGTAAATGAAATGGAGTCGCATCCGCACTTTCAGCAGCCGGAGCTGTTCGAGTTCCTGCGAGCTAACGCCATTGTCCCGGTAGGCTATTCTCCGATCGGTTCGCCAGGGCGTCCAGATCGAGATCGTACGGCCGAAGACAGTGTGCCGACTCAGGATCCGGTGATTGTCAAAATCGCGAATCGGCTGGGGGTCCACCCCGCAGTGGTGTGTGTGAAATGGGCTGTCCAGCGTGGACAAGTGCCGATTCCGTTCTCAATCAATCGCAATCATTATCTCGCCAATCTGGAGGGCGTTATGAGCGAGCCGCTTACAGAAGTCGACATGCGTGAGATCACCGCGATTGACCGTAACTGCCGACTTATCAAAGGTCAGGTGTTTCTGTGGAAGGAAGGACAGTCGTGGGAGGATCTTTGGGACGTGAACGGGGAGATCACACCTCCATGACGTGGAATTCCACGACCTTGCCAAAGGTCGAGCATATGGCAATCACCCAGCAGAAGATGCGGGCTGCGTTCCTGCCGGGAAATGACAAAGTCGAACTTCGCACTTTGCCGATACCTCGCCCCGCCCACGGCGAAGTTTTGCTCCGGATGAAGGCGTCCACCATTTGTGGTTCCGACATTCGCTGCATTTATCACGAGCATCTTGGCAAGGGTCCCGAAGGATATCAGGGAGTCGTTGCGGGTCACGAGCCCAGCGGGCAAATCGTAGAAGTCGGGCCTGGCTGCCGTCGGTTTGCTGTCGGCAACCGCGTAATCGTATATCACATTTCCGGTTGTGGCGTTTGCAACGATTGTCGGCGCGGATACATGATCTCCTGCACAAGCGAGAAGTATCGTCGCGCCTACGGTTGGCAGCGCGACGGCGGAATGGCCGACTACATGATCGCGGAAGAGAAGGACCTCATTGCGCTGCCGGACGAACTCTCCTACGCCGACGGTGCCCAGGTTGCCTGTGGCTTCGGAACAGTTTACGAAGCACTGGAAAAGATTGGGATCAACGGTAATCACTCCGTTCTCATCACCGGACTTGGACCGGTAGGCCTCGCCGCCGCAGCATTATGCCGGAAGCTGGGTGCCCAGATGATTATCGGAGTTGACGTCGTTCCCGAACGCCTGGAACTGGCACGATCGCTCCGGCTGTGTGACTTCGTCCTCGGCTCCGGTCCCGACAACGAGACCGAAGTCAGAGATCTAACCCACAGTCATGGAGTCGAGCGGGCAGTGGATTGCTCGGCTAACAAAGCGGCCCGCGCTACCGCTATTCGAGCCACGAGCAAGTGGGGAAAAATTGCGTTTGTCGGTGAGGGAGGAACAGTAGAGTTCAACCCATCTCCCGACATGATTCACGATCAGAAAACGATCTACGGCTCGTGGGTGACAACGACTTGGCTTATGGAGGAATTGGTGGACCGCCTGGTCCGTTGGGATCTGCACCCGGCTGACATCATCACGCATCGCTTTGCCCTTCAGGACGCCGCTGAAGCATATTCGCTCATGGCTGCGGGCAAGTGCGGCAAGGTGGCCGTTTGCTTCGATGAGGAGTTGGCCCTCAAATGAGCTCAAGCTGGCAAGCTCTTCTGAAGGATCGCCTGCAACTCTTTGGGCATCGCAATTGGCTGGTCATTGCGGACTCAGCCTATCCGGCACAGTCAAGGCACGGTATCGAAACGATCGTGGCGGACGAAGAGCAAACAAATGTACTCGTTAAGACGTTCGAGATTCTTCATGAATGCAAGCACATCAGACCAACGATCTACACCGACACAGAATTGACATTCGTTTTGGAGGAGGATGCACCAGGTATCACTTCATACAGGAAACAGCTCAGCGATCTTCTGAGTGGATATGAAGTTCAGGCCCTGTTGCACGAAGAGATCATCTCCAGACTTGATCGGATGAGCGAAGTCTTTCGAGTGCTCTTGATCAAAACAAAAATGCGAATTCCATATACCTCGGTATTTGTCGAACTGGATTGTGGATACTGGAATGCGCAAGCCGAAGATAGACTCCGCGCTGCAATGCGGGCCAAAAACCAAGAGCTGGATGTTCCAAACCGGGCGGAAGGCCTTCTTCGCTGAATCCTAGATCACCTTCAAACATGAACGCTCTCGTGCTTCAAAACCCAGGAATGGCTTCCATTGAAACCGTCCCAGAACCAGTGCTGGATGAAGGCGTATTGCTGAGAGTACGAATGGTGGGACTCTGTGGAAGCGATCTAAATTCGTTTCGCGGACTAAACCCACTCGTTTCCTTTCCGAGAATTCTTGGCCATGAGGTGTGTGCCACAGTTGTGCAGGGGAATGGCGACCTTCCTGCTGGGACGGATGTCGCTCTCTTGCCCTACACAAGCTGCGGTCAATGCGCATCGTGCCGACGGGGACGTCCGAATGCCTGCCAGTTCAACCAGACTCTTGGCGTGCAGAGGGACGGTGCCCTCACTCAATTCATCGTCATGCCACGAGAGAAGTTGTTTCCGGCAAGGCTTACACCGAAGGAGTTGTGTTTCGTTGAGCCGCTCACTATTGGTTTTCATGCGGTGGCGCGCGGGACGGGTCACAGCGGACGATATTGTTGCAGTCTTCGGTTGTGGAGGAGTTGGGCTTGGCGCCATAGCGGGCTCGAACTGTCGCGGTGCGAGGACGATCTGTGTGGATGTCGATGACGACAAATTGGAAGTTGCGCGCGCGGTGGGTGGTTCGCACACGATCAACAGTACCCGTGAACCCTTACACGAGCGGTTACTGGAGCTAACCGGGGGCCGAGGGCCAGACGTTGTGATTGAGGCTGTGGGAACGCCGGCGACGTTCCGCGCCGCCGTCGAAGAAGTTGCGTTTACCGGCAGGGTTGTGTACATCGGGTATGCCAAAGAGCCGGTGAGTTATGAGACAAGACTGTTTGTTCAAAAAGAATTGGACGTCCTCGGCTCAAGAAATGCGCAGCCGGAGGACTTCCACGCTGTAATTCATCTTCTCGAGAGTGGCAAATTTCCGGTTGATCAGGCAGTAAGCCTGATTGTGCCACTTGAGAAAGCTGCACACGCACTGCGCTCTTGGAGTGAGAATCCATCGCGCTTCAAGAAGATCCTGGTCGCTGTGGACTAGACATGAATATCGACACGAGTGAATCAACGAGCGCAATCACTTCTCGCGTCAATAAGGGCGGCTTGTTTCGCGCTGCCGATGGCACAAGCTTAGCCCTCACGTTTGTACTAATCACGTCGCTTTTCCTGCTATGGGGCTTCTGCAATGGGATGATCGACATCCTCAATAAACACTTTCAAGACACGCTGCGGATCAACAAGGAGCAGTCGGGTCTAGTCCAGGCGGCAAATTATCTGGGCTACTTCCTTATGGCGATACCAGCAGGTTTGATTGCCAAGAGGTTTGGCTATAAAGGCGGTATCCTGGCCGGACTGTCATTGATTGCTGCTGGGGCCTTCTGGTTCATTCCGGCGGTAAACATCGGCACGTATTGGGCGTTTCTGCTGGGATTGTTTGTTATCGCCGCGGGCATGACGTGCCTGGAAACGATTGCGAATCCGTATGCTATGGCTCTAGGCGCGCCCGAATCTGGGCCCACCCGCATTAACATCGCCCAGACCGTCAACGGTCTCGGTTGGATACTTGGCCCGATTGTCGGGGGCCACTTTGTCTTTTCCGGCGCGCGATCGAGCGAATGCTAATGCAGGGCTTACCACACCTTATATGGCTATCGGCATCTTTGTGGCCTTGCTGCTCACCATCTTCATCCGTGTCGCGAGTACCCGATTTGCAGGTCGAGGATGAAGACCGAAGATTCGTCGAGATGCAAAACGAGGTTAAACCATCAGGAACTCAGCAGGCCGGCATCGCTGTGATTTTGGCCGCTGTTTGCGGGTTGCTGTATTTCTTTATTGCCCCGATTCTCACGCTGATGTGGCGCTTGCTGCACATGAGGGAAGCCTTGCTTCAACCATCAAAATGTCGCCCTTCTGATCGTCGCCTATGTGGCCGCATTCCTTGTGGTCTCAAGAAACTGGGATCTGTTCCGACGCAAGCATTTCACTCTTGGAATTGCCGCCCAGTTTTTTTATGTTGCGGCGCAAACCGGAATATTCAGCTTTTGCGTGAACTACATTCTTGAGAATGATCCGGGTGTGACCCGGTTGCAAGCGTCCAAATGGCTGGGTGCGATCGGTTTCGGTTTGTTCATGATCGGCCGCCTGAGTGGCAGCGCAGTGATTAGTCAATTCAAGCCGCACCGGGTGCTTGCCACGTACGCTGCTATCAACGTGGTGCTTGTCGCGGTAACGATGGGCGGGGGCAAAGCGGGACTGTATGCAATGTTCGCAACGTTCTTTTTCATGTCGATAGGCTTCCCCACGATCTTCGCGCTTGGCATCCTCGGCTTGGGCGAACACACGAAACTGGGATCATCGCTCATCGTAATGTCTATTGTCGGCGGAGCAATTGCTCCGCCGTTCATGGGCCATATTGCGGATCGGCATTCGTTGCGCATTGGCTTTGCAGTACCGCTGGTCTGTTTCGTGTTGGTCGCTCTTTACGGCTTCAGCTGGGCAAGACTCAGCAGCCGGGATTCGTCGCTTGGCGTTGCAGGGTAGCCGCTTTTAAAGCTTCAGAACGCTGAGAGAGCGGATTCGCAGTCAAGGAAAGGACAACATGTTTTCACGTCTTTGCATTCGCGAATTTGCCGTCATCGCGCTAGGAGTATCCGCAATAGCCAGCCTGCACGGCCAGAACCCCATCTCCCCAACGGTGTCGCAAGATCCGACGGTCATCGATCAGGTATGGCAGAAGGCTAGCAGCAAGTACGACCCAGAGCGTGCGGCACTCCTAAGACAAGTCGATGACGTCACTCATCAAGGTCCATTCCGACCTGATTGGGAATCGCTACAAAAGTATGAAGTCCCCGATTGGTATAGGGACGCGAAGTTCGGGATTTTTATTCACTGGGGAGTCTATTCAGTCCCTGCGTTTGGTAGTGAATGGTATCCACGGCTTATGTATGTGGAGGGATCTCCTGAATACAACCACCACATCGCCACCTACGGGCCACTAGACAAGTTCGGCTACAAAGACTTCATCCCCATGTTCAAAGCCGAACACTACGATCCTGCCGCGTGGGCTCAGCTTTTCAAGAAGGCGGGTGCGAAATACGTCGTCCCTGTGGCAGAACATCACGATGGTTTCGCCATGTATGACACCGGGCTGAGCGACTGGACCGTCGCAAAGATGGGACCGCATCGCGACACGACGGGGGAACTCGCCAAAGCTGTGAGGGCTGAAGGGCTACATTTTGGCGTGTCATCGCATCGCGTGGAGCACGACTTCTTCCTGGGCCCGGGCCGCACGATTAGTTCCGATGTGAACGATCCCAAATATGCAGCGTTTTATGGCCCGGCTCATACTTGGCTGAAGGGATCTTCGAATAGCCCACTCGATAATGATTTCACTTACGTCTCGTCCGCTTGGGTGGACGACTGGCTCGCGCGGTCGGCCGAACTTGTCGAGAAGTACCACCCGGACCTTGTTTACTTCGACTGGTGGATCGGGCAGGCATCCATCCGGCCGAACCTTACGCGCTTTACGGCCTTCTACTACAACAGCGCTTTGAAGTACGGCGATCATGTGGGTGTCATCAATTACAAGGACTACGCCATCCAGGAGCATTCCGCGGTGCTCGACTTAGAACGTGGTCAACTCAGTGATATTCGGCCGATGCCCTGGCAAACCGATACCTCCGTGAGCAATAAATCATGGGGTTACATCAAGAACGACACATTCAAATCCCCAGAATTCATTGTGCACCAGCTCGTCGACATCGTCAGCAAGAATGGCAATTTGCTCCTGAACATTGGTCCACGCTCAGATGGCACCATACCCGAAGAAGTCCAGCAAGTGCTCCTAGACGTAGGGGCATGGATGACTGTCAACGGAGATGCAATTTACGGTACCCGGCCATGGAAAATCTACGGCGAGGGCCCGACGAAAGCCGCTGCGGGATCTTTTCACGACACCGATACAACGAACTACACGGCAGAGGACTTTCGTTTCACCACGAAGGGGAATGTGCTCTATGCCATTGGACTCGCTTGGCCGGGAAACAGGGAAGTGATGATTCGCTCGATCGCATCAACTGCGGGCAATGCTTCCGTGCAGTCTGTCAACTTGTTGGGAAGTGACGCAAAAATCCAATTTGAGCAGCGTCCCGAGGGACTTCACGTTCTGTTGCCCGTTCAAGCTCCCGCGAAGTATGCCTACGCACTTCGCATAGAATTTGGCTCCCGAGCACGCTGAGTACATTGAGTTCTAGAGTATTGAGTTTTCGGACCCGATCAAAGCGCGGTTCCCGATAAGTGAAGACCAAACGGCAAAACAGCGCGATTCGCCGCGACAGCTTTGCAAGCGATTCATTGAGCCGTCGAAGAATAAAAAGCAAACCAAAACGGCAGATTGTTGTGATCAGCGGCCTCCCGCGCACGACGTCGAAGAAAGGTGCCTAGTGGCGGAACGTCCGCTTATTCGATCTACCGGGAATTCGATATAGGTACCGGTAATTCGCTACGGCAATCCCTCCTAAAGAACGTCCTTGACATCAGTGTATTGATTGATATTAGAATGCTGCCCGGTACAGTTACCGGTAACCGTAGAAAGCCTTTTCCGGATCAGAGTGGGCGAGGGTCAAAGAACAGATGTGCTGCTGGCAGTCCCTTTAGGAGGAATGATGCTGCAAAGAAGCAAGAGCGTCCTCGGGTATGTGCTGTTGGGAATGTCAATCGTATGCATCTGTGGCTTGACCCGCACTGTCTTAGCGCAAGTCATACACGGATCCATCTATGGGCAAGTGACCGACGCCTCCGGTGCCGCTGTTCCCAATGCCACTATCACGGTAACTGACGTGAGCAAGGGAACGACCGTCCAGGCGACCACCAATGAGTCGGGCGAGTACACCGTCCAGAATCTTATTCCGGACGTTTACAACGTCAAGGCGTCCGCGGCGGGTTTCGGTACCGTCGAGCAGCCTGGAATCCAGGTCGTCGGCCGACACATCGCCGAAAATCGACCTGAAGCTCACTGTCGGCAACGCAAGCGAAACTGTAACTGTCACCACCCAGCCTCCGCAGCTTCAAACCGATAAAGCGGAAGTGGGGAGCGTTTTTAATGAAAGAACCATTTCCGGCCTGCCCATCCCGAATCGCAACTTTGCCAGCCTTCAACTGTTGATTCCGGGCGCCCAGGCGATGGGATGGACGCAGAACAACGCCGAGGACGCGCAGGGCAGCCCGACGGTTAACATTCAGGGGCAGTTCTTCGCGGGTGTCGGGTATCTGCTCGACGGTGCCTCGAATCAGGACCCGATTTTGGGCCAGATCGTCATCAATCCGCCGCTCGATGCTGTGGGAGAGGCCAAAATCCTGGTGCAAAGCTATGACGCGGAGTTCGGGCAGTCGGTTGCCGCCGTGGTCAGTGCGCAAACGAAGTCGGGAACCAATACCTTCCACGGGAATGCATTTTGGTACAGGCGAAGCGGGGCCCAGTTGGCACGAAATCCTTATAACCAATTCGCGCCGTATTCCGCTACGTCAACTCGCTTGACTCCGCCGGCGCTCTACAACCAATTTGGAGGGTCGGTAGGTGGGCCGATTCTGAAGAACAAGCTGTTCTTCTTCGGCGACTACCAGGGTGTCAGGCAACGGAACGGAGCTTCCGCTCAAGAGACCGTTCCAACGGCGCTCGCTCACAATTCATGTCTCTCAGGAAATGGATGCGATCTGAGCGAATTCTTGGTGGGCCGCGGTGCACTCCAGGGGCAGATCTACAATCCCCGTATCATCGATCCGGTTACGGGCCCGGCGCCTTTTGTGAACAACTTCATTCCGAGCCAATATATCTCTCCGCAGGCGCTTTACCTCCTCAAGCTGATTCCGCTACCGAATGCGCCGGGTACGCAGGATGGCACGGCCAATAACTACAATGCAGGCGGCACCGGGGTGACGAACCAGAACCAGTTCGATGTGCGCGTCGACTACGAGCTTCGCGAGGCCATGCACGCCTTTGGCCGCTACAGCTATTTCGACAATGCAAACTCGGCTAACGTTATCTTTGGACCGGCCGGCGGCACGGGGTTCTCGTCCATCACAAACAACTTTGGCGGTTCCGCCACCGGGCGCAACCAGAGCGCGGTCGCCGGCATGGACATCGCGTTGAATCCTAAGTTCCTCACCGACTTCCGTTTGGGATATTTGCGCTATCACGTCTCCACTGAAAAGTATGATGGCGAACAGAATCTGGCCACCATGGCAGGCATCCCGGGCCTCAATCTGGGGACGACCTTCACCTCTGGTGCCCCCGGCTTCTTCATAAATAATACGAGCGGTGGAAGCGGTGACGGACTGTCAAGTTTCGGTTCGAGTTTGCAGGTAAATGCCTGCAACTGCCATCTGCTTGAGACGGAAGACCAGTATCAGATAGTGAATAACTGGACGAAGATCATTGGCAATCACAGCATCAGGTTCGGCGCAGATCTGCGCTATGCCCGGAATCTGCGTGTCCCAAGCGATAGCAATCGAGCGGGCGAGGTGACCTTCAGCGCCACCGATACCGAAAACACGACACTTGAGCACGCCAGGAGGCCTGGGCCTGGCAACGTTCCTGTTGGGCGATGTCACAAATCTCGCCCGTTACGTGAGCACTTCAACAAATGCGAAGGAATCGCAGAAGATTCTCTTCAGTTACGCGCAGGACACCTGGCGTCTCACTCCCAATTTGACCCTCAACCTGGGCCTTCGTTGGGAGATCTATTTCCCCGAGACAGTCAACGGCAGAGGGCAGGGTGGCTTCGCCGACCTCACCACCGGCGACAATTCGCGCTGCGGGTTACGGCCCGTTCAACACAGCAATGAATGTAAAGAAGGACTTCAAAAATATTGCTCCGCGTGTCGGCATCACCTACCAGCCCGACCCGAAAACGGTGATCCGTAGCGGCTATGGAAGAAGCTTCGACATCGGAGTCTTCGGCACCCTCTTCGGTCACGTGGTGACGCAGAATCTCCCGGTCCTTGCCAATCAGAACCTCACCAACTCGGGCGCAAATACATCCGCCTTCAATCTCGCTGTCGGTCCTACGCCCGTTTGTCTTTCCCGCTATTCCCTCCAACGGCCAAATCCCGATCCCAAATGGCCTGAGTGCCAAAGTCCGCGATAACCCCCAACTTTTACCCACAGTGGACGCATGGAACTTAAGCATCCAGCGGCAACTGACCCAGTCGGTATCCGCGACGCTCGCTTACGTCGGCAACAAGGGCACCCATACCTTTGCCGGCGACGGGCAAACCGTTAATCTTAATGGGGCTGCCGCCTGCATTCCGGCAAACGAGAGTATTACCGGTCAAGGGCTCTGCTGGAATCCCGCGGCCCCCGCGGGTTCGCTAACCGAGACCAGCAACACGAACTACCTCCGAAAGTACTATTCCCAGTTCGGTTGGACCCAAGGCCTAACCTACTACCACGATGGATTCGACTCTCATTACAACGCCCTGCAGGCGACATTGGATAAGCGCTTCTCCCAAGGTTTGCAATTTACCGCGAGGTACACGTGGCAAGCGGCGTTCAACTACGGAAACAACGATTACGCCCTGATCGACAGGAAGGTCGTTTACGGAAGATACGATGATCTGCGGCAACAAGAGTTCCAGCTCTATGGGAACTACAATCTGCCTTTCGGCAATAACCAGAGGTTTTTCAGCGGAGCTCCGAAGTGGGCGAATTACCTCATCGGCGGATACCAGCTAAGCCCGTCTTTGAACTGGTCGAGCGGTCTCCCCTACACTCCGAGCTATGGCGAGTGCGGATCCGACATACCGAACGGCCCCTGCATGCCCAATAAAGCAGTTGGGATTCTGCCAACACATCTCACCTCTTTCAATACCGACATCTCATACGCGGCAATATCTTCGACACCAGTTGCCCCCTTTGGTCCAAACGGATCCACTTCTGGACCATTTTCCAGGCCCTACCTCGATCAATTCGGCGATGTTGGACGTAACAATTACTTTGGCCCAGCGTTCTTCAATACCGACCTGTCCTTATCGAAGAACACTCCGATCCATGAGAACATCACAGCCCAGTTCCGTATGGATGCATTCAATGTCTTCAACTACATCGGCCCGGGAAATCCAGGAAACACTTGCATCGATTGCAGCGGCGCCGGGGTCATCACCGGGATGGCTCTCGGACAAAGTCCGCGTCAACTGGAGTTCTCAGTGACACTTAGCTTTTGAGTTGCCCATGCAACTCGCGAGATTGGCGATCGGCCAATTGTCGTTGAAGCCCAGATGCCTCGGCTCAACCGCAAGCCCGGCCGATCGCCGTAAGGTGTAGGCCTCCCAAGCCGCGCTTTGTTCAACATCGCGCGGCCTCTTTTTCGGCCATCCCGGACTCGCTTTACAAATAAAGCGAAGGGAAATCCGTTCACGACGATTCTTGGCAGATTAGGTGAGAAATGCGAATTTGGTGCTTGATGTATGGCCTGAGGCCGCGAGAGTGGTTTCGTTTGATGGGCAAGTTTCTTGCATACGGGGTGAGCGCAGCGCTCCTGGTGGTGTTTCTGGGTGGGTCGGCGATCGCCCAGAGTGGCCCGCTGGTGCTGGAGCGGGATGGGAGAGTGATTTCGCTGGTGCCCTATGCTCCGAACATTTTGCGCGTAACGATGAGCATCGACAGAGCTGCGGCTACGGGCGATCCGGGATATGGGTTTGTCGCGCCAAGCCTTCAGCGGAGGGATGGACGCACGAGCGCGACGCCGAGGGGTACGATGTGTACCGATCCGCCCGGATGGTAGTGCGTGTGGCTCCGGGAGATTTGCCGAACGACAAGCTGCCGCAGCCGATGCCGCTCGACGCGTTGAATCTGGAGCTGCGCCAACACTATTTTGGAGGCGGTGGTGGAGGGAACGGTCCAAACGACGGCGGCCGTGGTCCGCACAACGATGCGCTGCTGGTGACAACGGCGGAAGGCAAGACACTCTTGCATATGCGCACCTGGCAAATGGCGCCGGAGCGCGCGGAAGTGGCGGCGGCAGACGCGGGCACAAAGGGTTACCGGGTCGCGGCCATGTTCGACTCGCCGGCAGGCGAGCATTACTACGGATTAGGGCAGCAGCAGAAAGGCTGGATGGACCTGCGGGATCACCAGATCCGCTGCTGGCATGACTACACGGCGATTGGCGGCCAGGATGTTTGTGTGCCGTTCATGGTTTCGAGTCGTGGCTATGGGCTCGTGTGGGATAACCCTTCAAAGACGACGGTGGACCTGGGGTTCAATGGCCGGAACGTGTGGTCGTCGGAGGTTGGAGACCGCGTCTCGTATTTTGTGATCGCCGGCAAGACCAGCGACGAGATTTACGAGGGCTACCGGCTGCTGACCGGCGTGACGCACATGCTGCCGAGGGCGGTCTACGGCTACATCCAGAGTAAGGCGATCTACCCGACACAGGAACAGATTCTGGACGTGGCGAAGGGATATCGAGAGAGGAAGTTGCCGCTGGATGTGGTGGTGGTGGACTTCTTGAATATGACGAAGCAGGGTGAACTGGATCTGGACCCAAAGCGATGGCCGGATCCGGCGGCGATGAATCGTGAACTGCATGCGATGGATGTAAGCACGCTCTTGAGTGTGTGGCCGCACTTTTCGCCGGGGACCCAGTTCTACGACATGCTGCAGAGCAAAGGCTGGCTGGTGCATACGCCAGACGGAAAGCCGGACTCGGGAACCTTCAAAGATTCGATCGGGCCGAATCATCGACACGACGAATCCGGAGGCAGCGAAGTGGTTCTGGGAAGAAATTCGCGACCGGTACGTGAAACCGTACGGATTCGATTACATATGGCTGGATGAAACGGAGCCGGATATCGACCCGGCGAAGGACGTCTTCTCCATCGGTTCGGGAACGCGGTTTTATAACGTATATCCGCTGTTTCACACGGCTTCGGTGTACGAAGGCTTCCGCCGAGATTTTGGCGATAGCCGGAGAGTCATGATCCTGGCGCGGGCGGCGTACCTGGGGGCGCAGCGCAATGGCACAGTGTTCTGGTCGAGCGATATCGTTTCGACCTGGGACATGCTCAGGCGCTCGATTCCGACGGGGCTGAACTTCACCGCGACTGGACTACCGTACTGGGACACGGATATCGCAGGATTCTTCTCGCCGTCCGTTCCGGCCGGATTATCACGCAGCACACAAGCCGCTGATCGACGGATCGGATGTACGTGGCACGATTGGTAACTATGAAGATTATCCCGAGCTGTTTGTGCGTTGGTTTGAATGGGGCGCCTTTCAACCGGTCATGCGCGCGCACGGAGAACGAAATCACAACGAGGTATGGTCGTACGGCAAGCAGGCGGAGCCAATTCTGGCGAAGTATCTGAAGCTGCGCTACCAGCTTCTGCCATACACATACTCGGTTGCATATCGCAGTTACCAGACGGGCGCTCCATATATGAGGGCGCTGTTCATGGATTTCCCGGAAGATCCTAACGCCGCGAACATCCCGGATGAATATATGTACGGGCCGGCTTTCCTGGTGGCGCCGGTAACGGAACAGGGCGCGACGCAGCGGACCGGTGTATCTGCCCGCAGGTTGTGACTGGTACAACTACTGGACCAATGAACGGCTGCACGGCGGACAAACGATCGTGGCGATGCTCCGATCGATACTTTGCCGCTCTTTGTAAGGGCGGGAAGCATCGTGCCGCTTGGATCCGAGGTGCAGAGCGCACAGCAGCCGCAGACGATCGCATCAGTACGTGTATATCCCGGAACGAATGGAGAGTTCACGCTCTTTCAGGACGACGGGAAAACTTATGCCTACGAGAAGGACGGTGGCAAAGTCACCAAGCTCACGTGGGACGACCGAGCACATCAGCTGAAACATGAAGGAGCGCCAGCGTGGACCGGATCGGATGACTCCGTCGTGACGGTGGTGGGTAGGTAGACGGGACACAGAGGATCGCTTGAGTCATCTCGGTCGACGAAACCCACTCCTGTTTCTATATCCGGCGATCCTTGCGGGGACTCTTGCCTGGTCGGCATCTGCCGATGCAAACGCTCAAGGCACATCGAGTGGAGCCATCAGGCGGATCGAATCTGGCGTGGAAATAAGCACGAATGCTTGCGTTCTTACCATACGGCCCATCACTGCGAGTGCGATTCGGGTTCGCTGCGCGAAGCAAGCAGCGGTAGAGAGCCCGAGTCTTGTTCTGCTTCCGCAACCCTCTGCGCCGGCCTTCCAGGTCTCTCAAGATGAGAACAGCGTTGTGATTGCGACAGCAAAGATGAGAGCCGTCTTCGATCGTCGTGATGAAGCTCTCCACTTTACTGATAGCTCGGGAAAGACGTTCTTGTTCGAAGTTGCCGGCACGCGCCGGCTGGACCCGGCCACGATACAGGGCGAAGCGACCTTTGCAGCGGAGCAGGCCTTTATCTCCCCACCTGGCGAACACCTGTTCGGAACTGGCGAATTTCAGGACGGTTTCCTAGACATTCGAGATCTTCCCCGGCGCCTGACTCAGGTCAATAGCCAGATCGCCATTCCTTTCCTGCTGTCGAGCAGAGGATACGGAATTCTCTGGCATAACTATGGCTTGACTGACTTGAATCCGGCGGACGAACGTGTGCTGCTGACGCGAACGTCGACTGGCAGCGAAACAACGGCTAGCGTGACCACACGCCGAAGGCGCGAGACGAGAAATCCGGCGCGAGGGAGAATTTGCCGGAACTCTGGAGATTCCCCGCGATGGACGATATGCCTTCATGCTGGATGTGGGGCAAAAGATGGCCCGCCGGTACCATGTTGAGATCGACGGAAAGGTCGTCATCGACTTTGCCAACTTCTGGCTTCCTCCCACGACGAGCTGGTTTGGCGATCTCTCTTCGGGCCGCCATAGCATCCGGGTTATCGGCGCGCAAGATGACCAGCCGGTACTGTTTTGGAGGGCCGCCGACGACCGCACGGTATTGCGCTCTCCTGTAGCCGACGCAGTTGACTATGTTGTCTTCGCCGGGCCGACTCCCGATGAGGTGATCTCCGCGCTATCGGCAGGTAACAGGGCCAGCACCGTTGATGCCGTTGTGGGCGTATGGCTATATTCACTGCCGGGAGCGGTTCCATTCAAGTCAGGAGATTCTGGACACGGCGGAGGAGTTCAGAAAGCGCCAATTGCCGCTCGATCTCATAGTGCAGGACTGGCAGTACTGGGGCAAGTACGGCTGGAATGCAATGAAATGGGACGAACGGTACTATCCGGATCCTAGGGGCATGATCGAACGCCTCCATGCCATGAACGTAAAGTTGATGGTTTCGGTGTGGTCCAAAATTGATCCGGAGACCGAGGTAGGAAAGCAATTCACGGCGAAGGGGTATTACATACCCGGAACTCAGTGGATCGACTTCTTCAATCCCGCCGCTTCAGCGCTTTATTGGAAGAATTTCAGTGAACGTATGTTATCGCTCGGAATCGATGCCTGGTGGCAAGACGCTACCGAACCGGAGAATGATGACCTGGCTGGGAGAAGCACTTTTGCCGGCCCGGGCGATAAGGTGCGCCTGCTCTTTCCCTTGCTTGTGAACAAGACCGTTTACGAGGGGCAGCGAGAAGATGCGCCCACGAAGCGGGTTTTCATCTTGAGCCGCTGCGCCTTCTTAGGCCAACAACGCTATGCCTCAGCGACATGGTCCGGCGATGTCGGCAACAGTTGGGAAGCACTTCGGAGACAAATCACTGCCGGCCTCGGTTACGCCGCGAGTGGGTTACCCTACTGGACTACGGATGCCGGTGGCTTTTTCCGTCCGGGTCCTGGTCAATATACCGATCCCGAGTATCAGCGAGCGGTTCCTGAGGTGGTTCCAGTTTTCAACCTTTTCGCCCCTGCAACGTGTTCATGGCTTCCAAACGGATACGGAACCCTGGCGCTATGGCGACAAGGTTGAACGCGAAGTACGCAGTTACCTCGACCTTCGTCAACAATTGCTGCCCTACATCTATTCTCAGGCAGCCGCAGTGACCTTTCAGGGATCGACGCTGATGCGTCCCCTGGTCATGGATTTCGCGCATGACGATCGGGCGCTCACGCAGAAATATGAGTACATGTTCGGTCCCGCCTTCCTGGTCTCTCCGGTGCTGGAAGCGGGAGCCGTGCGCTGGCCTGTCTACGCACCCGCCACCAGGGTGGTTGGTACGACTTCTGGACGGGGAGCCCGGTGCCGTCAGGGATCGACCGACATCGCCGCTCCTCTTGAGCAGATACCGTTGCTTGTCAGAGCTGGGAGCATCGTTCCAATCGGTCCTGTCGAGCAGTACGCCGGTGAGAAGCCGGCCACAGACCTGGAGATCCGCGTCTACCCCGGCGCGGACGGAGACTTCACTCTCTATGAAGATGAAGGCACGAATTACAACTATGAAAAGGGAATGCGAAGCACGATCCACTTCCATTGGAACGACGCCAAGAGAGAGCTCTCGATAGGACAGCGTAACGGGCAGTTCTCTGGAATGTTGCGGTTTAGGCGATTCAATGTCAGAACCTTACCTTCCGGCGTTTCGCATCAGGTTTCATATAAGGGAGGAAAGATAATGTGCCGTCTACCCAAATGATCATTGCCACCGCCATAAGACAAGAAGACGCTCGATCCCTCGGTCGAAGACATCGATTGAGAGACGGCTGCCGCTGCACGAGGCGGTTCTGTCGGTTTGCGCTCGTGGCAATAGTTGGAACGGTCGTGCTAGCTGTTCCGTGCGTGTATTCGCAAACCGCGACACTTGCGGAGACTGCGGAAGCACAAAAGCTCCTCGACCATGGCCAGTTCGACGATGCATTGAAGGTTCTGGACACTCTCGCCGTTCAACAACCGGAACCGCCGGGAACGGAGCGCCTGCGTGGCATGGCTTTCTACAGCAAAGGCCAAATGCAGTCAGCGGAAGATGCCTTTGCGAAAGCTGTTGCCCAGGATCCTGCCGACCGCGAAGCCATGCAGATGGAGGGCGTTGCTCTGTTCCGCATGGGTAGGTCGGCAGCCGCCATTCCTCTCCTCGAGAAAGCCAACCTCGCCATACCCGGCAGCAATATCGACAACAACTATGTATTGGGTCTCTGCTATCTCGATACTCGGCGTTATGACGACGCTCGCCACGCCTTTGCCATCCAATACCATTTTCCGCCAGACTCCGCCTCAGCTTATCTGCTCACCGCGAGGATGATGCTGCGACGAGACTATCTTCCAACAGCCGAGAGCGCCGCGCAAAAAGCGCTTGCTCTCAGTCCAAATCTTCCGATGGCACATCTTCTGCTGGGGCAGATACGGTTAGCGCGATCCCAATTCCCTGAAGCGCTGGCGGAGTTCGAGGCGGAGCGTACTTTAAATCCGCTTTTCGGCGAAGTATACGACCGGCTCGGAGACACCTACATCCGTACGGGCGAATACTTGAAGGCGCAGGAAGCGCTCGATCAGGCTGTTCTCCTTGAACCGACTTCTCCGGTTCCGTTCATCCTGCTCGGCAAGGTGCTTTTGAAAGAACGGGACTTCGTGATGGCCCAGCAGTACCTCCAGAAGGCGCTCGCAATGGATCCGAGAAGCTATATGGCGCATGCCTTGCTTGGACAGACTTACCGCTCGCTCGGCCGAACCGACCAGGCTTCGCACGAGTTTCAGCTGGCCGAGGAAATCCAAGCTGCCGCCCAACCGAAAATCGAGCCGTTCAAGTAACTACCAGTAGTAGGCTCGGACAACGTGCGGTGGTCGGAGGTGAACGCATGTATCTTTCGTAAAGTTTTGGCGAGGGCCTGTACACGACGGTCGAAATGCATGAGCAGAGACCTTGCGACTATGCAATTGCGCTCAAGGTCACGTAGCAGTAGTAGTGACCAATCCCGCGCTTCACCCGGAATGAGTTTTCTGGATCTGGATATCGTTGGCATGGTTCTAAATGCCAAATAATCGACTTTGTTAACCCGCTGCGTGAGATGTGGGAATAAGGGAGCTTTCAAATGAAGAGTAGGGCGGGCCGCTTGAACCGGAGACAATTCGTCACATGCAGCGCGGGTCTGCTTGGCCTCTCCGGCATGGCCATCGATGATCAGAGATCTTTCGGCGAGCAAGACGCATACACCGATCCTAATTTCAACGGCAAACCGATCGCGGGGCCATTTCGGCCGAACTGGGAATCGCTGAAGGCATACCGATGCCCGGACTGGTTCCGGGACGCGAAGTTCGGGATCTGGGCTCACTGGAGCCCCCAGTGTGTTCCAGAGCAGGGAGATTGGTATGCCCGCGGAATGTACGTAGAGGGCAGCTCCCAATATAACTACCACGTCAAGACCTATGGGCATCCCTCCCGCTTCGGGTACAAGGACATCTGCAATATCTGGCGAGCAGAAAGCTGGGACCCGGAAGCGCTGATTAGGCTGTATTCAAAGACCGGAGCCAAGTACTTCGTCGCGCTTGCCAATCATCATGGCAACTTTGACTGCTGGCATTCGAAATATCATCCATGGAACAGCGTTAACGTTGGTCCACAAAAGGACATCGTCGGAACCTGGGAAAAGGCCGCTCGGTCACAAGGTCTTCGGTTCGGGATCACGTACCATGGCACGCCCGCGCGCGTGTGGAGAGAATTCATGCCCGTTCGGTATGGCAGTGATGAAACTGGTCCTCTAAAAGGAGCTCCGTATGACGGGATTCTGACTAAAGCGGACGGCAAAGGCAAGTGGTGGGAGGGTATGGACCCCCGGCAGTTCAATGCGTACCCGCATGATAAAAACGATCCCTGTCCCGGCTTTGTCGAGAATTTTATGCTGCGAGTCCAGGACCTGATCGATCAATACAATCCAGACCTTCTGTATTTCGACGATAACTGCGACTGGTCTTTCGATGCCGGGGCCCCGGCCGGCAGAGAGCTCAACGTATGGCTCGGCATGCCTGAGCTCACTCCTCCAATCATGGCGTACTACTACAACGCAAATATCCGGAGAAATGGGGGCAAACTGGAGGCAATATTCAACATAAAAACCGTGCCTCAAGCGGTTTTGAGCACTCTGGTTCTCGATTTCGAGATGAGCCAGGCCGACTCTCTGCAGCCCAATCCATGGCAGACGGATGCCTGCATCGGAGGGTGGCATTACAGCCGTGCCATTTTCGAACAACATCGGTATCGAACACCTGAGTCCATGGTTCATCTTCTTGTTGATGTAGTGAGCAAGAACGGAAATCTGCTGCTGAACATCCCTCTACCGGGCGATGGCAGACCGGACAACGACGAACTGGCCTTCCTGGACAGATTTGGCCGTTGGATGGCGCTCAATGGCGAGGCGATTTACTCCACACGTCCGTGGAAAATTCATGGGGAAGGTCCGACAACCGGCCCTGGTACATCTTTGTATAAGAGTGCGATTCCGACCTATGCCCCTGGTGATATCCGGTTCACAACTAAGGGCGACGCCCTGTACGCGATAGCTCTGGCATGGCCTGATGAAGACAAGTTAGTTATTAAGTCACTCGCTTCGAATTCCCCACATTACCGTGGGGAAATCGCCAGAGTAGGGCTCCTGGGAGCGGAGTCCAATCTTCAATGGTCGCGTAACATCGATGGGCTTACGGTCAAGTTGCCGCCGAGGCCGCCAGGCGACTACGCGTTTGCATTCAGGATTAATCCTTCAGGAGAGTGATCGTCGCCGGTTAGCCACGATGTTCATCACAAGTAGGGCTGATTGCTATCGCTCATCTGGAAGTCCCACTTTGAATAGGAGAGATTCGTGTCAAAGACAATCAGGCTAGTGTCTGACGCTAGCGGTACAGTGCCGCCTTCCCTGATATGCATAATGCTCGCATTTATCTTGAGTGTCAGCTGCCTCGCTCAGAATAGTCCCGAACACCCAAACTGGCCCGGCCCAGGGCAGTTATTTGTAGGCACATGCTATCAACCGATCGATCGCTCTCCAGAACAGATCGATCGGGACATCGCCATCATGAAGCGGGCCGGCTTCAATGTCGTTCGCATGGGAGACCTTTCCTGGGATTCGTTCGAGCCGTCCCAGGGCAAATTCGATTTCGAATGGTTCGACAAGATTATGGACAAGATGCAAGCCAGCGGAATCCGGGTTATTGTCGATATTCCTGGCTTGCCGGCGCCGATTTGGCTGCATCGCACCTACCCTGGTGTCGATCTCGTCACCCAGAATGGGACGCGGCTCGCACCGGCAGAGCGCTACATGGATGACATCAGCGACCCGAATTACGTACGCGAAGCGGGCATACTTGCCGATAGGATCACGAACCGGTATGCGCATCATCCGGCGGTCATCGCCGTAGGCTACGACAATGAGATCGGAAACGGCTTCATGTCATATTCCGAAGCCGACAGACACCGATTTATCGAGTGGCTCAAAAAGAAATACGGAACAATCGATGAACTGAATAAGGCATGGGCAACCCAGCGGTGGTCCCGACGCCTGAATAGCTTCGAAGATGTTGATTTACCCCTCGCAAATGGCCCGGGACCTTCAGAGCGCTATCTGGATCTTCATCGCTACTGGTCTGATGTCACGGTGGAGCGGCTGCGCGAACTCAACGCAATCCATACCCGTAACATGCCGGATGTTCCTGCGATCTCCAACCTCTGGGAAACGGCATCCAGGAAAGGCTTTGATTATCTGAGCACATACAAGTCCTATGTCTCCTACGGAGCTGAAGGATTCTATCCCGGAGACCCGATCAGCGGCGCGCTTGGCGCCTTGATAGTCAAAGGGGATCTGAAAACCCCGATCTGGTTCAACGAGTTTACTGCCGGAGGTGGAGGCGATTACGGGACGCCGGGGAGAAGCCGCATGTATGCCAATTTGGCACTCCTGATGGGAACTCAGGCGATTCTCGCATGGACCTTCAACAGTCATCTTGGAGGCGAAGAACAGGCGCTGTTTGGCCTCGTCGACCACGACGATACTCCTTCATGGAAGGTCGATGAGTTTGCTGACATCGCCTCAGAGTTCAAAAAGCTTCAGAAATTCGGATTCCCGCGATATCCGCATCCTGAGGTCGCCATCGCGTACTCATTCGATTCTTTTATCGATTCGCACCCGAACGGCCCGTCGAGCACGACGCTTCAATACTTCAAGCCCTCTTATACGGAGCAGGTGCAAGGCGCCTTCGAGCCTCTGTTTCAGGCAAACATTGACACGGCTATCGTCAACATCGGACACGCAGACCTTTCGCCTTATAAGCTTGTCGTTGTGCCGGCGGATTATCTGATGGACGTCGCGAGCGCCGAAGCAATTCGAGGTTACGTGAGCCACGGCGGTACCGTTTTGATGACGGCTTTCTCAGCAAAGGTAGATGAGCACGGACAATGGTTTAGTACGCCGCTTCCCTGACTCTTAAGCGACGTTTTCGGCATGAAGACAAATGCATTCTACGATGCTGAATCGTTCCTGAAATTCGATCTGGACGGCAAAGAGGTCGGAACTGGCGCGCATCGATATGAGGTACTCGAGCCTTCGACTGCCACTGTTCTCACCCGGTTTACCAATACTGCAGACCACTCACCTGCTGTCACGATCAACAAATTCGGCAAAGGAAACGCAATGTACTTGGCAACTGAATCGAATGCATCGGCGGTTGGCCCTGTTCTGAATCACGTTTACAAGATTGCCGGCATCCAACTCGGGCCACAAACTCCCGACGGAGTTTATGCCAGAGTTGTCGATGGTCGAACACTCTATGTGAATACAACCACTAGCGCTCTCCCCGATACGTGATCGCCACGGGGAGGTAACACATTGGGTGGGTATTCAAAACGACGTGTCGATACGAGTGACGGTTGAGGAAGCTCTCCGCGAGAGTGAAAAGCTGGCTGCGTCTGGACGCTTGGCGGCGTCAATCGCACACGAGATCAACAATCCCCTCGATGCGGTCATGAACTTGATCTACCTAGCACGTCAGGTGCCGGGCGATGGTCGACGCGACCAATACCTCGAAGAGGCGGACAAGGAATTGCGACGGGTCGCTCACCTCACCGCCCAGTCACTTCGGTTCTACAAGCAATCGAGCAAGCCACAGGCTGTGCGTCCCTCTGACCTTATCTGCTCAGTGCTTGACGTTTATGGCTCGCAGATCGCCAACGGTGGAATCGTACTTGAACAGAGCCATCGCAAAAGCGAGTCCATAGTATGTTTTGAGAGTGAAATCAGACAGGTCTTCAGCAACCTGATCCGAAATGCAATTGACGCCATGAAAGGGAAGCCCGGTCGACTACTCGTTCGTTCGCGAGAAGCTACGGAGTGGAAGACCAACTCCGAAGGAATATTGATTACGGTTGCCGACACTGGGACAGGCATCGATTCTAAGTCGATGGCGAAGATTTACACAGCGTTCTACACCACCAAGGGAAGCAACGGTACAGGTCTTGGTTTATGGGTGAGCAACGAGATTGTTCAGCGACACAACGGAAGATTAAAAGTCCGCAGTCGCAGAAGCGAATCGAAAAGTGGAACGGTGTTCACGCTTTTCCTGCCCTATCAATCATCAGCTGTTTAGCGGGGCGAAGCGGACATTACTCGCATGGATACCGTTCGCGATGAGTTCACTATTCCCAATTCAAAGCGGGACCGCCTAAAGCAGAATGCGGTCGCCCTTGCACCGTCTCAAGAGGGTGGGGCCTATGACCACTGACGCCTTCGTGGCAAAAGGATCGCTGTGGGACTACGAAGCGCGCGCTGGCCAACTGGCCACGTTATTGGGGTCGACGCCGGCGCGCGACATCGTCATCCTCGCCGTGCCGTACTCCAGTGCAGCGGCGGCGGTGGCCGGGTACGGGGACGCGCTCGACGGGAAGGTGGTCGTCGACATCACCAACCCGATCTCCCCCGACCTCACGAGCCTCGTCACCCCGCAAGCAGTTCTGGGGCGCAGGAGATCGCCAAGGGCGGCCCCGCCGGCGCGCATGTTGTGAAGGCTTTCAACACCCTCTTCGGCCAGTTGCTTCCTCAGGGTGGTCGTCTGGATGCGTTCATCGCAGCCGACGATCTGGAGGCCAAGGCGCGCGTCTTAACCTTCATCGAGAGTCTCGGGCTGCGTCCGTTCGATGTGGGCGCTTGCACATGGCCCAGGCGCTCGAGGCGCTCGGCTGCTACTCATCGGCCTGGCCAAAAACGGCGCCGTCACCTTCGACATCGTCTTAAACGTCGATTTCGGCTGAATCACCGACGTTTGAGGTATTCGCCAGGGGTGGTCCAGACAACTCGCTTGAACGCTTTACTGAACGCAGCGTCGGACTCGTAACCGACCGACCGGGCAACGTCGACGATCTTCTTGTCACGCTGTTCGAGTAACTGCATCGCCTTCTGCATCCGCCACTCGGTTACATATTCCAGAGGTGTTTGTCCGAGCAGTTCTTTGAAGCGCACTGCGAATGCGGAGCGAGACACGCCCGCTGCTTCGGACAGAGACTCGACTGTCCATGGCGCACCCACCCTATCGTGAAAGGCAGTCAGGGCAGTGCCGATTTGAGGATCGAAAACGGCACGAAGCCATCCTTGTGTTGCGTTCCGGTTCCGACGCGATATACGCCCGGAGTACCTGGATAAAGAGAACCTCGGCTAGGCGCGTCGCGACGATTTCAGACCCTGGCACTTGGTCTGCCATCTCTGACGCCAGCGCCTGCATTGTGTTGTGAAGAGCAAACGTGCGTGCCTGATCGGCCCTGATCAGAATGAAGCTCGGCAATAACTGAGTGATCGGCTTCAGGCTGGCGCGGTCGAAACTAAGAGACCCGCAGACGATGGTCGTCGGTGCGCCGCCACCTCCACAATGAGCGACGTTGCTCTTGGCCTTGGCCGCGATCTCACGGAAACTCCACTTCGGAGGTGTTCGAGGGCTATCGCGCATGACGATCGAAGTGTCACCGGGCCAGCAACATGCAGTCACCGCCGGTGAGCGGAATAGCCTCGGGAATGCCCTCGACATTGAGCCAGCAGTTGCCACGCGACAGCATGGCGAAGTGCGCCAAATCTGTGGGTGAAGTCTTTTTGCCGGCATTCGGCCCTTTCTCTTCGTTCTCCGCTCCTCCCCCTTTGAGTCCCCACGGGGCGGTGGCTTCGAGCCTGTGCTGACCGAAGGCAGTTACGTGCAGCGTTCGAAAGACATCTGTTATCGGGTCCAATGCAGCCTCCCTATTTGGACGAATAGACAAAAAGTTTGGACTCCTGGGCAGTTCTCGTCCACCGCAACAGGAATCTACCTGTGTAGTGGATGTTACACGGCAACTAAAGGAAGCAAGTATGGGAAAGCTTGAAGGAAAGGTTGCAGTCATAACGGGCGGATCGAGCGGTTTGGCGCTGGAGAGCGCCAAGCGGTTCGTTGAAGAAGGTGCCTACGTCTTCATCACGGGCCGGAGGCAGGAGGCGCTCGATGAGGCCGTAAAGCTGATTGGGCGGAACGTGACCGGCGTGCGGGGTGACGCGGCGAATCTGGACGATCTCGACCGCCTGTTCGATACGGTCCAGAAGCAAAAGGGCAAAATCGACATCCTGTTCGCGAGCGCCGGCAAGGGCGAGGCCGCCGTACTGGGCGAGATTACCGAGCAGCATTTCGATAGAGAGTTCGGCCTGATTGTGCGAGGAACGTTGTTTACGGCGCAAAAAGCGTTGCCGCTGATCAACGACGGCGGATCGATCATCTTGACTGGATCGGTTGCGTCGGTGAAAGGATTTCCTGGCTTCGGCGTGTATGCGGCGAGCAAGGCGGCCTTGCGCTCCTTTGCACGCACGTGGCTGAACGAATTGAAGGGCAGAAAGATCCGGGTCAACGTGCTGAGCCCGGGGCAGGTCGACACACCGGACTCCCAGCGGCTCGACAAGGCAACGAGGGAGATGTTCGAGTCCCTGATCCCCCGCGGAAAGATGGGTCGTCCTGAGGAGATCGCGGCGGCAGCGCTGTTTCTTGCTTCAGACGATTCGAGCTACGTGAATGGAATGGATTTCGCTGTCGACGGCGGCTTCTCGGCTATCTGATGCTGCAGAGTGCTGATCCGCCAGACCACCGCCAAGAACCTTATCGCACTGAATATCACACATCTATCAAAGGAAAAATCATGGGAAAGCTTGAAGGAAAAGTTGCAGTCATCACAGGTGGATCGAGCGGTATGGCGCTGGCGAGCGCCAAGCGCTTTGTTGAAGAAGGCGCCTATGTTTTCATCACCGGCCGCAGGCAGGAGCAACTGGATGAGGCCGTCAAGGCGATTGGCCGGAACGTAACCGGCGTGCGCGGTGACGCAGCCAATCTGGACGATCTGGACCGCCTGTTTGATACGGTCAAACGCGAGAAGGGCAAGATCGACATCCTGTTCGCGAGTGCCGGCAAGGGCGAGCCGCTGCCACTGGGCCAGATTACCGAGGAGCACTTCGATGCGGCCTTCGACCTGAATGTGCGCGGCACGTTGTTCACGGTTCAGAAGGCGTTGCCGCTGTTCAGCGATGGCGGATCGATCATCATGACCGGGTCCAATGCTTCGGCAAAAGGTTTCCCCGGTTTCGGCGTGTATGCCGCGAGCAAGTTGGCGTTGCGCTCCTTCGCACGCACGTGGGTCAACGAACTGAAGGGCAGACATATCCGGGTGAACCTGCTGGTTCCGGGGGCTGTCACCTCACCGATGCAGGAAGAAGTTCTCACCAAGGAGGCGCGGGAGTTCTTCGAGTCGCTGATCCCGCGGGGCAACGATGGGCCAGCCTGAGGAGATTGCGACGGTTGCGTTGTTCCTTGCTTCAGACGACTCCAGTTACGTGAATGGGGTGGAGTTGTTCGTCGATGGCGGCATGACGGCCGTTTGAGATCGGCAGGACCCGGTGAGTGGATGGTCGCTGACGCACTCACCGGATTCGATCAGCGGGAAAGCAACACCAACAGGTATCGGAGAAAATTATGAGCTACGCAATTGTTGGATTCGGCAAGATAGGCCAGGCCCTCGCCCACGCCTTCGCCCGTAAAAACATCGACGTGACCGTTGCGAGCCGCCGGCCCGCCCGAGGAGTTGGCACCGCAGGCTCGGGCGATTGGACCTACGGTCGTCGCCAAGTCGCTGCAGGATGCGCTCAAGGCCGACACCATCTATCCTGGCGGTCCCGTTCGGGGAACATCGCGAGATTGCGAAAGCCCTGCCGAGTTGGAAAGGCAAGACGATCATCGACGCGATGAACTCGTTTCCAGTCCCGCCTGAGGAGTTGGACGGTCTCCCGTCCTCCGCATTCGTTGCGAAGTCGTTCACCGGCGCTAAGTTGGTGAAAGGTTTTAATCACTTGGTTGCGGCCACACTGGCTACCGACCCGATCGTCGAGGGCGGCCACCGGGTCGTCTTTCTGTCGAGCGATGACGAAGACGCGATCGCTCCCGTGGCGGATTTGGCCAAAAAACTTGGGTTCGCACCCGTCAAGCTGGGAAAGCTGAACGAGGGTGGAGCGCTGGTGCATGCACGCGGCCGCACTTGGGGTCAGCTCATATTCCAGGATTTGTTCAAGAAGCAGCAGTAATCGATCTACGACCGTGTGATTTGGCCCGAGAAGAAGGATTCCAAAACGTCCGATTCGATCGGACACGATCCGTTGTAAGGGAAATGGAGAAATTTCGATGAGTATCGAAAAGAATGTTCAGGTTGTGAAGAATTTTTTTGCAGCAACTCGGCAGCGGCGATAAGCAAGGTCTGCTGGCGTTGTCTGCCGAAGATATTGAGTGGATCGTTCCGGGCGAGGACTGGCCGCTGGCCGGCACGCACCGCGGGCACGCGGCATTGGAGAATTTACTTCAGAAGGCTAACGAAACGATGGAAACTTCGTACCCAGAGCCCCCCGAGTTCATAGCGCAGGGAGACCGGGTTCTGGTCGTCGGCTTCGCTACGGGGAAAATCAAAGCCACGAATAAGACGTTTGAGGACCACTGGGTCTTCGACATTACCGTTCGAAACGGCAAAGTGACGAAGATCCGGGAGTACATCGACACGCAAGCACTGGCGCGGGCCTCCGAGACTGCACGCGAACCACAGGCATTTAACCCATCTGAAATTGGCGGATCTCGGTGAGTGCATCTTGGCCAATGCACTCACTGAGACACGATAACTACCCAGAAGTCGGCTTCCGTTTACCTATCCCCGACTCAATTGGCGAAAACAGGGCTTGTCCTCATTGAAATGTCGAGACAAATCTGCCCGGACAACCAACCGGTCGCCAAGCCGACGATCCTTGTGTAATTCCACTCAAACCTACTATCGGCTGAAGTCGAGATGACCGTAGGGGTTAGCACTTGCCCTCCCCAATCGACTTGTCGGCTTTCATCTCAGGTCCCAGAAAATGTCAATCAAGCGGACTGATTATCCGCTGCGCATTCCGTAATTGTGCGTAAACGAGACTAACTATGGATAGCCTGCTGCCTGAAGATCGAGCAGCCGATATCTTCAACGTATTGAAAATAAATAGGATGCGCACTGTACCCGATTTTGTAGGTGAACTATGCGAGAAGTTCAGCGTTGGCGCCCGTTAGCCGCTGAAAATAATATGGATAGATGGTGCCGGGAGGGGGAATCGAACCCCCATGGAATTGCTTCCGACGGATTTTGAGTCCGCTGCGTCTGCCAGTTCCGCCATCCCGGCTTTTTGAGTAGCCGCATCGGGCCGGCCTGGATGCCGGGATGCGGGCTTATGCGCCATCGCCAGTCTCGCATGCTGGCCTGCACATCGCAAGACGCCCACCGCGGGTCTACCTGCCCGCCGGAATCACCAGGTACTGCTCCAGCTTTCCATCCGGCTCTTCATAGGTGGTCACGGTCAGCTTGCGATTCGGGAACTCCGCTCGAAATGCACGGAAGATCATTCCGCCCCGCGGCTGTTCCGCGAATTGCGTGAAGCTCTGCGGCTTGCCCAGAGGCTTCAGACTGCTCGCATAGTCCTGGATCGCTTCGGGAGTGAAGTAGTTGTTGCAGAGCTCGGTGAATTGCGAGCGGTCGATCTGCCCGTTCTGCAGTCCGGTGAATATTTTCAGCGCGCGCGCCTCGGCGGCCTGCGCGTTGCCTTCCTGAGGAGGATTCGTGCCTGCAGGAAGCACAATTGGCGCGAGTTGACGGGCGATCGTGGCCGCAGCGCTCGAAGCGTCGATGTTTGTCAGCACTGTGATGGCTGCTTTCGCCTCGGGATAGACCGTGTTCTGCGATACAAAGCCGGAAACCTCACCGCTGTGCGAGATGACGCGCTGCCCGTCGTGCTCGCCCACCTGCACGCCCAGACCATAGCCGGTGTCTTTGCCGCTCTTCAGCTTCACGTTGGTGAACATCGCGTCGTAGGACTCCGGCTTCAGCAGCGAGCGGTTCATCATACTGATGTTCCAAAGCGCCAGGTCACGCGGGGACATGGCAAGCTCGCCCGCTGCGAACATCCAGCCCAGACCTTCGAGCGGCGCCGGACGCAGCGGCGCGAGCGCATGCTCGTAGTAGCCGGTCGGATCGCTCGGCGGCAGCCGGCTCGCATCCTGGTCGCGCACGCCGGTCATCTGCAGCGGCCCGAAGATGCGCTCCCGCAGTTGCTCGACCAGCGGCTTTCCGCCGACGATCTCCGCAATCCTGCCGGCGATCACGTAATTGGTGTTGGAATACTGCCACTGCGTGCCGGGATCGAAATCCAGCGGCTTCCTGCCCCATATATCCAGAATGTGCTGCGCCGTGGACGGCGTCATCATGCTGGTCATTACATAGTCTTCCGGCCAGTAGTCCTGATAGCCAGCCGTCATCGACAGAATCTGGCGAACCGTGACCTCATTCGCGCGCGTCAGATCCGGCAGATATTTGCCGACCGGATCGTCCAACGTCATCTTGCCGTCCTGAACCAGCATCAGGATCAGCGCCGCGGTGAACTGTTTGCTCACCGAGCCGATCGAATACTGCATCTCCGGCGTTGCCGGCATGGGGGGGTCGAGCCGGGCCTTGCCGTAGGCGTGCAGGTAGACGATCCTTCCGTTCTCAACCATCGCGATCGAAGCGCTTGGGACGTTGGTATCGGCGATCACCTGCTCGACCGCGTGGTCGACGCGCGTCGCTGTCGCCGGATCGAGTGAGTTGCCCTGGCCGTAAAGCGTTGCGTTGAAAGAGAGCAGGGAAGCGGTGGTGAGCAGAAGGATGGCGGCGCGCATGCCCCGCAAGGGTATCAAGAAGAAGCGCAGCCGAGGCATCGAAGGGATGCAGGGTTGGATTTTCTCTCCGCCGTAGAGCAATATTGGATTCGCCAGGAGGAGCACATGACGGAAAGCGACGGGTTGGCAAAGCTCATTGAGGGATACCAGCATTTCAGCGAAGAAATCTACCCCGAGCACCGTGAGCTCTTCGACGATCTGAAGTGCCGGCAAAGCCCGCAGGTGCTTTTCATCACATGTGCGGACAGCCGGATCGATCCCTCGCTCATTACGCAGACCGATCCCGGCGAGCTCTTCATCTGCCGCAATATCGGCAATATTGTGCCCGCCTATGGCGAGATGCTGGGCGGCGTCTCTGCGGTCGTCGAATACGCAGTCATGGCTTTGGAGGTCCGCCACATTATCGTGTGCGGCCATTCCGACTGCGGCGCAATGAAGGCTCTCCAGAAGCCGGACGCGCCGGGTCTGGATGCCATGCCGACGGTCAAGAGCTGGCTGCGGAATGCGCATGCCGCTCTCAGCGTTGCCCGGGCAAAGCATGGCGACCTTCCGGGAGACCAGATGATGCGGGCCCTGGTCCAGGAGAACGTTGTGCTGCAGATTCAGCACCTGCGCACTCATCCTGCCGTCGCTGCGGGGCTCGCCTCCGGGACCGTGCGCCTTCATGGATGGATTTACAACATCGGCGCCGGAACGCTGTCGGCCCTGGATGAGGCGGGGAAGGAGTGGCAGCCCCTCATTGCCACGGCGGTGGCTTCCGAGGTGAAGGGCTAAGGTCTGGGTGGTCGTCCTCAACCAGCTCCCTTACCAGCTCGGTGAAGGGATTAGTCTTAGCATTTTCAATAGCTTAGCGCGATCTGTTTTTCTGAGCACGTTTTTTCATCTCTGGAGAATCCGCTTTAGCGTCTTCTGCATCAGATATATTGACAATAAGTCACTCAAGTGCGAGAGTGGTCGAAACGCGCACGTGGCGACGAGGTCAGGAGAGCTATGGCAAAGATTATCGGAATTGATCTGGGCACGACGAACTCCGTGGTGGCCGTCATGGAAGGCGGCGAGCCCAAGGTCATCCCCAATCGAAGAGGGTGGCCGGACCACCCCATCCGTCGTCGGTATTCACCAAGAACGGCGAGCGGCTGGTCGGCCAGGTGGCCAAGCGCCAGGCGATCACCAACCCGGAGAACACCGTTTATTCGATCAAGCGCTTCATGGGCCGCCGCTCCAACGAAGTGACCGACGAAATGAAGATGGTGCCCTACAAGGTGAAGGCGCAGGGCGACCATGTCGTCGTCGTGGCGCAGGGCAAGGAGTACACGCCGCCGGAGATCTCGGCGATGATCCTGCAGAAGCTGAAGAAGGCCGCGGAGAGACTATCTCGGCACCACGGTGACGCGAAGCGGTCATCACCGTTCCTGCGTACTTCAATGACGCGCAGCGCCAGGCGACCAAAGACGCCGGCCAGATTGCCGGTCTCGACGTAAAGCGCATCGTCAACGAGCCGACGGCGGCAGCGCTGGCCTACGGCCTGGACAAGAAGAAGGACGAAACCATCGCCGTCTATGACTTCGGCGGCGGAACGTTCGATATTTCGATCCTGGAGGTTGGCGAAGGCGTCATCGAGGTGAAGTCCACCAATGGCGACACCCACCTGGGCGGCGACAACATCGACCAGCGGATCGTGGATTGGCTGATCGACGAATTCAAGAAGGACGAGGGACTGGACCTGCGCGCCAAGGGCAACGAGATGGCCCTGCAGCGGCTGAAGGAGCGGCAGAGGCAGCCAAGATCGAGCTCTCGACCACGATGGAGACCGAAATCAATCTGCCGTTCATCACGGCGGACGCGACCGGTCCGAAGCACTTGGTCAAGAAGCTGACGCGCGCCAAGCTGGAGCAGTTGGTCGAAGACATCATGCAGCGCTCGATCGAGCCCTGCAAGAAGGCGATGACCGATGCGGGCGTGACAGCCAGACAAGATCGACGAAGTGGTGCTGGTCGGCGGACAGACGCGCATGCCGAGGATCCAGCAGCTGGTGAAAGATCTCTTCGGCAAGGAGCCGCACAAGGGCGTGAACCCGGACGAAGTGGTCGCGATCGGTGCGGCGGTTCAGGCGGGCGTGCTGGCGGGCGAAGTGAAGGATCTGTTGCTGCTTGACGTGACGCCGCTGACGCTCGTCGATCGAGACGCTGGGTGGAGTGGCGACGCCGATGATCGCGCGCAACACCACCATCCCGACCAAGAAGACGGAGACGTTCTCGACCGCCGCGGACAACCAGACGGAAGTCGAAGTACATGTGCTGCAGGGCGAGCGTCCGATGGCAGCGCAGAACCGCACGCTGGGCAAGTTCAAGCTGAGCGGAATTCCTCCGGCTCCGCGTGGCGTGCCGCAGATCGAAGTGACGTTCGACATCGATGCCAACGGCATCCTGAATGTCACGGCGAAAGACAACGCCACCGGCAAGGACCAGAAGATCACGATCACGTCGTCTTCGGGTCTGAGCAAGGAAGAAGTCGAGCGCATGGCGAAAGAAGCCGACGCGCACGCCGCCGAAGACAAGGCGAAGCGCGAAGAAGTCGAAGCCCGCAACCGCTCGACAACATGGTCTACAACATCGAGAAGATGCTGAAGGAGCAACGGCGACAAGGTCTCCGGCAGCGAGAAGAGCGACGTTGAGACTGCGCTGGCCGACGCCAAGAAGACGCTGGAAGGACACGCGAGCGCGAGCCGAGCTGAATGCGGCGCGCGGAGAAGCTGACCGCGGCTTCGCACAAGCTGGCCGAGGCCATGTACAAGGCGAACGCCTCGGGCGCAGCTCCGCACCGGACGGCGCCAGCCGCCGCCGGCGCTGCGGCCGGAGGAGAAGAAGGACGAAGGCGTGATCGACGCCGAATACGTGGACGTGGACGACAAGAAGTAAACGACTCGAACAGAAGTTGTACGAGCAGGTGACGCGAACGTCCTCTGCCATAGCCGGAAGGCGCTCGAGCGCTTCGGGAGCGCCCCTTGAACTAGATTTTGAATTAACGGGATGACGGGAAGCAGGCAGATTCGAGACAAGAACTGGAACAATCAGGCGCGTGACGTAGAAGGCAGAACCTAAACAATGACTCAACACCAATGTGGAAACTATGTAGCAGTTGACGCGCTGGACAGATCTGTAACCAGGTCATGTTCAATACTCGAGAAGAAGCGGAGAGTTTCTGCCGCCCAGATGTATCGCGCGTGGAGACCGGATCTCTTCTGGCGAATTGAGCCGGTCGAGGCAAGGCTGGTGGTGGAACTGAGTCAGGACGACGCTGCCCTCCAGAGTGAGGCGAAGGGGAGTCGGCCGCAGTGCAAAGCAGAATCCCGTTCCGGCAGCCAATCCGCGCCGGAATGGGAGATTTGGATCGCCCCGGTAATTACAGACAAACGATGCCAACAACACACGACAAAAAGATTATTACGCCGTACTCGGAGTCAAGAAGACGGCGACGGCGGATGAGATCCGCAAGGCCTTCCGCAAACTTGCGCGCAAGTACCATCCCGACGTGAACCCCGGGGACAAGAAGGCCGAAGAAAAATTCAAGGAGATCTCCGAAGCCAATGACGTCCTGAGCGACGAGAAGAAGCGCAAGATCTACGACCAGTTCGGCTTCTACTCCGACCAGATCGATCCCGCGCACGGCCGAAGCTGCGCGCGCGCGGCGGCTATGGCGTGCCCATCGCGCCGGTGCCCCGCAGGGTGCGCAGGAAGTGCCCATTGACTTTGGCGGCTTCGACTTCTCTGACTTCGACCGGCGGCGGAGCGCGCAGCGCCGGCCGCAGCGCCCAGGCCGGAGGCTGGGGCGGCTTCCGGGACATCTTTTCCGGCATGTTTTCGCAGGGCGGGCGACCAGCAGCGCGCACGGGCCCCGAGCCAGGCACCGATCTCGAATATCAGGTCACGGTCGATTTCTGGACGGCGATCCGCGGCGGCACCGCGCGGCTGCAAATCCATGCGGCAGGAAATCTGCCCGACCTGCAAAGGCAAAGCCACTTCCGGCGGCGCCGATGCACCTGCCCGGAGTGCCATGGCACCGGCCAGGTCACGCAGATGGGCGGACGGATGAAGTTCAACATCCAGTGCCCGCGTTGCGGCGGAACAGGCAAGACTCACGAGAGTGTCCGACCTGCCATGGCGAAGGCACGGTGCACCGCACCGAGACACGTCGAGTTCCGCATCAAGCCCGGCACGCGCGACGGACAGCGCATTCGGCTGGCAGGCAAGGGTAACGCCGGCATCAATGGCGGCGCCGCCGGGAGATCTGTACCTGATCATCCGATCGAGGCACGCACCCGGTCTTCACGCGCTCGGCGACGATATCCAGATCACGGTGCCGGTCCCGGTGCGAAGCCGCGCTGGGAGCAAAGATTGAAGTGCCGACCATCGATGGCCGTGCGCAGTTGAAGATTCCTCCGGAACGCAGAGCGGACAAAAGCTGCGCATGCGCGGCAAGGGAGTTCCGTCCGCGGCCACGAGGGAGGCAAGCGGGGCGATCAGATCGTCACCGTCGAGATCGTCGTGCCGCAGTTGCGGGACGAACGGTCGAAAGAGATCCTGCGTGAATTCGCTCAGCTGAATCCGGAAGACCCGCGCGCTACGCTCTGGAGCAAGGTCTAAAAACACCCGGGGAGCGTCCTGGCGACGCTCCCCGATCCGTTTCCCAATTTAAAACTGCCTATTGCATTCCACCAACTGCCGCGATGGTCGTAGTCAGCGGTTCGCGCATGAGGGTATCGAGTCTCGAGCCGGTCCAGAGCATGTAGTACTTACCGCAGGTGCCCACGCTGTTGCCGCGGCAGCCCTGCATGACCAGCAGGCGGCTATCCGGCTTGTACTGGAATCCGACGGTCTCGTCGCCGCTCTTGGGCGCGGTCAGATTGAAGCCCGGCTCAAACACCCGGCCGTTCAGTTCATCGACAATGAAGAAGGTCGTGCAGCCGTCGCCGCATCCCCACTGGAGCAGCGCATAGTGTCCGCCGAAATTGGTCCCCTGGCTTGATCCTTCACGCAGTCGTGTGCGGAAATAGGCTTTGTTGGGGCTATTGATAATCGGCTCCGTTTTCAATCCCGCAGGAACCTTGACGGCCGGGTAGTCGGTCGCGGCAGGAGTCCAGCTCTGCTGGGCCCGCACCGGCTGGGCAAGCAGGGACGCGGCTGCAAAAGCGAGGGCGGTAAAGGTGAACCGAAGGTTTTCCATGTGGGCAGTGTGCCCCGTTTCAAATCGGATCACCAGAGAGTAATCGGAAATTTCGATTACCAAAGGGTGGAAATGCAGCAGAAATTACCTAAACAGGACGACGTACAACTTTTGGTGAATACGGCCATGTCCTGGGCTGAGGCGGAACTCCTGGAAAAGGGGGGAATTCCTGCCGCTGCGGCCTGGCTGACGCTGGGCTCCATTCAACCGCAATTCCGTCCCGTTTGCGCCTCTCAGACCAGTCCGCCTCTCAGCATCAGCAGCCAGGAAGAGCTGCTGACCGCCGAGCTGCGGGAACCCTGGCACCGCGGGGAACTCGCCGCGGTTCTCCTGATGGCCCCGGTCCTTTACGGCCGGGCCGGCTCCGGGGAGCGCTCGGAGGCCATCCGGCTTCATGTCGAGGCCGGCGGGGACTACTGCGCCGACATCCTGATGCCATACAGGATACGTACCACCGCGCGTTGGCGCGGAGGGCGGAAAAACCGCGTACACTTCAGCCAGCCGGTCGCGCAGGAGAGCAATTCGCGCTTCAAAGCATTTTAGGTAACAGGTTGACCTGCGGGGGTTTTTCTCGGTGTGGCCTTTCCCTTAAGAAGGCCACAAGAGCAACCGTTTGGGCGGCCTGCACGGATACCGAAAATGCCTTCAGCGATCCGCCTGCGCCGGTATAGATCAACGATGCCGACCAAACGCAGATCGAAGGGCGCCTACATGATCTCCGCAGTTGCGGAGATGTATGAAATTCATCCCCAAACCCTGCGACTGTATGAGCGGGAAGGGCTCCTCAAACCCTCCCGGACGGAGGGAAACACCCGTCTCTACACAGACGAGGACCTGGAGCGCCTGGAATTCATCCTCAATCTGGCGCGCGACCTCGGCGTCAACATCTGGGAATCGCCATCATTCTGCAGATGCGGGAGCGCATGGAGGAAATGAACCGCCAGATGCAGAGTTTTGTGGATTATGTGCGCACAGAGATGGTGCAGCACATCCACCAGGCGCCCGGCATGAGCAATGAAGCCGCCATCGTACCGCTGCGGAAGCCGGTGACCCTTGACCCCAATGCCGCGCGTGACCGGAAGCGATAGACTGCGAGTGACTTAGTGAAATGCCGCTCGGGTAGAGGATCAAATCCTGTAGACTGCACGCCTTGAGCGGGAGTATAGTCTAACAGTCAGCAATCTTTTGATCAGGTGAACTGTACAGCGATGCTCCACCTCCTGCTCGCTTTAAGAATTTTTGGCCTCATCACTTCCACGATTTACGGAATCATGGTGGTGGCAGGAGTCTTTTACTATCGCAGGCAGCAGACACCGACCTCCGGGTCTTTCACTCCTCCGGTCAGCCTGCTCAAGCCGCTGCATGGCGCCGAACCAAATCTCGCCAAGCATCTCGAGGGTTTTTTCCAGCAGGACTATCCGGAATACGAAATTCTCTTTTGCGCACGGACATTCCATGACGCCGGTCTGCGTATTGCGCGCGAGGTCGCGGCGCGTTTTCCATCCGTGCCGGCACAATTCCTCGTCAGCGGCGAGCCTCGTTCGCGAACGCGAAGATAGCTTCGCTGGACCGCATGGCGCATGCGGCAAAGCACGCGATCCTGGTGGATGAGCGACAGCGATGTGCGCGTCACGCCGCAGTACTGCTGCGCGCGGTGATCGCGCCGTTTGAGGACTACGAAGTGCGGTGTCGTCGACTTGCCCGTATCGCGGCGTCCCCGGCTCTGCTCCCGCCGGCGGAAAATCGCAGCAGCGCGCTCTGGGCCCAGCTCGAAGGCGCGGGCATGTCCATTGAAATGACGGCCGGCGTCGTGGTGGCCAACATGCTCGAAGGCATGCAGTTCGCACTCGGCCCTACGATGGCGGTGCGCAGCGCCTGCGTTGAAGAGTTCCGCGGCTTCCGCGCCCTCGGACAATATTGCGCAGACGATTTTCTGCTCGGCAATCTCGTCGCAGCAAAGGGACATCGCGTCGTCTTCTCGCACCACGCGATCGATCACATCGTGCTCAACACCGGTTTTGTCGATTCCATGCGGCACCAGGTCCGCTGGAGCAAGAGCACGCGCTTCTCGCGCCCCAAGGGTCACTTCGGCACGTCTCTCACCTACAGCATGCCTTTTGCGCTCGTCGCCTTCGCGACCGCGTTGTGCCTGCACAGGCCGTGGCTCGCGCTAATCCTGCTCGCGTGGGGCGTCATCAACCGAATGCTGCTGGCGGCCATAGTGGGCGCAGCCGTGGTGAAAGAGCGCCTGCTCGCCCGCACCATCCTGCTCTTTCCCCTTCGCGATCTCATGGGTTTCGGCTTCTGGATGGCCAGCTACGGCAGGAGCACGATTGTGTGGCGCGGAGAGATCTATCAGCTCGAAAAGGGCGGCTACATGCGCAGCGTGCATGCCCTGTCCGGTACGGTCGAAAGAGACGCCGATCAGAAATCGGCGCTCACTGTCTGAAGCCGCACTACAGCGGACGGTCCGTGTACAGCGTCTTGTCGGCAAGCTCCTGAACGGGAATGAGCCGCTTTCCCAGCACCGCTTCCACCTGGTCTCTGCGCTCGCCCTGCGCGAAGAGAAATTTGCGATTGCCTTCGCCCCAGATGGCGGATAGCTCCCGGTCGTCGATGAAAATGTGCGGAGCATCCGGCCACATCGATCCCCACACCATGGTGGAAGAGCGGCCATGCACCAGCAGCGCCTGCCTTCGAGTGTAGAAGAGCACCGAAGACCCATCGGACTGATCGCCGTAAACGATCAGTGTTGCGCGCAGTGCTGCCGGGTCGGTGAGGCTTTCACTTGCCGGGTATCCCGCAACCTGGTTGATCGTCGCCGCCATCGCCTGGGAGGAAAGCATCGGCGCAAAGCGCACAAAAGCGATGTGCGCCGCGACGAGGAAAATCGCGGTGGTAAACGCTACCGAAAGTGTTGCTTCGAAATGCTGCTCCCGGCGGCGCAGGTACAGTGCCAGCAGCGGACCAACCAGCAATACGACAGCGGCGACCACAGCGGGAAGCCGCAGCGCGGCGAACGATGGCCCGGTGAGATCGAACAGGTGCGACATCGAAAGGGAGTAGTCGCCTACGCCGCGGTGGGCCAGCAATGTTCCGATATCCGATACGAAGGGCAGATGCCGCGACGTCCAGAGTCCATACGCGAGTGCTGCCGCGGAGATGACGCCAACTGCCGCAAACAGGAGATGCGCGCCGATGAGCCAGCGATCCGTGCCTTCGCGTGCTCCTTCGTCGATGCGCTCCGCGCGCAATTCAAAGGATGCAAGCACAGCCGCAGTCAGCATCAGCAAAGGCAGATATGCAGGAAAGGTGTAGTACTCCTGGTTGGTCGAAATCGAGAAGAAGACCAGCATGAAGCCGGCGTAGAGAGACAGCAGCCAGATGGTTCGGCTGCGGAAGCGCAGAGCATCGCCGGGCTGTCGCAGACTGCTCACCCAGTTCCTGCGGCTGCGCCACGCGCGCCGCACCAGCAACGGCAGGTAAAGGCTCCACGGCAGCAGCCACGCAATCTGTCCGATCCAGTACACCCATGCCGGCTGCTTGTTATAGTCCACCGGCCAGCGCTTGCCCAGGAAGCGCAACACATGCTCGTTGATGAAGTAGAAGTAGAAGAATCCATGCACGTGGCCCGGGGTCGGATGATTGCCCACCGGATTGCCCTGGTCCGGATTGCGCAGCCCGGCGAGGATATGCCACGGCGCCGCGATGGCGAGAAACAGCAGCAGGCCTGTTGCCAGACGCATCTCGCGCCATCGACGCCAGTCTCCGGTAAGCACCAGCCAGGGAAGCGCGGCGGCAAGGAAGAACACCGGCGCGATCAGCCCCTTTGCCAGCATCGCGACCGCGATCGAAGCCCAACTCACATAGAAGAGCGAAGGCCGGCGATCTTCCAATCCAACGAGAAAACAATAGAGCGCAAGTCCGATAAAGAAAGTAAGCAGGGCCTCCGGGATATCGATGCGTGTGAAGAGAAACACACCGACTCCAGTGAGCAGAGCGAGCGCGGCATAGAATGCTGCCCGCTCGTTGAAGGCCCGCCGTGCCCAGAACCAGGCAAGGATCGCGGTTGCGAGCACTCCCAGGGCCATGGGGAAGTGCGCGGAGAAGACGTTATAGCCGAAGATGTGATCGTCGATCGCCGCCATCCAGTAGGTGAGCGGCGCCTTCTCCAGATAGCGAATACCGTCTATCTTGAGTGTCACCCAATCGCCGGAGAGGGCCATATGCTGCGCGGCGTTCGCATGCGCGGCATCCGCGTCGTCCAGCAACGGCGGGGAAAAGAGCGCGGCAAAGTGCACAGCAAACCAGACCAGCAGCAGAATGGTCCAGGCGCGGCGAGGAGAGAGAAATGGTGCGGGTGCAGCGTCGGTCTGCACCGGCAGTACGATGGGACGTGACATGACCGAATCAGCAGAATATCAGCCGAGGCCGGCGGCCCACAGCACGACGCCTGCCGTGGAGCAACTGCCCGTCCTGGAGCATCTCCGCAAAGTGGCCGGCGATATGCGCGAGGAGGTCGATTCCTGCCGCCACGATAAGCCGCCGAAAGTGGAGGCCGTCCATCATCTGCGCACCGGCACACGCCGTGTGGAAGCCGCCCTCGAGACGCTTGCGCGCGAGGCCGGCGCACGCGGCCTCGGCGAAGTCGCCGAGAAGGCGCGCCAGCGCTGGCTCCGGCAACTCAAAAAAGTTCGGCGCGCCGCCGGAACCGTCCGCGACCTGGACGTTCATCGTGAGCTGCTCGAGGAGAACTTTCCGGTGGCGTCGAATGCCGGAAACGAAGGGGCTGTCGACGCTGGAGCACAGAAGCTATCACCCATCACCGCGCAGGCACTGGCGCTCGAAGATTGGCTGAAAGCACGGCGCGGTGAAGCCGCCGAGACATTGTGCACCACGCTCGATGGACACATAGACCGCCTCCTCGCCGCCGAAGATCATTTCCTGGACCTGATTGCAAAGCGACGATCGCTGGCGCGACGCGCACACCGGCCGGCGGCACAACTCGCGCTCGAGGACTATCTGCGCCTCATGGATGCAATGCCGCTTCTGGACAATGAGAATCTGCACGAGTTTCGCAAGGGCGCAAAGAAGGCCCGCTATGTTGCGGAATCCGAAGAAGACAATGCGGCCGCAGAAGCAATGGCGAAAACAGTGAAGAAGGTGCAGGACGCTATCGGCGACTGGCATGACTGGGTCGTGGTCGCAGAAGAGGCGCGCGAGGCGCTGGGCGATGGGGGCTCGTTGCTTCAGGCAGAGCTCGATCGCCGCGCACAATTGGCATATCACCGTGCCCTGCGCGTGACCGCTACAGCAGGCCGCAGAATCGTCGGCGAGTGGCAGGCAGGACACAGACGACGCCGGCGGCCGTTGCGCGCGGCTGCGAGCAAAACCGTTTAGTCTCAATCAATGCCCGCAAGCCATATCCTTGCCGCCGTCGATATCGGATCGAACTCCTGCCGGCTCAAGATCGCGCACATTGAAACGCATCGTCTCCGGTTGTTGCACGAAGATCGCGAAGTGACACGGCTGGGCGCCAGCGTTTTCGAGAGCGGCATGATTTCGCCGGCCGCGATGAACAGCACGCTGCGCGCACTCAAGCGGTTTTACAAATCCGTTCAGCAGGCGGGCACAGATCGCGTGGAGCAGTAGCCACGGCGGCGCTGCGCGATGCGCGCAATGCTCAGGCATTCGTCGCCTGGGTGAAGTCAGAGACGGGGTGGGATGTAGAGATCATCTCCGGCCTTGAAGAAGCGCGGCTGATTCATCGCGGCCTGATGCACGAGACGGGCACTCGCGGCCGCTGCCTGCTCATCGATCTCGGAGGCGGGTCGTGCGAGATTACGCTTTCCGATCGCAAGCGCATCGTGGAGACGATCAGCCTTCCGCTCGGGGCTGTGCGGCTGACAGAAGACTTTCTGCACAAGACCGATCCTCCGGCGGCGGAGGATCGGGCCCGCATGAAGCACTTCATCCGCCGCGAGCTGGCACGCGCGGGCAAGCGCTTTGCCGGCCTCTCGCGCGTTCCGGTGATCGCGACCTCCGGCACGGCGGCCGCGCTGGTGCAGGCCAGCGCCACGGCGAAAACCGGTAGCCGCAAAAATTTCGCACAAACGCTCGATGTGTGCCGGCTGGCCAGGAAACTCCCGAAGATGAAGGCCCAGGAGCGGAGTCGTTTGCCGGGCGTAGGTCCGCGGCGTGCCGAAATCATTGTGGCCGGCGCGGAGGTCTATGCTGCTGTGCTCGAACACCTGAACCTGCCGGGCTTTCGTTACTCTGCGCTCGGCCTGCGCGATGGCGTGCTTGCCCAGATGCTGGCCGAGCAGGACGCGCGCACAAGCGCTCACCAGCAGATCGAGCGCGATCGCTGGCAGAGCGTGCTCGCCACCTGCCGTCGCTACGGAGTCGATCCGCGGCAGGCAGAGCCGGTTTGCGGGCATACAGCGCAGCTCTTCCGCGATATGCAGTCTGTCCACCGGCTGCCGCCGGAATACCGTCAGTGGCTGGAAGCCGCCGCGATGATGCGCGATGTGGGCAAATACATCAGCTATCAGGGACATCACCGGCACACGCAATATGTGATTGCCGGCTCGGAGTTATACGGGTTCACGCCGCAGCAGCGCGCCATCGTCTCAGGCATCGCGCGCTATCTCGGCAAGTCGCGTCCCGCGCCGCAGGACCGCGCCTTCCGCTACATCGCTCCGGCGGAACACGAGAACGTCAAGCGCGCTGTGCTGTTGTTGCGCCTGGCCGTGGCGCTGAACCAGGACCGCGTGAGCGACGTGTTGCGCGTGACAGTGCGCGCCTATCCCAAACGCGTTCTATTTGAGATTCAACCCGGACGGACAGGAGCGGAGCTGGAGCTCTGGTCGCTGCGCAAAGAAGCGGCTTACTTCCGGGAGATCTTTCGCCGCGAGCTCTTCGCCACGCTGGTCTGAAACTGGCGCAGCAGCCGCGTATCCACCATAGAGAGCAACTGTCCCGGGCGCCGGCTCAGATCGATGCGCGCGAATGCTCCCTTGCGCAGCCGCAGATTGGCGCGTGCGCCGCGCTGGCCGATCAGGGAGCCCGCAAACTGTGCAAGGTTCGGATTGTGTCCCACCACCAGGACATTCTCCTGCGTGCCGTGTTTCCCCAGCATGGTTTCAAAGTCGGAGAACCGGCCGGCCGGCTCCAGGCTGGGATCGACGGCAATCTTCTGCTCAAAGCCAATTTCGGTCGCCACCAGCGAAGCTGTCTGAAGGGAGCGCTTGAGGGGACTCGACAGAATGGCGTCGAAGCTCACTCCCGTTGCATTCAGATATGCACCGATCAGCAGGCACTGCTGCTTGCCCTCTTTGTCCAGGCCCCGTTTGCGATCCAGCAGCGGATTGTGCCGGCGGGCCCCAGCGCTCGCGTGACGAAGGATGTACAGGATCATAGAAAAAGTCGTTCGGGTGTCGGCTGTCCGGGAGAGGCTTTCTTTCATCACATTGTAACAATGCAGACCCGACCCAGTGTGGCAGCGCCGGATGTGGATTCCACATCCAAATCCGCAGTGTACGGCGTTCGAACTCTTGTTGCGGCAGTGTTCATTGCAATCGCGGCGCTTGTGCTCGGGTTCTTTCTGGGGCGCCATCACCTGCAGCGTTCTGAACCCGCCCCCCAGGAAAATACCGCGGCCGGCGCATCGACGGCGGTTGCGCCCGGGCAAGCTGATCGTGTGCCGACGGACGTCTACGCACACAACATCATGCTCCGCAAGGGCCCTAACTTTCGAATCTACCTGGTCTGGATCGCGGGCCGGATGGAGCGCACAAAGGCCAGCGTCAACCCATCGTTCGATGATCCGGACTCATTCATCCTGCACATCGATAAGGGCGTCATCCGCGCGAACATCGGGGACATCTGCAAATATCTCAACTCGACACTCGGCCCGAATGGGCCGCTGCGCAACATCGAGATTCGTCCTGATGGCGACCAGGTCAGAATCCGCGGCAGCGTGAAGAAGGTCGTCTCGATTCCGGTAGAGATACTGGGCTCGGTAGCGCCTACACCCGATGGGAAGGTACGGTTCCATGTGCAGCACATCTCCGTCCTCAAGATGCCGGTCAAAGGTCTGCTGGGCGCATTCGATGTGCAACTCTCCGACCTGGTGCACTCCACGAATATGGATGGAGTCTCGCTTTCCGGGAATGACATCGTCTTCGATACAGAGAAGCTGCTGCCGCCACCGCACATCCATGGAGTGCTCACCGCCGTGGAGGTGCGGGTTCCCGATATTGAAGTGATCTACGGCAACGCGCCCAACGATCCGTCGAAGCTCGCGCAGTGGCATAACTTCCTGCGCTTTCGCAATGGGGCCATCAACTTCGGCAAACTCACCATGCAACATACGGACCTGACCATGATCGACGCGGTGAACGAGCCCTGGTTCGATCTTGATCTTGTGAACTATCAGAATCAGATCGAGAGCGGCTACACGCGCGTGACCAATCAGTCAGGACTGGAGATGTATATGCCGAGTCTCAAGTCGCACGTGCCGACACCGCCCGGACAGAGCGTGACGCTGGACTGGCTCAAGAACCGGAACACGTCGTTACCGCCTGACGTCGCGAAGAAGGCGAAACTGCATTAGGCTTCGTTCACGGGCTGGGGCGCCGGCTCAGGATCGCCGGGAACAGGATCGGGATCCGGCTCAGGGAAGCCGGGCCCATCCGGTTCCGGCTCAGGCGGTGGATACGGGTCCGGCAGCACATCCGGCGGGGTTCCAGGGAAACCGCCCAGACGCATGGGGTTGAGGTGAGCTCGAAGGCGATGGACGACCATAGTCCTGGGATGTGGTTGCCTTTGTCGTGTTGCCCGATTCTGGAATCAGTTGTTGCCGACCGGCGGGCGCCGCCAAATTTCGCTGACAAGCAATCCTCGCAACAATTGCCGGCGGTCTTCGAGCTGCCAGCCGGCATGCCGCAGAACCCCGGCGTAGTCGGGTAGCCGGCGCACGGTCAGCCCAGTCATCCACCCAAACGCGAGATAGAGCGCGCTGACGATGAGGCGCCCCGCGCGGCCGGCAAATGGCCCGCGGGGAATTGCAAACTCCGAAACCACCCACATCGCATCGTCAGCAGCCGCGGCATTCACGCGGCTTACGATGCCGGCTACTTCGTCCTCATCGAAACAGTCGAGGAAGAAGTGACTCACAATCAGATCGAATCGACTGCGCGGCGGCTCCCACTGGCGCGCATCCGCATGTACCCACTGCACGGATGCGTTGGCGGGCAGGCGTAGCCGGGCGCGCCGCAGCATCGCGTCGCTCGCGTCGACGGCCGTGATTTGCAATGCCGGCGCGACGCGCACGAGCTTTGCCAGAAAGCGGCCGTCGCCGTCGCCATAGATCAGCGCGCGTTTTCGGTTGCGCATTTCAACCAGCCGCAGGCACCTACATCGTTGCAGATATGGACCAAAGCTAAAGTATTCCATCCAGAAATACAGCCGTGCCAGGCGGTCGAATCGGGCGATCTTCCGCATTACCGTAGCCGCGCTGCAATGAGCAAAAGGAGCGGCGTTAACAGCACGAGATCGGCGGCGATCCGGCGTCCTCCCGCTGCCAGCCGCGAGCCATGCAGCAGCAGGAAGAGCGATGCACTGAGCAGCGCGGCGAAGGCTAGTTCCCGAGCAGTGTTGCCGCCTAAAGCAGGAATCGTGGCGCAGCATGCCGCCAGAGTACTGAGGGCGAACAAGGGAATCCGCAAACCGCTGCGATGCTGCTCCCAGTCCTCAATGGCCATGCAATTCAACCAGCAGAGCGCTGCGAAGAGCGGACACAGCAAGAGCAGGGGATGGTGCCTGGGCGTCATTGCGCTGCGACGCGCTTCATCCCACGCGGGCAGGGCCGTGGCTATCGCAAACAGCAACGCAACTGCAAATTCCTTGGGGAAGGAGTGCAGCCCATTGCCGCGGAGCCTCATGGGCAGATGAACGAGGCCCAGGTAGAGGAGCGATAGCGCACCAAGAAGGCAGTACGCAGCAATCAGCGACTGCGGCATGCGCAGGACCAGCATCGCGAGTGCAGCGGCCACCGGGATGGCCGCGCCCAGAAACCGGCGCCGGTAGCGCTCATGGAAGCGGTGCCTCTCCTGCAGTTCTGCGGCAGGCGCGAGTCGCGCGTCCAGCAGCCTGTCGGCCACATAGAAGAGCCAGGTTCCCAGCGCCAATGCGACCGGGAGCCAGGACGAAAGATGGAGATGCACGGCGCGCCCGAACGCCCAGCACCACAGCGCAGCGACGGTGGGCGCATCCAGGCTGAGCAGGTGCCAATACCGCAGGGATGTCGAAACGAGACGCAACAGTAATCAGTGTAGGGCCGGGCACGCGGCGCGGCGTCTCTAGCGGCTGGCCGAGATCAGGATTTTCTGCAATGTGAACGAGCCATCCGCCTGCACTTCAAAGTAGCGGCGCACTTCATCCGGCGCAGTACTCCAAATGGCGTGGATGGCAGCGACTCGCTCGGGCGGCGTGCGCATGCGCGCAATCCAGGACGAAAACTCAATCGGGAGCGGCCATTGCTTCTCGAGCGTGGCTCGAGTGAAGCCCGCGTCGCGAAACAACGCCAGCCACTCCTCGGCGGTGTAGTTCCGGATATGCGAGGGATCGCGCAAAATCTCGACCGCCTGCAGATGCGTGTCGGTCAGTGGAGTATCACCGCCGGCGGTGTCGATCATCAGCATCCGCCGTTCGGGCTTCAGCACTCGTTTTGCTTCGCGTAAAGCAGCGGGAACATCGTGCCAGTGGTGCGCGCTGGTGCGAGTGATCACAAAATCAAAGTGCGCATCCGGGAACGGCAATGCTTCGGCTCTGCCCTGGACCGTCGTGATGTTGTCGAGCTTGCGCGCCGCGGCCTCGGTCCGGACAACCGCGAGCATCTCGGATGTCAAGTCATAAGCCGTGACAGTGGCCGCGGCTGGAGCAGCCGCGAAGCTTGCATGCCCGGCGCCGCAGCCCAGATCGAGCACCGCGGCATTCGGGATCGCCGCAATCTCGTCAGCCAGCAGCTGCAGGTCCTCACCGGTGGCGTGAGGCACGCTTTCCAGGTAGGCCTGTGCTGTGGATCCGAACTGCTGCGCCACTAGAACATCGTGTTTCATGCCGCTACTTATCCTATTTCTTATTGCTTGATCGCCTCTACTTCAAGTGTTACCTTCACGTCCTCGCCGATCAGCGTATCTCCTGCTTTTGTCAGCGCTTCGCCGTAGGTCAGCCCGAAGTCCTTGCGGTGAATGGTCGTCGTCGCATCGAATCCGCGGCGCGTCTGCTTCCCCATCGCCAACTCTTTCGAAGGGGAATCCAGCGTCAGCACGACCGATTTCGTGACGCCATGCAATGTGAGATCGCCGGTCACCGCATAGCCGTCCTGGCTCCTGGTTATCGATTTGCTCACGAACGTCATCGTTGGATATTTGGCGACATCGAAGAAGTGATCGCTCTTCAGATCGGTGTCGCGCGGCGGCACCCCGGTATCGACGGTCGTGGTATCGATCGTGGCCTTTACGGATGACTTGGTGAAATCGGCGAGATCGATAGTGATCTCTCCCGTGACGCCGCCGAAGTGGCCGTGCACATTCGAAATCCCCATGTGGCGGACGGTAAAGTTTGCAGCCGAATGGGCAGGGTCGATCTTCCAACTGGAAGCCTGGGCGTGTAGCGCTGCCGTGCTGCCGAGGAGGACGACGGTGCTGAGGACCGCGGTAAGTGAACGCTTCATATAAGGGGCTCTCCCAAAGAGTTTGCAATGCGTAGACGGCAGGCGTGCGCCGCCACTGGACCCATGCCGATACGATACTTGACGCGTCGGTTTCGTCCGATCAGCCGGCTGGAGTTGCCGGAGCATCTTCCAGGCGCGCACCGGCGACTGCAGGCTGCTTCTTCTTTCGCGGCTGGGATTTTCGCGCGATATGCTTCGACGCGGCGCCCTCGGCGGGCATTTCGACCGGCGGTGGGATCTGGTCTGCGGTCACCCGGCCTTCCGCAAGCTGCATGAAGAAGTCCTGCGCGGAAAATGCCGCCTTACCCGTTCCCCCCCGGGCGCGACGGTAGTCGCCATTCGGTTCCAGCATTCGCGTCTTTGCGGTGTCGGCAAGGTAGGCGGCAAGAATCTCGTTCTTCAGGCGCGCGCGAAGCTGCGGATCGTTGATGGGGAAGACAACCTCGCAGCGCTCAAACAGGTTGCGCGGCATCCAGTCCGCGCTGCCGCAGTAGATCTCGTCTCGTCGCCGCCGTTGGCGAAGCAGAAGATGCGGCTGTGCTCCAGGAAGCGGCCCACGATGGAACGCACGCGGATGCGCTCGCTCAGTCCCTTGACGCCGGGTCGCAGCGAGCACATGCCGCGCACGATCAGGTCGATCTCCACGCCCGCCTGCGATGCGTCGTAGAGCGCTTCGATCGATCGCTCTGTCGAGCAGCGAGTTCATCTTCGCGACGATGCGCGCCGGCCTGCCCGCCGCGCATGCTCGGCTTCGCGGCGGATCATCTGGATCGATGCTGCTCGGCCAGCGTCAGCGGCGCCACCAGCAGCGGCGAGTAATCGTCGGATTCCGAGTGCGCCGTCAGGTAGCTGAAGACCGCTCTGCACGCTCGGGTGATCTCCGGATCGGCAGGTCAGCAGGCTGATGTCGGTGTAGAAGCGGCGCGGTGTTGGGGTTGTAGTTGCCGGTGCCCAGGTGCGCATAGCGGCGGATAACGCCGTCGGGATCGCGGCGCACCATCAGCGCCAGCTTGCAGTGCGTCTTCAGTCCCACGATGCCGTGGAAGACCTGCACGCCGGCGTCTTCCAGATTGCGCGCCCAGCGGATGTTCGAGGCCTCATCGAAGCGCGCCATCAGCTCCACCACGACCGTGACTTCCTTGGTCTGCGCCGCTTCGGTCAGCGCCGTGAACATCGACGAATCCGCGCTGGTGCGATAGAGTGTCTGCTTCATCGAGACGCACTGCCGGGTCCTTCGACAGCCAGCCTCGATAAAGCTGACCACCGCGTCGTACGAATCGAAGGGATGGTGCAGCAGGATGTCGCGGTGGCGGAGCTCGTCGAAGAGATTGGCCGAGCGGCGATTCAGCCGCAGCTCCGCGGCCACGAACGGCGGGTACTTCAGATCGGGGCGCGCCGTGTCGGTGTAGAGATTCATCAGGCGCGACAGGTTCACTGGGCCCGTCGGTGCGAACACGACCTGGGACGCCGTCCAGTTCGAAGTTCATGCGCAGGCGATCGATGATCTCCGGATCGGCGCCCTCTTCCATCTCCAGGCGCACTGCGTCGCCCTTGCGCCGGTTGTGCAGTTCGGCGCGCACACTCTCGAGCACGCTGACGCGCCTCTTCTTCCTGCAGATAAAGATTGCTGTTGCGCGTCACGCGGAAGGCGGCGGTACCCAGCACTTCATAGCCGCGGTACATCCGCGCCGCGTTGCGCCTCGATCAGCTCGTGGAGGAATAGATAATCGATGTGCTTTCCGACGGACGGCAGCGGCACCAGCCGGGGCAGGGCGCGCGGCACCGTGACCACGCCGAGCACCGTGCCGGCCCCGCGTTTGCGCTTGCTGCGCAGCAGCAGGGCAAGGCACAGCGCCTTGTTCAGCACGCGCGGGAAAGGGATGCGCCGGGTCGATTGTGACCGGCGTCAGCAGCGGATCGACCTCGCGCTGGTAAAAGTCAGTGGCGTATCCCAGTTGCTCGCCCGCCAGGTCCTTGTAATCGAGAACACGGACCCCGGCAGCGTGCAGCGCCGGGCGCAGCGAATCGTTCCAGCAGCGGTACTGGCTCTCCACGAAGTTGCGCAGTTCCGCGGTATCGCGATCGAAGGTCTGCTCCGGTGTCAGGCCGTCCGGGCCCACCTCGTTATAGCCATCCTCAATGCGCTGCATCACGCCGGCCACGCGGATCTCAACAAACTCGTCGAGGTTGATGCGGTGATGGCGAGAAACTTCACGCGCTCGAGCAGGGGATTGCGCGGGTCCTCGGCCTCCTGCAGCACACGGCCGTTGAAGCGCAGCCAGGATTCATCGCGGCTGAAAAAGAGCTGTTCTCGCTTTGGCTGTCGTGCGGACATGCGGGCGGTGATGCTTGGGTATTTCGGGTAAAAGCTTTTCCTCTCATATAGGATACCTGCCCCGTCCAATATGAAATCCGGCGCCGCCGGATGGGTTGACGGACGGCATCGGCTGGCTGAGGATGGTGACATAGAGCCTGAGTGACAGGCAAGCAGGCGAGTGGAGGCCACCGTGAGCGAGATGCAGACAGCCACCCTTGATCCTTCAGCGGATTGTTCCGGCTGCAATGACGACGCGCAGATTGAGAGCGCGGCGCGTGAGCTTTACCGTACCGCGGCGCTCTTCGTCGGCGACGAGGGCGAAGCCCTGCAGTTAGTGGAAGAAACCGTGGCGTCGGTGGAGATGGACCCATGTGCCGACGGACAGGCCGCGCGGAACGCTGCCACAACCGACCTGGTGCGGCGTGCGTTGACGCGGCTTGCCGTTCTACGGCCGGACGAAATGCATCCCGCCGCGGGATCGGACCTCGGCGGATGTGTGGATACCGACGACCTGAGCGCCGCAGGCGTCACGCGCCAGCAATTGGACATGCTGCTTGGCGGCAGCGATGGCGCCAGCATGCGGAAATGGCTCGAAGGTCTGGGACCGGTGGAGCGCAGTGTCTTCGTGCTGCGTGCCGTGCTGGGGCGGAGTGCAGCCGATTCTGCGAGCGCGCTTGCGCAGGCGACCGGCGAGGCCTGGACCGAGCCGAATATAGGGGGCGCTTATCGCACGGCCCTGTGCTCACTGGCCAGCTCGCTGGTGCATTCCACATCTCACTGAGTCCGGCTCTTCGGCAAAGGGATCGTTCCGGGCATGCGGGGATTGGTGCGTCCGCGTCCCGGACCTGCGATAGTGTGAAGGGAAGCTTCTGATTTTTTAAGTCTTTGCCCGCATTCCGGCATCAAAAATGACGATTATCATGTGGGAGTTTACGGAAAGGCAGGCGAAGCCCAGAGTGTGTACGCGTCGTCCGCCCATAACCGACTTCAGGACCGGTTTACTGATTGCAATCTTCCTGACCGGGGCGCTTCCCGCGACGGCTCAACTCGGCAGCACTACAAGTTCTTCGAGCTCTTCGAGCTCCGAGTCCTCTTCATCCTCGGCGCCAGTCGCTCCTGAACCGCCGCCGCAAAGCGCCTTCCAGGGCAGCGTAGTGACCCAGGAGCCCACGCCCGGCGTTCTACAGCTCACCATCCGTGATGCGGTGCTCACCGGCCTGAAAAACAATCTCGGCATCATTCTCTCCGGCCAGAACGTGCAACAGGCCGGCGGACAGCGGCTGCAGCAGCTGCAGAAGCTGTTGCCCACCGTCAACGGCACCTTCAAGGAATCCGTACAGCAGGTGAATCTGCGCGCCCAGGGGATTAGCTTCCCTGGTTTTCCGTCCATCCTAGGCCCTTTCGGCTACACCGACGTGCGCGGCAGCCTGGACTGGACGCTGCTGAGCGTGCCCTCGCTCGATCACTATCTCGCCTCGCGTCATGACTTCGAAGCGACGCGCCTTTCGCTGGATGATGCGCGCAACCTTGTTGCCTTGAGCGTCGGCTACGCCTATCTCGCCTGCATCTCCGATGAGGCGAACATTGCCAACGATGAGGCGCAGGTTGCATCCACGAAGGTTTCGCTCGACCAGGCCAATGCGAACCACGAGGCGGGCACTGCCTCGGAGCTCGATGTGCTGCGCGCGCGAGTGGACTACCAGACGCAGCAGCAGGCGCTAATCCGTGATCAGAACGCGCATGAAAAAGACAAGCTGGCGCTGGCCCGTGCCGTCGGCCTGCCGCTCGATCAGAAGTTCGACCTGGTGGATCGTCTGCCCTTCGCGCCGCTCGAAAACATCCAGCCGGATGAGGCAGTGAAGGTCGCTTTAGCAACGCGGAAGGACCTGCAGGCGCTGGAGCGGCAGGTGAAAGCTGCAGAGCAGAACCGCAAGGCCGCCACCGCCGAGCGCTATCCGAGCATCACGTTCAACGGAGACTATGGCGACATCGGCCCCACGCTGGGCCAATCGCACGGCACCTTCGATGCTGTCGGCGAGGCGAGCGTGCCGCTGTTTGAGGAGGCCAAACTGCGCGGCGATGCAAAGCAGGCGCAGGCGCAGCTCGACAGCCAGAAGGCCCAACTCAGCGATTTGCGGGGCCAGATTGACGCCGATATTCACGACGCGTTTCTGGATCTCAATTCGGCGGCCCAGCAGGTGGAAGTGGCCCGCAGTAACGTGCAGCTTGCCAACCAGACGCTCAGCGATGCGCAGGAGCGTTATGCCGCCGGCGTGAGCGACAATCTCGCCGTGGTGCAGGCGCAGGCCAGCGTTGCGCAGGCGAATGGTCAATACGTGGCGAGTCTTTATCAGCACAATGTCGCCAAGCTGTCTCTCGCGCGGGCGATGGGCGTGGTGGATACGCGATATCAGGAATTCCTCGGAGGAAAGTGACCGTGGCGGAACAGGATCCGGAATCCGGCAGGGCCGGCAACAATCAGCAACAGGGCAGCGATCAGGAGCAGCGCCAGAACCCGGAGAAGAAGCGGCGTCGCAGCTTCATTCTCCTCTTCGTCATCGCTGTCCTGGTCGTCGGCGCGCTGCTCTATTACTGGCATTCCACCTTCTATGAAGACACCGACGACGCGCAGATCAACGGCCACATCATCCAGATCAGCGCGCGGATCAATGGCCACATCATCAATGTGCCGGTCAAGGAGAACCAGGAAGTCGCCGCCGGAACAGTGATCGCGCAGATCGATCCGCACGACTACGAAGTCACGGTGGCGCAGGGGGAGGCCAATCTTGAGGCAGCCGAAGCTGCCTATGAGGCCGCAAAAGTAAACGTCCCGGTAACGAATGTCCAGTCTTACAGCTCGCTCTCGTCTGCCAACGCCAATGTGCTCGCGTCCGACGCACAGGTAAAGCGCGCATCCCGAATGCTGGACCAGGCGCAGGCAGAAGTCGCACAGGCAGAAGCCAACAACACCAAGGCGCAGCTGGACCTGAAGCGTTATACGACCCTGGTCGCGAAGGACGTCATCTCCAAGCAGCAATATGACCAGGCAGTGGCGGCGGCGCAGGCCAGCGAGGCGTCAGTGGAATCCGCAAAGGCCAACGCCACTGCGGCGCAGGAACAGATCGCGGTAGCCAAGGAGCAGGGGCTCGCCACCGTGGCGGAGCAGCGCAATGCGCGCTCCGCGCCGCAACTTGTGGCGGCGCAGAAGGCCAAGGCGGATCAGGCCGCGGCGCAGGTGGAGCAGGCGCGCGCGCAGCTCAACCAGGCCAAGCTCAACCTGAGCTACACCAAGATCGTCGCGCCGGTGGACGGAATCATCACTACCAAGAACGTCGAAGTCGGGCAGAACGTAAGCCCGGGGCAGAACCTGGTGACGCTCGTCTCGCTGCACGATCTCTGGGTAACGGCCAATTTCAAGGAAACCCAGCTTCACCTGATGCGTCCCAACCAGACCGTCAAGATTCACGTGGATATGAATGGCCGCGATTATGAAGGCATAGTGACGCAAATCGGAGGCGCCACAGGATCGATGCTCAGTCTCTTTCCGCCGGAGAACGCAACCGGCAACTACGTGAAAGTAGTGCAGCGGGTGCCGGTCCGTATCGATTTCAGCAAGCCGGAAGAGGATAAAGAACGCGTCCTGCGCCCCGGGCTCTCTGTCGAGCCCACGGTGCGCGTGAAGGGCACTTGAGGCAGGGCCGAGAGATGACCGCCGCTATGCCTGCCGCATCTAATCGGGTGTAACGGAGGCAGGAAATGAGTAGCCACGCGCTGAAAGTGCCGCCCGCAAGGGAATCGAAGAGCAATGCCAAGGCCGCGGACCTGGTCACCCCCAACTGGCGGCAAGATGCCAAGCCTATTCAGAAGTACGGCACAGTTGTGAAGGACCTGCCGATTGGACTCGATGCTTCGGCCCGGCAGGAGATTGTCGCGCAGCTCAATCTGCTGCTGGCGGACACAATCACGATTCGCGACCTCTACAAGAAGTCGCACTGGCAGGTGGGCGGCCCCACCTTCTATCAGCTTCACCTGCTCTACGACAAGCATGCGGGCGAGCAGTCTGAACTCATCGACACACTGGCGGAGCGCGTGCAGATGCTTGGCGGCGTCAGTATCGCGATGGCTCCGGACGTGGCCGCGAACACCCGCATCGAGCGGCCGCCGATCGACAGGGAAGAAGTGCCGGTCCAGATTTCTCGCCTGCTGGAGGCCCATAACCTGATCCTGAAGAACGCCCGCAAGCTGGCGGAGAAGGCCGACGATCTGGGCGATGTGGGCACAAACGATCTGCTGGCCGGTGACGTGGTCCGCACCCACGAGATGCAGGTATGGTTCCTCAGCGAGCATCTGGTAGAAATGCCGCTGGTGGTTGCTAGATAAACCCATTCGACTACCTCGCAACAGCGGGGCCGGATCATCCTGATCCGGCCTTTGTTTTGAAAAGTTTTGCCGCCTGGCAACCTCCTGGGACATCTATGCTGTGGATTGTCCGAAAGCTGAACGTTATGCCAGTCGCGCTCGATTTCTTTCTCCATCACGCCTATGCCATCCTCTTCGGCTGGATCGCCGCCGAGCAGATCGGTCTGCCGCTCCCGAGCGCGCCCTTGCTTCTTACCGCCGGCACGCTGACCGCGACGCATCAACTGAATCTTCTGCTCATTCTTGTCAGCGCCATGGTGGCCTGCATCGTCAGCGATTCCATCTGGTTCTTCCTGGGGGCGCGCTACGGCGGCGGCATCGTGCGCATGGTTTGCAAACTGTCCTTTGAATCGGCCGCCTGCGTGCGGCGCACTGGCGACTTCTTTCAGCGTTATGGCCCGCGGGCGCTGCTGGTGTCCAAATTCGTACCCGGACTGGGCGCAGTGGCGCCTCCGATCGCCGGGCAGAGCCAGATGCCCTACCTCACCTTCGTCACCTACGACGCCGGCGGCGCGCTGCTCTGGAGCCTCAGCATAGCGCTCATCGGCCGGTTCTTCGGCGATGTGCTCAAGCGGCACCCCGGTGCTCTTCAGGAGGCAGGACACTTTGCGGGACTGATCTTCATCCTGCTGCTGGTCGGCTTCTTCTGCTATCGGGTCTATCGCCAGCGCGCCTTCCTCCGCCAGGTTCGCGGCGCCAAAATCGAGCCCGAGGATCTGAAGGCGAAGCTCGATGCGGGCGAAAACGTCTACATCATCGACCTGCGCCATCCGCTGGACTACCTGCCCGATCCTCGCCGTCTTCCCGGCGCGGTGCTCTTTAAGCCGGATACCCTGGTCGCCGAAGGGGACCGCATCCCGCGCGATCGCGACATCGTGCTCTACTGCACCTGCCCCAGTGACGCTACCAGCGCTCGCACCGCGCTGCGCCTGCGCAATCTCGGCATTTACCGCGTGCGTCCGCTGCATGGCGGCTACGAGGAATGGAAGAAGCTTGGCTATCCGCTGGAGCCGATGGAGCAACGGACGGTCGCTTAGGAACGGGATAGGGAGCAGGGAATAGGTAACAGCGATCAGCGGACTTCGTGACGCTGTGTGCCTGATAGCCGCCCCTCCGAAGAACGCAGTCTGATCAGAACGAAAGATCAGCATTCGTCACCCGCTCCCTTCCAGCCGATCAAGCAAATCGCCGGAAGCCAATCTTTATTTCCTATTCCTGCTCCCTGCCCGCTGGATGCGTCGCGCTCCGCGCTTGTGCTACCTTGCCCTTTGCGGCGGTGATCTGAAGGAGCATGGCATGGCGTGGACAGAGTCCTATCACTGTGACGTTTGCAACAGTCCGCGGGGCGATGCGGAGGACTGGTGGCTGGCCTGGACGGATCACAGCTCGCCGCCCGACGGACCGGAGCAGGAGGCGCTGCGCATCACACGCTGGAATCACTCACTGTCTCACAGCACCGACGTCAAGCATCTGTGCGGCGCGCGCTGCGCCCAGACCTTCCTGGATCGCTGGATGCAGTCGGAAGGGTCACGGCAGTAAGCGGAGACGCGATCATTCGCTCCCATTCCGCTCTACTATGAGTTCAGGAGACCACCTTGGCCTATCACGACCTGCGCGACTGGATTGCGCAACTGGACCGCGCCGGCGAACTGAAGCGCATTCGTGAAGAAGTCGATCCGATTCTCGAGATCGCTGAAATCACAGACCGGGCGTCGAAGGCCGGCCGCAAGGGCGGCATCCAGGGCTACGCCCCCGGCGGTCCCGCGCTGCTCTTCGAACGGGTGAAGGGCTATCGCGGGACCAGCGTGCTGATGAACCAGTTTGGCCGCCGCCGCCGCATGGAGATGGCGCTCGAGACCGAGAGCCTGGATGACATCGCCGCCCGCATCCAGACGCTGCTGGAAATGAAGTCCCCCGAAGGGTTCCTGGGCAAGCTGAAAATGCTGCCCACAATCGCGGAAGCAGGGAAGTACTTCCCGCGCGTCGTGCCTGAGCGGCAAGCTGCATGCAAGCAGGTGGTGCTGCGTGACAACTTTAGCGTGCTCGACTTTCCCGTGCTGCAATGCTGGCCCATGGATGGCGGCCGGTTCATCACCCTGCCTCTCGTCATCACCAAAGACCCGCGCCACGGCAAACGAAATATGGGCATGTATCGCATGCAGGTCTACGATGGGCAGACCACCGGCATGCACTGGCAGCGGCAGAAGGTGGCGGCGGAGCACTTTCGCGAGCGGCTGCGGCGGGCCGCCGGGAATGCCGCAGGAGCGCAGATCGACATAATGGCGCGTACGGCCGGGGGATCCGCGCGGATCGGCGATGCGAGCATGCCCGCGGTCGCGACGGCCGACCTCCGCGGCGAGCGGATGGAAGTGGCCGTTGCCATTGGCACCGATCCCGCAACGACCTTCTCTGCCATCGTCCCCGCGCCGCCCGAAGTTGAGGAGTACATCATCGCCGGCTTTCTGCGTCAGGCGCCGGTCGAGCTGGTGCAATGCGAGACGGTCGATCTCCAGGTGCCCGCGCAGGCAGAGATCGTGCTCGAAGGCTACGTCGAGCTCGGCGAGCTGCGGCCGGAAGGCCCATTCGGCGACCATACCGGCTTCTATACGCTGCCCGACGATTATCCCGTCTTCCACATCACCTGCATCACGCATCGCAAAGACCCCATCTACGCATCCACGATCGTCGGCAAGCCGCCGATGGAAGATGCATGGATGGGGCTTGCCGTCGAGCGCATCTTCCTTCCGCTGATCCGCCTCTCCGCTCCGGAGATCGTTGATATCTGCCTGCCGCCGGAAGCTGTCTTTCACAACCTGATGATTGTCTCGATCCGCAAGAGCTATGCGGGCCAGGCGCGCAAGGTGATGAGCGCCATCTGGTCGCTCGGCCAGGCGATGTTCACCAAGTGCATCATCGTCGTGGACGAAGACTGCGATGTGCACGACTTCGCGGAGGTCACGCTGCGCGTGGCCAACAACATCGATCCTGAGCGTGATATCCAATTCACCATGGGCCCCATCGACTCCCTCGATCACGCATCGCGCCTGCCGAACTATGGCAGCAAAATGGGCATCGATGCCACGCGCAAGTGGTCCGCCGAAGGCTTTGCGCGACCGTGGCCGCCCATGATCGAAATGGATACCACTACGAAGTCCCGCGTCGACGCCATCTGGAAAAAGCTGGGGCTCGACGCATGAGGAGATGGCAACTTCTCCCAGCTCTTTTTCTCATATCGCTCTTTCCGGCGGGGCTGCGCGCGCAGACGCTTGAGAACTTCCGCTGGCTCGATCTGCGGCAGCCCAGCGACGTGCAGACCATCGTGGCGCGCGCGCTGATGAACGAGCCCTACACCGCGCTGCGCGAGATCGGCTATATCGGTGTGCCGCCGAAGGAGACCGCAACTCAGCCGGCGAAGAACGCTGCATCGACCGCCCAGTTGAACGTCCAAAAGCTCCCCGTGCCGCGCGATGCCCACCTGCTCGTGATCACCAGCGAGCGCACGAACCCGTCGGCGCTGCCCGATGACGATGTCCTCAGCGTCTACGATGTGAATCAGCGGCAGATTACCGCCAAGCTGCTGTTGCGCGCGCCGGGCCTCCGCATACTGGGCTGGCTGCGCATGTGGCGCGAGGGCAGCCCCGAACTCGTGGCCACCTACGACGACTGCACCGAGTGCCAGCGTACGACATTCTTCACCAGCTTCCACATCGACCTGAAGAGCACGCAGTGGGAGATGCGCTGGCCGCGCTCGACGGCGGGCGCTCCGATCTTTTCGGAAGGGCAGGAGGCCAGCGGCGCACAGCAGGTTTATGCCTTGCTCGATGATGAAGCGGGCCGCGTCGTCATTGGCACCTGGATGCACTTCAGCGTTCCCGGCCGCCCGGTCAACGACATCGTCTACGCCTATCGCGTGGAGTACTACGGCTCGCGCGAGGCGGCCGAGCCAATGGTCGGCACGACGGCGCGCGTGTTCGAGCAGCGCCTCTGCGCCGGCCAGGGTGTGCTCTTCGGACTGGCTGACGGGCAGGACAGCGCCCTCTGCCGCTCCATCGGCGTCACCAGCACGCCGCCGTCGCTGGCAACACGCCGCAGACATAGGGCGCATTGAGGCCCGGCAGATGCGCCCCTCACGCATGCTGGCCGCACTTGCTCTCCTACTGGCGGCTTCCTCACGCGCGCAAAAGCAAGAAACCCTGACTCCTCTCAATAGCGCAGCGGCGCTTGTTGAGTACTCCAACAATTCGAATCACATCGTCCTGGGTGAGGCTCTGCAACGGAAATTTGCAGGGCTGGCGCTCGCATATCAGCGCAGAATCTCCGCTTCGCATGGGATGTCCTGGGCATACAGCGTTGAGATCAGGCCCATTCTTATAGAGAGTGATCCGACGTTGCGTGCGGTACACATCAAATCGGTCTTTGAAGGACAAACTCAGAATTACGATCAGGTCTTGCACCAGCAGGTTCCGATCCTGAATCCCGCTCAGTTTCGCAATGTCTCGATATCCGGCTCAACAGCGGATGGCAAGCCGTACCTGCTACAGGCCACCTATGATCACGGTCGCCGCTGGACCTACGCGCCGAGCGTCACACCGGCCTGCTTCTCTGTACACGTCTTGCCGCGTCACCGGTTGCAGCCTTTCCTGGCTACGACAGGAGGGTTCATTGTGAGCCCGAGAGACATCCCGGTTTTCAAATCGTCAGCGTTTAACTTCACGTTCAGCTTTGGCGGCGGGCTCGAATGGTTTTGTGAATCGAAGCGCTCCTGGATTGTCGAATATCGTGTTCAACATTTGTCGAACAAGGACATTGGGTTCACGAACCCCGGCTTCGATTCGCAGTTCGTGCGGGTCGGCTATCGCTTCGGATTCTGAGTCCTACTCAAGATTCGCGACCATCTGCGTCAGCACGGATTCGAGACGCCGTATCTCCGCCGCGGAGAGCGTGCGCAGCATCCGGTCCTGCAGCTTGACGGCGATCGCTTTGCCCCTGCGGAAGACCCGCGCTCCCGCGGGGGTTAACGTAGCCAGCAGCACCCGCGCGTTTTCAGGATGAGGGGTACGCGCAATCCAGCCGCGCTTCTCCACCGCCGTCATCAGCGCGTTGGTAGTCTGGGGCGTTACCTGGCAGTAGCGCGATATATGCGCCCCGCTGGTGCCCGGCTCCTTCATCAGCGCGGCCAAAAGCTGCAGTTGCGCCGCGGTAATGTCCAGAGGCTTTAATTGCTCTTCCAGCCGCTCGCGAAACAGCGTCGTCATGCGGCGGGTCAGCTTCAGTACCTCCGGCGGATTCTTGTCGTTCCCGCCCGGGTTTTGCGCCATCCGCACCATATCAGTCTCCTGATATCCTATCAGCATCCTGATAACTCCCAGGCCAGAGGCCGCATGACCGAAGAGTGGAAGCCAAGTCACAATCCATGGCTCGTCGCCCTGACGGTCACGCTCGCGACCTTCATGGAGGTGCTCGACACCTCCATCGCCAATGTCGCGCTGCCCCACATCGCCGGCTCGCTCGGCGGCAGCCAGGAGGAGGCCACCTGGGTGCTCACCAGCTATCTGGTCTCGAGCGCTATTGTGCTCCCCATCTCCGGATGGCTGGCAAACCGCTTCGGCCGCAAGCGTTTTTACATGACCTGCGTCGCCATGTTCACCGTCTGCTCGTTTTTCTGCGGGCTCGCGCCCACGCTTCCCCTGCTGATCGTCGCGCGCATCCTGCAGGGCATCGGCGGCGGCGGTCTTGCGCCGAGCGAACAGGCCATCCTCGCCGACACCTTCCCGGTGGAAAAGCGTGGGCAGGCCTTCGCGCTGTACGGCATGGCAGTCGTCGTCGCGCCTGCTATCGGTCCTACTCTTGGCGGCTATATCACCGATAACCTCGACTGGCACTGGATCTTCTTCATCAACATCCCGGTTGGCCTGATCTCGCTCTTTCTCTCCAACCGCATGGTCGAAGACCCGCCGTATCTGAAGGCCCGCAGCCTCACCCAGGGCCGCATCGACTCCGTCGGCCTTGGACTTGTAGCCATCGGCGTTGGCTGCCTGGAATACGTCTTTGACCGCGGCCAGGAGAAAGACTGGTTCGGCGATCCCTCCATCCGCGCGTTTGCCATCGTCGCCGTCGTTCTGCTCGTAATCTTCGTCTTCTGGGAGTGGAACCACGAAGATCCCGTCGTCGATCTCAAGCTCCTGCGCAACCGCAACTTCGGTACAGCGATCTTTCTGCAATTCGTGCTTGGCATGGTGCTCTTCGGCAGTACCGTGCTCATTCCGCAGTTCCTGCAGCTTTTGCTCGGCTACACCGCGGAGCGCTCGGGCATGGTGCTGTCGCCGGCCGGCTTCATGATGATGTTGACCATGTTTATCGCCGGTCGCGTGATCGGCAAAATGGATCCGCGCCTGCTTGTCACCATGGGCTACATCGTCACGGCCTTCGGCCTCTTAAACCTGACGCGCCTCGATCTCAACGTCAGCTTCGCGCAGATCACGCTGTGGCGCGTCTATCAGGTCATGGGGCTCGCGTTCATCTTCATCCCCATCAGCACGCTCAACTACATCGGCGTGCCGCGGGAGAAGAACAACCACATCTCCTCGTTCTCAAATTTCGCGCGGAACCTTGGCGGCAGTCCGGGACCGCGCTGCTCACCACATACCTCGCGCGCTCGAGCCAGGTCTATCAGCAGAGTCTTGCAGCCCACGTCCAGCCGGGCGGCCGTGTCTACAGCAATTACTTAGCGCAGACTCAGGCAGGCCTCATGCGACTGGGACAAGGCGCTTCCACTGCCGCGCAACTGGCCTACGCCCGCGCCTATCATGAGATGACCCTGCAGGCCTCCATGCTCAGTTACAAGAACGCATTCTTCATTCTCAGCATGACCATTCTCTGCATCTCGCCCCTGCCGTTCATCATGCGGCGCCCTCCGAAGGCAATGAAGCCCGCGCCGGACGCGGCACACTGAAAACAAGCGAGTCAGCAAGTCAGCGCGCTTCGCGCAAACAAAAACCCGGTCAGCTAAAAAGCCATCATCCGAGTGATGGTATTTTCCCGCCAGGCGGTTTTCGGCTTTGCCGTTGGATTTCGTCAACGCGTCAGGGCTGACTTCCTGACCGGCTCCCTCCTGTTACACTCATAAGTTTTCTGAAATCCACTTTTGAGGAGCGCATACGATGGCGGAGCTTACCCGCGTGGGAGTGGTCGGCGCCGGCACCATGGGCAACGGCATTGCCCATGTCTTCGCGCGCAGCGGCTTTCCCGTCGTTGTGGCGGAGGTGGAGCAGCCGGCGCTCGATCGCGGCCTGACGACCATTCAGAAAAACCTCGCCCGCGAGGTCGCGAAGAACAAGCTGTCGCAGGCTGATGCGGATGCCGCCCGCGCCCGGATCACCGGTACGCTCGACCGTGTCGCTCTTGCCGGCTGTGGGCTGGTGGTGGAAGCGGCGACCGAGCGTTTCGCCATCAAGCAGGCGCTCTTTCAGGAACTCGACGCGCTGCTCGGTCCTGGAGCCATCCTCGCCTCCAACACCTCCTCGATCTCGATCACGAAGCTTGCCGCCACGACGAAGCGCCCGGATCGCGTCATTGGCATGCACTTCTTCAATCCTGTGCCGGTCATGCAGCTTGTCGAGGTGATCCGCGGGCTGCAGACCTCGCAGGCGACATTCGAGACGGTGAAGGCGCTTGCCGAATCGCTCGGAAAAACGCCGGTTGAGGTCAACGACGCGGCCGGCTTTGTCTCCAATCGCGTCCTCATGCCGCTGCTCAACGAGGCCATGTTTGCCGTCATGGAGGGTGTCGCCACGCCCGAAGCCGTGGATAAAGTCTTCCAACTCGGAATGGCGCATCCAATGGGACCATTGGCCCTGGCCGACTTCATCGGCCTGGATGTCTGCCTGGACATCATGCGCGTGCTGGAGGAAGGCATCGGCGACCCGAAATATCGTCCATGCCCACTGCTCATCCGCATGGTGGACGCAGGATGGAAGGGCAGAAAGTCGGGCAGGGGATTTTTTGAGTATTCAGAGAGGTAGCAAGTCAGCGCGTCAGCGCGTTTCGCGCAAGAGGGATACCGGCTGGCTAAGAAGCGGTCGGCAGGATGTGATAATTTCCGCTAACCGGTTTCAGTCAACCGGAGTTGAGCTGACCACTTTCTGGCTGGCCTGCCGATTTGCCGACCGGCTTTGAGGAGAGGAGCTGCATGGACGCACTCAGCGTAGGCGCAGTACGCGCCGCCGAACAGGTGGCGCAGGCGCACGGGATCACGGTGACAAATGCCGAGGTGATTGCCGACGGCTCGAACCTGCTGGTGCACCTCAAGCCTGCGCCGCTGCTGGCCCGCGTCGCCACCACCACGGCGCTGCTGCGCCGGCCGGTCAGCGCATGGCTGGGTCGCGACGTGTCCGTTGCCGCCTATCTGCATGCGCAGGGCGCGCCCGTGGCTCCGCCCAGCGACCTGCTGCCCCCCGGGCCGCACCAGTACGACGGCTACACCATGAGCTTCTGGCAGTTTGTGGAGCACGACCGCAACGTCGTTATCGCTACCACTGAGGCGGGTCCCATGCTGCGCGATCTCCACGAGACGCTGCGCGGCTACAAGCCCGCGGATGCCAGCGGCGAGCTGCCCCTGCTTGAAATCTTCAACGAGATCACGCGCTGGATGAAGTTCCTGGAAAGCCGCCGCGCCCTCTCCGGCGGTGAGCTGATCCAGTTGCGCGAGGCGCATTGGCGGCTGGCGGAGACACTTCGCTATGGCGGCCGCTCGATCCAGCCCATCCATGGCGACGCTCACCGGAAGAACCTGCTCAAGACGCCCAAGGGCTGGGTATGGACCGACTTCGAAGATGCGTGCGGTGGCGCGACGGCGTGGGATGTCGCCTGCCTGGTGCGCACCGCACCCGAAGGAATGGAAGAAGCACTCAAGTCCTATCCCGGTGCGCCGTCGTGGGACGAGTTGCTGCCCTACCTGCGCGCGCGCGAACTCGAAGCTGTCGTGTACTGGCAACTCCAGGCCCAGCGTTTCCCCGAACAGAGCGCGGAGGCGCACGGTCGCTTGCGCAACTGGCAGCGGCGCCAGCCGCATTCCGGCGCGTTTGGGCAATAGCAGCGATGTCAGCATGCCAGCGCAATCATGTTTGGCTAACTCGCCGGCTTGCTGAGTCGCTTCGGCTATTTGCCGGTTTTCCTCTGGTTTTCTTGCCTGCGTGGCGTATGCTTTGGGAATGATGCGGATGACGGTGCTCGCCAGCGGTTCCAAGGGCAACAGCACAGTCATCGCCACCCGGCGAACGCGCATTCTGGTCGATGCCGGGCTCTCCTGCCGCGAGATTCTCAAGCGCATGCAGATCGCCGGCGAAGATCCCCGCACGCTCGATGCAATCCTCATCACTCACGAGCACCAGGATCACGTTCAGGGCGTCTCCGTGCTCGCGCGCAAACTTGGCATCCCGGTCTACTTCACAGAGATGACGCATCGCGCCTGGGTGCGCTGGCTCCATCCGCAGAAGCGCATGACCTATGCCGACTGGCTGCGCCGCCGCGAGCAGGAGAGCAGCGGTGTTCCGGAAGAGCCCGCCGCCGCAAACCAGGAAGACTGCGAACCGCAGCGCGATTCCGCTGCGATTCCATCGGTCGCTTTTTTCGAAGCAGGAAAGCGCTTTGCGGTCGGCGACATCGATGTCGAGCCATTCACGATCCCGCATGATGCTGCCGATCCGGTCGGCTTTGTCTTTGAGGGCGAGGGCTGTCGAATCGGCTTTGCTACCGATCTGGGCTACATGCCGGCGAATGCACGCCAGGCGCTGCGCGGCTGCGATGTGCTTTTGCTGGAATCCAATCACGATACCGAAATGCTCCGCGACGGACCCTACCCCTGGAGCGTCAAACAGCGTGTCATGTCACGGGTAGGGCATCTTTCCAACGAAGCCGCGGCCGAGTTTCTGGAACGCAATTACGACGGACAGGCGGCCTACATTGTGCTGGCGCATCTTTCCGAAAGCAATAACCTGCCGGCACTGGCCCGGGTCAGCGCGGAAAGGGCCCTGCAGGACCGCATGAGCCTGCTGGCGAATAAGCTACTCCTCGCCCGGCAGGAGGAACCTCTCGGCGCGATCGCGCTTTAGCTCGCTATCTTATTCATACTGATGGGTTTAGTTGTCGAGTCGTGAGGAATTGGGTTACCGCAAGAGTTACCAAATTGGGAATCCGCTGGTTTTGGGCCGCATCCAACCATTATCATAGGATTAACGAACATGACTTCAGGACAGCAGGGCACAGCGAATCAGATTGACAGCGGCGCGCTGGCGTCTCCACGCTATACCCGTTCCGACGGCTGCGTCGACCCGGTAGTGGGTGCCATCCTCTCCAGCTGGCGCTATGACATCTCCGGCATCACCGCAGCCATGCGCGGCGACTATGAAGATCATTTTTCGGAATGTGATTATTGCCGCGGCCGCCAGCGGCTGCACCGCACCATCGATGTGGTGCTGATTGGAACCACGACGATCTCCACCGCCGCATTCGTTCTCGCGCTGGCGATTATTCATCACATTCAGCCGCTGCAACACTGGGCACTGGTCAGCCTGCATCTCTGGGACGTTTCCGTCATGCTGACACTGCAGGCGGCTGCCGTCGTCGGGCTTCTGCTTTCGTTGCTGTGCTGGCTGCTCGTCGCCATTGCCACGCCGGCCCCAATGTTCCTTACCGGCGTCGCCATCAATCAGGCGCGCTCCTTCCACGCGCGAACTCTCGATGATCGGGACTCCCGCATCGCCTAATCGCGCACAGAGACACAAGGCCGGCCTGCGAGCCGGCCTTTTTCTTTCTCTCATTCACTGCTATTCCGAATTCAGCCTGAGCCCGCCGGTCAGGTCCCGTACGCGCTCCACGTGATTGGCGCTGCACCATGACTCCAGCCCCTTGGCAATGCGTTGCACTGCCCTCGGGTCGGCATATGAGGCTGTGCCGACCTCGACAGCCGTGGCACCCGCCAGCAGGAACTCCACCGCATCTTCCGGTGTCGTAATGCCTCCCATGCCGATCACGGGAATCTTCACCGCGCGCGCGGCCTCCCACACCATCCGTACCGCAATGGGCTTGATTGCAGGCCCAGAGAGGCCACCCGTCACATTCGCAATGCGAGGGCGGCGTGTCTTCACATCAATCGACAGCGACACGAAGGTATTCACCAGCGAGATCGCATCGGCACCTGCCGCCTCAGCGACGCGCGCCATCTGCGCAATCGACGTTACATTCGGCGAGAGCTTAACGATTACCGGACGGCCGGCGATGAGCTTTGCCCGGATGATCAGCTCCGCCAGCTGCTGAGGATCGGCGCCGAAGATCAGCCCGCCATGCCTGGTGTTGGGACACGATGCATTGAGCTCGTATGCGGCCACGCCCTCGGCGGCATTCAATTGCTCGATCACCGCCAGGTAGTCATCGATGGTGTAGCCGAAGACGTTGGCAATGCAGGCGGTGCCCGAGTAGCGGCGCAGGGCGGGCAGCTTTTCCTGGATGAATGCTCCCACTCCCATGTTCTGCAATCCGATCGCGTTGATCATGCCGGATGCGGTCTCGATGATGCGCGGCGCGTCATTGCCCGCCATCGGTTCACGGGAAAGACCCTTGGTGACGAAGCCACCGATCTTATCGAGCGAGAGAATGTCCTCAAACTCGATGCCATAGCCAAAGGTGCCGGACGCGGCAATGACCGGATTGCGCAGCTCAAGGCCGCAGAACGCGACGCGCATGTCGGGCTTCACTCGAGCGTCGGGCCTCCTGGCGCCTCTGGCTCTGCGCTTTTCGGTGTGGCTCGCCGCGGCCGGCGTGTGGTTTTCGGAATCAGCGGCTCCTGGTCTGTGGCCGTCACCGGTTTGAGGGCCTGGGTCAGGATGTGGCCTACGGAGGCAGAAGGTTGATTGACGCCCAGCAGCGCAGCGAAGGTTGCAGCGAAATCGACCGGTTCCACGCGTCCATGATAGATGCCGGGCTGAAATGGCGCACCGTAAAAGCCCAGCGGCACATGCCGGTCGTAGGACCACGCGCTGTAGTGGGTTGTACCCGTGCCCGCAGCATTGCCGTTCCTCTGGTAAGCCGTGGGAATCAGCATCACGTACCAGCCGCCGTTGGGGCTGTAGCTGTGCGCGATGCGCTCGCCAAATTCATCTGGAGCCAGAGTGCCCGCCGCGAGTTGCATGCGCGTATAGACGGCTACCAGCGCGGGCCGCGGAGCCACTTTGCTGGATGCCGGCTGCAGAGGCTGTTGCGTTGCCGGCTGCGGCGCCGCCTCAGCCGCCGGCGCCTCGGCAGCCTGCTTTGCGGCAGCCGCGCGTGAAGCGCGCGTGTGCGGCGCGGGCCGCTGCGGTGTGGCCTGTACGATCGGCGGTGGCGTTCCCATGGGCGCGTGGAAGGCCGGCTGCGCCGGCAGGCTCTCCACCACCGCCGGCAATGCAGCGGCGATCGCGTCTTCGGCCTCCGGCTCATTGATGCCGGCGCGCTCGAATGACGGCTGGTTGAGCTCGATATACGGCAGCTCCTGGTGCGACAGCAAATAGTCGATCTTCTCGCCCGGCGAGAATTTATCGTTCATCGCCTTGTTCAGCCCGGCGAGCAGCTTGTCGATATCCCACGAAGCGGCATCCATGCCGAGCGATGTCGCCTGTTCCGCAGTGGAAGCAACACCATGGTCGGCGGAGAGTGCAATCCAAACATTCGCGAGACCGCCATCCACGTTCTGATCGAGCCAGGTGAAGAAATCGTTAAGCTGCTGATCCAGCTGTTCGACCATGTTGTGCATCTCCGGAGCATCCGGGCCCACGTGATGGGCCAGCCCATCATTGGGGGAGAGCGAGATGCTGAGCATGTCGGTCGTGGGATGATGTCCCATCTGCTCGCCTGTGATGAGCGCACGCGCAAAGTCGAGCTCGTACGTGTTGCCCGCCGGCGAAGTATCTACCTGCTCGAAGAAACTATCCTGCGGGTTTCCATGCGCTTCCTCGAGCGCCTGTTGTGCGCGCGGACTGGCATTGAAGGTAGTGGCCCACTCCGGCAGAGCGTTCTGGTAATAACTGGAAGTCACAAACGCGCCGCTCTTGGGGTCTATCCAGTACGCCGCATTCGCCGAGTGCCCTACCGGCAGAATGGCAGCCCGATCCTTCAGCGAAATGCCAAACACCTTTGACTGGCCGACGGTTGCGAGCCGCAGCTCATCGCCCACTGTCGAAGCGCGCTCGTTGCGCGGCGAAGCGCCCTCTTCGTCTCCCGCCGTCAGCAGCCCGACAATCTTGTATCGCTCGTCCTCAACCGAGGTGACGGGCCGCTTCGTATTGCGGCTCAGGTCCCACCATTCATTCGAATTGATGCCGTGCCCGTCGGTGTATGCCCCGGTGCCCAGAGTCGCATGCCCCGGAGCGGTTTTCGTATTCGCGTAATCGTAGTAGCAGTCCGGAAAGTACGCGCCGTGATCCAGAAAGAGACGGAAGCCATGCGGCGCCTTCAGATCGGCGCGATAGCGTTCCAGGTAGTCCTCGCGAAACTGATCGATCACCACCAGCACCACAAGCTTCGGTTTGCCGTCATAAGCGGAAGCTTGAGCAGGAATCGCGGGAAGAGTGATGAGCAAAGAGGCGAGAGCGAGCGAGCAGAGACGCCGGTGCATATCCATAGGCGTATTTCAGTATCGCAAATGCCGCGCATGGGCACGAGCCGGCGTCAATTTCAGGATGCAGTTCGCTCCAACACGCGGAAGCCGAAGGTCGGCCCGCGGCCCTGCTTCACCGCAAGATCGATCCACAGCATCGCCATCGCTTCCAGATAGCGCGCATTCCGTAGCGGTCCCGTGTCGAAGGGACGCAGCCCGGCCGCCTCAATCAGCGGGACGACAGCGGCTTTCGCTGCTTCGTGGTCGCTGCAATAGAATCCGTCCGCCTGTAGTCCATCGAAGGTGGCGTATCCCAGCAATGGCGCGCCGATCGTGTTGAACGCCTTCACCAGCCGCGCACGCGGGGCGAATGTCTGCAGCTTCTCTGCGGCCGATGTTGTCGTGCCGAACTCCAGCCCTTCGAGCGTCGGCAGCACCGGGTTGGTGCAATCGATCACTACCTTGCCGCCAAGATCGCCGCAGGATGCCAGAGCCTGCTCGGCGGATGTCCAAGGCACCGCCAGTACAACAACCTCCGCCGAACCGGCGATCTCCTTTGCCGGGCCAGTATGGATCCCAGCAATCTGTCTTTTCGCGGAACCATCCCGCACTGCAACGCTCACTGCATGGCCGGCCTCGCTCCACAGCCGGGCCAGCGCGCCGCCTACATTACCCGCTCCAAGAATCGCGATGCGTGTCATGCTTTTCGTATATGCCTCATTCAGGAGGCGCACAATCAGGCACAAAAAAGTGCCTTCGCCTGCGGCAGGAGGGCTTCCGGTGCAGATCGAGGAATGCAATGTGAGCACGGCGCTGGATGTGATCGGCGGCAAGTGGAAGCCGCTGATCCTCTGGGCGCTCAAGCATGGGCCGCATCGCTTCAATGAACTGCGCCGCAAGCTTCCAGGCGCCTCCCAGAAAGTCCTGACCGAGCAACTGCGCCAGCTCGAACGCTCGGGCATCGTCGAGCGTCGCATCTTTCCCGATGCGAGAGCCCACACGGAGTATCGACTGAGCGCCTATGGAGCGACGCTGCGGCCGGCCCTCACCGAACTTGCCGCGTGGGGCGCCCGGCACCGCAAACGCCCCGCTCCTGATGCTTAGTTCTTCGCCAGCAGGCCAGAGTACGCCGCGACAAACGCATCCAGCGCCGAGCTTTGACGGCCGGCGTTCTCCGCGTCGAATGGTCCTGACCACACCTGCCCGAAGGCGTTGCTCGCATCTCGCGAATGGTTCCAGATGCTCTCCGCATTCGTCACCGCAAATGCAGTGTAGGCCGGATCAGGCCAAGCGGCATTGAGCGTCATCAGGTTGCGCACGAAGATTCCCTTGAACTGCACACCGTCCGCGCCGCAGTTCGCCTCACAGGTGTCATGGAGAACGCCGTTGCTGTCCGTAAGGTGGGTGAGTGCGGCGTTCGCGATCGTCTGCGCCGTCGCGATGAGTTGCGGCGACCGCCGCGCGCGGTTCAGTTCGACAAGGCCGCCCAGAACCACGCCCTGGTTGTACGTCCACGTATTCTGCCCGTTGTTCTTGCAGGTGGTGAGATCGAGTCCGTCGTTGATCAGATTCCGGCTGTTGATCATGCCGGACTGCTGGAACCAGGACCATTCCTTATTCGCCCACGCCAGATACCCCGCACGATCGGCAGGCGCGGCGCGGTTCGCCAGGTGCGCGGCCACGGAAAGAAACAGCTCATTCGCAATCGCGTTCTTATACGTCTTGTCCTTGCTCCACCAGATGCCGCCGCCGCAGGTTGCATCCCAGCCGCCGCTCATATCGGAAAAGATGGATGCAGCCATGTTCAGATATCGCTGCGTATGCGTCAGATCGTAAGCGGTAATCCACGCCAGCGCCCACCAGCCCTCGTCATCGTAGTAGTTGTTCAAAAAGCCGCTGTTTTGCTTCTGCGCCTGCTGAAAGCTGTTCGCAAAGACGCTGTTGTAGCTCTTGCTGTGCGCGACCAGCGAATAATCGGCCAGCATCGTCAGCACATTCGCGGAGTTCCACCATCCAGTCGTCTGGTAGAGGCCCGTCGATTGCGTGTACCAGGTCTGCAGCTTGCCGATCCCCGCGAGCGTCTGCTGTTTTATCTGACCCGAAGTGGTATTCGTTGGGCTGGCCGGCGTTTGTGCAAATGCACCGACCGGCACGACTGAGATCGATACCAGAGACGTGACAGCGAGGAGGCGAATAGCGCGAAGCAAAGGGGGAGGCTCCTGTCCGTGGAAGTTGCGTTTCAGGATCAAATTTCTGACCCAGCCACCGTAAACCCATCCGCGGAGCATGTCATCTGCCTGTCAATGCGGAAAGCAAAGCTGTTTCCGGTAGCATAAAAGCATATGCACGATCTGCAATTCGTCAGGGCCAACCTTGCGCTGGTCCAGGAAAGACTTCGCGCCCGCAGCCAGGATGCAGCGGCGCTTCTGGACAATTTCCAGACACTCGACGCTGTTCGCCGCGAGCGGATCACCGAGGCCGAAACTCTCAAGGCGCGCCGCAATGCTCTGAGCGAGGAGGTAGGCCGCCGCAAGCGTGCCAAAGAAGATGCAGCCAGTCTGATCGAGGAAACGCGCCAGATCAAGGAGAAGCTGGAATCTCTCGATGCTTCGGCGTCCGCAACGGACGAGGAACTTCGCGGCATCCTCGCCGGCGTTCCCAATCTTCCGCATCCATCCGTGCCGCCCGGCTCTTCCGAGCAGGACAACGTGGAGCAGAAGCAGTGGGGCACAAAGCCGCACTTCGATTTTACACCGCGTCCCCATTGGGAGTTAGGCGAGGCCCTTGGCATCCTCGATCTCGAGCGCGCAGCAAAGCTTTCCGGCGCACGCTTCGCAGTCTATTGGGATCAGGGCGCCCGCCTCGAGCGCGCGCTGGCGAACTTCATGCTCGACCTCCATACCCGCGAGCATGGCTATCGCGAAGTGCTCCCTCCTGTGATGGTCAACAGCCGCTCACTGTTTGGCACCGGGCAGTTGCCGAAGTTTGCCGACGACCTCTTCTGCGCCAGCGGCGATGATGCCGTTGAGGCCGCGAGGAAGAACCAGTTCAGCGAGAATGACCATTGGCTCATCCCTACGGCGGAAGTTCCCGTCACGAATCTTTATCGCGATGAGCTGCTGGACGACTCCGCGCTCAGCATTTCGCTCACCGCCTATACACCGTGTTTCCGCGCCGAAGCCGGCTCCTATGGCAAGGACGTACGCGGCATCATTCGGCAGCATCAATTCCAGAAAGTCGAGCTGGTGAAGTTCACGCGGCCGGAAGACTCTGAGAGCGAGCACGAAAAGCTCACGCGCGATGCAGAAACAATCCTGGAGCGGCTGAACCTCCCTTATCGGCGTGTGCTGCTTTGCGCCGGCGATATGGGATTTTCTGCATCCAAGACCTATGATCTCGAAGTCTGGCTCCCCGGTCAGAACCTCTATAGGGAGATATCGTCGTGCAGCAACTTCGAGAGCTTTCAGGCGCGGCGCGCGAATATCCGTTACCGCCCGCAGGGCAAGGGGAAAGCCGAATTCGTCCATACTCTGAACGGCAGCGGTCTCGCTATTGGACGCACCTGGCTGGCGATTCTGGAAAACTATCAGCAGGCCGACGGGTCGATACGAGTGCCCGAGGCGCTGGTGGCGTACATGGGTGGTGAAACGGAAATCCGCAAGCGGAGTGATAGCACGCAATGAAGACGTTAAAAAGTTACTTTTTCTGGACCTATCCGAGAGGCAGCTTTCATTACGACGTGATGGTGACACTCATCCTGCTGTTTCTGTTTGTGTCGCCGCGGCTTATCAACTACCACGACCGCCCGGAGGAGCCAGCTTCCCGGGGCCACGGTGTCCTGGTGCATGCCGGCGCAAACGGCAGGCTCACCTTCGAAGTGGGCGCGGACCAGGTACCCGAAACCTCTGACGCGAACAAGCTGCGCGCTGAACTCGAATCCAGCATCGCACCTGTAGCCGGCACGGTGAGCATCGAGCGCTGGCAGGAACAGAAGGACTCCAGCGGCCGCGTGGAAAGCTACAAAGTCTGGGCGCGCCGCTGATGGTGAAAGGGAACAGGATGAAGCGAATCGTAATCGTATCTGCCGCTGTAGTCTGCCTGATGGCGCCGCTGGCCGGTGCACAGACTTGCGACACCGCCAAGGTGCTCGCGCAGATGGACGCCGCCTCCGCGAAGTTCCAGAGCACGCAGGCCGATTTCAAATGGGATGTGCTGCAATCGGTGGTCAACGAGCACGACATCCAGAGCGGCACCATTTACTTTGAGCGGCACGGCGATTCCACATCCATGGCCGCCTACATCAAACAGCCGGCGGAGAAGACGGTCTTCTTCAACGGCACCACGCTCACCCTGCTCCAGCCGGAGATCAAGCAGGAGACGCTCTTCAGCGCCGGATCGAACCGCGGCCAGTACGAAAGCTTTTTGACGCTCGGCTTTGGCGGCAGCGGAAAAGACGTTCAGGAGAACTGGACCGTAACCTGCCAGGGAATGGAGCAAGTCGACGGCGTTCAAACTGCAAAGCTGGATCTGAAGCCGAAGCAGCAGTCTGTCGCCAACACCTTTTCACACGTGACGGTGTGGATTGATCCGTCGCGCTCGCTCAGCCTCAAGCAGATCTTCTACGAGCCCTCAGGCGACAATCGTACCGCCACGTACACGGCGATCAAATACAACAGCAGGATTCCCGGCGACGTTTTCAAGCCCAAAGACAGCGGCTATAACGTCATCCGGAAATAGTCGCGGAAGTTATATTGCTGGGCGAGCCATGGACCGCTCTCCTGGTTGCGCCAAGCGCTGCTCCTGCCAGGATGCACAGCATCGGAAACACCTCCACCGTGTAGCGAGCCTCCGGCGCTTCAATCGTCGCCAGCAGCAGGCTGCGCAAAATGCAGTAAGCCGCAATCGCAAACACCAGCATCCCGCTCGTTCGCCGCAGCCGCCACGCGCCGAATGCGGCCGCAATGATGTACGCCAGGTTCAGCAGCGCATAAGCCGCCGCGAACTCCGTTTCGGCGTTGTGCCGGTCGTACTGCCACCAGCGCAGCTCGATGTTCAGCATTTCCGTACGCGGACGCAGCCACATATCCAGCACTCGTAACAGCGGAAGTTCTACATAATTCCGCAGCGGATGCGCCTGTTCCCGCGCGGCGGCTAGCGCGGCAAACCGAGCATCGATAGCCGGCGTGATCGTGGTTGTCTCGTTATATGCAGCAAAGATATCGGCGGTCTCTTCGCGCTGTGCCGGGGAATCGAACGCGCGGTCCGGGAGCAGGGTTATGTCCAGCGGCCCAGTGTCGACGTTCCAATAAATATCTGACGTAGAAGCGAAGTCCACCGCCCAGGTCTTCATCCAGCGCTGAAATCCGGGCACAGTCGTCTCGCCCGGATCGGTGGCATAGCGCGGCGCCAGCGGCTCAAAGACATGGAACGTGCGGTAATTGCGCGCGGTCCAGGCTAGAAAGGGAAGTACTGACAGAGCGCCCGCGCTCAACACTACCCGCCATGCGCGACTGCGTCGCAGTGGCGGCAGCCCCATAAATCCGCGGTTTGCGTACAGCACGATGACCACAACTGCCGCCACAGCAAGGAGCGCTCCGTCCGGACGCAGCAGGGTCGCGTAGCTCCAGCTCAGCGCCAGCAGCAGTGTCGAGGCCCAACCCGGGCGCTTCTGCAGCCACACCAGACCAGCGCACGTCGTCGCGACACAGAAGATCGAAAGCGTTTCGCTCAGCGGCGCGGCTACGTAGTTCGCGGTAAACGGACAAAGCGCAGCCAGGTAGAGCGCCCACATTCCCGCGCGCCTGCCTGCGATAGCCCACGTCGTCCATCCCACGATTAGTGCGGACGTCAGATCGATGGCCACCTGCAGATTCAGAACCGCGCCGTAATGATCGATGCCGAAGATACGGAAGCATGCCGCCAGAAACAGTGGGTAACCCGGCAGCCGGATGAGTGTGGGATTCACGGTTGCGCCGGCCCCGGTGAAATCCGTGCGTCCGTAGATACCGTGCAGGAGCCAGTTCTTCGCGATATCTCCGTACACCAGCCCGTCGCCATTCACCTGGGGAAAATGCCATAGAAACCACAGGCGCAGCCATGTGCCGAGTCCGAGCGCAACCAGCACAGCGACAGCAATCAGGGAAGGGCGCCGCATTCGTTCGCATCATACAGACCACCGGGGGTGTCCCAAAACGTACGCATCAGTGTTGGCCTGCTGCACCTGCGGCTGTACTCTGGTTTGAGCGGAATCTATGAGCCGGCAGATCTTCTACGATCCCGAACGAAAACGTTGGAAACGGCTGCGGCGCATCCTGGACCTGACCGCTGTACTCTCCACGTTTCTGCTGGTGGCCTTCTTCCTTGGCGTGATTCATCGCGAGCAATTGCCCGACCTATTGCTGCCCCAACAGAAGCGGAACTACAAGACCGTTAAGGGCCGCCAGACCCCGGAGTCGCGCCGGGCGGCGCTGCGGGCAGCGCGTCGTCGATCTACGAACCGGCTGGCCTCAGAGGTGCCGCTGAACACCGGCGAGGGTCTTCGCGCAACGTTCTATACCGATGACAATCCGGCCAGCTACTCCTCGCTCAAGCAACACGTTCACCAGATCGACATGCTTTTCCCCGTGTGGCTGAATGTGAATGACGCCACGGGCAATCTGCTGGGCGCCGTGTCGGAGGCGCCGGCGCATACCTACCGCGTTGTCGACGACAAGGGCATCGTGCATGGGGTCGATCCCGGCAACAAGGTGCAGCAGGCGATTGCGAATGCGCACGAAGATACCGAAATCTTCCCTCTGATTCGCAACTACAACATTCTCAGCGGCCTGTGGGATCCCGTGATAGGCAAGGTGCTCAACGATCCAAATGCGCGCGCCACCATGCGCCGGCAGCTGGACGCTTTCCTTACCGCCAACCCAAACTACCGCGGTATTTCGCTCGACTTCGAGGAAGTTCCCGACGATGCCGAGGACGGTTATCGCTCGCTGATGGCGGAGCTCTACGACGACTTCTCGAAGAAAAACCTGCGCCTCTACATCAACATCCCCGTCGGTACGGACAAGCAGATGCTGCAGTTCGAGGCAGCACACACTGACGGAATCGTGCTGATGAACTATGACCTGCACGAGAACACATCCGGGCCCGGGCCGATCGCGCCCCAGGACTGGTTCGAGAACAATCTTCAGCGCGTGATGCAAATCGTGCCCAAGCAGAAGCTTATCTGCGCCATCGGCAACTATGGTTACAACTGGACCGTGCCGCTGCCGGACGCTAAAGGTCGCGCGTCGCAGAAAGTAATCGATGTCGATTCACTCAGCGTGCAGGACGCCTGGCAGGATGCGAACGACTCCGAGTCTGACCTCTCCTTCGCCGGCGACGAACTGAACCCGCATTTCGCCTATGACGACGAGGACCAGCATGTGCGCCACCAGGTGTGGATGCTCGACGCTGTCACCGCAATGAACGAGATGCGTGCCGCCCGCATGATGGGCATTCAGACATTCGCCTTGTGGGCGCTGGGCACAGAGGATCCGTCCATATGGAACGTCTGGGACAAGCCCAGCACGCCGAACATTCAGACGACGCTTGAGAAGATCACGCCGGGCAACACCATCAATCAGGACGGCGACGGCGACATCCTGCGTATCACCAGCGTACCCCATTCAGGTTCGCGCACCATCGACATGGATGCGCAGAACCAGACCGCGACCGACGAGCACATGCATGTCTATCCGCAGGCGTACTCGATCGAGTACTACGGCTATCACCCGGACAAGGTCGCGCTCACCTTCGACGACGGTCCCGATCCCAAGTGGACACCGAAGATTCTCGACATCCTGAAAGCAAAGCAGGTCAAAGCGGCCTTCATGGTCATCGGCGAACAGGCGCAGGACAACGTCGGCCTTGTTGAAGCCGCTATGCCCGCGAAGGCCACGAGATCGGCAATCACACCTACACTCATCCAGACATCAGCGAAATCTCGCCGCGTCAGGTGGAACTTGAACTCAACCTGACGGAGCGGCTCTTCGCCAGCAAACTCGGTATCAAGCCGCTCTACTTCCGTCCGCCGTACTCGATCGATCAGGAGCCAGACACCAACGACCAGGCCGCGCCCGCCTACCGCATCCAGCAGATGGGCTACACCATCATCGGCGACAAGATCGATACCGACGACTGGAACGAGCATCCGCGCAAGTCGCCGCAGGAGATCACCTGGGACGTGATGGAGCACTTGCGCATCATGAAGACCAAGCCGCAGTTCCGCGGCAGCATTATCCTGCTGCATGACGGCGGCGGCGATCGTTCCGTCACTGTCGCAGCCCTGCCGCTGCTCATCGATACGCTGCGTGCGCACGGGTATCAGATTGTTCCTGTCTCCGAGCTGATGGGCAAGACCACTGCAGAAGTCATGCCACCGCTCACCCCCAATCAGCGCTGGCAAGCGCGTATCGATTCCGTTGCTTTCTGCCTTTTCGCATTTTTCGGCCGCTTTGTGGTGCATGATCTTCTTTATCGGCGATGTTCTGATGAGCGCGCGCCTAATACTGTCGGCTCTTTGCTCTGATTGATCGCCTCCGCCGCCGGAAAATCCCCGAAGTGCCCGGCGGTTTCAAGCCGCAGCGTCGCAGTCCTTATCCCCGCCTATAACGAGGAGATGGTCATCGTTCGGACGATCCGTTCCGTGATGAACTCCGATTACGAAAACCTGCGCACCATCGTCATTGACGACGGCTCAACGACAGTACCTACGACGTCGCCTGCGGAAGCCTATCCGCGACGAAATCGCCTCAGGCCGGCTACCAGTCCTGAGCAAACCCAACGCCGGCAAAGCAGAGGCGCTCAACTTCGCCTCGCACGGATCTTACGGAAGAATTCTATGTCGGCATCGATGCCGATACCGTCATTGCCCGCGATGCTGTCTCTAATCTTGCTCTGTCCGACTTCGCCAATGCGCACATCGGCGCGGTCGCCGGCAATGCCAAAGTCGGCAATCGCGTCAATTTGTGGACGCGCTGGCAGGCGCTTGAGTACATCACCAGCCAGAATTTCGAACGGCGCGCGCTCGACCTCTTCAATGTTGTCACGGTCGTTCCCGGTGCGATTGGGGGCTGGCGGACCGAAGCCGTCGGCGCGGCGGCGGCTATCCCGTCAACACCGTTGCTGAAGACGCCGATCTGACCATGAATCTGCTGGAGCAGGGCTACAAGGTGATCTACGAAGACCGGGCGCTTGCCTTCACGGAGGCTCCCATACGATGCCAAAGGACTCATGCGGCAGCGCTTTCGCTGGTCCTTTCGGCACGCTGCAGGCAGTCTTCAAGCACAAGAAGGCATTCACCACAAACCGCGCGATGGGCTTCTTCGCGCTGCCCAACATCCTCATCTTCCAGATATCTGCTGCCGTTGGTCTCGCCCCTCATCGATATTATGTTCATCGACGGACGATTCGAGTATCTGATCGACCGGCACTTTCATCCCGACACCGCCAGCCCCGCGAGCTTCGAGAAGCTGCTGGTCTACTTCCTTACCTTTCTGATCATCGATTTCGTCACTTCGGCCCTTGCTTTTTCCTTGAACGCGGCACCCGGCCAATAGCGGCGACGGCTGGCTGCTCTTCCATATCTGGCTGCAGCGATTCGCTTATCGCCAGATATTTTCGGTTGTGCTATTCAAGACCATCAAGCGCGCCATCGATGGCCGGCCCTTTAACTGGGACAAGCTCGAACGGACGGCCAAGATGTCTAAGCAGGCTGAGAAGATTGCGGCGGGGACCTAGAGCTCTTACGCCCACTCGCCCTTCCGCATCAGCGGTTCCGCGACGCCCCTGCCAGTAATCCCATCAAGATCAATCTCACCCGAGCCGATCATCCAGTCCACGTGGATCAGGCTATCGTTCGCGCCTTTCGCCGCCAGCGCTGCGGTATCCATCGTGTCGCCACCGCGGATGCAGGTGCTGTAGGCCTGCCCAAGCGCGATGTGGCTGGCTGCGTTCTCGTCGAAAAGCGTGTTCGAGAAGAGCAGCCCGCTCCTGGCGATGGGCGACGAGTGCGGCACCAGCGCCACTTCGCCCAGCCGCGCCGCGCCCTCATCGGTCTCCAGCATCTTGCGCAGCACGGCTTCTCCTTGCGTCGCATGCGACTCCACAACACGTCCGCCTTCAAATCGAACGCGAATGCCATCGATCAGCGTGCCCTGGTAGGAGAGCGGCTTCGTGCTTGTCACCACGCCTTCCACGCGCTGGCAATGCGGCGTCGTGAAGACTTCTTCCGTGGGAATATTTGGAATGCACGCGAGTCCGTTGCCCGCCGTCGTGCCGCCGCCCATCCATACATGGTCCTCCGCCAGCCCCACGCGCAGATCGGTCCCCGGCCCGCGGAAATGCAGCGCGCTGTACCGCCGCTCATTCAGGAGGGCGGCGCGCTTCCGCAGCCCTTCATCATGCGCGCGCCACGCAGCCACCGGATCAGGCGCGTCCACGCGCGATGCGGCAAAGATTGCCTCCCACAGCTTCGCCATCGCCGTCTCTTCCGATTCGCCGGGAAACACCGCAGCCGCCCACGCCGGCGTCGCCGCCGCCACGATCGTCCAGTTGATCGCATGCCGCGTGATCAGTTCCATGGCCGGCCGGCTGGCTTTCGAAAAGGCCCGGTTCGCACGCCCCACCTTCTCCGGATCCTCATTTGCCAGCAGCGCCGGATTGGCGCCGGCAACAGCCATACGCGCCACATTGCTGCGAAAGGCCTCGGCAATCCCGTCCTGCAGCCATGTGGCCGCCGCGTCAAAGCTTGCATCCCGCGCATAGCGGAAGCGGGAAAGAGTCGCCTCATCATCGCTGTAAAACGTAGTCACCAGCGATGCGCCTGCACGATACGCCTGCTCCGTGATTCGCCGAACCAGCGGTAATGTGTCGAGCGATGCCGTGATCAGCAACTGCTGTCCCTCAGCCAATCCCAGGCCGACTTCGATCGCGACGCGGGCCAGGCGGTCCAATCGCGCCTCATGTGCTTCGTTCCTGGTTACGGAGGGTGCGGGGGCGGCGATAGTGCTCATCGTGAATCTCCTTCTCTCTCGAATGTATCGCGGGAAGGGAATCACAGGCTCGTCCTTGCTACAATCCGCATTACCGCGGCCCAATCCAACAGGAGTCCTGTCCGATGTCTCAGTCGTTCCACGCTCCCGAGTTCTTCGCTGCTCTCGACGCTCGCATTGCCCGCTACGATCTCCTCCAGCACCCCTTCTATCAGGCCTGGTCAAAAGGCGAGCTCACCCGCGATGAGCTTCGCGAATACGCATCCGAATACTGGCATCACGTCTCGGCTTTCCCCACTTATCTCAGCGCGCTGCATGCACGCCTGGAAGACTCTCCTCTCCGCCGCATTGTGCTCGAAAACCTTGCCGACGAAGAGGGCCTGCCCGCCAGCCGCCCGCACAGCGATCTGTGGATGGACTTCGCGGAAGGCATGGGCGCCGATACCTCCGACGTCCGCAGCCGCGCTCTTCAGCCGGAGACCGCCTCGCTCATCGCCCATTTCCGCGCCGCCATGTCCGCGTCTCCGACGGCAGCTCTTGCCTCGCTGTACACATACGAGTCGCGCGTGCCCGCGATCGCACGCACAAAAGCCAAGGGACTCCGCGAGCACTACGGCGCCACCGAGTTTGCCGCCCGCTACTTCACGCTGCACCAGACCGCCGATGTCTACCACACAAAGGTCTGGCGCGACGCGATCGAATCCGAGCTGACGGCGCATCCGGAAGAAGCCGAATGCGCGCTCGATGCCGCCGAAGCCACCGCAGCCGCTCTGTGGCATGCGCTCTCCGGCATTGAGCGTGAGCGCAGGCAGGCCAGCGCAGCCGCTGCCTGAGCGGCTCGGGTAATTTCCCGAGCACCCGAGCTGCTCGCTTGATGTAGACTTGCGTCCACCCCCCGCGCACCGGCTCCAAACCGGTTCGCTGCCCGGCGCTATGTCAACAGATCCGAATCAGCCCCGCCTCCTGCTCACCGACAGCGACGGTAGTCGCACCTATGACCTGCTGCATTTCCCCTTTCAACTGGGACGCAGCAGTGAGTGTGACTTGTGCCTCGCCAACGCGCAGGTTTCGCGCCGTCACGCCTGTATTGAAGCTGAGCCGGACGGACTCTACCTGCGCGATATGGCGAGCCGCCATGGCACCCTGCGCAACGGGGAGCGCATCGAGCGCACGCGCCTCCGCTCCGGCGATCGCATCGGTCTGGGCCAATCGAACGTTTCGCTCACATTCCTCGAGGGGCCCGTTGAGGAAGCACACCAGACTCGCAGACTCGACACCGCCACTGGCACCCGCGACCTGCTCGAGCGCGTCTCCAGCCAGGTCAGTGGCTCGGATCTCGAAAAGCTCTCGCTCTTCCTCGAAGCTGCGCAGCGTTTCAACGGCACGCAGGTGCTGGACGACGTGCTTAGCACCATGATCGAATACGCGCTTCGACTCACCTGCGCTGAGCGCGGCTTCGTCTTTCTGGGTGATGATACCGCCTCGCTGAGCCTGCGTATCGGTTGCTCCAGCACCGGCGAGGCGCTGCATGACGACTCGAAGATTTCGCGCTCCATCCTCCGCGACGCGGCGCATTCCGGGCTTGACTTCATTCTCGGCGACGCCACCGGCGAAGGCGCCGCCATCGGCCGCGAGAGCATCATCGCGCACGACCTGCGCTCGGTCATTGCCATCCCGCTGCGCCGCCGCAGCAGCGGCACGCTGCTGGGACTGCTTTATCTGGACAGCCGTCTGCAGTCCTGCAATCTCAGCAGCGTCAGCCGCGAGATTCTGCGCGCCATCGCGACCGAAGCCGCGACGCTCGTCGAGAATGCCCGCATGCTCGAGGCCGAGCAGTCCGCCGCTCTCTTTCGCAAAGAGATGGAGATTGCCGCCGCGATCCAGCACCGCATCATTGCCAGCAATCTCCCCACCATACCCGGCTTCGCGCTGCAGGCCCGCACCCTGCCATGCGCCGAAGTCGGCGGCGACTTCTACGATGTCATCTGCACCGACGACGGCTGCGTCGCCATCGTCGCCGATGTCTCCGGCAAAGGAATGTCCGCCGCCCTGCTGGCATCGATCGTGCAGGGCATGCTCTACGCGCAGATTAACAGCGGTGTCTCGCTCGTCGATGCCATCAGCGCAGTTCATACATTTCTCTGCGCGCGTGTCTCAGGAGCGAAGTACGTCACCCTTGCCGCTGTCCGCTGCTATCAGGACGGCAGGGTGGAGCTGGTGAACGGCGGCCATGTGCCGCCGCTCCTGGTAGAGCCCGGCGGCAGTGTCCGCATGATTGAAGACGGCGATACACCGGTCGGAATGCTTGACGAAGCCACCTTCCACTCTGTGTCCGTCACGCTCCCCATCGGCGGCCGCATCGTTCTGTTGAGCGATGGCGTCAGCGAATCGGAAAACCCGGCAGGCGAGCAATTTATGGGTTCACAGTTCGAGCAGTACCTCACCGCCGACAATCCCATTGCAGCCGTCTTCTCCGCTGTCGATCGATTCAGTGACGGCGTCCCCCAGGCCGACGATCGCACCATGGTTACAATTGACCGCCTCTCCTGAGCCTTCTGTGAATATCCATGAAACTGCTCCTGAAATTCAATCTCATCCTTGTCTCGCTGGCCATCGTCGGGCTTGTCGTCGTCGCATTCGTGGCGCACAGCTTCCTGCAGCAGAATGCGCGCGCTCAGGTGCTGCAGCAGGCGGAGCTCATGATGGAGAGCGCCGGCTCGGTCCGCCGCTACACCTCCGACGAGCTCAAGCCGCTGCTCATCGGCAATCCCAAGTACGAGCAGGAGTTCCTGCCGCAGACCGTGCCCGCCTATGGCGCAACGACGATCTTCGCCAAGCTGCGCGCCAACTTTCCTGAGTACACTTATCGCGAGCCCGCGCTTAATCCCACCAATCCCCAGGACCGCGCTGTCGATTGGGAAGCGGATGTTATCGAGCAGTTCCGCAATCATCCTGAAGAACATGAGCTGATCGCCGAGCGACCCACTCCGACCGGCACCGCGCTGTACCTCGCGCACCCGCTGGTCAACCGGCAGCCCTGCATGCAGTGCCACAGCACTCCCGATGTCGCACCAGCTTCGATGATCCGCAAATATGGTCCGGATCACGGCTTCGGCTGGCAGCTCAACGAGATTATCGGCGCGCAGATCGTCTCCGTGCCCACCGCCGTGCCCGTCGCCATCGCGAGCAAGGCATTTCACTCGCTCATGTTTTCGCTCACGCTCGCCTTCGCTGCATTGATCATGGCGACAAACCTCATCCTGCTGCTGCTCATCATCCGCCCTGTACGGCGGCTCGCACACGTGGCTAACCAGGTCAGTACAGGCCAAATCGATGGAGCAGAGTTGCCCGTCCGCGGCAGCGACGAAATCGCCGAGCTCACCGCATCTTTTAACCGGCTCATGACAAGCCTGGCAAAAGCAATGCGCCTGCTGGGTTAGGCAACGATTCTTGTCATCCCGACCGGAGCGAAGCGAAGCAGAGGGATATGTTGTTTACGCCCCAACAGCAATTTCAGTACTGCCCGCTCGTCCGCAAATGACGATCCACCGCACTCAAAAACTTCTGCCGCGCTGCCGGCGATGCAATCTCCTGCGCCAGCGCATCGCACATCTCGCGCAAATTGCTGCTGCTGCCGGAGGCGCGTCGCACCAGCACTCCGGCAATCGGGCCCACATGCTCCGCAAGCAGCCGCGTGATCTCCGTCAGCGACTCCGGACGGTGCCCGCTCGCCGGCCGGGGCGAGGCCGCTCCGATTGCCGGCCGTGACACCACCCGCACCTGTGACACATCGCCCGCCGGTGACGTATGCAATCCAACTTCATCCAGCGCCGCCAGAAAAGCTTCTGCCGTCTGCCACCGGTCACGCGGGTTCTTCGCCAGCGCGCGCATCACTACCGCCGACAGCCCCGCCGGAATCTTCGTATTGATCTGGTCCGGCGGTTTGGGTGCGTGGTGCAGATGCGCCGCAATTACCTGTACGTGTGTCGAGCCTTCGATCGGCAGCCGTCCCGTGATCATTTCGTAGAGCGTCACCCCGACGGCATAGATATCTGACCTCGCATCGTGCGGCTCGCCGGAAATCTGCTCGGGCGCGATGTAGTGCATCGAACCCACCAGCGCGCCGGTGGTCGTCAGCCTCTGGTCGGCAAGCGCGGTGCCACCCAGTGCCAGCCCAAAGTCCAAAACCTTCGCCTCGTTCTGCGGCGTGATCATGATGTTCGACGGCTTGATATCGCGGTGCACCACGCCGCGCCCATGCGCATAGCGCAGCGCTTCCAGCACCTGCCGCGTGTAGCGCAGGGAGTCTTCAAGCGTCACTCCCTTCGGCAATCTTCGCCCCAGGTCCTCGCCTTCCACGCACTCCATCACCATCGCCAGCTCCTGGTCGTGACGGAACGCAGTGTGCAGCTTCGCGATGTTCGGCTGGTCCAGCGTAGCCAGCAGCCGGATCTCGCGCACGAATCGATCCATCATCTCCTGCGCGTGCAGCCCGGTGGCCGGGCCCGCGCGTAGCAGCTTCATCGCTTCGATGCGATCGGATATCGTGTGGCGCACACGATAGACCTCGCCCATGCCGCCATAGCCGAGCGTGCCCACAATCTCGTAATCGCCCACGCGCGTGCCAGGAGTCCAGGCCATCGAAAGCATTTATACAGCGCACACGGCACCGGGCCCAGCAAATAGAACGAGCAATCTATTCGTTTCGCAACGCTTCCACCGGCTCGATCGAAGCCGCGCGCCGCGCCGGCACAAGCGCTGCAATCAGCGCGCAGAGGCAAAGCACGAGCATGGCGCCTCCGGTCACGACCGGGTCCAGCCGGCTCACTTCGTAGAGCTGATGCGCCAGCGCTCGCCCTGCCACGAGCGCCAGCGGAACGCCAATGCACAGTCCAGCCACAACCTGTCCGAAGGCGCCTGCCACCACCATCCGCACGACGTTCCACCGGTTCGCGCCCAGCGCCATCCGTACACCGATCTCCCCCGTGCGCCGCGCCACGTTGTAGGCCATCACTCCATACAGCCCCACCGACGCCAGCACCAGCGCCAGCAGACCGTACACATCCGTAAGCCGGGCCATCAGCCGCTCCTGGTTAAAGCGCTCCGCGACTCGTTCGCTGTAACTCTTCACGTCGATCAGCGATAGATTCGGATTCACGCTTGCCAGTACATCGCGCAATGGCTTTTCAAAACTTTCCGGCACGCCCACCACACGCAGTTCAATCGAATTCGCGTACAGCATCCCATTCTCCAGCCGCTGATAGCCCGTCGGGTCGTAGTGAATCGTCTGCGTGAACGGCAGGAAGAACATCGGCCGCTGCACGGCCGTCGGAGTTCTGTACTTTGTATTCCGCACCACGCCCACAATCTCGTAGTCGTACCCATGCCCCGGCAGCGAAAGCCCGATGTGCTGCCCGATTGCGTCTCCGTCCGCAAAGAAACGCTGCGCGAATGCTTCATCTACGACCGTCACATGCTGCGCCGCCTGCGTGTCCTGCTGCGTAAAGGTGCGTCCCCGCAGCACCGGTGTGCCGATCGTCTTAAAGTAATGTGGGCTTACGCGGTTGAGTCCCACATCGACATTCGGGATCCAGCTTTCCGAGCGGCCCCCAATCAGAATGTCGAAGCTGACGCAGCAGAGATTCTGCGGACTCTGGGCCGAAAGGCTCGCGCTCTGGACTCCCGGAATGGCCTCCAGCCGATCCTGTATCTCCTCATATAGCGCAGGCAGTTGCGGGGGCTTATATCCCGCCGCTTTGAAGTTGAGATTTGCCAGCAGACGTCCCTCGGTCTGGAAGCCGAGGTCCGTCTTCTCCAGGTTGTTGAGGCTCTTCGTCACCAGGCCCGCCACCGCCAGCAGCACAATGGAGAGCGCAGCCTGCGCTGCTACCAGCGCCTTCTGCGGTCGCGATGCATGTGCCGTGCTGGTGCGATGGCCGCCGCGCAGCCCCCGCGATGGATCGGCATGGGTTCCAAGCCACGCCGGCGCCACTCCAAAGATGATGCCGGTCACCAGTGAAAGCCCCAGCGTGAAGCCAAGCACCAGCAGCGAAGGCGTCGCGCTCACCGGTATGAAGGTCGCGCCGCGAAAGGCGATCAACACAATCGCACGCGAACCGAGATACGCCAGCACCACGCCAAGCGCGCCGCCGATCAGCGAGAGCAGCACGCTCTCCGTCAGCACGGAACGAATCAGACGAGCGCGCGTCGCTCCAAGCGAAAGGCGTAGCGCCGTCTGATGTTCCCGCACCGCGCCGCGCGCCAACAGCAGGTTTGCCAAATTCGCGCACGCGATCAGCAACACCAGCAGCGACCCTCCAGACAGAAGATAGAGGCCCTGCTTCGAATCGCTGCGGAAGGGCGAAATACCTCTGCCGCCCGGTGTCAATTCAATATGCTGATTTGCAATCTTCTGCTCTGTGTCATCGGTGCGGCCCTGGGCACGCAGCCAATGCTGCAAATCCGTCGAGAGCTGCGCCTGCACCCCCGCAGGAACCGCGCTCGGCTTCAACCGACCGATCACGTAAAGCCACGCATCGCCCGAGCTGTACAGCAGCGACTTGACGCCCTCGCCTTCAAACGCCGGTTCCATGCTCAGCGGAATCCATACCGCCGGCGGATTCGCGCTCAGTCGATCGCCGAAGAATCCCTGTGGTGCAATGCCGATCAATGTCACGGGGCGCCCATTCACGTAGAGCGTGGAGCCTACAATCGAGCGATCGCCGCCATACTCCTGCAACCACATGCGGTATCCCATCACCACAACCGGCGCAGCCGCCGCGTGATCATCAGCAGCCTGAATCAGTCGCCCCTCCGCCGCCTGGATTCCCAACGTCGCAAAGTAATTTCCCGAAACATACTCGCCATTCATCGTCCGCGCTCCGGCCGCAGAATCTTCGCGCCGCACGGTGAACGAAGGCGTGTTTCCGGAGAACGCCGCCACCTGCTCAAAATTCGCGTTCGTATCCCGCACATGCTTGTAGTACGGGTAGTCGAACGTTCCCCACGAACCCTCAAGTCCGCCCCACTCGCAGCAGTAGCCCTCGCCCTCGCCCACGCGGTACAGCGTCTCCGGATGCGCAATCGGCAGCTCGCGCAGCATCACCGCATGCACCAGCGTGAAGATCGCCGTGTTCGCCCCAATGCCCAGCGCCAGCGTCACCAGCGCCACAATCGAAAACCCCGGATTCCTGCGAATCTGGCGCAGCCCATAGCGCACGTCCTGCCACACCGACTCCGCCGCCGACTCCCACCCCGCCGCGAGCACCTTCTGCTTCACGGACTCCGCGCTCCCCATCTCCACTCGCGCTGCGCGCATCGCATCCGCGGCGCTCATGCCGCGCCGCGCCTTGTCCTCAGCCGAAGCCCGCACAAACTCAGCGAACTCCTCATCCATTTCCACGCTTCGTTCTGCTTTGCGGAAGAGCGCCTTCAGTCCGCCGAAAAATCGCCGCAGCACCATCGTCGTCGCCTCCGTCTACGTCTCAAGAATCCGCGCAATCGCCGCGGTTTGCCGGCCCCATTCGCGCGTCTCGTCCTTCAGCGCCTTCCGTCCGCTCTCTGTCAGCAGGTAATACTTCGCCCGCCGGTTGTTCTCCGTCGCGCGCCACTCCGCTTTGATTCGCCCGCTGCGCTCCATCCGGCTCAGGGCAGGGAACAGCGACCCCGGATTCACGCGGAACACCCCGCTGCTGATCTGCTCAATCCGGATCGCGATCCCATACCCATGCATCGCCTCCAGCGCCAGCGTCTTCAGAATCAGCATCTCCAGCGTGCCCTGCACCAGGTCGCTCGCCTTCTTCGCCATCCCTGTGCTCTCCTCTAGTTAATCAAGAGGAATCATCCGCGCCGTTCACTAGATTGTCAAGAGGAAGAAGATCAGTCTTAATCTGGCATGAGTCACCGAACATGCTTGACCTGAGCGACCAAAGGAGCGAACCTCGCCGCACGCGCCGCAGGCGCATCCGCGGGGACGGCCAGTCCCTCGCCAGCCCCGCCGGCACTGCCGTAAACTGTGGGGTTATGGCTGCCACCGAAATCTCCACCGTCATCCTCCCGCTTGCCCCCAGCGGCGCCTTCCGCAACGAGCCTTTCACCGACTTCAAGGCCAGCGCGAACGAACACGCCATGAAGGACGCACTCCAGCGCGTCGGCGAAATGCTTGGCCACGAGTACGAGCTGGTCATCGGTGGCGAGCGTGTGTGCACCGGCAAACAGCTCCGCTCCACGAATCCGGCAAAGCCTGCGCAGGTCATCGGCGTCCACCAGGAAGCCACGCCCGAGCACGCGCAGCAGGCCATCGACGCCGCACTCAAGGCCTTCGATACCTGGCAGTATGTCTCCGTTGAGCAGCGCACGTCGCTGTTGCTTCAGGCCGCGAAGATCATCCGCGACCGCAAGTTCGAGTTCTGCGCCTGGCTCACCTATGAGGTGGGCAAGAACTGGGCCGAAGCCGACGCCGATGTCGCCGAGACCATCGACTTTCTCGAGTTCTACGCGCGCGAAGCTTTGCGCCTCTCCCACTCCGCGCCGCCCATTCAATATCCCGGTGAGCGCAACAAGCTCATCTACGTCCCGCTCGGCGTCGGCGCCGTCCTCCCGCCGTGGAACTTCCCCTTTGCCATCATGGCCGGCATGACCGCCGCCGCCATCGTCTGCGGCAACACCGTAGTAGTCAAGCCCTCGCCCGATGCGCCCACCATCGCCGCGCGTTTCCTCGACGTGCTCGAAGAAGCCGGCATGCCTCCCGGCGTCGTCAATCTTGTGCAGGGCGGCCCGGAAGTCGGCCGCGCGCTCGTCAATAATCCAAAGACCCGCTTCATCGCCTTCACAGGATCAAAAAAGGTGGGCCTCGAAATCCACGAGCACGCCGCCAAAACCCAGCCCGGTCAGCAATGGATCAAGCGAACCATTCTCGAGATGGGCGGCAAGGATTCCATCATCGTCAGCTCCGACGCCGATATGGACGCCGCCGTCGAAGGTGTCGTCGCCTCTGCATTCGGCTTCAACGGACAGAAGTGTTCCGCCTGCTCGCGCGCCATCATCGAGGAGCCCATCTACGACGCTTTCATCGAGCGCATCCAGCAGCGCGTCGGTGAACTCAAGGTCGGCGACCCCGTCGCCAATACCTACATGGGCCCGGTCGTCAACGAGACCGCCATGAAGCGCGTCCTCAATTACATCGACATCGGCAAGTCAGAAGGCCGCATCATCGCCGGCGGCAAGCCCGCTCAGAACGCCAATGGCGGCTACTACATCGAGCCCACCGTCATCGCCGACGTCGCGCCCACCGCGCGCATCGCGCAGGAGGAGATCTTCGGCCCCGTCCTCGCGCTCATTCGCGTGAAGCACTATGACGAAGCCCTCAAGGTCGCGAACAATACGGAGTACGGACTCACCGGCTCGGTCTACTCCAACGATCCGCGTAAGCTCGACCACGCCAGCCGCGACTTCCACGTCGGCAATTTGTACTTCAACCGCAAGAGCACCGGGGCGATGGTAGGCGCCCATCCCTTTGGGGGCTTCAACATGTCAGGAACGGATTCAAAAGCCGGCGGCGCTGACTATCTTCTGCTGTTCACACAGGCCAAATCGGTGGCGGAGAAGCTGCGCTAGGGCGAGCGCTCGCCGCAAACAAACGGCCGATCACCGGCTTCGCCCCCAGCAGCGGAAGGAATTCGCTGGTCACCACACGCGGGTGGGTAAGCACGGCCTGTCCACGGCCTGTCAGGGTCAGATCGGCATTCTCGAAACCGGCCATGCTTTCAGACGAATGGTTCTCGCTACGCCAGTGCGCGAAGTTAATCCACGTCACGCTGATGCCGGTTGCCTTCCCTGAAGACTCACCGAGCCATACCAGGCGCTCGCCGGATGGGAAGGGCAGCGCCAAAGCAGCACGGCATATACGGCGCTGAAGATGGCTGTATTCGCTCCAATTCCGATCGCCAGGGTCAGGATCAGGATGAGTGAGAAGACGGGCGCGCGTACGATCCCCCGCAACGCATATCGGGCATCTTGCAGCAGCCAAACAATCCGCGTCAAAACAGAAGCCCTCCTCGCGGAGGGCTGTTCAAAGGCCAAAGTACTGCGTTGTGCGCTTTTGATCTTTTATGCGCTGCGCATCTGTAATGCCGTGGCCGTCTGGAGCCCTCCTGCAGCGGGTGACTGCTGCAGACCGTTCACCGCTTCAGCAGCAGCAGCGGCCAGAATCTTATGGTGGATTGTAAACAGCGCCAGCTCCAGGCGATCGGAAACGCCCGTCTTGTCGTAGACCGAGCGCAGATAGTTCTTGATCACTTGTTCGGTGGTGCCCAACCGCTGCGCGATCTCCTTGTTTTTGCATCCCTGGACGATCAAGGCGACGATCTTCATTTCCTTCGGGGTCAGCCGATCGCGTACCCGCGCCCCCACCGAGTCTTCATCCTCATTGTGCGCCGAGTCTGCAGGACGCTGAACGCAAGTCAATCCGTGGATCACCTTGTGTACGCAATCCACCAGGGCAGCGCCGGTGGTGTTCCGGTAAACGACGCCGCGAACTCCCTGCGAAGTGTAGGAGGTAGCAGACTCGCCGTTTTCCGCAATGACTACGGCGCGGCTGCCGGCAGTCTTGATCCGGTTCATGAAATCCGTCATGTCCGGCTTGAGTGCGGATGCGAAGACCACAATCGAAGAACGGTAGGTGTCCACCGCCAGTATCATGCGCGCCATGTCGCTGCACTGTGCGGCTACCCGGAAGTCCTCTTCGCTCGCCAGCACCTTTGCGATGCCCGCACGGAAGATCGCCTGATTGTCGCCGAGAATGATCTTATTCATTGCGCCTCGTTTGATAAGCCCCTTTGCCGATAAATTGGAGTGCGCAACTTACGTAACCACCCGCAGAGACACGTGTCTCGCACAATAGTTCCGTCCTCTAACTTCCCACAACGATGCGCTGTCACCAAGACTAATCGGCAGATTTTGTGAAATCTTCTCTATACTTTTTGTGGACCGCCCCATGGACTCTCTTTTGATCCCGCCTGTCATTGCGGACCCTATTTCGTCGTCCCGGTGCTGCAATGTTGCCCCTTAAAGATCGGTGATAGACCCATGAGCGACAACCCCACGATAGTGTTACAGGAGTTTGATTTGCGCGGAAAAGAGGTTTGACATCCGGGGCATCCCGCGTGTTTTCAGCGTTGCTGTTGCAGGTCGTGGCGAGCGCGTCTCGTTTTCTACAACAGCAATCGCAGGCCCGCTGCAACTCTGCTGCCGAGGCACTACACTAAAGGTGCAGCAGTGCTTCCTGTGTCGCATTCATGCGAGCCATCGCCACCCGAACCGGCGCAGCCTTTTCGCATGAAGAAATGCTCGTCTCGGTTGCGCGCCGGATGTGGCGAACCTGAAAGCGCAACAGGACGCTAGAGGAGCCGATGAGTAAGCCAGTCATTCTCGCCATCGACGACGACGTCAGCGTGCTGGAAGCGGTTGTGCAGGATCTGCGTCGCCGCTACGCCGCCAACTATCGCATCCTCCGCGCCAGTTCGGGACAGGCGGCGCTTGATCTGGCGAAGCAATTGAAGCAGCGCTCGGAAAGTGTGGCGCTCTTTCTGTCGGACCAGCGCATGCCAGGCATGAATGGAACCGAGCTGCTGGAGCGTTCGATTGAAGTCTTCCCGGACGCGAGGCGCGCTCTGCTGACCGCATACTCGGATACCGAAGCAGCCATCCGCGCCATCAATGCGGCGCGCATCCACTACTACCTCACAAAGCCGTGGGATCCGCCGGAGGAAAAGCTCTACCCGGTGGTGGACGATCTGATCGAGGCGTGGCGCGACAGCCATAAGCCGCCATTTGAAGGCCTTCGCGTAGTTGGTGCGCGCTACACGCTGCGCGATCATGAAATCCGCCAGTTCCTGACCGGCAATCGAATTCCTTACGTATGGCTCGATGTCGAAAGCTCGCCGGAGGCGCAGCAGTTGCTCTCCCAGAACAGCCTCAGGGAGCCGAAGCTTCCGATTGTCTTCTTCCAGGATGGCTCGTACCTGGAGCATCCTGAGCCAATTGGTATCGCGGAGAAGGTTGGTATGCGTACCCAGCCCTCCAGCGATGTCTACGATCTCGTGGTGCTCGGCGCCGGCCTCGCCGGTCTGGCGGCCGGAGTCTACGGCGCCAGTGAGGGTCTGCGCACGCTGCTCATCGAACAGGAGGCGCCCGGCGGCCAGGCGGGCACCAGCTCGATGATTCGGAACTACCTGGGATTCCCCCAGGGAGTCAGCGGCGCCCTCCTGGCCGAGCGCGCTTATCAGCAGGCCGTGGGTTTTCAGGTCGAGTTTCTCGCTGGCCGTGCGGCCTCCGTCCGCACCGATCAGGGCTACCACTTCATCTGCCTTGGCGACGGGAAGGAGATCTCGGCGCAGACCTGCCTGATCGCCACCGGCGTAGCGTGGCGCCGGCTGAATGTGCCTGGGGTGGAACGACTTACGGGCGCCGGGGTGTACTATGGCGCAGCTCTCACCGAAGCCCGTTCCTGTAAGGATGAGGAGGTCTTTATCGTGGGCGGGGCCAACTCCGCCGGTCAGGCAGCTCTGGCGTTCAGCCAGTATGCCCGCAGGGTCGTCATGCTGGTTCGTGCCCAATCCCTCGAAAGCAGCATGTCGAAATACTTGATCGAGGAGATCGCTCGTGAATCCAATATTGAGGTTTGGAACGGCTCGCAGGTAGTGGAAGCTGCCGGCAATGGCCGTTTGCAGCACCTGCGTGTGCTGCGGCCGGATGGAGAGCAAAAGGTGGATGCGAGCGGCCTGTTTATCTTCATCGGCGCCGAGCCAAAGACGGATTGGCTTCCGGCGAGTGTGTTGAAGGATGATCGAGGATTTGTGTTCAGCGGAAACGATCTGAAACGGTGTGCTCAGTTCCCGAAGCAGTGGCAGCTCGGGCGCGATCCGTATCTGCTGGAGACGAGCGTACCCGGTCTCTTTGTTGCCGGGGATGTACGCCACGGGTCGATCAAGCGCGCCGCTTCGGCGGTTGGTGAAGGGTCTATCGCCGTACAGTTCATTCATCAATTCATGGCCGGGCGCTGAATGGGGCCGGGAAAGGAACAGGACGCATTTTCAACCCGCATGAGTAGTGATCGAGCCAGCATTCGCATCGAGCGCGTTCCTTCGGAGTCGCTTTACTCCGAATTGTCCAAGGTTCCTGTTTTTGCCGAGATGACCACGGACAACCTTGCCTGTCTTGGCTCGGTTGAGGTGATTGAGGCCGAGGCGGGGGCGGAGATCGCCCCACCGGGGTCCACCTGCGATGCCTTCTACGTCGTGCTTGGCGGTGACGTCGAGGTCCGCAAGGAAGGGAAGGCGGGCGAGGCGCTGCAGGTCTTTCCCCAAGCGCCGGGGGATTCGTTCGGCGAGATGCCGCTGCTCAAGGGTGTGCAGTCGACGTACCAGTTAGTCGCCACATCGGCGTCGCGGCTGGTGCGCTTCGACGAGGAGTCGTTCTGGCAGCTTATGTTCTCGTGCCCGCGGGTGCGGGCGGCCATTCTGGGCAACATGGCGCGGCGGCTTGAGTCCTACCAGGTAAACGCGGTGCACCGGGAGAAGCTGGCCGGGTTGGGCACGCTGGCCGCGGGTCTGATGCACGAGCTGAACAATCCTGGAGCGGCGGCCTTGCGGGCAGCTTCGCAACTCCGGGAAAACCTTGCCCGAATGCAGGAGATCGGGCTGCGCTTTACCAACAAGCCCAAGAGCCAGGAGCAGCTCGATTGCATGCGCTCGCTGCAGCAGCAGGCGATGCGTCGCGATTGCTGCGTGCTGATGGGCTCGCTCGAGCAGTCGGATCGCGAAGAAGCGCTGGCCGAATGGCTGGAAAAATCGGGCATCGACAATGCATGGCGCATTGCCCCAGGGCTGACGGAGATGGGCATGGATGCCGACCGGCTCGCCTGCACCCGCGAGGTCTTTGAGGGCCAGGACCTCTCCGACACACTCAACTGGCTCGAGTCCGTCGTATCCAATGCACAGCTTGTTTCCACCATCGAATCCAGCATTGCGCGGGTGACCGATCTGGTCGTGGCGGTGAAGAAGTACGCCTACGAGGGCAAGGTGGGCGCGGCGCTGAATGTGCATGAGAGCCTGCACAGCACGCTGATCATTCTCGGGCACAAGCTGCGCCACAAGGGCATTGTGCTGCGCAAGCACTTTGCGGGGGACCTGCCGCCGCTGGAAAACGCGGCGCCGGGGCTGAACCAGGTGTGGACCAACCTGCTGGACAACGCGATTGACGCTTCGCCGCAGGGCGGGGAGATCGCGATCCGCACGCGGCGCGATGGGGATCGCATCGCGGTCAGCTTCGCCGACCAGGGTCCGGGCATCGCCGAAGGTGACCTGAAGCATATCTTCGAGCCGTTCTTCACGACCAAGCCGGTGGGCAGCGGCACCGGGCTGGGGCTCGATATTGCGCGGCGCATCGTGGAGTCCAAGCATGGCGGCGAGATTTCGGTGAACACGAGCCCGAAGGGCACGGAGTTCACGGTGTATCTGCCGGTGGGTGAGACGAGCGGCGCCAGGGACGTCCCGGTGCAGGCCGGGGAAGCGACGGCTTCGCGGTAGGACCCCCCTCCCCCCGTTTACGGTTCCCATTTAGGCAAGTCATTGATGCGCAGCGACTTGCGGCGTCTGCCGTGGCCTAAGTTGTTGCAGGAACCGCACTTACCCGCAAAGATATCCAAACAAAGGACTTAGCCCTGGTAACCCTGCGCTAAGTTGTTGCAGGAACCGCAGTTACGGTCATCGACGCGCTAAGTTGTTGCAGGAACCGTAGTTACGGGTAAATCTGTCTTTTGAAACGGGTTAGGCCCTGACCCTTTGGTTTCAGGGGGTTACGCGCCAAAAATGGTGGCTTCGCTCCTGTTATCAGCCCCACATCTCGCGTTCGCGAGAGGTGGGACCCGCCCATGTCCCAAATGCAGGGACATGGGGCACCCGTCTGTAGACCCGCCCACACCCGGCCCACGTCCCATGTCCCACATGCGGGGACTTGGGGCACCCGGCTTCTGCCGTTTTTGCTCTCTATTTTCAGTGTAGCGAATTGCGGGAATTAACCGGCAAGATTTGCCACGGTTTCGGTTACGAAAGATCGGAGGAGCTTTGATCCGCGTGAATCAGATGGCGACCGGAGCCGGAATTGGCTGACGCTGTCCCGCGGGAACAAGACGATCGCGCAGGCCGAGCAAGGGGTATTCAATGAGCTTTGCCATGACGATACCGAGCGCGATGGAGGCGAGCATGCATGCGGCGAAACCCGATGCGTTGCTGTGGGGCAGCAGGAGAACAATCCACCCATGCCAGAGGTAGATGGAATAGGAGTACACGCCGATGAAGGCGAGGGGCCGGACGAGGGCTGCGGCAATATAGCGGTTGGGCCGCAAATCGACGACGCGCGCCAGAAGAAATCCTGCCCCGAAGTACACGCAGGTGAAGCCAACCGTGTGCATCACAAAACTGGCGCGGGGCAGAATGGCGAGGAGCGATACCGCTGCCAGGATCAGGACTACTCCGCCGGAGCCTCTGGTCATCTCAAAAAACTTTGCCGGCTGGAACTGACGGTAGTAACGGATCAGGACTCCGAAGAACAAAGCGTCCAGCCGAAGATGCGTGGGACAGAGGTAAGCCGCGTGCCGGGCGTCGGAGGTTAACGTGTGCGAGACGAGAATCCGCAAAACGATCTCCGCTGCAGCCACCATGAAAAACAGCAAGGGCAGGCTACGGAAAGGATCTTCCGGATTGCGGCCAATCCGGCACATGAGCAGAAGCACGATGGGCAAGAGGATGTAGAAATGTTCCTCGACGGCCAAGGACCAGGTCTGACCCCAGATGCCGGAAAGATAGTTCTGGGTGAAGGTGGCCTCTGCGAGTATCGACCGCAAGTTGACCGGGTAGGAGAAAATACCGGGGCGTAAAGCGTTCGCGGCGACGGTGACCAACAGGAGGGCATAAAAGGAGGGGTATATCTTGAAGCCCCGCCGGATGAAGAATGCGCGGAAATGGATGTTGCCCGTGCGCTGCCATTCCGTGAAGAGCAGGCCGGAAACGAGATAGCCGCTCAGGACGAAGAAGAGATCGACGCCTGCCCACCCGATGCGTGTCCACCAAGCAAAGTAGTGAAGATGATGGCCCACAACCATCAGAATGGCGATGCCGCGGAGCGCATCAAGGTTGGGATTTCGTTTCGGTTCCAAGGTTATCGCTCAAGTTATTCCCGCGAACTGGCCTCGTCAATGTTCACTCCGCGATGTCAGGGGCTTGATTCCGCCCAGGTCCCAAATGCAGGGACATGGGGCACCCGGCCTTACGCCGTCAAGGACTTGACTGAAATGGCGAATGCATCGCCAGTCATACGCACCGCACTGAGAAGAGCCTTGCCGGTATTGCAACTGTCATGGTGTTTCATCTCTGAATATTCGTAGCCGCGCCCGAGGCATTCTTCGCAGAAGAGCACGGTGCGTCCCTCGCGGCTGCAGCAGACGCGAATGTTCTTTTTGGGTTGGTTTGCAGCGAGGTTGGCAAATACTTGTGGTCCAGCGACGTGCGCTGGGCGAAAGAGCGGCATGAGATCGGGGCCTCCGCAGCATGGTTAGCAATTCGGGTTCCAGAATACAGAGCGATAACATGTGCGGTTATGCCGCAGCGTGTCAACTCTCGTTTACTTGCCTGGCCGCGGTGACGCAGGGAGTGGACGGCCCAAAGTGGGAATCGTCGTATGCAACGCTCCAGTCCTCATATCCAACTATCCAACTATCCAACCATCCTGACTTCAGGCTTGACCTGCCTCGAGGCCCAATTCGCGTCCAGGCTCTTGCCGGTCTTGATGTCCATCGATTGCCGGCCATCTGCTGAAGCTCACGAGCATGACTGCGACGGCAATCAGATATGTCGTACTGCCTGCGATGGCCGCAAGTGCAGTCGGAATCACCAGCAGAAACGCGGCACTCATCTGGAGGGTATTCCAGCGACGCGCGACAAAGAATGGAGCGGCGACCAGGATGTAGGTGTGCCACGCGAGGGGCGCGCAGACAATGCCTGCGCAGGCCGCGAGGCCACACGTATCCGTGAAAGGCGGCTTCGTCCGCCCTATCCAGACCATCAGAGCGATCGCAGCGGCAAAGGCAATCGCAACACCTGTCCATGCGATATCGTGACGGCGCGCCACTGCCATCACGGCAATGTCGGTGGGCGCGAGCCAATGCAGATCGCCGCGCAGGGCAGCGAACCACTGCAGGTATGCGTAGGGATAGAAGAACAGGATTGCGTCGGAGAGAATGGCGGCCGCGGCTCCGGCGTACAACCCGGATTGCCAGTAGCCTGCGAACCATAGCAACGGCAGGAAGAAGCCCATGGTGGGCTTGATCGCCACCAGCACGCCGAGAGCAAGACCTGCGAGCCGGAGATGGCCTCTTCGCGCGAGCACCAGCCCGACAGCGGCTAAAAGGAATAGCGTGCCATAGATCTGACCTGTGCTTACAGTGTTGAGCGTCGGCGTCATCGCGAAGAGCCACAGAAGCTGAAACGGATGCAGATCTCGCAGTTCGCGATACAGGAGCAGGATTGCAGCGATGAAGCTGAGCAGAGAAAGGGCTGTCCACACGCGCCCGAATGTTGCCATCGGGAGGCGGGCCAGCGCTGCGAGCGCCGGCAGCACTACGGGCGGGTTCAGGTTGAGGTCGGGCATGGGCCGGCCGCCAAAGTGCGAACGATAGGTTTCCGGATAGGGCGCATATGGATTCTGGCCATGAAGCGCTGCGCGGCCGGATGCCCAGTACGTTCCAAATACGGAGTGGTGCGGATCGTCGCTGCGGAGCGTTGCGTATCCGACAATAAGCAGGAGCAATATGCCGATCACCAGACTGGCCGATTGCAAGGAACGGCGATAGTTCCCGGTCACCTGTGGCTGGCCTCTCTTTCCTGGTAACGACGCTGCGCGCGGTCACCTTTGCATCAGGGGCTTTGCGGCGGGTGCAATTCGGCTGCCATGTAGCAGTGACTGATCTCCATCGATGATGAGACGTTCCGATTGGACGACCCAAAATGGGAATCTTGAGTCGCTCAGTGACTCGCTATCGATGCCGCAGGCGGGCGAGCGAGCCATTTGTGCGTGGCCAGGGATCGATTTTCGGGAAGGGCAGCGAGACTTATCTAGTCCACTCGGTGCCCATGTTGTCGTCGGTGATGAGCCGGAAGCCGCGGCAGCTTTCGAGCAGATGGGAGCGTGATTCGAGCATTCCGTTGGGGAGGCCGATGGCCGAGCCGGGGAGATCCATTTCGTCGGCGAGGCGCAGCATTTCGTTCATTCTCCCGGTGTCCTGCGGGAGGCGATAGACCGGCCGGCCGGCGATGGTGTAGCGCACGAGCGCATTCCTCCAACGTTGCTTGTCGAGGGTGAATGGGCTGTCGCTCACGGCGAGGAAGCCGGCGATGCGGAGGGCGTACGGGAACTGGCTTGCGCCCGTGCCGAGCACGTCCTTTGACCAGGTGGCGTTGTAGAAGGCGATTCCGCCGGGATTCAAATGGGCACGCATCAAGCGCATGAATTCGACGGAGAGCAGATTTGAGGCATTCGCGCGCCAGTTGAAGGTCGTGTTCATCAGAATGAAGTCGAACTTCTGGTCCGGATGTCCGAGGAGCCAGCGGCGTCCATCGTCGATGACGATGTGCACTTTCGGGTTTTGCAGAAGGCTCGCGACGCTGGCGCGCTCACGGATCAGGGGCAGGTATCCCGGATTGATCTCAACGATGGTGACCTGCTGGACGGCGGCGCTATTCGCAATCACCTGGGCCCAGGAGCCGGAGGATAAGCCAATGACGAGAACCTTCTTCGGCGCGGGATGCATACCGACGATCGCATAGGCGCGGAAGATGCCGTTCGAGTCGTTCATCGGGTCGATATTGAAATGACCGTCATAGACACCACCGCCGAAGACGGTACCCGATGGATCGACAGCAATGACGCCGCTGCGGTTTTCGACCAGGCTGGCGAAGCGGTTTGCCTGGCGGAATTGCAATTTGCAGAGCAACCGTTCGTACATTTGAGAGAAGAGAGGCCCGGCACAGGCGACGGCGGCGCCGCAGGCGAGCGCGCCGACGAGAAATCGCCGGGTCCACCGGCGCGAGAGCGCGGTGAGGACCGTGGCGATGACAAGGCCAAGAACGAGCAGCAGCGCCGATGTATCGCGGATGGAGAGGCGATTGAGAACAACGAAGCCGACGAAGAAGCTGCCGAGTGTGGAACCGACGATGTTGCTGAGATAGAGCAGGCTGAGGCGCCTGCCGGCGTTCTGCGAAGGATCGATGGAGGCGTGCGACAGCAGCGGGAAGGCAGAACCGAGGAGCGCTGCTGCGATGAAAAGGAGAACGAATCCGCTGTTGTAGGAGCCGGTAAGAACCACCAGCCACGAAACGGCGGGCGCCACGAAGTAGGCGGCTATGGAGCCGAGTACGACGACGGTCGCGGTGACCTGCAGGGTGCGCGCCAGATCGTCCTTGAGCTTCTCGCGGCAGATATCGCGCACGGAAAGCGATCCATAGGCGACGCCAAAGAGATAGAAGGCGAGCAGATTCGCGAAGGTGGGCGCCGCACTGCCGGAGGCGAAGGAGTAGATCCGATACCAGACGATTTCGTACGCAAGGGCGATGAAACCGACCGCACCTGCGAGAAACAGCCCGACGGCAAAGGGAAGAATTTCATGCGGTGAAGGGAGTGCTGACTGTTCCGGAGCTCGTCGCTGCGCGTTTCCCGATTGCAGGTGCAATGCAAGTGCGGACAGGCCGACCAGCGCATTTACGCCTGCCGCAAGTCGGAGCGATCCCGATTCGCCGAGCAGGCGCATGAGGAACAGCGCCGCGCAGAGGCATGCTGTTGCCGATCCAAAGGTATTGACAGAGTAGAGGGAACCTACCGAGGTGCCGACGTTTCCGCTGCGGCGAACGAAATGCTCGACGAGGAGCGGCAGAGTGCTTCCCATGAGCAAAGTAGGAATCAGCAGCAGCAGGAATGCGATAACGCCTGTTTCCGCAGTGGAGGCCCCGGCGGTAAAGCCGGCAACCCTGTGGAAGAGATGGAGAGACAGGCTGCCGAATGCGCCAATGGATAGTTCTATGCATCCGAAGAGGAGCAGCAGGCGCGATTCGCTGCGCTTCGAGAGCCAGCCACCGGCAAGGCTGCCAAGCCCAAGGCCAAGCATGAAGACGCTGACGATGATGGTGACCGATTCGATATTGACGCCATAGAGCGTGAACAGAGCGCGCTGCCAGACGATCTGATAGAGAAGAGCCGGGAAGCCGGAGAAGAAGAAGAGGATGTAATAGACGCTGTCGCCTGAAGGGGACGCAACGGCGGGTGTTTTCAGGGATGGAAGAATTGTGCGGCTCAACTCGCCCGGAGCCTCCGAGCTTGACTTGCAATTCGAGCGCCATCGCGTATGCGTGAAATCAGTCACTTAGGGCGATTACGTGTTCACTGCAGTTTACAGATGGATCGGCAGTGGCGTTTTGTGTGACAAAGACCAGATTCCCCCCCCGCTTCCGGGAAAGACGGAATTCCATCACGGGTAAGGCTACCCGCGCCACAGCCGGGTGAGGGCTCCATTTGTGCCTGTCCAGGGATCGATTTTCGGGAAGGGCAGAGTGGACATTCTTGCGACGGCTTTCTCGTTCGGGGCCTCGCGGCAGATATCCCATGTTTGTCCGCGGGGGTAGGCGCCGACGACGAGGAAGCCGCCGCCGGCTTCGATGCGGCAGTGGCCGGTGCCGGTGGGCAGGACGGCGATGTCGCCGGTGTGCACCGTGACTTCATGTCCGCCGGGGCCTCCGAGCATGAGACGCGCTGTGCCGCCGGCGAAGCCGAGCACTTCGTGCGCGGTGGAGTGGTAGTGATGGAAGTCGTAGACGCCATTGCGCCACTGCGCGGGCCAGCCGTTGCGCTCGAAGACCTGCTCGAAGCGCGATGCGGCTTCGTCTCCTGTTGCCTGCATGACACCGCGATAGAGCAGTACGGGGAGATGCTCGTTGTTGGGCATCCAGCCGTTCGGGGAGAGGCGGAGCATCTCGGGATCGTCTGCGCCGCCGCTGCCGCCTCCGGTGACTGCGCCTTCCGGCGCGGCGGCGAAGATCCTGGTCCCGCCGAGTCCCAGTGCGCCGAGCATGGTGGTGAATGCGCGCCTGTCCATTGCGTGCACCTCCCATGATTGGAGTCGGCGTGCGGCCGGTTGGCTGCATGGATCTGTGAGCGCTACGCGGGCATGATGGAGTGCGATCACGCTGACGATCCCGGCGATTCTGCGCATACCGACGCTCATTGTGCCGGTTCCGGGCAGGCGGAAGGCGAGCATCGTGGCGCGGGCGCTGTAATGGGCCGATTACGGCGGAGTGCCCGGCAAGCATCCTGCGCACGCACCCGGATGCGACTCTCTACCTGGACGGGGAGTCAGCATCCGAACTCGATCCGGCATAGAGCATCTCAGGCGCGCTGCCGCAGGCGGTAGACGGCGACCTTGTTGCGATTGCCGCAGAGCTGCATGCTGCACCAGCGGCGGCGATGGGCCTTGGTGCGGTCGTAGAACCAGAGGACGCAGCCCGCCCCTTCGCAGCGGCGGACGAGTTTGAAGTCGGCGTGGGCGAGGAGATCCGCGGCGGATTCGGCGAGCGGGGCGAGGAGTCCTTCGGGCGTGGCGGGATCGTAGCGGCGTTCGACGGTGAGGGCGGAGCCGGCGCGGACGAGTTGCTGGTGGCTTCGGCCTTTGGCGAGGAAGCGGTTGAGCGGGGCGGGATCGATGCGGCGGCCGGATTTACGCGCGACAACCAACGGGCGAAGGATCTCGCGCAAGGTGCGGGCGGCGGCAAGGAGCGTGCCGCGGCGGAGTTTCGGGGCCATCCTTGCGTCGAGCAGGCCGGTGCGCGCCAGCCAGCGCAGGACGTCGTCGTCACGCTGCCAGGTGTCGATGAGGCCAGCATCGGTGCGTACGACGGTGTTGAGCAGGTGGAGGGCTGGATGGTCGGCGATAAGCGGGGCTTCGGTCATGGCATGGCCGGGGAGATTTGCACCGAAATTCTTTTCGTCTTTCTGAGTCTCTCGGAGGAGTGGTTCTATCTCAATAGTGTAACTCTATAACATCGACTATGGGGGTTACAGAGATTTTGATGCGGAAAAGGAGCCTACTGTCATGCCGACAGCCACAGCACAACTCACCACGAACTTTCCTTCGATCCACACCGTTGAGGCGGATGGAGTCAACGTCTTCTATCGCGAGGCGGGCCCGGCAGACGCGCCGGTTGTTCTGCTGCTGCACGGATTTCCCACGTCATCGCTGATGTTCCGCGAGCTGATTCCGCGGCTGGCTTCGCGCTACAGAGTGATCGCGCCGGACCTGCCGGGGTTCGGATTCACTGAGATTCCAGCGGAGCCCAGGTACAACTACAGCTTTGCTTCGCTGGCCGTGACGATGAACGCGTTCGTCGAGAAGCTGAGGCTGACGCGGTTTGCGATCTACGTCTTCGACTACGGCGCGCCAGTGGGATTCCGGTTGGCGCTGAAACATCCGGAGCGGATTGCGGCGATTGTTTCGCAGAACGGCAATGCATATGAGGAAGGGCTGGGTGAAGCGGCGTGGAATCCGGTACAGAAGTATTGGAATGCGCCGACGCAGGAGAACCGCGACGCGCTGCGCGCCTTCCTGACGCTGGAGAGCATCCGCTGGCAGTACACGCATGGGGCGGCGAAGCCGGAGCGGGTTGCGCCGGAGACGTGGACGCTGGATGCGGCGCTGATCGCGCGGCCGGGCAATGCGGAGATCCAGCTTGATTTGTTTGGCGATTATGCGAGCAACGTGAAGCTGTATCCGGAGTTCCAGCGCTACCTGCGCGATAACCAGCCGCCGCTGCTGGCGATCTGGGGCAAGAACGATCCATTCTTCGTGCCGCCGGGGGCTGAGGCGTATCGGCGCGATGTTCCCAGTGCGACGGTGACGCTGCTGGATGCGGGGCACTTCGCGCTGGAGACGCATGTGGATGAGATTGCGACGGCGATGGATGCCTTCCTGAAGCCTGCGATCGGCTGATGCGAGCGGACGAGGCTTCATGGTGCGTTAAGGTTGCCCGGCATTGACGCACCATGGCGGCGGGATGTGCGCAACACTGGTGCGCAACACTGGGGTTGCGCCCGGGTCTCCTTTGGCAGAATTCAAGTGCCGGAAGGAGGCATCATGACACGAACTCGCATTGCACAATTCTTTGGCGCCGCGCTGCTGGCGGCTGCCTGCGCGGGCACGGCTTGGGCGCAGGAGGGCTACTACCCTCCGCCTGAGCGGGGATATGGCTATCATGACGGCGGCCCTGCGTACCAGACGGCACAGCGCGCGCGCAGCTATGGCTGGCATGACGGGATGGCGGACGGGCAGCACGACCGCTATACGGGCCACAGCTTCCGGCCAACGCACAGCGACCGTTACGAAGACGCTTCCGAACACGGCAATCACGATGGCATGAGCCGCGATGAGTTCAAACGCATCTATCGCGATGCATACTATCGCGGTTATCAGCGGGGCTACGGCGCGTACTGAGCACCGGAGCGCAGCGGGCGCAGTTCCACGCGAAGAATGCGCCCGCGTCCTGTATGACAATGGAGTGATGACGGGTGTGCGCGGTGTTCGCATGGACAAGTGGCTGTGGGCGGCGCGCTTCTTCAAAACGCGCGCGCTGGCGGTGCGCGCATGCGAGCTTGGCCGCGTCGTCGTGAGCGGAAATGAGGCGAAGCCGGCGCGCGAGGTGCACGTTGGCGACCGGCTGCACCTCCGCACCGAGGCGGGGGAGTTCCACATTGAGGTACGCGCGCTGAGCGAGATACGCGGGCCGGCGGCGGTGGCGCAGACGCTGTATCACGAGCCGGAAGAAAGCCGCGCGTTGCGCGTGAAGGCGGCGGAAGAGCGCAAGGCGATGATGCAACAGGGACTGCTGCCGCAAGGTAAACCGACGCGGCGCGATCGCCAGGAGTTGAACCGGTTGCGCGGGCGCTTCTGACGGGCCTGGGTGAGATATGCTCCTGCATATGCGGATCGATGCGGGACTCCCGGAAGATGTGCCGGCGATTGTGGCGATCGAAAACATTCCGGAGTACCGGAGATACATCGGCTCGTGGAGCGCGGACGAGCATCTGCGGATGATGGCGAACGCGGACAACGAATATTTCGTTGCGCGCGATGCCGCGGGCGCAGTCGAGGGATTCGCAATTCTGCAGGGAGTGCAGTCGGAGCATCGCAATCTTCACCTGAAGCGCATTGCGGTGGGCGCGCCGAATCGCGGCGCAGGACGCGCGCTGCTGGAATATGTGATGGCCCGCGCCTTTGAGGATCATGGCGCACATCGTTTCTGGCTGGATGTTTTTGACACCAATGCGCGGGCCCGGCATCTGTATGCGGCGTACGGCTTTCGAGAAGAGGGCGCGATGCGGGAGGCCGTTCTGCGCGATGGGGAATACCATACGCTGGTGTTGATGTCGCTGCTGGACCGGGAGTACACAGCGAGGCAACAGGAAGCCGCAAATGCGGTTACTTCCGTCAGGGCACGCTGAAGCATTTCCGGCATTCAGGCAGAGCGTCCAACACACGCCCTGTTGGCTTTTCTTAACGGAAAAGCCACGCCGGGAGCATCTCCGCGGCTCACACGATTGCCGCAAACGTTTTGACGCTCATTATTTTCTTGATTCCTGCCGATGAAGAGTGTGCGGCTACCCTGTGCCGTCCATCTCTTTCAATCGGAGTATTCCGCGTGTTTGCCATCCTTGGAATTATTGTCGTCTTCGGCGCTGTGCTGGGTGGCTATCTGATGGAGAAGGGCAACCTACTGGTGCTGGTGCAGCCGGCGGAGTTGCTCATCATTGGCGGCGCGGCGGTGGGCACGCTGCTGATCGCCAATCCCATGCATATCCTGAAGGGCATCGCCGACGGCATCAGCGGGGTCTTCGGCTCGTCGCGCTTCAGCAGGGCGCGTTACCTGGAGGCGCTGCGCATGATGTTCGGCGTGCTGACGAAGGCGCGGCGCGAGGGCAACCTGGCCATCGAGCAAGACATCGAGGCGCCGCAGGAATCGAAGCTGTTCGCGGAGTTTCCCGCGTTCCTCAAGGACCATCACACGCGCGACTTTGTGTGCGACACGCTGCGCATGATGATCACCGGCGGCGTGGAGGCCTTCGACATCGACCAGATGATGGAGCTGGACATGGAGGTGCAGCACCATGATGCGAGCCAGCCGATCTCCGCGCTGACGACCGTGGCGGATGCGCTGCCGGGCCTGGGCATTGTGGCCGCGGTGCTGGGCGTGGTGATCACGATGGGCGCGCTGGGCGGCCCGCCGGCGGAGATCGGGCACAAGGTGGCGGCGGCGCTGGTGGGCACCTTCCTCGGCATTCTGCTTTGCTACGGGCTGATCGGGCCGATCGGCTCGAAGATGTCCAAGACGGCGGACGAGGAGCGCTGCTTTACCCACATGCTGCGGGTGCTGATGCTTGCGGCAATTAAGGGCAGCGCGCCGCAGATTGCCATCGAGATCGGACGCCGCGCAATTCCGCTGCACGTGCGCCCGAGCTTCGCCGAAGTGGACCAGGTGTGCCGCGGCGGCGCGCCTGCGGCGGGCACGGAGAGCGGAGAAGGGAAGGCCGCATGACGCCGCAACCTGTTCCGCAGCGTCCGATTATCGTGGTGCGCAAGCGGGTGGCCCACGCCGCCCACCACGGGGGAGCATGGAAGGTCGCGTATGCCGATTTTGTCACCGCGATGATGGCGTTATTCATTGTGCTGTGGCTGATGAATTCGAGCGACCACATGCGCAAGGCGATTGCCGGGTACTTCAATGATCCGCGAGGGAGCACGACGACTGTGGGCACGGACCGCGCGGGTGCGGGCGAAGCCCTGGCTCTGAAGCGGGATGATCTGCGCGACCTGAAAGCGCGTCTGGAACAGCAGGTGACCAGCAATCCGGCACTGGTAAAGCTGAAGAAGCAGATCGAGATCACGATTACGCCGGAGGGTCTGCGCATCGAGTTGATTGAATCGCGCGATGGCACGTTCTTCCAAACGGGGAGCGCGGAGTTGAACGAAAACGGACGCACCACCCTGACGCTGCTGGCGCATCAGCTTGGCCAGGTGCCGAATTTCATCTCGGTGGAGGGCCACACGGACGCGCGTGCGTATGCGATTGCGAGCGACTATGGCAACTGGGAGCTCTCGGCGGACCGGGCGAATGCGGCGCGGCGACTCATGGAACACGAGGGTCTGCGGATGGGGCAGATCTCGCAAGTGCGCGGCTTCGCGGACCGGCAGCTTCGTGTGCCCAGCGATCCGCTCGATCCTTCGAATCGCCGCATCTCGGTGATCGTGCATTACCTGTCGCAGGGACCGGTGCCGGAGAGTGAAACGGCGGGCAGCGAATCGCCGCAGACTGGGCAGGCCGACGATGAAGCGTCGCCTGCCGCGCGATCGACGGCAGAGCCGCGCAGCGAATCGCCGGCCGAGTCGGGCAGCGAACCCGGATCTGCGTGATAGCTCCGGATCTGCGTGATGGCTCCGGGGTCGGCGTGATAGCCCCGGGATCTGCGTGATGGCTACGGGGTCTGCGTGATCGCTCCGGATCTGCGTGATCGCTCCGGATCTGCTTGATAGGTCCCGGATCGGCGTGATAGCTCCGGGGTCTGCGTGATAGCTCCGGGATCTGCGTGATGGCTACGGGGTCTGCGTGAGAGCTCCGGGGCAAGCGTGATGGCTACTGCCGATCGAGTCTGATATCCGTGAGCACGGCAGGCTTGTCGCCGGGGTTCTGCACTGTGATCTCGCTCACGCCGGTGGCGTCGGGCTGGGTGCACGCCGGGCACGAGGGGCTCGCGGGCGATGGCTGCACGGTGAGCCGCGGGGCATCTGCTCCGCTCAGCGTGACCTTCCAGGTGCCCGCGCTCAAGGGAATGGCATCGAATTGCGCCGAACCATGCGGCGCGATCAGGAGCTGCGCGCGGCCATCGATCAGCCGCACGGAGTTCGCGTCGTCGATCTTCGCCAGGTATGCGGGAACGGTTTCGCGATTCCCGGTCTGTACGATGCCGAGACGTCCTTCGATGCGGCGGATGTAAATGCCGGCGCGCATCGCATCGGGCGGCCCCACGTCGAAGTGAATGAGCTGGTAATAGGACGCGAAACGTGGATCGTCCGCCAGTTGATGGTCGGCGGCAAGCGCAATCTGGCTATGAAAATCTCCCAGAAGCAGGAGGTCCGGCTTCTGGTCCAGCACATACTTGCCGTCGCCGAGCTCGTGGCCTACCCAGCCCTCGCCCCGATAGATGCTGGGATGGCGCGCGATGTGGTAATCATTCAATCCCAGCGGATCGAGGACTTCCATTCTTGCGGCGTAAGGAACGACTCCCGCCGCGTCGGAGACGAGCAGCGGATGCTGTGCGGCAAACGCCGTGTGAAGAAATATTCCGATCTGCTTTCCCGGACGCTCCCAGGTTTCGAGCGGGGGGATCAGGTCAGAGGTGAGCACAAGCAGAGTGAGGACGAGAAAGATCGCGATACGAGCCCGGGAAAAGCGGAATGGCGCGGCCAGGGTGAGCAGCCCGCATCCCGCGACAAGAAAGCCCATCAGCGCCATTGCGGGAACGAAATGACGATAGGCGGGGAAGATGTCTCCACCGATAAGGACGATGTAGACCAGCCAGCCGATAGAAGCAGTCACGAGAAAGATGACCTGGCGCTTCTTGCCCGCGATCCACAATGCCACGCAGCCGATCGCGGCCAGCCCGATGAACGCCAGCTCCGATCTGACGCCGAACGCGTCATATCGCAGGCCGGTGCGCAGCCGGTGGATGGTGAAGGCGACCTTCACGTAAGCGGTATTCGGCAGCCACTGGCCGTAATAGAAATGGCGGAAGAGTTCCTGCCCGAGGAACGTGACGACCGGGATGGCGAGCATGCGCGAGCGCGCGATAAGTGTGCGCACTCGCACGCCGTCAGCCAGCACGGCGCCTGCATAGAAGAGAGCGGTGAATAAAGCGGCGTCGGCGCGCGCCAGAACAGCCAGCCCGAGCAGCAGACCGATGAAGTTGGCGTCGCGTGCGCTGCCTTTCGGGGCGGAGGTCCAGCGAATTCCGAAGTAGGCCGCCCATGCGAGCAGGGCCGCAAGCAGCGGCTGTTCCAGTCCGCCGATCGCCCAGAGGGCTACCGGAGCGCTGAGACACAGCGCCAGGCAACCGATCAACGCGGAGATGAACCGGATTTTTGCCGGATAATCGCGATAGACCTGCGCGCCCACGGCGGCAATTCCGGCCACTGTGGTGGAAATGCCCAGCAGATGCGCGGCGGATTCCAGGTTCATTCCGAGCGCGCCAAGACCGGCGCAGAGCAGGACCCACAGCAGATTCGTATAGCCTTCCACGGCGGGAGGCAGGTCGTTCCAGGTAAGGCCGTGACCTTCCAGCAAACGCTGGCTGTAGCGCAGCGAGATATACCCATCGTCCGTCAGGTACGGCCAGAAGTGATAGATCTGCAGCGCGAGGCCAATGGCGCAGATAGCGGCCAACGCGATCAGCGATACGGCAGTGAGATTGCGGCCACGCGGAGCGGGCGCGGGACTGAAAAGGGGAGGAGCCTGTCTGGGTGTGGTGGACATGCGCAGCCTTTGGAAGGGTCTGCTGAGAGTTTATCAAGCGGGGTGTTCGGCCACTCAGATGTCAGCGAGTCCGCAAGTCAGCGAGTTCGCGGTTTAGCCAAAACTGGTCGAAGGAGGTGAACTCGTGCAACGTAATTAGCAGATCGGCTGCAGGAAACTGCGAGTAAGGCACAATAGAGCGCAAGGAGAATTCGATTGGAAGCCTTTCGCCGACTTGCCTCGCTGCCGCCTTATGTCTTCAACACCACGGGGGAGATGAAGGCGGAGGCGCGGCGCAGGGGCGAAGACATCATCGACTTTGGGATGGGGAATCCCGACGGCGCGACGCCGCCGCATATTGTGGCGAAGTTGATCGAGGCGGCCGCGCGGGACTCCACACATCGCTACTCGCTCTCAAAGGGCATTCCGCGGCTGCGCAAGGCGATCTGCGATTGGTACCGGCGACGCTACGGCGCTGAGTTCGATCCGAACACAGAAGCCATCGTCACCATCGGGTCGAAGGAAGGCATCGCGCATCTTTGCCTGGCGACCCTGGACGATCAGGATTCAATTCTAGTGCCGAATCCGAGCTACCCCATTCACATCTATGGACCGACGATCGCCGGCGCGCATGTGGTCTCGCTGGAGATGAACGACCCGGCAGGGTTTCTCGATCGGCTGCAGCATGAGCTGCCGTCGATGAAGCCACGGCCGAAGATTCTGATTCTCAACTTTCCTTCGAACCCGACGGCACAGGTGGTGACGCGGGATTTCTTCGAGCGCGTGGTGGCGTTCTGCCGCGCGGAGCAGATCTATCTGCTGCACGACTTCGCGTACGCGGACCTGGTGTTCGACGGCTATCGCGCGCCGTCGGTGATGGAGATTGCGGGCGCGAAGGAGATCGCGGTGGAGTTCTTCACCTTGTCGAAGAGCTACAACATGCCCGGGTGGCGGGTGGGCTTCATGGTGGGGAATCGCGAATTGGTGGCTGCGCTCACGCGCATCAAGAGCTACTTCGACTACGGCACGTTTACACCGATCCAGGTGGCATCGATCCAGGCGCTCGAAGGACCCCAGGAGTGTGTGACGCAGATTTGCGAAAACTACCGCAAGCGGCGGGACGCGCTGGTGCGCGGGCTGAATCAAGCGGGCTGGCCGGTGGAGAGCCCGAAGGCGACGATGTTTGTGTGGGCGCGGATTCCGGAGCCATATCGCGCGATGGGCTCGCTGGAGTTTGCAAAGAAGCTGCTGCGCGATGCCAAGACGGCGGTGAGTCCGGGGATCGGCTTTGGCGAACACGGCGACGGCTACGTGCGTTTCTCGCTGATCGAAAACGAGGAGCGGACACGGCAGGCGATCCGCGGCATCCGGCGGATGATCGAGCACGGTTAGGCGAAGCTAAACAGCATGGACCAGCAGACAAGTGACGTCGTCGTGTTGCGGAGCATTGCCGACAAACCGGTCCAGGTCGGTCAGGATTTTATTCAAGAGCAGTGATGGAGTTGCATCCGCGCCTGCCTGCAGGATGGAGATGAGGCGCATCTCTCCATACTCCTGCTGCTGAAGGTCTTCTGCTTCCACAACTCCATCAGTGAAGATGGCCAGCCAGTCTCCCGGCTCGAGCACTCGTTCGCCGGAGTCATAGCTTGCGTTCTCCATTACTCCGAGCGGCATGCCGCCGGCTTCCAGGCGTTCGATGGAGCCGGAACGGCGGCGCAGGATGGGATTGTTATGCCCCGCGTTCACATAGTTCAGGCGACGCGAAGCGGGGTCATATTCGGCGATGAAGGCGGTTGTGAAGCGCCGGCCCATCTGGCTGTTGCTGCATGCGTAGCGATTCATGCGAGCGACGAGTTCGGTGAGCGGACCAGGCGTGGTGCTCAACGTCTTGAGGCTCGCCTGAAAAGTCGCCATGAGCATGGCGGCGGGAATGCTCTTGCCGGCGACATCGGCAACGGCGAGAAGAAAAGTGGGCTGTGGGGCATCGCCGGAGGAACGCGCAAAGACATCGTAGTAGTCGCCTGCCACAGTGTTTGCCGGTCGCGTGGCGAACGCAACCTCGATGCCAGCAATGGAGGGCGTCTCAGCGGGCAGCAGCCACGCCTGAATCTCTTTTGCGATCTGCAGATCCCGTTTCATCACCACGCGGTCGCCGACCTCGAGGATCAGCAGCACAAACATCAGCAGGCCGCCGTAAACGTGAAAGTCAAAGAGAGAGATCGTGATGTGGTAGGTCTTTGCGTTGAAGGACCATTCGCCGCCGGGAAAGAAGAGGAGCACGAGCGCAATCAGGAGAAGGACGCGACGGGCGGGCGTCAGCTTTTCGATGATCGCCCAAAAGAATTGCCCCATGACGCCAAAGAAGTGATGGCGCCGCGATACACCTTCGCTGCGGGTGCGGTCGACCTCCTGCGAATACATCCGATAACTGGAGTGCGCATCTTTGCGGAACTGTGACCAGAGCTGGTTCAGCTCCATGCCCTCGGTGACACGCTGCCAGAAATCGCGGACGCGCTTGCCAGCACCAGGCTTTCTTCCAGCTTCCTCCGGAGACCGGACCGATGGCGTTGCCATGCCGACCAGTTTATTCGAGAGATGCAAGGCCCTCGCCTCACGTTGAACGGGGAATTGCATTGCGTCCGTGCTGTGCGGGCACCATAATTCAGGTCCATGCACATTGGCGGAGCCTGGATCCTGCTCATCTTTGTTGTCATCATCGCGGCGGCGCTGCTGCTTCTGCTGCACCATACCCAGCTCGGCCGCATCGTTCACCAGGAGATACCAGACCGGCCGCATCGGCGGTTATTTCTTGCTTCGGTGAGTTTTTTCATCACGTTTCTGGCGGTGCGGCTGCTGGTGCTGTCCATTACGCATCATGTGGGTCCGTTCGGCTATGTGGAGATGGGCGGGCGGCACATTCACCACCTGGTATGGGGCATCCTGCTGCTGCTGCTCACCGGGCACGCCACGCTCGCCGAGGTGGGGACGAAGGGCACACCGGGCTCGATCTTTATGAGCCGCCTGCTCTCGATTGCGTATGGAGTGGGCGCGGCGCTCACGCTGGATGAGTTTGCGCTGTGGCTCAATCTGGATGCGATGGCGTACTGGTCGCACGCGGGCCGCGAGAGCATTGACGTCGTGGTGCTGTTCGGGGCGTTTCTTGCGATCACGACGTGGGGCGCGCCATTGTGGCAGCGGTGGTTTTCGCCCAGAGCCACACACAGGTCATGACATTTGTTCGATCGAGATCAAGGTTGCCTGCGCAGAACAACGCGCCGGAACAGCGCGTCATTGGCTGTGGTGAGGGTTCCCTCCGCCGTCCCGCGACTGACCTTTAGTCTCCAAATGCCGTGTGAATCTGAGCAGATCCACGCTTGCGAATCCGGATCGTAGTGAAATCGCTGAGCGCCCATATTGATCGGTTTGCTATCTACAATCTTGTCTGCGCTCACCGCGACATCTCCGCTCTGATCGGGCACTGCCGAGATCCGGTAGACGACAGTTTCGTCGTGACAGGCTGTATTCTTTGCGACACATTTGCTGTTTCCGCGCCAGGTCCCGACGAATTGCGATATCGGATCGTTCTTTGGTTGAGCAACACTTTCAGCCGGTGCACCTAGTCCTAATCCGACGATCAGCAAGACAGCGGGAGTGAGATCAAATCGACGAAACATGGGCATCGATCTCCGACACGGACCATGCACGCCGATCATGATAGACCAGCGTCCACTCGCGATCGCGCTCTTCGCGAAGCTGGCGGTCGAATCGGCATGCGGGATAACCCCCGCCCAGCCGATAGATGGCGAGAGTCGATTGCGTGTAACTCAACCTGTCGCCGGGCATGGTGCAGTCGAAGAATACGAACTCCCTCTCCTTTCCCTTGCCGGTGAATGCGCTGGATACGGCTTTTGAAAAACGGAACGAGCTGCCGTCCAGGCTTAGGTTGGAGGGCAGCGTGTTGCCCAGGAAATGGAAGTGGTGTTCGTCTGCATATTGGCGAATGGCTTTGCGGCGCGACCCGGCTCTTTGCCTTGACCAGAAGAAGAGGGAGAGAGCAAGGAGGATGCAGATCGCAACGACGATGATGAGCGCTGTCACGTTGCACCTCCCATCTTTTGGATACTGCTATTGATTCACGCCCGACGCGAGAAATCCGCCGTCGACGGGCAGCACGACGCCGGTGACATAACTTGCAGCCTCGGACGCGAGGAAGACAGCGGCCCCGATCAGCTCGTCGACTTTGCCAAAGCGGCCCTGCGGCGTGCGCATGAGCAACTCCTGTCCGCGTGGCGTGGAGTCGAGAAGCTGCTGATTGAGCGCAGTGCGGAAGACGCCGGGCGCGATGGCATTGACGAGCACGCCGCGGCGCGACCACTCGACGGCGAGCGAGCGGGTGAGCGCGGCAACGCCCGCTTTGCTGGCGGCGTAGGACGCGACTTCGTGAAACGAGACGAAGCTGTTCAGCGAAGCGATGTTGATGATGCGTCCAGCGCCGCGCTCGAGCATCGGAGGCGCAAAGACCTGGCAGCCGCGAAGGGTGCCGGTCAAATTTGTATCCAGGATGGATTCCCATTCGCTCTCTTCAAGCTCGAGGGTGGGCACGCGGCGGATGCGGCCGGCGCAGTTCACGAGAATGTCGGCGGGGCGCAGTTCTTTGGAGACGCGGTCGCGCAGCGCGATGAGGCTGGCGCGGTCGCCGACGTCGGCCGTTTGCCGCACCGTGCGCCGGCCGAGCGCGGCGATGGCATCGGCAGTCTCTTCGAGCGGCTCGATGCGGCGTCCGCTGGCGACGACATCCGCTCCGGCGGCGGCGAGTCCAAGGCTGATTGCCTTGCCGATGCCAGTGGTGCCTCCGAGCACGACGGCGCATTTGCCGCTTAGATCGAACAATGCCGGTCCCTGTTTTCCTTCACTCACTCGATTCTCCTTTTAGTTTTGAGCTAATTGTGCGCGCTGCAATCCGGGCGCGAGCCTTGTCATCAGAAATAATCCAAGCAGGTATGCGCTGGCCGCGATGACGAAGAGCACAGCGTAGCTGCCGGTGACCTGCAGGATGCGGCCGATGAGCGCGGCAAACAGGACTCCGCCGGCGGAGCCCGCTGAGCTGCCGAGTCCCACGACGGCGCCCACGGCCTGTTTGGGAAACATATCCGAGACAGTGGTGAAGAGGTTTGCCGACCAGCCCTGGTGAGCGGCGGTGGCGATGCCCAGCAGGATGACGGCGACCCACGAGTGCAACGTGTGGCCCGCATAGAAGACCGGAACGGCGAGCAACGCGCAAAGCAGCATGGCGCGCAGACGCGCGGTCTGAATCCGGATGCCTCCGCGCGCCAGCAGCGTGGGCAGATAGCCGCCGCCGATGCTGCCCACGGCCGACATGTTGTAGACGACGATGAGCGGCAGCCCGAGGTGCGCGAGGCCGATGTGGAAGCGGTGATCGAGGAACTTCGGCATCCAGAAGAGATAGAAGTACCAGATCGGGTCGGTGAGGCACTTCGCGATGGCAAAGGCCCAGGTCTGGCGATAGCGGAGAAGCGAGGTCCACGGAATCTTCTCCGCGCTCACCGGCTGAGCGGACGGCTCGTTGTCCTTCTCAATCAACGCGAGCTCGGTTGCCGAGATGCGCCGATCTTCCTGTGGGCGGCGGTATTTCCACGACCACCAGACGATCCAGAGCAGGCTGAAGGTGCCGGTGGCCAGGAACGCAGGACGCCAGCCGTAGTGCAGCGTGATCCACGGGATGGTGGCAGGGGCGAGGATGGCGCCGACGTTCGAGCCGGAGTTGAAGATGCCGGTGGCGAGCGAGCGCTCCTTCTGAGGAAACCATTCGGCGGTGGCCTTAACGGCGGCGGGGAAGTTTCCGCTCTCGCCCAGGCCGAGAAAGAAGCGCGCTATGCCGAAGCCAAAGGCCGAGCGCACCAGCGAGTGGGCCATGGCAGCGGCGCTCCATATGGCCATGACGATGGCGTAGCCCACGCGCGTGCCGAGCTTGTCCACCATGCGCCCGGCGACGATGAGCCCCAGTGCGTACGCAAACTGGAACGCGCCGACGATGTAGCCGTACTGCTGCTCGGTCCAGCCGATGGAGTGCTGCAGGGTGGGCGCGAGGATGGAGAGCACCTGGCGGTCCATGTAGTTGATGGAGGTCGCGGCGAAGAGCATGGCGCAGACGGTCCAGCGGATGTGCGAGCGCTCGGGCCGGGTCTGGTTTGCATGTTCCGCGTCGCTGGACTCTAGGGCATTGTTCAATCGAATCTCCTCACCGCTCTCTCCCGGGCTTGCTCTCTGGGCCGCCCGCAGCCTTCGGAGCCATCTTACTCAGGCGCGGCCAAACTGCTGAAACGGTGGCCGGCGTTTGCGCGTGGAGTGCGTGACTTCTGCGAGAACAACGCAGTCCAGCCGGTTACCGTTGATTGCTGCCAAAGACTGCGAAGCCGCCTATACACTTACGCGCGCCCAGGAAGCGGTATCGAATCCTGGCTGTAAGAGAAAGAGGAACGACCAAATGAAAGCAAACAGGGGCATATTTTTTTCGGGGCTCTGTGTTCTGGGAATGGCTGCCGCAATGTCTGGATTCGCGAAGGCCCAGTCTTCCGAAGTGAAAGAGAAACCACCGATGTACTGCTACATCGGCAACTGGGACATTCCCCGCGCGCAGTGGGCTGACATGGCAAAGGCGGACGAAGCGGACCGGCCGGTGCTTGAGAAGGCATTAGCGAGCGGCACGATCGTGGGCTTCGGCACCGACATGACGCTGATCCACTCCGTAAAGGGCGAGACCAACGATCAATGGTGGTGCGCAACTTCGCAGGCCGGGCTGATGAATGTGTTGCAGCAGTTCTATCAGAGCGGCAGCACAACGTCTCCCGTGCTGGCGAGCGCGACCAGGCATTGGGATGAACTTTACGTGAGCCGTTACTACAACTGGCACTCCGGCTCGATCAAAAATGGATACACCCGTGTCGCGGCCTACAAGCTGAAGGCGGACGCTCCAGAGGAGGCGGTGGAGATGCTGAGCAAAGGCCTGGTTGTGCCGCTGCTTGAAAAACAACTTGCAGACGGCACGATCGCCGAGTACGAGATCGATGTGGCTGCGGTTCACACCGAAGGGCCGGGCACGTTTTTGATTGTCTACGTCACGCCGAACGCAGAAGGTCTGGACAAGGTGCAGGCAGCCGTGGAAGCAGCCATGAAAGCCAACCCTTTGGGCGAGGTCGCATTCGGCTCGACGACCGATTTCTCCGCTCACCGCGATGAACTGCTGCGCACCAACGCAACCTACAAATAGGCCCAGGGCTCTTCCTCCCCCAGTTGTTTTTCACTTCTCCAGCTTGTAGGCCCGGCGGACCAGCGGTCCGGTGAGATCGCAGGCCACCTCGGCCGCCTCATCCTCATTGAGCCGATGATCGGCAACGAGCGTCGCGAGATAGGCTGCATCCATGCGGCGCGCCATGTCGTGCCTTCCCGGAATCGAGAGGAAGGCGCGAGTATCGTCGTTGAAGCCGGCGGTGTTGTAGAAACCCGCAGTTTCGGTTACGTGCTGGCGGAAGCGCAGCATGCCCTCGGGGCTATCGAGGAACCACCAGGGCGGCCCCAGAATGACTGAGGGGTAGTGGCCGGCCAGCGGTGCCAGCTCGCGGCTGAAGGTGGATTCGTCGAGCGTGAACAGGATCAGGTGGAAGCCCGGCTCATTGCCGTAGCGAGCCAGCAGCGGATGCAGCGCCTGCACAAAGTTGGTGGGGGTGGGAATGTCGGCGCCCTGATCACGTCCCCAGCGGGCGAAGAGCGATGCGTTGTAGTTGCGGAAGCTGCCGACGTGCAGCTGCATCACGAGTCCATCTTCCACGCTCATGCGCGCCATCTCGGTGAGCATCTGCGCGCGGAAGAGCTCGGCATCGGCGGGGTTCGGTTCGTCGGTCCGCGTCACGCGGGCGAACAGCGCCTCCGCTTCTGTCTTTGAGAGATTGGCGGTGGCGGCGGTGGGGTGCCCGTGATCGGTAGCGGTGGCGCCATGCTGGATGAAGAAGCGGCGTCGCGCCGCTAGCGCTGCGAGATACCCCTTCCAATGCGCGGTGTCCTCGCCGGTGATGCGACCTAGCTTTGCCAGATTGCCGCGGAAGCCGGAAAACTCCGGATCGACGACCGCGTCAGGGCGGAAAGTAGGAATGACGCGGCCGTTCCAGCCGGAGTCACGGAGGGCCGCATGCGCCGCCAGGTCAGCGAGCGCGCTGTCCGTCGTGGCAATGGCCTCGATGCGAAAGCGATCATAGAGCGCGCGCGGGCGGAAGCTGCTCTCCGCCAGCTTCTGGGAGATCGTGTCCCAGTAGCGGTCCGCGGTCTCTGCCGAGAGCAGCGTTTCGAGGCCGAAGAGCTCCTGAAATGCGTAGTCGAGCCAAAGGCGCGTGGGCGTGCCGCGAAAGAGACGGTAGTTCGCCGCGAAGAGACGCCAGACATCCCGCGCTTTGCTGTCATCGGCTCCGTCGCGCAGAGTCTCCATGGAGACGCCCTGGCTATAGAGCATGCGCAGCACGTAGTGGTCGGGAAGAAGGAAGAGCGCGGTGGGATCGGGGAAGGCAACGTCGTCGGCGAACCAGCTTGCCTCGGTGTGTCCGTGCGGGCTGAGGATGGGGAGATCCTGAATGTGCGCGAAGATGCGTCGGGCGATCTCCCGGGTTCGGGGATCTGGCGGGAAGAGACGGTCTGGATGGAGGAGAGGCACCCCGGTAGTCTACTTTCTCTCCGGCAAATCTGCCTGACAACCAGACGTCAACCGGGGGAATAAGTGTGGCGAAAAAGGCATACTTTGAGGATCCGAACGTGCGCAAATGAGGGTCTTGAAATAGTTTTTCCGCACAAGTCTTGGATGCACAAATCCTGGATGCACAAATCCTGGATGCACGGATCCTGGATGCACGGATCAGTCCCTGGAGAGCTCGGCATCGGCGAGGACGGCCTGTACCTGCATCAGATGCTGGCGCATGGCGGCGCGCGCACCGAGCGCGTCGTGGGTGCGCAGGGCAGCGTAGATGGCGCCGTGCTCTTCGAGCGCAGCGTCCTGGCGGCGAACGAGGCGTGTGCGTTCGCTGAACTTATGAAAGAGCGGGGAAAACATGCCGGCCCACAGCTCGCCGACGATGGAGGCAAGCACATCGTTGCCTGAGGCGCGCGCGATTGCGACGTGGAAGTCCTGATCGGCGCTGCGGCTGTGCTCCCCGCGAGCGATGACGAACTCCATTTCGCGGAGCGTGCCGGCGATGGCTTCCAGATCCTCGGGAGTGGCGCGCAGCGCGGCTTCGGCAGCGATTTCGCCTTCGATGAGGATGCGCGCGTGCAGCAGTTCGATGGGTCCGGGGCCGGTGTCGACCGAGGGCGCGGCGGGTGTATCGCGCTGGCGGACGTAGGAGCCCGATCCAGTACGGATCTCGACCAATCCCGCGATCTCGAGGGCAATCATGGCCTCGCGCACGGTGGGACGGCTGACGCCGAGCTGCTGCGCGAGAAGTTTTTCCGAAGGAAGGCGTGAACCCGGCTGCATGACGCCGCTCTGGATTTGTTTGCGGATGCTGTCAGCAACCTGCTGATAGAGCCGCTGGCTGACGATGGGTTCAAGCGCCACGCTCCCTATGCTGCCACAGTCCGCGGCGCCGGACGCGTCGGGCGGGGAGCCGCCGGGGGAATCGAAATGTCGTTTCGGCGTCATTTCAAGTGCATATGGGACGGGTTCGGGTGCGTTTTGGACGCGATTTGCGCAGGAAACAAAGAGTCGCCGGCATGGATCGCTGCATGGTCCCGATTGTGCCTCAATTGGAACAAACCTGTCAGGCCACTTGACGTGGAAAGTTCTTGAAGAGTAGGGTGCGATGCGTGCGCAGACGGAGAGTCTGACCGCAACCGAAACGAGACAGGGCCGAATTCCGCATCAGGAAATTGTTTTACGAAGTTCTTTTAGAGGAGACCTGGAATGCAGGCAGGGAAAGTTGCAGGGGGCGGTCTGTGGAGGACTGCCGGATGTATCGCGGTGGTCTTCATCGGCCTGATGGGGGCCGGCATGGTGGGGGGCGGTCTCAGGGCGGGCGCGCAGGCGACGACCGCCACGCTGGTGGGAACGGTCACGGACCCGACCGGAGCGGCCCTGGGTCATGCAACAGTGTCGATTACGGATAAGAGCACGGGGCAGACTTATACGCGCCAGACGAACGACAGCGGCAACTATGAATTCACCCTGCTGCCGCCGGGGGTGTATTCGATCAAAGTGACCGATCAGGGCTTTTCCGCCTCGGAGATGCAGGGCGTGGCCGCGACGGTGAATACGACCAACCGCACGGATGTGCAGTTGAAGACGGGAAGCGCTTCCGAGACGGTGACGGTGAACGACCTGGCGCCGACGCTGCAGACGGACCGCGCGGACGTGAGCGCACAGATCGAAACCAAGCAGGTGAGCGACCTGCCGGTGGGCAACAAGCGCAATTTCCAGGCGCTGGAGTCGCTGGTGCCGGGGGTGAGCGCGCCGATCTATGACCACTCCACGTTCTTCAACGCGCAGAACTCGCAGTCTTTCCAGGTGAACGGCCAGTCGGAGCTTTCGAACAATCTGCAGCTGGAAGGCATTGACGACAACGAGCGCACAGGACTCCTGCAGGTGTATATTCCGCCGGCAGCGGCGATCCAGACGGTGGATGTGGAGACGAGCAACTACGCGCCGGAGTTCGGCCGGGCAGCGGGCGCGGTGACCAACGTGGTGCTGAAGTCGGGAACGAACCTGTTCCACGGGTCGGCCTACGAGTTCAACGGGGTAAGCGCGACGGGAGCGCGCAGCTACTTTAACAACACCGGGAAGTTCCCGCGCTTCACGAACAACTATTTCGGCGCGACGATCGGCGGGCCGATCATCAAGGACCGCACCTTCTTTTTCGGCGATTTTCTGCGCTACACCAGCCACTCGAGCGCCTTCAACCAGTTCACGGTGCCGACGGCGGCTTTTCGCAACGGAGACCTGAGTGCGAGCCCGACGACGATTTACGATCCTGCGACGGGCAGTGCGGACGGGACGGGGCGGCAGCCGTTTGCGGGCAACCAGATCTCGCCGACGCGCTTCAGCCCGGTGGCGACTTCGATTCTGAAGCTGGTGCCGCTGCCGAACGTTCCCGGCGCGGGGACGAACAACAACTTCCAGGAGAACCTGGGATTCAACCAGGACTCAACCGGCTTCGACGTGAAGGTGGACCAGCGATTCGCGCGGAGGACCATCTGGCCTTTCGCTATAGCTGGCAGCGAGTGACGACCTTTCAGGAGCCGGCGTTCGGCGCGGCGGGCGGCCCGGCGGGCGGCGGCTTCCAGGGAAAGGGAACGAACACGACATTTAACACGGCGGGCGAGTACACGCATGTATTTTCGCCGCGGCTGGTGACGGACGTGCGCGTGGGCGTGAACCACTACCTCAACACGGCGCGGCAGACCGACTACGGCAGCACTGCTTCGACGGCGATCGGGATTCCGGGCGTGAACGTGAGCGCGTTCACGAGCGGACTGAGCTCGATCAATATCCCGGGATACGCGAGCCCGCTAGTGGGCTACAGCGCGAGCATTCCGTGGGACCGCGGGGAGAGCAACATCGACGCGGCGAACAACTGGAACTACATCCTGGGCAATCATTCGCTCAAATTCGGATTTGAATACCGTCGCGTGCGCGACAACCTGACACAGGGGCAGACGTTTTCGCCGCGCGGCATCTTTAACTATGCCGAGGGGCAGACCGGGCTGAACGCTTCGGACCAGAAGACGAGCTTTGGGAATGACTTTGCGAGTTTCCTGCTGGATGTGCCGAATTCGGTGGGGCGCGACGTGAATGTGGGATCAGGGTCATGGCGGCAGTCGCTGTTCTTTGGCTACGCGCAGGACACGTGGCAGGCGACGCACAAGCTGACACTGACCTACGGCCTGCGCTGGGAGTTTTATCCGCCGGCGAACCCGGATCGCAAGGGCGGATTTTCTCAATACCATCCGTCCGACAATACGCTGCATGTTTCCGGATATGGCGCGGTGCCGAACGACCTGGGTCTGCCGGTGCGGTGGGCGAACTTTGAGCCCCGAGTGGGGGCGGCGTATCGCGCGAGCTCGCGCACGGTGGTGCGCGCCGGATTCGGCATCAGCCACACGCCCTTCCAGGACAACAACTATGCGTTCAACTATCCGGTGCGGCAGAATATTTCGTTCAACTCGCCGAGCAGCTATCAGCCTGCGGTGCGCACGGACGGCTCGGTTGCAACGCTGGAGAATGGATTTCCCGCGGCGCCCCAGCCCACGATTCCGGCGAACGGAATTATTCCCAATGCGCCCACCTCTTCTGCATGGAACATTGTGAACCCGAACTACAAAGACCCGTACGTGATGAGCTACAACGTGGCGCTGCAGCAGGATTTTGGCCACGGGTGGGTGGCGGACATTTCCTATGTTGGTAACCAGGGCAGGCACGTTCCCGCGTATTACAACATCAATGCGGGCGTGGTGGCAGGCGCAGGCAAAAACGGACAGCCGGAATATGCGACGTTCGGCCGCACGGCGACGACCAACATCATGGCGTGGGGCACCAACAGCAACTACAACGGGCTGCAGGCGAAGGTGACACGGCGCTTCCAGAGAGGGCTGAGCTGGACGAGCGGGCTGGCCTTCCAGAAGGCGATGGGCTACGTGTCGTCGACTACCGGACTTGCGGGATTTAACTTCTATCTCGATCCGCGGCGTGATTATGCGCCGCTGAACTGGGACCGGCGCGTGACCTACAGCCAGAGTGTGATCTATGAACTGCCGTTCGGAAAGAACAAGCCGTGGCTGCAGAACGGCGTGGCCGCGGCAGCGCTGGGCGGCTGGCAGGCGAGCGCGCTGTGGAGCGCCGATACAGGCATGCCGCTCTTCCTGACCGCAAGCGCGAGCAGCCTGAATGCGCCGAACAACACGCAGGTGCCGAACCAGGTGGCGCGATTCCACAGGCTGGGCTCGATCGGGCCGTCGTCGCACTGGTTTGACACAAGCGCGTTTGTGCAGCCGACGACCGCGGCCTACGGTAACACGCCGAAGAATGGATATTACGGGCCGGGACTTGCGACCTTCGATGCATCGCTGCAGCGCACGATTACGCTGCACGAGCAACTGGCGCTGAAGGTGCGTGCGGAGGCGTTCAATGCGTTGAACCATCCTAACTTTGCGAACCCGGGCGTAAGCCTGACGAGCACGAACTTTGGCCAGGTGACGGGCACTGCTTCGGGATATGCGCCGCGGGCGTTGCAATTTGCCGCGACGCTGGAGTTCTAGGCCAGGGATGGGGGAAGAGGGAACAGGGATCCGCATTCGTGATGATGCAGGCGAAATGCAGGTTCTTCGCTTCGCTCGGAACGACGCGGGTGAGGAAACCGTGGCTGACTTGATGACTCGCTCGGAGGTGTAGGATGGGCGCGTTGGGAATCGTTTACCTGAAGATGTTTGACGTGAAGAGCTGGAGGGCTTAATGGAGGTAACGCGACGGCGGTTGCTGGCAGGGCTGGCGACGGCGGGCGCGGCGAGTATGTGCTCGCCGCTGTTGCAGAAAGCGGAAGCGGCGCTGGCGGGGCCAGCGCGGCTGTATCCGGCGATGGATTTGTCGCTGTTCGATACGCCGGTAGATCGCGGCGAGTGGCTGCTACGCGTGGGATACGCGTCGATCACCTGGGATGGACGCGATGACGAGGCCATCCAGCAGATCGCGGCTGTGGGATATCCGGGGATCCAGTTGCGCGCGAACGTGCTGAAGGAGCATCCCGATCCGAAGACGCTGGAGGCGGCGCTGAGCCAACACAAGCTGGTGTTTGTGGCGCTGTCGAGCGGGGGCACGCAGCTTGATCCGGCAAAAGAGAAAGAAATGCTGGAGGAGCACACCGCGCACGCGAAGTATCTGCATGCGGCCGGCGGGAAGTATCTGCAGGTGATCGGCGCGGGGAATCCGAAGGGCGGGCCGGCGAAGTGGACCGCGGCGGACTACAAGCGGCAGGGCTATCTGCTGACGGAAGTCGGCAAGCGCGCGCGCGGAGTTCGGCATCCAGACGCGGATTTCACAACCATATGAACACCATCGGGCAGGCACCGGAGGCCACCGACGCGATCATGGATGCGGCCGATCCGAAGTACGTGAAGCTGGAACTGGACGTGGCGCATTATCTGCAGGGCGGCGGCGATCCGGCGGCGGCGGTGCGGAAGTATCGGGAGGCGCTCTGCTGTTCATGCACCTCAAGGACACCAAGCCGTCTACAGGTACTCGTAGCGATTACCAATTTGCGGAACTTGGGCAGGGGCGGGTGGACTTCAAGGCGCTGCTGGCGGCGCTGAAGGAGACGCACTTCCGCGGCTGGGGCATTGTGGAACTGGATGGGGAGCGGCCGGGATCGACGCGATCACCGGAGGAGAGCGCGCGGATGAGCAAGCAGTATCTGGAGTCACTGGGGGTGCGGGTATGAGCGGGTGCCCGTTCCGGTTGGCGGTGATCAACGACGAGATCACGCAGGATTTTGAGAAGGCATGCTCGATTGCGGCGAAGGACTTTGGGCTGAGCTGGATTGAGCTGCGCGGGATGTGGAACAAGAACATCACCGATCTGAATGCGAAGGAAGTGGATGACGCGCGGAAGATCCTGGAAGAGCACCGGCTGCGCGTGACCGACATCGCGAGTCCGCTGTTCAAGACGGACTGGCCGGGAGCGCCACTGTCGAAGCTGAGTGAGAAGCGCGACCAGTTCCATGCGGACTTCGATATGACCGCGCAGGACAGGCTGCTGGAGCGCTGCATTCAACTGGCGAAGGCATTTCAGACAGACCGCATCCGTTGCTTTGACTTCTGGCGGCTGGACGACCAGAAACCGTATCGCGCGGCGATGGACAAAAAGCTGCGCGAGGCCGCGGCGCGATGCGAGAAGGATGGCATGATTCTTCTGCTGGAAAACGAGATGAGCTGCAACACGGCGACGGGCGCGGAGTCGAAAAGGACACTTGCAGCGGTTACGAATAAGAATTTCATGCTGAACTGGGACCCGGGCAATGCGGCGGCGGCGGGGGAGTATCCGTACAGCAAGGGATTTGATCTGCTGCCGAAGTCGCGCATTGGGCATTGCCATGCGAAGGACGTGGTGGAGAAGGGCGACGGCAAGCACAGCTGGGCCCCGGTAGGCGATGGCGTATGTGGACTGGCCGGGACAGATTCGGGCTTTTCTGAAGATGAAGTATCACTACGCGATCAGTCTGGAGACGCACTGGCGCGGCGCCGGGACGCCCGAGGCCTCGACGCGCGTGAGCATGGCGGGTTTGAAGAAGGTGCTGGCCGGGGCAGGTGTGCATTGTTAAGGAATAAGGAACAGGGAAGAGGGAGCGAGTAGATGACGACACGGCGGGAGTTTCTGGGGCAGGCAGGCAAGGGGTTGGCATTGGCGGCGGCGCTGCCGACGGCGCGCGCGCTGGGGGCGAATGATCGCATTCGCATTGCGCTGATTGGCGCGGGCGATCGCGGCATGGAGGATCTGAAGAACGCGCTGGCGCAGCCGAACGTGGAACTGGTCGCGGTTGCGGATACCTATAGCCGGCGGCGGGACATGACGAAGCACATGTTCCCGAACATTCAGACCTATGACGATCCGATGCGACTGCTGGAGAACAAGGACGTCGACGCGGTGATCAACGCGACGCCGCTGCACCTGCACACGAAGTATTTTGTAGCGGCGCTGCAGGCGGGCAAGGACCTCTACTCGGAAAAGACGATGACGTGGGATATTCCGGGCGCGGTGGAGTGCAAGAAGGCGGCCGCGGGGTCGAAGCAGGTGGTGCAGATCGGGCTGCAGCATGAGAGCTCCGGCGAACTGAAGGACGCGGTGCGATGGATTCGCGACGGCAAGCTGGGCAAGGTGTGCAGTGTGGATGCGTGGATGAGCCGCAACACGCCGATCGGCAAAGGGCAGTGGGTGCGGCCGGTGCCTTCGGACTGCAATCCCGATCATGTGAACTGGAAGCTGTTTCTCGACGGCCGCAAGGAGCCGCAGTTCGACGGTTTCAAGTACATCAACTGGCGGTTGTTCTGGGAGTTTTCCGGCGGCAATGTGGCGGAGAACATGGTGCACCAGATCGCGTGGATCATCACAGCGCTCGATCTCGGTGTGCCGAAGGCTTCGACGATGACCGGCGGGATTTTTTCGGAGAAGGACCGGCGCCAGGTTCCGGACACGATCATGGTGTCGCTCGAATATCCGGACATGCTGGTGAACTGGCAATCGACCTTCAGCAACAGCCGATACGGGCTGGGCGAGCACATCCTGGGCGACAAGGGAACGATCCAGCATGTGTCGGGATCGAACGACATGGTGACGGGGCGCTCGGTATCCTCGATCTCCTATATGCCGGAGAAGATGAACAATCCGGATGCCACGGTGGAGAAAGGCGAATCGAAGAACACCGATCACATGGCGAACTGGTTCGAATGCATTCGCGATCGCAAGACGCCGAATGCGTCGGTCGATATCGGTTACAAATCGGCGCTTGCGGTACACATGGCGAATCTCGCGTTTCACGCGAAGCGGCGCATCACGCTCGAAGAAGCGATGGCGGCGAAGATGAGCGCGTATCTATAGGTGGAGCGAGTCGGCGACTCAGCAAGTCAGCTATCGGGTGAATGTGCGAGTATGGTCCGCGGTCTTTGTCCTGGCGCTCCTCGCGTCTAGATGCTCCGCTGCCGAACAGCTCTTTTCCCGCGTGCATCCTGCGATGGGAACCGACTTCACGCTCTATATTTATGCGGCCGATGCGGCAGCAGCGGACCGCGAGGCGGAGCGGGTCTTCGAGGTTGTGGACCAGCTCGATGCGCTGCTCAGCAACTACAAGCCGGACAGCGAGCTCTCGCGCATCAACCACGAAGCCGCAGCGCGTGCGGTGACGACCGATCCGGAGACGTTTCGCTTCCTGCAGGCGTCGCTTGCATGGAGCGCGCGCTCCGACGGCGCCTTCGATATCACGGTCGGCAAGCTGATGAAGGCGTGGGGATTCTTCCGCAGCACAGGTCACGTGCCGACCGCCGCGGATTTGGCCGAGGTGCGCGCGGAGACGGGATGGCGGCGTGTGATGCTCGATGCGCGGACCCGCACAGTGCGCTTCACCGCGCCGGGTGTGGAGCTTGATCCCGGCGGCATCGGCAAGGGCTTTGCGGTCGACGCGGCGGTGAAGGCGCTGCGTGAAGATGGCGTGCATGCGGCGCTGCTCTCGGCGGGCTCAAGCACGATCTATGGAGTTGGCGCGCCACCCGACGCGCCGGGATGGAAGGTGAAGGTCCCCGGCGACGGAGATGCGGGATCGGTGATTTCGACTGTCGTGCTGCGCGATACGTCGCTTTCGACGGCGAACTGTTCGGAGAAGCACTTCATCGTGCGCGGTCATATGTACTGCCACATCATGGACCCGAGGACACTGAAGCCGGTGGAGGGGCGCGTGCAGGCGACCGTGATTGCGCCTTCGGCGACGGATAGCGATGCGCTGTCGAATGCAATGTTTGTGCTGGAAGCTGCCGGGCGGAAGCGGTTGATGCGCTCGCTGCCGCAGGCGGATGCGGCGCTGGTCGTGCTCCCTGGCGGGACGAAGGAGAGATACCGGTGGCCCGGACAGACATTGGGAAGTAGTGAGACGAAGGAGCAGACGGAGTGAATCGACGAGAGTTGCTGGGTGGGGCTTCCGCGGCGTGGCTGGCGATGGGGCTGGATGGCATGCGCGGGCTGGCGGAGACGCCGCATGCCGATGAACTGCGCGTCGGGGTGATTGGACCGGGGAGCCGCGGGCAGGAATTGATACGGCAGTTGCTACATGTACCTGGCGTGCGGATCGCGGCGGTGTGCGATATTTACGAACCCCGGTATGCGCAGGTGAATCGGCTGGTGGGCAACGAGGTCCCGCATACGAAGGAGTATGGCGAGCTGCTGGGGCGCAAGGACCTGGACGCGATCTACATCGCGACGCCGCTGGCCCATCACGCCGAGCACGTGCTGGCCGCGCTGAAGACCGGACGGCCGGTGTACGGCGAGAAGGCGCTGGGATTTACGCCGGAGCAGTGCGCGGAGATCTACAAGGCGGCCAGCCAGCCCGGCGCGCTCTTCCAGATCGGCCATCAATATAGATACGCGCCGTGGGTGCGCGCGGCGGTGGAGGAGATCAGAAAGGGCAAGATCGGCGAGCCGACGCACGTATACGCGTACTGGCACCGCAACAATAACTGGCGCCGCGCGGTGCCGAGCCCCGATCCCGGCGGCACGCTGGAGCACCTGATCAACTGGCGGCTGTATCGCGAAACCTCCGGCGGGCTGGTGACGGAGCTTGGCTCGCATCACATCGACATCGCGAACTGGATCTTCGATGCGATCCCGGAGCGCGCTACCGGCATGACCAGCATCGTGCGCTACCATGACGGGCGCACGGTGGGAGACAACGTGCAGGCGGTGTTCAGCTATCCCGGCGGGCGGCGGCTGATGTTCAGCTCGATTACGGACAACGCGAAGATGGGCAACGAGCTGTGGGTGTATGGCACGGAAGGCAGCGTGGCGATCACGATCGAGGACGCGACGCTTTATTACGAGCCGAAGAAGCATACGAAACCGGTGGTGACGGGCGCGGAAGTGGCGACGCACGGCATCGTAACCGGGGCGTCTTATTCGACCAAGGGCGAAATGCCGTATCGCGGACCGGGCGAAAAGCTTCCCGTGACGGTGACAGAAGACCCGACGCTGACGGCGTGCCGCGCGTTCATTGAATGCGTGCGCGCGAAGCGGCAGCCGGTAGCGAACGCGCGTGTGGGCTACGGCTCCGCGATTGGCGCGGCGATTGCGAACCGCGCAGTTTATGCGGAAGAGGGAATCGCGGTGCCGCCGCTGCCGGCATGATAGCCGCTACGGCTGTACGCCGGTCTGGAAGTTCAGCGCGGCGAGGGTAAGCCGGTATTGGTACTGTGCGTTGGTGTTTGTGATCTCCGCCTGGGTCTGTTGCAGTTGCGCCTGACTCAGCTCGACTATGGACGAGAGGCCGAGTTTGTAGCGCGTTTGCGCGAGGACGAGGCTCTGGTTCGCCTGATCGAGCAGCTGCGCGGTGACGGCGAGGCGGCGAAATGCATTGTTGGCGTCGAGCCATGCCGTCTGGACGTCGCGCACGATTACGTTCTTAAGCTCGCGCGTCCGCTGCGCGGTCGCTTCCGCGCGCAGCCGGGATTCCTTTGCCTGGGCCGAGTAAAGAAAGCCGTTGAAGAGGGGAATGCGCAGGTTTCCGGCGATGGCGCCGTCCCAACTGGAAACGTAATACTGATCGTTACGGATTGGTGTTGTGCCTACCGTCCCGATGGCGGAGAGCGTGGGAAGCATCTGGTCGCGCTGCGCACGGCTGAGCTGCTCCTGTGACTGGCGCGTGAGGTCCAGAGACTGCAAATCCGGCCGCTGCTTCACCGCCAGATCGATGAGTGTCTGCTCGTCCGGAGGAGGCGGCGGATTGGTCTTTGACGCATCCACCAGGGTGTACTTTACCGGATGGTCCAGACCGAGAACCTCGTCGAGCGCAGCCATTGCGGCATCGACGTTGTTCTCTGCGTCGAGCTGCAGCAACTGTGCCTGTGACAGGTTTACGTTCGCGAAGGTGAGGTCGAGTGTGGAGCGCAGTTTGTTCTGCGTGAGTTGGTTGACCTGGCTCTGCGTGGTCTGCCGGAGTGCGACGGTCTGCTGCGCCACGCTGAGCAGCGCCTGCGCCTGGAGCGCGTTGTAGAAGGCCTGGTCGGCGATGAGGACGACGTCTTCGCGGGTGGCGAGTTCGTTAGCCAGCTGAGCATGCTCCTGCAGCCTGGCCGAGGCGACGAGATTGCCGGTGCGACCGAAGTCGGTGATGAGCTGGGAGAAGTTGATGCCCGCGCCGGCACGGGTGAAGAGCCGCGATGCGGAGAGCGAGCCGGAAGAGACGCGGCTGGCGTCATTGGCACCCTGGGCCGTGAGACTGCCTTCGAGCTGCGGCAGCTCTGCCGAACGAGCCTGACGCACGACCTGGTGCTGCGCGAGCGCGAGCAGATGGCTCACGCTCGTACGCGGATTGTTCGCGAGCGCCATGCGCTCGGCGTCGTCGCGGGTGAGTTGCGGGCCGGGTGCAGTGGAGGACGTGGCCGGCGTTGCCACCTGCGCCTGCGCGCAGGGTGCGATGAGGATCGCGACGATTATGAAGCGGAAGAGCATTGTCATTCTGAGTCGCATGGCTATGCCACCTCCGCTGTGGCGCCGCTCTCGCGTCGTCCGTGAATGAACAGATACACGGCGGGAACCAGGAAAACGGTGACCACGACCGAAACGGCCAGTCCGCCGATGATGGCGCGGGCAAGCGGCGCATACTGTTCGCTGCCGGCCTCCAGTCCAAGAGCCAGCGGCATCATGCCGAGCAGCGTGGCTAAAGACGTCATCAGGATAGGCCGCATGCGGATCTTGCAGGACTGGACGACGGCTTCGAGAAGCGTGGCGCCCTGCTCATGCAGGATGCCGGCGAACTCGACGATCAGAATACTGTTCGAGACGACGATGCCGGTCATCATGATGACGCCCATGAGCGACATGATGTTCAAGGTGCTGCCGGTGAGCAGCAGTATGAGCACCACGCCTGCCAGGCCCGGAGGGACGGCCATGAGAATGATGAACGGATCGATGAACGAAGTGAACTGCGCCATCAGAATGAGATAGACGAGCACGATCGCGAGGATCAGACCAATGGCGAAGCGGGCGAAGGACTGATTCATGCTTGACGACCGCTCCGCGAACCGTGATGCGGATATTTTTCGGCGTCTCGCATGTTCCGGATGATCTTGTTTACATCGCGGTTGACGCCCACCAGTGTTTCTGTGCGAAGGGCATGCACGTACACGTCGATGACGCGGCGTATCTGGTAGTGGTCGACTTCTGTGGGCGTGTTGATCTGCTTGATGATCGGCTACCGATTGCAGCGGCGTGTAGTTCTGTCAGCCTTGGCGGCGCGCAGCGGAATCTGCCTGGAAGTCTTCCATGCTCATGTGCTGGAATCTTCCGTTCGAAGTACTGCACGGTGAGCATGTAGTTGTTGCCGGTCTTCGGGATCGATCCAGTAGCTGGGCGCGATCATGCCGTTCGAGGTCATGGCGGTGATGACGTTGTCCACGACTTCTTTTGGCGATAGGCCGATGAGGCTGGCGCGCTCGCGGTCGATGTTGAGCTCCAGGCCCGGGATATTTGAGGTCCTGGGGGATGAAGACGTCGCTGACGTTCTTGAGTCCCTTGACTTGCCTCGCTATCTGCTGCGCAATGGCGAAGGACTGCTCGCATGTCGTTGCCGCTGACCTGAATGTCGATAGGCGCAGGCAGGCCCTGGTTGATGACGGAGTCAACGAGTCCGCCTGCCTGGAAGTAGGTTGTCAGCTCAGGCATGTCAGACGCGAGCCTGCGACGAACCCGCTCCATGTATTGCGTAGCTTCCGACGCGTGTGATCCTCCTTGAGGCTGACCTGGACAAAAGCCGTGTCCATGGCGGAGTTGCTGGTGTAGATCGCGGAAAGGTCGGGCGTGATGCCGATGTTGGACACGATCATGTCCAGGTCGTTTGCAGGGATGACGTCTGCGGATTTCGTCTCTCCACCTGGGCGATGTATTGGTTGCTCAGTCTCGATGCGCGTGCCGCTGGGACATCTTGACGTTGATGACAAACTGGCCGGGATCGGTGCGCGGGAAGTAAGAGCGGCCGAGGAACGGGAATGAGCCGAGGAGAATGAGCGCGATGCCGCCGAGAATGACCAGCGGCGGTTAAGCCGGGACGCCGCAGGCTGCGATTAACCGAGCACTTCGTACCAGTTCAGCATGCGGTGGAAGTAGTGGTTGAACTTCCACGATGCGCTGGAAGAATGAAGGCTTTTCGCCCCGCTCGGAGCTCGCCATGCTCTTCGTGGTGATGTGATGAACTTGGCGCAGTAGAGCGGCACTACCGTCATGGCGAAGATGTAGGAGGCGAAGATGCGAAAGCACCACGCCCAGGGCCAGGTCGTGAAGAGATATCTGCTGACTCCGGTAAGAAGGATGACCGGGAAGAAAACGATCGAGGTGGTCGACGGTGGCGGCGAGGACGGCGAGCGATACTTCCTGCCGCCTTTTCCGCTGCTGCTCTCGGGCGGCTCGCCCATCTCCATGATAGCGGAAGATGTTTTCGAGCACGACGACCGAGTTATCGATGAGGCGCGAAAATGCCAGCGCCAGGCCGCCCAGCAGCATGGTGTTGATGGAGCCGCCGATGGCGTTCATGATCAGCAGGCAGGCAGGAGCGCGGACAGTGGGATCGAAAGCAGCACCGCGAAGGTGGCGCGCAGGCTTCCCGAGAAACAACAGAATCATGATGCCGGTGAGCACCAGGCCGATCCTGGCTTCCTTGATGAGATTCTTGATGCGCGGCTTTGACGAAGACGGATTGGTCGAAGACCACGGCGGTCTTGAGCTGGGCGGGATATCGACCAGGCTCTTGATGGCGGTCTTCATGCCGTTGACGATGGTGATGGTGTTGCTGTCGCCCGCCCTGCTTCAACACGGGAACGTATACCGACTGCTGGCCGTCGATGCGCACGATGTTGGTCTGGATCGCTCCCGCGTCTTCTGCCTGGCCGATATCGCGCACCATAACGGAGGCATTGCCGACCGACTTCAGCGGCAGATCGTTGATCTGCTGCGCGCGTGGGTACCTGGCTGTTGGCGTAGATGTTGTAATCCTTGGTGCCGATGCGCACGTCGCCGGCGGGCAGAATCGAGATTGGACTCATTCACGCCGTGAACCACGTCCATCAGGCTCATGTTGTGCGCTTCCAGCTTCAACGGGTCGACGTAGACCATGATCTGGCGATAGCGTCCGCCGAAGGGCTGCGGCACCGAGGCTCCGGGAACATTCGCAATCTGATTGCGCACCTGGAACTGCGCCAGATCTTTCAGTTGGGTCTCGTTCAGCCCTTCGCCTTTCAGCGTCACCAGGCAGACGGGCTGGCTGGATGCGTCCATGCCGAGCACCACCGGCGGCAGCGTGCCCGGGGGCAATCGGCGCAGATCGGCCATGGCAAGATTGGCGATGTTGCTGAGCGCGGCATTTGGATCGGTGCCGGGCTTGAAGTAAATCTTGATGAGGCTGACGCCGGTCAGCGAGCGCGACTCGATGTGGTCGATGTTGCTGCCCAGCGTGAAGAAGCGCTCGAAGGTGTCGGTGATGTCGGCTTCGATCTGCTGCGGCGGCATGCCGGAGTAGAAGGTTGCGACGACGACCACGGGGATATCGATCTGGGGGAACAGATCCACCGGCATGCCGTCGATGTTGGTGACGCCGACGACGGCACCACCAGAGCAGACCATGATGATGAAGTAGGGATAGCGCAGGGCAAACTTCGGCATGGCTATTTGCCTCCTTCGTCGGATTGCGCCGCGGCATTCGGATCGAACATGCCGCCTTCCTCCCGCATTACATCGCTGGCGGGTTTCTGCTCGAGGTGCGGTGTGATCTGCTCGCCGTCGCGGTAGCGCGCGGCGTTTCCCAATACCACTCGATCCTGTTCCTGGACACCGCTTCGCACCTCCGCCAACAGAGACCCCTGGATTCCGAGGGTGACGGGACGCAGGTGAATGCGGCTCGCGCTGTCCACGACCAGCACTGCGGTTTTGCCGGCGTCATTGCGCTGCACGGCGGCCAGCGGCACGGTGAGCACGTTCTCGCGATGGGCAAGCTGCACGTAGGTGTTCGCATACATGCCGGGGTCGATGCTGAGGTCTTTGTTTGGGACGTCGACCTCGGTCTCCATCGTGCGCGTGTCCAGGCTGACGTTGCGCGTGAAGCGGACGATCCTGCCGGTGAGTGAGCGCTGCAGTGCATCGACGCGTATCCGCACCGTGTCTCCAACATGGATGTAGCCGACGGCATCTTCCGGTACAGGCAGGCGAAGGCGCAGCAGGTCGCTTTGCGAAAGCTTGACCAGCGGCAGGCTTTGACTATCAGACGCGGTGCCCGCCTGGATGAGCGCGCCGGTATCGGCATAGCGCCAGGTGACGACGCCGCTCAGCGGAGCCGTGATGGTGCTGTACGACTGCAGAGCTCCGTAGCGATCTACGTCCGCCTGGGCTACGTCCGATTGCTGCCGAGCCGCGGAGAGTGTGGCGCGCGCGGCATCCACCTGCGCCTGCGATTCATCGGCTTTCGCCCGCGCATCGTCCAGCTCCTGTTCGGCGATCAGGCCGGGCTGCGTCCTGGATGCCTGCAGCAGCCGATCATAGTTCGCCTGCAGAGCGAGGTGAGCTGCCTCCGCGCGGCTGATCTGGTGCTGCGCAATGCTGATCTGCTCCTTGCTGCGGAGCTCGGCGGACTGGCTTCCGCGGTATTGCGCGTTCAGCTCCGGCACTTCGAGCACTGCGAGTGTCTGCCCGGCGCGCACGCGGTCGCCGATGTCCACATAGATGTGGCGCACGTATCCGGAGACCTTCGCGTGCAAGTCAATGACCTGGTACGGCTGAAACTGGCCGGCAAGGGAGAGCACGTGTGAGATGTTGCCGCGCTGTATGACGCTGACTGCCGCCGATACCGGCTGTGTCGCGGCGTCCGCGGAGTGCTGGCGGTCTTTGCATCCGCAAACCGCGATGGCGAGGAACACTGCGGGCACGGCGCCCCGCCGGGAGAACCAAGCTGCAAACGCTGATGTATGCACGGTAGACCTGTATGTGCCGGCAATTCAGCGGCTCGGCCGCGCTACGGACACGGGGTCATAGAGTCATCGGCAGCTCAATGCTGTCAATGCGTAGCGACGGGCAGATCGATCGGCTGATTCCAGCTTCGCTGTTAAAGGAAACGATCACGCGCAGCCCGGTCGTCAGAAAAGACGAAGGCCGGCGCGCCGAATCAGGCAGCGAGCAATGGCGGAGGGCGGCGGAGCGCAGGACCGCTGCGTGCGATGGAGAGGGAAAGGCGCGGCGGCTCGCCGGTTCGCAGATGGCGCACGCGGAGCACGTCCCGCCGCTGCGGCATCAGAATGACCGTGGATACCAGTGCGGCGAGGTGCAGCTCCGGGCGATTCAGATCGACATGCTGCGGGGTATCGGTGGGGCGTTCGCGCTCGGAAAGCAGCTTTGCGGTGGGAGTGCCTTCGGCGGCGCGGGCGCGCAGGTGATAGAGCGCAAGCTTGGAATGAAGCCCCCAGCCGAAGACGGCGAAGGCCAGCAGCAGCACAGAGATACCGATCGTAAGATGGCTGGCGCGCACCTGGGGAGCGGATTTGTCAGCGTGAATCATTCGCAACGCACATGCCCAGTGTATACCGACAACGCCGGCAGCTTTGTTACAGAGCGCTCAAACGACGAAGGCGATGTCCTGCACAAAATGAGCTTTATCTGTATTTGCGCGGCGGGTGCTACCGGCCGCGATCGTGGACAAAGACGATCGCCTGGTCGTCGGAGTAGACCGTTCGCCAGCCGGGAAGCAGCGGCATGACGTGGCTCATAGGGGAGTCGCGCGCAAGCAGGCAGTAGTCGACGCGGTACTTGTCCAGCAGGGTGCGGGGATCGCTTTGGATGAGAGCCCAGTTTCCAAAATCATTCATGACCCCTGTCCACTCGAATACGTCTCCGCGGCCGTCGATAAACACGGGATGATCCGGCGCTGCCCAGATCAAGTAGCCGCCAAATCCCCAGTCGTTCAGCATGTGGCCGGAGAGGGCGTGGGTGTTGATGAAATCGACTGCGCGTGTCGGATTGTGGTCTGCGATCTGCTTTGCGAGCCCAGTCCGGCTCGGAAATACAAACCAGATCAGCAGGAGAGACAACGCAATCAGGACCGCGTTCGCGATGTAGTGTTCTCGCGCATTTTCGCGCTCCTGCCAGAATGGCGCCAGAAGGCGAGTCAGCATGGGAGCCGCAAGAATGCCAAAGACGAATGCCATGCGCTGATGCGAGAGGGCAAGCCATGTACCAATCCCCAGCAGAACCAGCTCATGCAGCATGAGGCGAGTGCGCATGCAAAGCACGCATGCACCGATGCCGGCGAGCACGACCAGCAATCCGAGGCCGCGGGCGGATGTCAGAACAAGAGGCTGCCACTCCATCACCTGGCTAAGGTTCGCCGGCATATGCAGCATCGTCTGCAGCGGGTATGCAACCTGATGCCAACCCACCGGGTTCAGGAAGAGCGCGGGCACTGAAAGAAGCAGGGCGAGCGCGCACGCGCGCTGTGCACTCTGTGTCCACGGAGCGGTCTCTAACAGCCCGACGTGAAGCTTTACGAAAGAGCACGCGAGCAGGCAGGCAGCAATCACCAGGCCGAGGAGAAATGATCCGTGGCAGTTCACCCAGACGGCAAACAAGGGCGGCAGGCAGTAGAACCATCGCGAACTGCGCGTGCTGCCGCAGTGGATCACGATCAGTTCCAGCACTAGCAGCAGATAGCCGATCATCTGCGGACGAATGGCCATTCCACTGGTGGCGAAAAACCAGACGACGAGCGCACCGATCAGCGCGACCTTCGCATTGCCGCTGTAGAGGGTGCAGAGCAGATAGCTGCAGAGCAGCACAGCGCCGGTGGCGATGCACAGGAAGAGCATCAACCCGGAGTAGCCGCCGAGGCGCCAGGCGCCGTAAATGAAGACCTGGGACAGCCATTCATGCGGCACCCAGGCATGATGGTTGGTCGTCCATGAGAAGAGATCCGTATGCGGGATGGTGTGGGTGGTCCAGATCACCTGCCCGGTGCGCAGGTGCCACCACATATCGGGATCGCTGAAGCGGTCGCGCACGGTGAGCACCGCGAGCACCATCAGCATCGCCACGAGCATTGCCGGGAAGGAGAAGATGCTGCGCACAAGAGAAGAGCGCACGGGCTGTGCCGTACGCTCTTCAATACTGGACGGCGGGCTCACGCAGTTCCCATCTGATGGGGCTGCTCCGACAGGCGAATTAACCGATGCAGATAGGCCCGGGAGATATTGAGACTGCGGGCAGCCATGGTCTTGTTTCCGTTATTTTCGCGGACCGCATTTTCCGCCAGCTTTACTTTGTAATCGCGAAGCTGGCGCTCGAAAGAGCCGGCCGGCTGAAAATCCTCAATGCTGATGACGTTGGACGACTCCTGGATGTCTTCCGGAAGATCGCCCGGGCAGATGTTCTCGGACTTGGCCACGATGATCGCACGCTGAATTACATTCTCCAGCTCGCGAACGTTGCCGGGCCAGGAATAAGAGCGCAGCAGCGCCAGCGCATCGGGGTGAATCGCTTCCACCGTTGCGTTGTACATCTCCGAGTACTGACGCAGGAAATGTACGGCGAGCACATCAATATCGCGGCAGCGCTCCTGCAGCGCGGGCGCCTCAATACGCACTACGTTGATGCGGTAGTAGAGATCCTGGCGGAATGTGCCCTGGGCTACCATCTCGGCCAGATCGCGGTGGGTGGCAAAGATGACGCGCGCGCGCAGCGGAACGACCCGCGTGCTGCCAAGGCGGCTGAACTCACGCTGCTGCAGCACGCGCAGCAGCTTCACCTGCGTGTTCAGGCTGAGCTCGCCGATTTCGTCGAGGAAAAGCGTGCCGTCGCCGGCGCGCTCCAGATAACCTTCGCGTGCAGCGGTAGAGCCGGTGTACGCACCTTTTTCATGGCCGAAGAGCTCGGCTTCGATCAATGTTTCGGGAATTGCGCCGCAGCTGACGGCCACATAGGGCCGGCCACAGCGACTGCCGAGATTGTGGATGGCGCTGGCGATCAGCTCCTTGCCCGTGCCGCTTTCTCCAGTCACCAGCACCGGCGCGCTCAGGTCGGCGACGCGCCGCACAAGATCATAGACCTGGCGCATCTGGGGGCTGGAACCGATCATGCGATCGCAGTGGGATACGGCTTCGAGCTGATCCTGCACCGTCTGCAGCTTGCGCTTCAACGCGGAATTCTCATAGGCGCGCCGGAGCATCGCCTTCAGGTCGCGGATGGAAGGCGGCTTGCGGCAGTAGCCATGCGCGCCGAGCCGCACCAGCTCGACCGCAGTCGCGCGTACGCCGTCGTCGGCCATTACCAGCGAGGGAACCTGCGCCGCGATGATCTGGCGGGAGACTGCGATCCGGTCCTGGAGCGCGACGTCATTCGTATCCAGATCGAGAACGACAACATCGCAGGCGCCGGAAGAGTAGGCGCGATTGAGCTCACTTTCCGTGGCATGCATCGCGACTTGATAGCCCTCACCCAATGCTGAAGCAAGGAGTAACTGTAACTTGGCGTCGCTGGAATACAGTCCGATCCGGATCATGGCATCGGCCTCACAGAGAGACAGGGAACGAAGGCGCAAGACGTCATCATGGTGGGTGCTCTTCACCGTAGCTACATCGATTTGAGGGAAAAAGGGCCTAGAAACTGCTGGCTTGTATTTTTTTTTGCTTAAGGTGAACGTATTGATAACCGAGGAAGTGATCCTAAGTCGACAAAACTGTAGTAATAACCTTATTAAACCCATGGCCCCGAACGTACCGTTACAGGGGCCTCCCGGCCGGGGTGAATCACGGTAGCAAGAGGCCTATCTCCTGAGTGGCCCCTTGCTTGCTGGGGGATAAGTCATGCTGAACCGGTCCAAGGTGGACATGCTGCTGCTGGCGGCCGCCACTGCGCTGACACGGCTTATCTTCCGCAGCCACGGGCTTTACGATCTCGACTCGCTTGGCTTTGCACTTGGAGTGGAGCACTTTGATCCGCGTGTGTACCAGCCGCACCCGCCGGGATATTTCCTCTACTGTTGCCTTGGCAAGGTATTTCACACGGTAATTCCCGATGTGAACCTGGCGCTCGTCCTGCTCAGCATTCTGGCCAGCTGTGGCGCGGTCGTGCTGATTTATCAGCTTGCGCTGGAGTGGTTCGGCATCCGCGGCGCGCGATATGCCGGATTGATCTTCCTGTTTTCGCCGCTGGGCTGGTTTCACGGGACCGTGGCGCTGACTTATATCGTCGAGGCTTTCTTCTCCGCGCTCATGGGCTGGTTATGCTGGCGCCTCAACAGCCGGCGGTATGGCTTCATCCTGCCTGCAAGCGCGGTATTGGGAGTCGCCGCGGGGGTTCGGCCATCGTCTCTGCTCTTTCTGGGACCGCTGTTTCTCTATTCGCTGCGCAAGGCAGGCTGGAAGAAAACGACGATGGCGACCGGGGCGCTGCTGCTGGCGCTGCTGGCGTGGTTCGTTCCCATGATTGTCGCCAGCGGCGGCGCGAGCCAGTATTTCGGCGCGCTGCTCTCGCTATGGAAGATGGTGCCCTCGAAGAACACTGTATTCAATTCGAACCCGGCCACGTCCATCGCGCGGGCGGCGACCATCGTATTCATCCTGGCGCTGAGCTTTGGAAGCGCGCTTTTTGCCGCGCTCTGGCGATCGCAGAAAGCCATGCCGCCCCAGCCGGAAAAGCGCCGATTCACGCTTGTCTGGATCGGCCCGGCGGCGCTTTTCTTCACCTTCATCTATCTCAAATTCGTAAACAGCGGTTACTTATTGATACTGGCCGCCCCGCTCTCGGTGTGGCTCGGGGCATGGGTCGCCGGATGGTATGCGCAGGCGCGCTGGCCGCAATCCTGGAAGGCGCTGGTTGTGGGCGCCGGCGCCATAGCGAACTGCGTTATCTTCCTCTGGTCTCCCCTCTATTGTTCTTACCGTGCGGTGCGACGGCACGAGGCGGAACTCGCCAACGTGCAGCGCGCCGTTCCCGTTTTGGGCTCCGCAGCGGACACGCTGATTGTCGGCTTCGATTCGCACTTCCTCGGCTACCGGGAGGCGGGTTACTCGCTGCCCGGATATCTCACCATCGAGTACCCGGAGGTGCATCTTCTTGAGGGGACGCGCATTTTCGCGATTCAAGGCCGGCAGACGCAGCTTCTAACGGGGATTCCGTCGCGTTGCTACACACAGTTTCTGCTCTTTCCCCTGCCCGGCGATGAGCTGGAGAATCGCGAGTATCTGCGCAAGGTTGTTGCCCTGCTTCCTCCCGGGGACCTGCACACGGTACCGGTCGGCGGACATGACTTCGTGACGGCTCCCATTGCCGATCTGCCGCTGCTTTTTCCTGCCATGACGGGCGGTGTATCTGGGGTGCGCCAGTCTGCGAACGGCTCTGTATACAACCGTGTACACCCGATAGGAACGGCATTGCCAACACACTGAAATCAGGCGACCTACCGCGCTTGCAAGTTGGGCAGAGAATTGCTCTTTGAAGTGCAGCCCGCTCGGAAATGTGGGGATAGCAAAACTGCGCATGGACTCAATCGCATGGTGGCCAACTCTAGCAGTACTGGTTGTCGTTACGTTCACGGACCTTCACAGCCGGCGGATTCCGAACTGGATCGTCCTCCCTTTTTTGGTGGCGGGCCTTGCGGTGTCGGGCTGGGTGCACGGTTGGACCGGATTCGTCCATAGCCTGGCGGGACTGGCCATCGGGGGACTGCTGTTTGGAATTCTCTGGTTCATGGGTGGCATGGGGATGGGCGACGTGAAGCTGGCAGCGGCCATCGGCGCATGGATCGGACCGTCGCAGCTTCTGCTCGCGCTTGTGCTGACCGGCATCGCGGGCGGCATTATGGCGCTCTGCTGGGCGGCGTGGTCGGGCTTTTTGGGGGAGCTGTTTCAGGGGACAGGCGATGTGTTGTTTGGCTTGAAGAAACGCGGGCTGCGGCCTCATCCGGAACTGGTGCTGAATAATCCGCTGACCCGCAAGATGCCGTACGCACCCGCGATTGCAATTGGGACACTTGCCTCATTCTTCTCTCATTGAGGACCGGGAATGGCGATTGCAGACAGGTTAGGGAGTCTATGCCGACAATTTTCGATGCGCGGGATCGCCGGGAAGCGAGCGGGGGCCGGGAATCCGTGATGTCTACGTTTACGCAAAATCCCGACGCGCTGGGCACGAATGTACTCTCGGTGGCGCTGATCGGCCCCAACGAGACAGGTCGAAAGGCCATGGCGCACGCGCTGAACGGGCCGCAGGCCAATGTGACTCGCGAGCTGGGAGCCTATCCCGACCTGGACGATCTGCCGCGGCTGCTGGAAAGCGCCCACGACATTATCCTTGTCGAGCTGGATACAAATCCCGAGCATGCGCTCGATCTGGTGGAGTACATCTGCGGCAACGACTCCGCCACTGTGATGGTCTACTCCGCGCACTCGGATTCCGAGATGCTGGTGCGCTGCATGCGCGCCGGGGCGCGCGAATATCTGATACAGCCGGTCTCTGCGAGCGCCATGGCCGAGGCGCTGGTGCGCGCGTCTGTCCGCAGGCCGGCGGTGCGGACGCCAAAGAAGGTCGGCGGCAAGGTGCTGGTCTTCGCCGGGACCAAGGGCGGCTCCGGCACTACGACCGTTGCAGCCAACTTTGCCGCGGCGCTGGCCCAGGAGTCGAACCGTCCGACGGCGCTGATCGATCTCGGGTTCCCGATGGGCAATGCGGCACTCGATCTCGGCCTGACGACGCTGCACTCGACGACGAGCGCACTGCAGAATGCCGACCGGCTCGATTCGACATTCCTTTCGCGGCTGCTCACCCGGCACAGCTCCGGTCTCTCGGTGCTGGCAGCTCCGGACAGGTATTCCGCGGCGGTGATCCCCGACGAGTCGGTCAACAAACTCATCTCCGTCAGCCGTCAGGACTTCGACTACGTCGTCATCGATGCCGGCTCGGCGGCGGGAACGAACTATCGAACGCTTTTCGAGGCGGCGACGACCGTGTACCTGGTCAGCCAGGTGAGCATTCCGGAGCTTCGCAACGCGAACCGGCTGATCACGGCGTTCTTTGCGAAGGACTCGAGCCGCCTGGAAGTGGTGCTGAACCGCTATGCGGCGCGCCTTGCCAGCATCGACGAGCAGAACATTACCAAGGCACTGACGCTGGATGCCAAGTGGAAGATACCAGGCGACTATCCGGCGGTGAGGCGCGCGCAGAACACGGCGACGGCGCTGGTGGATACAGATTCACCGATTTCCCGGGTGATACGGCAGATGGCAAGAACCGCCTGCGGCCTGCCACCCGAGAAGAAGAAGAAGGGCTTCCTGTTTTAGGCACATGCAGACGTTGCGGATTCTGTAACCGCGGGGATGGCATAAATTGGAACAACTCGATATCGAGACACTGAAAACGGAAGTTCACCGGACCCTGATCTCCAAGCTGGACCTGGAGAAACTGTCGCGCGTCAATTCCGTCCAGGCGCGGGAAGCGGTTGCAAAGATGGTCAACGAGATCATCACCGACCAGCGTGTGCCGCTGAACTTCACCGAGCAGGAGCGCGTGCGCGCCGATCTGCTCGATGAGGTCTTCGGCCTGGGACCGCTGGAGCCGCTGCTGCGTGACGGCAAGATCTCCGACATCCTGGTGAACGGGAAAGATACCGTGTTCATTGAGCGCGGCGGGCTGCTGCAGCGTGTCGATGCGAAGTTCCGGGACGACCGGCATCTGCTGCAGATCATCGACCGCATCGTTTCGCGGATCGGCCGGCGTGTCGACGAGTCCTCGCCGATGGTGGATGCGCGCCTGCCCGACGGCTCGCGTGTCAACGCCATTATTCCGCCGCTGGCGCTGGATGGGCCCGCGCTCTCCATCCGCCGCTTTGGCACCGGCCCGCTGAGCGCGACCCAGCTTGTGCAGTTGAAGACGGTCTCTGCCGAGATGATGGAGATGCTGTCCGCGGCGGTGCGCGCGCGCATCAGCATCCTGATTTCGGGCGGCACCGGCGCCGGCAAGACGACCTTTCTGAACGTACTTTCGCAGTACATCCCGCAGACGGAGCGCATCGTGACCATCGAGGATGCCGCCGAATTGCAGCTTTCGGTGCCGAATCTTGTTCGCCTTGAAACCAGGCCGCCCAACGTGGAAGGGCAGGGGGCCATCCGCCAGCGGCAGTTGCTGACCAACAGCCTGCGTATGCGCCCGGACCGCATCATCATCGGCGAGGTGCGCGGCGAAGAGGCGTTCGACATGCTGCAGGCGATGAACACCGGTCACGAAGGATCGATGACGACGATCCACGCCAACACGCCGCGCGATGCGCTGTCGCGGCTCGAATCGATGGTGGCGATGGGCAATCTGAACCTGCCGGAGCGCACGGTGCGGCAGCAGATCTCCTCCGCCATTGCCATTGTGGTGCAGGTATCGCGACTGAGCGACGGCAGCCGCAAGGTCACCAGCATCTCCGAGATCACCGGCATGGAAGAGAACGTGATCAGCATGCAGGAGATCTTCACCTTCAAACGCAGAGGCATCGGGCCGGATGGCCGCGTGGTAGGCGTTTTCCAGCCCAGCCATATCCGTCCCAAATTTCTCGAGGGGCTTCGTGTCGCGGGGATCTTCCTGTCGCCGGGCTTGTTTGAGCAGACGTTGGAAGTGAACTGAGAAAGCAGAATAGGCCATGTCCTTACTGATTGCGCTGGTGTTTCTGACTGTCTTCGCGGTCCTCGCGCTGATCCTGCTTGGCAGCGGCGCGGGAGGATCGCGGCAGACCAAGCAGGCGCTCGCGTTCCTGGAGTCTGCGCTGGCTACAGACCGGAAGACAGGCGAGGATGAGCTGGTCGACATCCGTAAGCAAGACTTGCTGAGCGCCGTTCCCTGGATCAATCGCCTGCTCACCAGGATTGAGCTGGCGCCGCGAGTGAGCGCGCTGTTGTACCAGGCAAACGTGAAGTGGACGGCCGGCGGCATGATCCTCATGTCTCTTGCCTGCTTCGCCTTTCCCGCCTACCTGATCTATCTCCGCACGGAGGCGGTCCTTCTCTCCCTGCTGATCGGTATTCTGCTCGGCGGCCTTCCGCTGGCCTACGTTCTCCACCGGCGGAGTCAGCGCTTCAACAAGTTTGAGCAGCAGCTGCCTGAGGCGCTGGATCTGATTGTGAGCGCGTTGCGCGCGGGGCACAGCCTGGCGTCCTCGCTCGGGCTGGTGGCGCGCGAGGCTTCCGACCCGGTCGGCGCGGAGTTTCGCATTTGTCATGAAGAGCAGAACTATGGCCTCGAACTGCGCACTGCCATGGAGAATCTGGTGGCGCGCGTACCGCTGCAGGACGTCCGGATCGTGACCACCGCGATGCTGATTCAGAAGGAGAGCGGTGGCAACCTGGCGGAGGTTCTGGAGAAGGCCGGGCATGTCATCCGCGAGCGCTTCCGGCTGAAGCGGCAGATTCGCGTACACACCGCGCAGGGCCGGCTCACGGGGTGGATCCTCTCGTTTCTTCCGGTGGTGCTCGGCTTTCTGCTCTATATGACGAGTCCAGACACCATGAGCATCCTGTGGAAGCGCCCTGTCGGCAGAGAGCTTCTCTATGGCGCGTCGGTGATGACCATCATCGGCGGATTGATTATCCGCAAGATTGTCCGGATGGAAGTGTGAGGGTGAGCCGATGATAGCGACCATTACGTTCATCGTGATCTTTCTGTTGATCGCCAGCGGCGGCCTGCTGCTGTTTTATCGCGATGCCGCACTGCAGCGCTTTACCGCCGTGATCATGCCGCATGCAAGGCGGCGAAACCTGCGCGAGACGATGCAGCATGCCGGCACCTCGCTGGGCGGCATGGTCGAGCATATGGAGCGCATGCTGCCGAAGAGCCAGGCAGAAATATCGGTGACGCAGCAGCGGCTCATTCGCGCCGGCTTCCGCGGCGAGTCGGCGATGAAATATTTCTACGGCGCAAAGGTGATCACGCCGCTGTTCTTCTGCGCGCTGGCGCTGGCGACCGGGCTGGCCAGCGAGAGCCCGCTGTTCATCTGTGCGGTGGCGCTGGGGCTCGGCTTTCTCGCGCCCGACTTCTGGCTTGGCCGCCGCATTAAGAAGCGCCAATCCGCCATACGCCGCGGATTGCCCGACGTGCTCGATCTGCTGGTGATCTGCATTGAAGCCGGTCTGAGCCTGGACCATGCCACGGTGCGCACTGCCGAGGAGCTCCACCGGGCGCATCCGGCGATCACCGATGAACTCGGCGTCGTGGTGCTGGAGCAGCGCGCCGGCCGGCCGCGCGCGGACGCCTGGAAACATTTTGCAGAGCGCACGGATGTGGACAGCGTGCGCAACCTGGTATCGGTCCTGATCCAGTCGGAACAGTTCGGCACCAGCGTGGCGAAGACGCTGCGTGTGCATGCGGATACTCTGCGGACGCAGCGGCGTCAGCAGGTCGAGGAACAGGCGGCAAAGACCACCGTAAAACTGGTCTTTCCCCTGGTCCTGTTTATCTTTCCTTCGCTCTTCGTGGTGGCGCTGGGACCGGCGGCCATCATCATGATCGAGGGACTGAAGAATCTGTCTCAATAAAAGGGGGTAAGCACGTGGATAACGTAACGCTCATCCGGGTGGTAGCCGCGGTTCTGGCTGTCATTCTGCTGTTCATTCTCATCCAGCGCCGTCGCACGCGGGTCCGCTAACAGCGGGCTCGAGTGGCACGCCTGTTCCGGGTGCCGGGAATCAGAACCGTTCACCACGAGCGCATTTGAGGGCGGCAGAGAGGGCTCGGAACGTGAGGGCGAAGGCAGTGGGTGCCCGCCGCTGCCTTTGAACGTGTGCTCCGGCGGACAGATGCCGGCGACATGCGGTGCAAGCAGGGAAGCGGGAACCGGGGCTCCAGGTCCAAAGAGATATTTATTTAGCGACAGAATCAGACCACAGCAGGTTGGAACGATGAAACGTCGAACATATTGTGTCTATAACCAGACGCGCGAGTGCTTTATCAGCCTGGGTGTCACGCCCGCGGATAGCACTTTCGCCCGTTTGCGCGGCCTGATCGGAAGGCTGGAGCTGAAGTTCGACGACGGGGTGTGGGTGGTGCCGTCACAGGGCATCCACACGCTGGGCGTGCTCTTTCCGCTGGACCTTATCTATCTGGACGCGAATAATCGAGTGCTGTATCAGATCGAACACTTCCCTCCGTTTCGCATCGCTCCCCTGCGGGCCCAGGCGGCCAGTGTGCTGGAGCTGCCGACGCACACTATTTATTCATCGCTGACCCAGATCGGCGATCAGTTGCTGATCTGCGCGGCAGAAGAGATGGAGCGCCATCTCAGCCGGGGCCCTGTCGAGCAATGCGACGCGCAGTCGCAATAGGCGCGTTCGGAGTTAGATATGGAAGACGACTTCACGCCGTTCAAGCAATGGATCAAAGGCAGTCTCGCTCGCGAGCGCCGCAAGATGCGGCGCGAGCAGGCGGAGGGCCTCGTAGCCCATTACTGGGACGGCTCCGGCCCGCCGGTGGCCCACAGTATCCGCGACATCAGCAGCGGAGGACTTTACATGCTCACCGAGCGCCGCTGGTATCCCGGCACCATCGTCATGATGACGCTGCAGCGCAGGGGGGGCTTGCCCGATGATGACGGCAGCTCAATCACGGTGCAGTCGAAGGTCATCCGTTCCGGGCCGGATGGGGTCGCGATGTCCTTCGTTACCTCCAATGAAGTCTCGGTCTTCGCGGATAACGGCAATGCGACAGCCGGGAAGAAGTCGATCAAGCGCTTTCTCGAGAGTGTGCTCGAGACCCGCGGCCAGTCGCTGGTCGAGTTCATTCTCGTGCTGCCGGTGATTTTCCTGTTGATCGTGAACCTGGTGAACTTCGGGGCGTTCTTCTATAGCTGGATCACGGTTTCGAACGCTGCGCGCGCCGGGGCCGACTATGCGATCCTCGGCGGCGTCTCTGCAGGCTCCCCTTCCACGCCCACCGGAGCGCTGGTCAACAACATCATTACGCAGGACGTGCTGTCTCTACCGAATCGCTCCAGCGTTGTCGTCAACGTCTGCCGAAATATCAATGGCACGCTCACCGCGCTATACGGAAGCTGCACTTCACCTGGAAGCGACCCCGAGCCGGCAAGCTTTCAGGCGATTACCGTGGATGTCTCTTACACGTTCCAGCCCCTGATACCAGCCGGCTTCCAGTTCGCAGGTTTGAACGTCTATGCAACCATCCCCCCTACAACGATTCACCGGAAAGCGGTCATGAGGGCGATGCCATGAACCGGTACAGGAGGCGCACCCGCGGCGATGATGGGAACACGATGGTGGAGTTCAGTCTGATCTGCGTCATGTTCATCATGCTGCTGCTCGGCGTAGTCGAGCTGGGCCGGATGATCCTGGTCTACACCACCATCGCGCATGCGGCGAAGTATGGTTCGCGATATGCGATCGTGCACGGATTTTTCCAGACTGGCACGACAAATACCACGACTGAGATAACCGACATTCAGACTCAGGTCAAGAATTTTTCGGGAATTGCCCCGCTCGACAACACGAATGTTAACGTCGCGGTGACGTATCCGACATATGTTTTCAGCGGTAAGACCTATTGCGGTACCAATGCGGTCGGCTGTCCGGTCCAGGTCCAGGTCAGCTACCCGTTCACTCCCCTGCTGGGCTACTTCAACAGCGCGCTGAGCGTGAGCCTCAGCAGCACCAGCGAAGGTGTCATCACCTACTAAGGAGTGTCGCGATGCGATTCGTGCGAAGGATGAGAGATGAAGAGGGCCAGGCGTTAATTCTGGTAGCGGTCGCCATGAGTTTCTTTCTCATTGGCGCGATCGGGCTGGGCGTGGATGGATCGCACCTGTATGCCCAGCGGCAGATGGCGCAAACCGCCGCCGATGCCGCGGCGCTTTCCGCCATCCAGGACATCTACCAGGGCACCTGGAACGCTGCGGGGACCGGATTCACCATCTCTAACTTCACCTGCAGCACATCCGATGCGCGCACACCCTGCGCCTACGCGGCCACAAACGGATTCGGCACCGATGCCAACGACACGGTTGCCATCAGCTTTCCGGGATCAGTAGCCGGGGTCGGCGGCCTGGCAAGTGGATTTCCCGCCGAGCTCGCGACCGCGAAAGTATCGCGTGCGGTCCAGACCACGCTGATACGCTTCCTCGGACCGAGCGCCACCACCGTGAGTGCCACCGCCACGGCCGCGATTCTCAGCGTCGTGTCGCCCATTCCTATCATCGTCAATCACCCCACGTTGTCGGCCGCATTTCACGGCAACGGCAACGTGGCCGTAACGATCTGCGGTGGTCCGCAGCGCAGCATTCAGGTGAATTCCAACAGCGCGACCGCTACTGCGACGAGCGGCAATGCCAATGCGGTCGATCTCACCCACGCAGGCCCGCCGGATCCCGGCGACTGCTCGGGCATCAACGATCCGGGAGGACAATTCGGGGTGAAAGGGGACGAGCCGACGTCCACTTTTAATATCTCGCCTTCCAACGCCTACATCTATGAGGATGACTGGATTCAGGATCCGCTTGCATGGGTGACCGCGCCAAATCCAGCCACTTTTCCGGTCAATCCGGCACCCACCACAACAAGCGGTAATGGATGCCCCTCAGCTTCGTGTCAGCTGTATTCGCCGGGAGTATATCCGAGCGGGATTGACGGCAAGCTTAAGGACAATCTGTTCAGTCCAGGTATCTACTACATGCAGAGCGGTGGATTCGTGTGCGATTCAAACTGCACGATGAATATGGCCACCGGAGTGGCTGCCGATTCCACCACCGGCACTAACTGGGCAGCCGGCCACATGATGGTTTACAACACCGGATCGGGCCTGTTCACGCTTACTGCAAACGGCAGCAGCAATCTGACTGGCGCCCCCGCAACCGATCCCAACTATCCGTCCATTCTCTTCTTCCAGGACCGGGGGTCTGTTGCTCATGTCGGAACCAATAAGAACACCGGCCACATATTGGGCGGTGGCGGCGCCCTGACGCTAATCGGCACGCTCTACATGACCAACACCCGGGCAACGATGCTTGCGGACGCAACCCATTATCAGCGGCTCAATCTGCAGGGTACGCCGGGCAGCGGCACTCTCATCGAAGGCGAGATCATTACCGACGTGCTGGATTTGGGTGGAAACGGTGGCATCAAGATGAACCTCAACAACGCGGCCTACACGGTGAACCAGATTGCGCTGGTGAAGTAATCGCGAGCAACTTAACGAGAAGGGTACCGCTTTTCCAGCGCTGGTGAGGGGGCCGGAGCCTTGGCGGCCCCCTCGTCCATTTGTATTACCTGACCAGCGACGTTCCAATTTGAAAACAGTGGCTGCTTTTGTCCTCAGGAAATGTGCCCGTTCATTCCGCTGAAATTGCCAGACTAAAAATGGAGAGCAACAGCGCCTGCGATCCACTCGCAGGCGTTTTTCATTTGTGCCTCTCAAATGCACAATTAAGTCCTTTGCGAAGACGGCTTTAGCCGTAAGTCCTTTGCATGGAAGCCTTTGCCCGTCGGGAGAGCGCTTCAATTCCGCAGCATGAATAACTTACAGACCAGCGGCCGGGAACGGAAGGGGCGAGGGGGTGTCCCCACGGATGCTGATCGGACGAAGATGGCGCAACAGCGAACTACTCGCCGTCGTCGATGGGAATGATCAGGAGCACTTCGACGGCGGCCGCCTGGCCGTTCTTCATGGCGGGACGGAAGTCCCACTGCTTGAGTGAGTCGAGGATGAACTTGGCATCGGCGAACTCTGTGGGGAAGACCAGCGCCATCTTCTCCAGCTTGCCGGCGGCGTTGAGCAGTCCGTGGATCAGGATGCCGTCGGTGTTCGGCGTCACCAGGTTGGGCCGCAGGATGACGTAGGGCCAGGGTGCGCTTAGCCGCGGCTGATCGCCGGCGACTGAGGCAGTCTCGGCCTCCGCCGGCAGCGAGTACTGCAGGATCCAGTTCTTTGACGCACCCACGTGGAGGTACACCGTGTAGGCCATGCGGCCGCTCCACACTTTGGCGGCCTCGGGATACTCATCCGACACCGAGGTGCCTACGACCACAACTTCGAAACGGCCATTCCTGGGCTGCGTGATGCGCGTGGTGGAAGGCGTGGCCGGCACTCCGGTGCCGTTGCCGAAGCTGCCATTGCCGTCGTCGGCTCCGTTGCCCGCGCCACGATGATCGCCTGTGCCGCCGGCGTCAGCTACCTGCGTGCCGGCATCGCCTTCGCCGCCTCCGGCGCTGCCGCCTTCCTTGTTGCTCGCGTTGTCGCCGCTGCCTGCCGGGGCGGCGCCCTCAGGCAAGCCGCGCAGCACAATGCCGGAGCCGCTCCCCGACACGACCTGGTTTGCCAGCGGAATGACTACGGTGCCGTCACTCATCTGCAAATCGGAGAGCGAGAGCACGCGGCCGCCGCTGGGAATGCCTTTGCCCGGCGCGGCGGTCTGCGGCACTTGTCCTGCGGTGGCCCGTCCCTGCAATGGGATTGGCGAGACCGATGTCGGCAGCGGCATCGGCGCGGAGGTCTGGAAGGGCGTGGCCGTGATATTGATGTTGGCGACTGCCTGTTCCGTGTTGGGCAACTCCACCGTCGCGCGCACCAGCGGCACAGGCGTGGGCGGCAGCGGCGGCGGATTGATGTTCTTCTGCACACCCGGCGACCAGATCACCACGGTCGGCAGCGGGATTTCGTGAGTCAGCTGCACCTTCGGCGCGTCGGGCTGGATGAGCGTGATCCGGCTCGGCGGCTGGTCTTGAAGGATCGATGGCGGCGTGGGGATGCCGCCCTCCGCCGCGAGATGCCGGCTGGCATGTTCGGCCGGGCGCGGAGTGTTGTCTTTGACCACGTGGCGAGGCGGCTCAATGGTATGCAGGTTCAGGAGCCGGACAATGTAGGTGCGGCTCAGGGCAAGGCGGTTCTCGGGTGGCGCGTCCTTCACCCACAGCAGTATGAGCGCGAAGACGAGCAGATGCAGCGCCGGCGACACCACGAAGCCCGAAAGACGCGACTGTGGCGGAGGCGGCGCGGAAGCAAATAGCGTGATGATCGGATTGCCTCGCATTGTGGCGGACGCCTCCTCGAGCCGGACCCTGCAAGGTGCAGAGCAATTGCGTGGCCACGAGAGCAGCGGGAGAGCGGCGGCAACTCACTGATAATGCGAGGCCGCGATCCCGGGCGTGTCTACCCAGCTACACACGTCCCGCGGCGGGTATACACGTGTTCACACCTTGGCCGGATGCTTGCCCTAAATCCATGATTCGGCGTTACAAATCTGGCGGAGTCTTTGGCATTGCAATTGCCCAACTCCGGTTGGGAAGTAGTGCGCGCAAGGCGCCGGGTGGCCTCATGAATCGAAGAATCTTTACCGTACTAGCGACCGCGTTTGTTGCGGCCGCCTTGTGCAGCTACGTCGTCTACCGGCTGGTGGGCGGCCGGATGCTCGCCGCGGCGCAGCACCGGACGACCGAGGTGGTGGTCGCGAAAAACAACATCAAGCTGGGCAGCGTTCTCAAGGATGCCGACTTGACGACGGCCCCGTGGGTAGGAGCTCCACCGGCCGGCGCGCTGCTGAGAGTGCAGGATGCAATCGGCCGCGGCGTTGTCTCCGACATCTACCAGGGCGAGACGGTGATGGAGAATCGTCTGGCGGCGCCTGGGGCGGGAGGCGGCCTCGCCGCGACGATCCGTCCCGGCATGCGCGCCTGCGCGGTGAAGGTGAATGACGTTGTCGGTGTTGCGGGCTTTGCCACACCCGGCATGCGGGTGGATGTACTGATCACCGGCAATCCGCCGGGCAGCAGTCCCACGGCTGTGCCGCGTGTCCGCACGATCCTGCAGAACATCGAAGTGCTCTCGGCCGGCACCGATATTGCGAAGGACGCCGAAGGCAAGCCGCAGCAGGTGCAGGTGGTGAATCTGCTGGTTACGCCGGAGGAGGCCGAACTGCTGAGCCTGGCCGGCAATGAGACCCGCATCCAGCTTGTGCTGCGCAATCCGCTCGATACCGAGTTTTCGAAGGCCCAGGGGACCACGGTAGCGAGCCTCTTTGGCGACGCGCCGGCCAAGGCGCAACCGGCAGCCGCGCCGCGGCACGCCGCCGCCAAGCCGGTTGCCCCGCGTATCTACCTGGTTGAAGTCATCAATGGCTCCAAACGTAGTGAAGAAAAATTCGTCGCAAACGAGGACAAACAGTGAGAGCGCGGACCCGTGTCACGATGGCTTGTATCTGTGCATCTTTTCTCTTTTTTCTGGCTGAGCTGCCTGTGAATGCTCAAGCCGCGAATTCGGCTCAGCAGCGGGTCCAGATCGCCGGTCAGGATGCGACGAACGATCTGGTCGTCTCGGTGGGCAAATCCGTCGTGATTGACTGTGCCGACCGGGTGGAGCGGATCACGATCGGTCTCGGTGAAATTGCCGAGGCCACCGCAGTCAGCCCGACCGAGATTCTGGTGAACGGCAAGGCGCCGGGCGAGACCAGCCTTATCGTGTGGGAAGCCGGCGGCGGCCGCCAGTTCTTCAACCTGAGTGTGCGACCGAGCCGTGCTGTCGTCAACGACCGGCTGGAAGGGCTGCGGCGTCAGTTGCGCACGGAGTTGCCCGACCAGAAGATCACCGTCACCGCGGAAGGCGAGCAGGTCTTCCTGCGGGGAAAGGTAAAGGACCTGGCCAGCTCCGATCGAGCCGTGCAAATCAGCTCGAGCGTAGGAAAGGTTGTGAACCTTCTCTACGTCGCGGTGCCTGCGGCCGAGCCGCAGATTCTGCTCAAGACGAAGTTCGCCAGCGTCGATCGCACGACAGAACGCCAGCTCGGGATAAACATATTCAGCCTGGGGGCTGCCAACACCATCGGCAGTGTGACGACGGGCCAATTCAAGCCACCTGGGGTTACGTTGCCTCCGAGCGGCGGTTCGCCGACTGCGACACTGTCGGATCTGCTGAACATCTTTGTCTTCCGGCCCGATCTGAACCTTGGCGCGACCATCCAAGCGCTGGAGCAGAAGGGCATGCTGGAGGTCCTGGCAGAGCCCAACCTGCTCACTGAGAACAGGAAGCAGGCCAGTTTCCTGGCCGGCGGCGAGTATCCCGTCCCGGTGGTGCAGGGTGCGGGCGTAGGCGGTGTGGGCGCGGTCACCATCCAGTTCCGGGAGTACGGCGTCTTCCTTACCTTCATCCCCACCATCACGCCGCGCAACACCATTCACCTTCAGATCATCGCGTCGGTGAGTTCGCTGGATTACACCAACGGCGTCACGATCTCCGGCTTTGTCGTGCCGGGCATTACGGACCGATCTGTGAAGACCGAGGTTGAGCTGGCACAGGGGCAGAGCTTTGCCATCGGCGGGCTGCTGGACAATCGTGAGACGGAGACGCTGATGAAGATACCGTTCATCGGTGATGTGCCGGTGCTCGGCAAGCTCTTCCAGTCGATGCAGCGGAGCCGCGCCAATACCGAGCTGATGGTGATCGTAACGCCCGAGCTTGCAACTCCGTTGCCTGCGGGCCAGCCGACACCGAACCTGAACTTTTCCCAGGAGTTCATGCCGCCCAATTCGACTATTCCGATGTCCAATCCGACGATGCCGGTCACAGCAGCGGCTGCTGCGCCGGCGGCCATTCCGATCGAGCAGTTGCTGGACAGCCTGAAACCGCAGCCGCCGCTTAACTCCGACATGGCGCCCGGCGGCGGAGGATACGGCACATCGGGCGGCACGGGGATGACCCAGCCCATGACGCACTGAGCTTGCCGGCTTGTATGGACGTTGGGCCCGCGGATATCCTCCGCGGACCCGCTCCATTGTTCAGGAATGTATCTGTGACAAATTTCTTTTCATCGCCCAACACGGAGCATGGAGTCCGACGAGTCGAGATTCGCAATCTCACCCGCAATACTCTGCTGGCCAGCGGCGCGGAGGTGGCAGACCGCGGCGCGACACGCCGTAAGGGGCTGCTTGGCCGCAATGGGCTGGCCGAGGGAGAAGGCTTGTGGATCGTGCCCTGCGAGGCAGTTCACACTTTCGGCATGCGTTTTCCTATCGACCTGATCTATCTCAGCCGGGGCCGGCGGGTGAAGAAGGTACGCAGCGCTGTGCCGGCCTGGCGCGTATCCGCCTGCCTTAGCGCGAAGTCGGTGCTGGAGCTGCCAGCCGGCACGATTGCCCGGACACAGACCCGCGCGGGCGACCAGCTGGAGCTTTCTTCTGAATCGGAATAACGCGGCCTCGACGAACAGGATCACTGCAACGAAATCCGCTCAAACAACCGCGGTTCAGCGCGTACTCAATGCTTCCGGCTCGCATGTTCGCTTTTCGAACAGGTAGTCGAAATGCGGAGCAAGCAAGGCCATTGCTGCCGCATATGGCACGGCCGCGATCAGATCGAAGAGGTAATGCTGACCGCTGGCCATGGTGGCAAGCATCATGAGCGCCAGATAGAACGATGCCAGCCACATGCCGGCTTGCCATCTCCTCGCGAACCAGAGGATGAGCAACGCCGTCGAAGTATGGACGGAAGGGATGCCGTTTGGCGGCGCGGCGAGCGCGATGGGGTGCGGGACGACAGGGCCAGGAAGGTGGGGAAAGGAGGGAAAGGCGAAAGCGGGACCACAGACCGGGATGGCCAGGTAGACAGGAACGGCGAGAAAGAGATTCGCAATAAACGTCAGCAAGACGCCGCGGGCCTCATTCGCGCGACGCCACAGGTAGGCTGCCCAGACAGCCAGCACAGCGCACGGCAGCAGACCATAGACGACATTCAGCACGACCTGGAGCCACACATGCTTATCGGCAATTGCGCCGAGATAGAAGCTGGGCTGGAATCCGAACAGCCCGTCCAGGCGATAGATGTACAGGTCGTATTTGAGGGGGCGAAGAGAGCTAAGCCATCCGGCGGTGGCCTGGCAGATGGCTTCTGCCGGGACTGCGAGCAGCGTTGCGGCGAAGAGTATCTCGGTCCGCCTGCGGTCCCCCGGCAGCCGCAGCCAGCGCCAGAACAGCGCCAGGGAAATGAACAGCACAGCGGCAACGGCCGGGTATTCGACGATAAAGAGGAATAACTTCACAAAATTCAGTAATTCACCGCTTGGTTCTAACTGACCTGGGCCCTGAAATCCAGTCCCAAATTGGCATACGACGGATGCGCCGTTATCCGAGTCCCAGGAGTGCGAGTTCCGCGAGTCTGGTCTTTAAGGAAAAGAGGCGTTGCGTCGAGCGTTTTTCCGGTTCCGCGCTCACTCTTCGAGAGCACCTGTGTACGTTCTGTACCGCTCCCAAGTTTGATGTAAACCGCTGTAAACACCAGTTTCTGCCAGGTCTGGCTAAGTCGTTGATTCGGCGACTTACAGCGACTTAGTCCGATTGGCTATCCACTTGCCTTAAGAGCTAACAGGCCCCCATTACCCAGTCCGCTGGGGACAAACCTAATTTGCGAGGATCGAGAGACATGAAAGACAAACTTATGCTGCGCATTATCCACCTCCGGAATCTGATTTCGGACGAACAGGGCCAGGACCTGATCGAGTACGCGCTTGTAGTTGCGCTGATCGCTCTGGCTGCCACGGTCGGCATGACCACAGTCGCCACCGACATCAACAAGGCATTCACCAGCATTGGCAGCAAGCTGACCACGTACGTCTCGTAGCACCGGGCGACAGTTCCGGGCGCAGGACGGGGTGGGCTGGTAAGTCATGGTTCTCTCGGATTTGTCTGCCGGGCGGGGGCAGGGCTCGAAACTGGGCCGCCCGCCGGGCAGGCAAACAAGAGACCACACACTAAGAAACGCAAGGAGATTTCTATGCAGGCACGCTTGTTACATCTTCGCTTCATGCTGGACGAACTGATGCATGAAGAGGGCCAGGATCTTATCGAATACGCGCTTGTGGTCGCTCTGATTGCACTGGCTGCAACCGTGGGCATGAGCACAGTCGCTACGGCCATCAACAATGCATTCTCCACCATCGGATCCAAGCTTACGAGCTATGTGAGCTAAGATCAGCCGGCTTTGCAGGTCGGTAGTTGTGCAATTGCCTTTGTTTCTGAGGGGCGAAATCGCGCTGGGGGAGCAGAACAGCATTGCTGGCCTGCTCTCGATACCCGTCTGATACTGAAGCAGACGACTCAACGCTTCAGACTCATATTCATATTCACTACTGCAATGCGCACGCAGGCGCGGGAATGGTTGCGTTCTCGGCCATCCGAGTCCGTCGTTCGACAACGCGCGCGGCAACCAGCGACGCGGCGGCAATTATGCCGCCAGACAACACGTCGCAAAAATAATGCCATCCGGTTGTCATTGTGGATGCGATGACCAGGGCGCACAGAAGCATTGCCGGGATCCGCATCATTCGCAGTGTGGAGAGGCATGCGGCGGAGAGAATTGCCCACATCACATGGAACGACGGGAAACTCACCACGCCGGCCACGTCGAAGCTCGAAACTCCCGCATGAAGCCCCAGTATCTGGCGCTGTATGGCGAGTTGGGCAGCAGAGGCTGAAGTATGAAATGCGTACCATGGCCCGATTGCCGGCCACAGGGTGAAGATCGGAGCCGAAATCAGGAAGGCAATGCCGTTCGCGAGCAGGAATGTTTTTGCAGCCACTGCTCTGCCGCCCAGGGCAGGAACAAGCAGCGCGGCCAATAGAAACCAATTCAGGAGCGGATAACAGGCGTTACAAAATCTTCCCGCGGCATGTTCGAGAGACCAGCTTCTGATCCCTGGAACCGACACGCCCAGCCAGGTATCGATGGCGGCATAGTCCAGATCTCGCAAAGGGAATCGAGCCCGGCCCGAGACCTCGACAATCGAGATTATGCACATACCGAGCACGAGGCCCCACGGTATGGTCAGGACCGCGTCAACCCGATCAGGCTGTCTCTTTTCCCAATAATGAGCTGCGACGGGTGAGATAACCGCGCAAATGATCAAGATAACAATTACATTCGAGCCGATGTTCCGCGAGATATGTTGAACCGTGCTCCATATCCATCCCAGGACAAATAAGACGGAGCAGATAACTGCGACTACCAGATGGAATCGCCAGCTTGGCAGCGGTCTGGGCTGTTCGGACATGCTGCGATAACACTACGCTCCTGCACAGTTCGCAGATAAGTCAAAAACGAACCAATTACTCCCGGAAGTTTGCAGTCATAATCTATATCTGGCGCTACCGGAGCACCGGAACTTAGTCGTAGTGGAAAACTTCTTCCATCAGCGCCCACCATTCTCCCTGGGCGCGATTCTCCAGCGGCTCCTGCATTGGCTCCATGATGGCCCACCAGCGCTGCGTGGCAGGATCGGCGGCCATCTTTTTCATATCGGCCGCGTAGTCCTGGCCTAAGTACTCGAAATAGCCGAACAGCAGCCCATCGCGCAGGAAGATCGAATAATTGCGGATGTTACAGCTCGTAATCGTGTCCAACACGGCAGGCCAAACTGCGGCATGGTGCTCGCGGTAAGCCGCTTCGGCCTCGGGTCGCAGGCGAATTATCATTCCGTAGCGTCGCATGCCCAAATGATGACATACGCCGGGAGCTCTCCTACTGCGGAGTCCAATGGGGCTGCGCGGCGAACAGGCCGTCCATGATCGCAATGTGGAAAGTGATGTAGAGGCCGAAGGCCACGCTGAGCACTCCCGCTGCAATTCCCAGCCCGCGGTTGAACGGCGCGAAGCGCTTCCGTGTGTAGGCAAAGGGCGCGCCGATCATCATCGTGATCAGCATCATGCCGGCGATGGTGCCGATGCCGAAGACCAGCAGATACGCTGTTGCCCAGCGTGGATCGCGAATCTCCGCGAGCACCAGCAGCGCCACCGCGGCTGAGCCGGCAAGCCCATGCACCAGCCCCACGGCCAGTGGACGGAGGAAGTGATAGATCCCGAGCCTCTTCAGCAGGCCACCGCTGTTCGCCTTCACCCGATCGAGGTGCATGTGCACCTCCGGGTTGTGGCCGTGGATATGCGCGTGCGTGACGCCGTCGTGTTCGTGCACATGTGAATGCACAACGCCATGGCTGTGCGTGGGCGTATGGCGATGCGCGATCCGCTGCGTGACGCCGGTGAGGCTGAGAATGCCGAGCAGGATCAGCATCAGGCCGACCGCGAGCTCCATGGTTAAGCCGGCGCGCGGCGGAATCACCAGGTGGAAGAGGATGATGAGCGCGCCCACGCAGAAGATCGTGACGGTATGTCCTATGCCCCAGAGCACGCCGATCAGCCCGGCATGCCGCACGCTCTGCTGGCGGCTCACGATCGTGGAAACGGCAATCACGTGATCGGGGTCGGTGGCATGGCGCATGCCGAGAACAAATCCCAGACCGATGATCGCCAGCAGACTCATGATGCAATTATCGCTTTGTCGCGCAGTGGGGCGGGGAAGTATCGGCGGGCTTGCACGGTCACACCTGCCGCGACAGCCAGTAAGATGGAGGCACCGAAATTCTACTGAATTTCAGCGAAAGCTGATTTCAGCAAAGCGGGGAGCGTGACGGCGCAATGTACGGAGCGATGCAGCAGCATCTTCAGCAGAGGCTGAGTGAGATTGAAAAGGCGGGTCTGTACAAGCGCGAGCGTGTCATCACCGGGCCGCAGCAGCCGCGAGATTTCCGTGAAGGACGGCGAGGTCCTCAACCTTTGCGCAAACAATTATCTCGGACTCGCGAATCATCCTGACGTTGTGGAGGCTGCACGACGTGCTATGCAGCAGTGGGGTTACGGACTGGCCAGCGTGCGTTTTATCTGCGGCACGCAGTCCATCCACAAGCAGCTCGAAGACGGGCTCAGCCAATTTCTCGGCACCGACGACACGATTCTCTACAGCTCGTGCTTCGACGCGAACGGCGGTCTGTTCGAGACGTTGATGGAAGCAGAGGACGCCATCATCTCCGACGAGCTGAACCACGCCAGCATCATTGACGGCGTTCGGCTCTCGAAGGCCGCACGGCTGCGTTATCGCAATGGCGACATGCAGGATCTCGAAGCAAAGCTGAAGGAGGCGAGTGGCGCGCGGCATCGCCTGATCGCGACCGATGGCGTCTTCTCCATGGACGGCTACATCGCGCAACTCGGCAGGATCTGCGACCTGGCGGAGAAGTACGACGCGCTGGTCATGGTCGACGATTCGCATGCTGTCGGCTTTATCGGCGAGCACGGGCGCGGCACCCCGGAGGCATGCGGCGTCGAGGGCCGCATCGACATTCTCACCGGCACACTCGGCAAGGCGCTCGGCGGCGCGAGCGGCGGCTACACGAGCGGACGCAAGGAGATCATCGACCTGCTGCGCCAGCGCTCGCGTCCGTATCTCTTTTCGAACTCGGTCGCGCCGGCGATCGTGGCGGCATCGCTGAGGGTGCTCGACCTGGTCGCGGAGTCTTCAGAGCTGCGCCAGCGCCTTCAGGAGAACACGCGCTACTTCCGCGCGCAGATGACGAGCGCAGGATTCAACGTGCTCCCCGGCGAGCATCCCATCGTTCCGGTGATGTTCGGCGACGCGGTAGTTGCGACGCGCATGGCGGACCTTCTTTTGAAGAAGGGCGTGTATGTGATCGCCTTCTCGTATCCGGTGGTGCCGCAGGGCAAGGCGCGTATCCGGACGCAGATATCGGCGGCGCACACGCGGCAGGAGATCGAGTTCGCGATCGAGAAGTTCGTTGAGGCGAAGCGCGAACTTGGCCTGTAGCGAGCGCTCTCTCGCGGGGGAAGACAAAATTTATTGACAGAGTTCGAGTGGTGATGTTTGAATCCTCTGCGCACGATCTATAAACGTTTAAAGTAGCGCAACGGCAAAAGAGGGCTGCGCCCTATTCGGGCGCGGCCATGTTTTACGGCTCACATATAAACGTTTAAACACGAGCATTGCAGACTCGTTCCTTTGGGAGATTCACCGATGAGGCCCCGGCCACTCCGATCCAAGCATTCAGCGATTCCTTCTCTGTCCCGCCTATTCTGGCTGGTCAGCAGCATCGTTTGCTTCGCACTCTTCACCATCCCGCTCCATGCACAGACCGCCACGGGTTCCGTCTCCGGAACGATCGAGGAGCCCTCCGGCAGCGTCATCGCAAACGCCGCAGTCACCATCACCAACGCAGAGACCAACGAGTCGCGCAGTGTCTCGACCAACGATCACGGCTACTATTCGCTTCCGCTGCTTCCGCCGGCAAGTTATCGTCTCTCCGTCCAGGCACAGGGCTTCGGCGGTTACATTCAGCCCAATATCCGCCTCAATGTCGGCGACGCCCTGACCATCAACGCAACGCTGAAGGTTGGCGCAGTTTCGCAGCAGGTCACGGTGACGGGCCAGCCGTCGTCCCTGCAGACAGAGACCTCCTCGTTAGGGCAGGTCCTCAGCAATAAGACGATTCTGGATCTTCCGGTGAACGGTCGGAACAGCTACAGCTTCGCCACACTGGTACCCGGTGTTCTCGCATCGGCAGGATTTACCCAGACGGCATTCGACGAATACAACGATCAGTTCGTCTCCATCAACGGCTCCCGGCCTAACCAGAACACCTTCCTGCTGGACGGCGGGATGAATACGCAGCCGGCACTCAGCGGGCCCGGATACTACCCCAACATCGACCTGGTGCAGGAATACAAAGTCCAGACGAACAATTTCAGCGCCGAGTTCTCCAACACATCCGGCGGCGTGATTAACGTCATCACCAAGTCGGGCACCAATCATCTGCACGGCTCTGTCTACGAGTTCTTCCGCGATACCGGGCTCAACGCAAACGACTATTTCGCGAACAACGCCGGCATTCCCCGCGCGCCGTTCCACTACAACCAGTTCGGGGCGAGCGTGGGCGGTCCGATACTGCACGACAGAACCTTCTTTTTCTTCTCCTATGAAGGTTTGCGCTGGACCCAGGCCGTAACTACGACTGCGACGCTTCCGACGCTCTTGCAGCGGAGCGGCGACTTTTCGCAGACCAGGAACTCCAACGGCCAGTTGATTCCTATCTACGACCCCTTCACCACCGTGCCTGATCCGGCAAATCCCGGCCAATACCTCCGCACTCAGTTTCCCGGGAACAAGGTTCCGGCCAGCCGGATGGATCCAGTTGCGCTGAACATGCTGAGCTACATCCCGCTTCCCAATAAACCGGGCGATCCCGTTACCGGTGCGAACAACTTCGTTTCCAGCACCAGCTCGCCCATCGATAAGAACGAATTCTCGCTGAGGATCGATCATGCGCTGACCCAGCGCTCGAAGCTGTTTGGCCGCTTCTCCATTGCGGACACTTCGCAGGTGCGGCCGCCCATCTTCGGTTCCGATCCAAAGTTCAAGGTGAGCGCGCCGATCCTTGGCCCGGACACTCTCCGACAGATGCAGGCCACGATCGGCGATACCACAGTGCTCAGTCCAAGCATGGTTCTTGAGCTGAATACCAGCTTCATCCGCTTCCATCTCACGCGGCGTCCGCCGGGCCAGGGCTTTGATCCCACCCAGCTCGGATTTCCTTCCTACTTCTCTGACCTGGCAAAGAAAACTGTTCCATGCTTTCCCACCGCGATTGTCGGTGGTCTGGGCTCATCGGAGTCCATCCCGAATATTGGCTGGGGAGGATTGCTCGGGCAGCTCTGCTGGATCGGCATCCTCAATGACGCGAACCAGGTCTTCCACGAGTTCGGCAACCTGACGAAGGTTTCGGGCACGCATGTCATCAAGGCCGGCGGCGACTTCGGCATCGGCATGTTCACCACTTCGCGCTTCGACAACGGCGCCGGCTTTTATACCTTTGGCCCCGACTGGACGCAGGGCCCGAACCCCTTCAATGCCGGTGCAACGGGCGTCGGCTCGGCTTCCTTCCTGCTTGGCACCGGGGACTTCGGGTTCAACTATACCGGCGGCCCGAATGAGATCAACAGCTTCTACTACTACGGCGGTTACGTTCAGGACGACTGGAAGGTCAACTCACGTTTCACGCTGAACATTGGCGTTCGCTACGACTACGAGACGCCGTGGCGTGAGCGATTCAACCGCATCACTGGATGGAACCCATCGGCTGCATCGCCGCTTCAGGTTCCCGGCCTGAATCTCAAGGGCGGCCTGGAGTTCCCGGGTGCGAACGGCGTCTCGCGCTATCACTTCAATCCCGACTACCGCACCGGCATTCAGCCGCGGCTCGGGTTCGCTCTGGCGATCAGCAACAACACGGCGCTCCGCGGAGGTTACGGCATGTACATGGGGCCGGTCGTCGGCAGCGGATACAACGGCAACGGAGTGCCCAGCACCGGCTTTCTTGGCTCCACACCATGGGTCACAACGCTTGATGGCGTCACTCCCCTGAACACACTGCAGAACCCCTTTCCGCAGGGCTTCACCTATGCCAGCGGCAGCAGCCTCGGTCTCGCCACGGATCTTGGCCAGTCCGTCGTTGCCATGGATCGCCATCGTCCGGTTTCCTATGCAGAGCAGTGGAATCTGGACTTCCAGCATGTATTTCCCAAGAACGTTGTGTTTGATCTCGCGTATGCGGGAAGCCATGGTGTTCATCTTTATGGCGATTACAACGCGAACCAGCTGCCCGACAGATATTTGTCGCTGGGCGGCCAACTGAACGCTCAGGTCCCGAACCCGTTTTACGGAACGATCGCCTCAGGCGCTCTAAGCGGGCCCACCGTTGCGCAGCGTCAACTGTTGCTCCCGTTTCCGCAGTTCACCGGCGTCACCCTGGGCGCGGGCTCGTTCTTCGGAGCGTCTGTCTACAACGCGCTGGAGCTGAAAGTAGAGCGCCGCTTCGCGAATGGCTTCAGCATTCTGGGCTCCTACACGTGGTCCAAGCTGATGGACAATGTGCCACCCACAACCACGGGCTTCCCCGGCGGTTCGTTTGCCGGCGGGAGCACCCAGGACTGGAACAACCTAAGGGCTGAATGGTCGCTGGCCACATTCGACACGCCACACTACCTGGCGATCAACGGCATCTTCGACATGCCCTTCGGCAGGAACAGAAGGTGGCTCAACCAGAATCGCGTCACCGACTACTTCGTCGGCGGCTGGCAGTTGAACGGCATTGCCAACGTGCAGAGCGGTACGCCGCAGCAAGTGTTCATGGCGGCCAACACGCTTTTCAATAATGGAGGAACGCAGCGCGCCAACTGGAACGGCCGCAACCCAATACCGGACACGCCGACAAAGAAGCGCCTGAATCAATACTTCAACGTGAACGACTTCAGCGCTCCGGCGGCCTTCACCTATGGGAACTCGCCGCGCACTCTCGGCGCGCTCCGCTCGCCCGGAGTCGCCAACCTGGACCTCTCCGGGGTCAAGAACACGCAGCTGGTCGAAGGCTGGACGCTGCAGTTCCGCGCCGAGGCGTTCAACATCTTTAACCGCACGCAATTTGCGCCGCCGGATACCGCGCTGGGAGATAACACCACGGGCGTCATCTCCTCGCAGGTCAATGCGCCACGCCAGTTGCAGTTCGCTCTCAAACTGTTGTTTTAATGATGGTGCTGCGTCGTCATCGGCGACGCAGCCCTCGGACTTCACAACAAAGGCCAGGACGTGAACTTCCGCTCCTCGATTCGTGTTGCGCTTGTCGCCCTTACGTTGACATCCATGTCAGCCGTGCCGCTTGCCGGGCAGACCCTTAACGGCGACGCTCTGCGCGTGGAAGTGCAGGGCAATCAGGCAACAATCCTGATCAAGTCCGGCGAGAGCTGGAAGCCCGCGCTTTCCGCCACCGGATCCGCAGTTCTGGCTCGAACCACCGATGGATTCCACCGCTGCTCCCTGGGCCACGCCTCTGTGATTGAGCGTGGCCTTCTTTTTACCGGCGACTGCCCGGTGGGGAAGTTCGAGCAGCGCATCCTGCTCTCCGATGAGCCCGATGTGCTCCGCGTGTGGACGAGACTCACTCTGCGTCACGATACGGACGTCCGCTCTGTTGAAGATCGCTGGGACTTCATGCCGCTGCGCCGGTCCGTCAATACGCCCGATGAGGGCCCGCTCGACTTCGTATGGTCTCAGAACATCAAGAACGAGCCCGACGACATCATTCCCACGTACGGTTTCAAATCGCCGGCTGTGATGATGCAGCAGGGCGCGGTCTTCGCCGCGCTCATGCCCGAGCTCAGCACGCGTCGCGTTCTGCCGCTCGCGCTTGATCTCGATGTCACCTCCGAGCAGCGCCCATGGATGTCTGCCGGTCAGATGCCGTCCGAACCCTACGGCCACAGCTACTTCCGACGCGCGGTTGAAGCACATCCGAAGATGCTCGCCGACACCGTCGAGTACTCGTACTCCATCGTTGCATCCCAGCAGCCGGAGCGGCTCGGATACCGCCGGGTGGTGCGCCGTCTGTGGAGCACGCTGGGCCATCCCGAGCTCGTCGACTCGCCCGGAATGCAGCAGAACATCATCCGTCCGGAGCTCCGCTCCTTCGCATCGTGGCGCAAGGAAGCATGGCAGCAGGAGGCGAGCCGCATCTATATAGGCTTCGCTTGCGGCAGCAAGCAGTGCGGCACGCTGCCGAGCAATCGCAACATCAACGGGAAGTGGGACCATCCTGGTCCCGACGCCTGGTTCAATGCGTGGTTCCAGACGCTACGCACCGCATACGGCTGGTACACATACGGTCGCGATGCACACGATGCCGACGCTATGGCCAAGGCGGAAAGCGTGCTGAACCTGATCCTCTCCGCACCGCAGAAACAGGGAGCATTCCCCACCATCTATCTCGTCGATCGCCATGAGTGGATCCCGGAGGACGGCTGGGCGGGCTATCAGGATAGCTATCACTCCTTTTGCATGTCGTGGACAGCGTACTGGATGCTGCGCTGGGTCGAGGACCTGACGCCAGGGCGCTCTGCTGAAGTGCTTCCTTTCGTGAAAGCTTACGGCGACTTTCTCCTGCAGCATCAACTGCCCAGCGGCGTGATCCCTTCCTGGTACAACGCGCAGTCGCTCGAGCCGCGCACGGAGTTCCGCGACTTCAATGCGGAGACTGGTCCCTCGGCTCTTTTCCTCGCCACACTGGGTGCTGTCACACATGACGCGCGCTACACCGATGCCGCTGAAAAAGCCATGGCGTTTGTGACGAAGGAAGTCCTGCCGCGACAGCGCTGGTTCGACTTTGAGACTTATCTTTCCTGCGCGCGCAAGGACTACAGCTTCTACGACAAATGGACCGCCCAGTATCCGCAGAACAACCTTGCCGAGATAGAAGCGGTGCGTGCCTGGCTGGTCCTCTATCAGTCCACGCACAAGGGCGAGTATCTCGATCGCGGCGTCAACGCGCTCGATTATCTTCTGCTCACGCAGCAGGTGTGGAACAATCCGTCGTTCTCGCCGCGGCTGCTGGGCGGCTTTACCACGCAGAACACTGACGCTGAGTGGAGCGATGCGCGCCAGGGGTATGTGGCTACGCTGCTGCTGGACTACTACCGCGCTACCGGCCATGAGGAGTATCTGGAGCGCGCCATCGCCGCGGCGCGATCCACCTTCGCCGTCGCGCCGTGGGAGAACTGGGCGCACACCGGCCACATCGACGAGCCCGGTGCGCTGACGGGTTTTCACTGGGGCACGGGCAGCGCCATGACCTCGGTTGAAATCATGCAGCCGGTGCTGGGGGATGCCTTCATCGATCTCAAGCGGGCGCAGGGCGCGGGCTTCGATGAGTGCTCGCTGACGGATCTCCGCATCGAGTCAGGCACTGTTGCCTTCAATCTCCGCTCGCCTGATCGGCGCGCCTTTGTGGTGCGTTTCGCCGGCGTCGAGCCGTCGCGCCGCTACCGTATCCGTGTCAACGGCGGGATTGTGCGCGAGGTCAGCGGCAGGGAACTGCTTGCCAATGGATATCGTGTTGAGCTTTCACCGAGCCCGAAGCTTTAGAAGAGCGATATCGTAACGAAACCAGGACGCCTTGACTGCGACCGTCGCAAGAGTATTAGAGGTACGCGTACTCTACGGGCCACTCTCCAAATGCAGGCATCGTGGAGGCTGTTATGCGCATAGAGAACCTTGGCGCAGTGTTCCGTACAGGGTCCAGTTTTTGCGCGAATCCCGCGATTTTCGAACTGCACTACCACCCCGTCTGGGCACCCGTCTGCGCACTCTGATTGTGGCCGGAACGAATCCACGATACAGTTTCCATACCGTATGGCTCGAACGCAGACGAACGGTTTCGCCGCAGACCGCGCGGCGACGATTGTGGAAGTAGCGAAGCGCGCGGATGTCTCCATCGCCACTGTTTCCAATGTCATTCGCGGCACTCGCAAGGTAAGCCCCAAGCTCACTGAGCGCGTGCGGGCTGCCATCCGCGAGCTGAACTACTCGCCCAACGAGATCGCGCGCAGCCTGAAGGTGCGGCAGACGCGCATGCTCGTCATGGTGCTGCCCGACATCACCAATCCGTTCTTTCCGGAGATCATCCGCGGCGCGGAGGACACCGCCTTTGAGCGCGGTTACTTCCTGATGACCGCCAACACCGACGAGCAGATCGGCCGGGAGCGCCGCATCGTTGCCGCACTGCGTTCGTACCGTGTGGATGGCGTGCTGCTCGCCTCGGCCAGCGGTACAGACACCAGCCATCTGCAGAGCACCATCGATGCCGGCGTCGCCCTGGTCTGCCTGGATCGCACCGTGCCCGGCGTGAGGACGGATGCCGTGCTGCTCGACAACGTGCGTGGCGCGCGCGAGTGCGTCCGCCACATGATTCAGAAGGGGCACCGCAGCATCGCCATCATTACCGGGTCGCTCGATGTGCAGACCGGCCGCGAGCGCCTGCGCGGGTACGAGGAGGCGCTGCGCGAGGCAGATATTCCCATCGAGGCGCACCGTATTCTCGAAGGCGACTTCCGCCACGACTCCGGCTACCGGCTGGGCAAGCAGATCGTCGAGTCCGGCAACCGGCCTACCGCGATCTTTGTCTGCAACGGCGTGATGACGCTTGGCGTGCTGAAAGCGTTTGAGGAATTGAAGGTCCGTTGCCCGCAGGATTTCGCGCTCGCCACCTTCGACGATCTCGCCGTCGACAGCCCCTTCCATCCGCACCTCACCACCGTGGTGCAGCCCAGCTACGAGATGGGAGCACGCGCAGCCGCGATGATTATCGACAGAATTGAAGGTCGCCTCAGCAATGAGACCACCACGGTTCGCGTCGCGCCAACGCTCATCGTGCGCGAATCGACGAAGAGTCCCCGCGCCGCGGAGAGGTCCGGTCTGCGCGCTAAGGCAGGGGAACCGCAACGTGTCGCAACCGCAGCGCCGCGAAGCCGTTCCTGATACGCCGCGCGGATCGATCTGCGAAGGCTCCATCGTGGCAAGCTGTGTAGCCGGCGGACGGAAGGGAAGTGCGCCGGGCCGCCGGTGTTCCAAGGATGCGCAGACGTCACTACGTCGAACTGTATTTGCGAGATCAGCTCTGATCGAATCAGCCGGACTCGTTGGCAAGAAATTGGTAAAACATTTAAATCGAAGGTCATCTACCGTCCCATTCCCGGACGGTGAGCCGCGCCGGTAGCAGCGGCTCATGGCATGCCGCAAGGCAAGCGATTTCCCAGATACAAAACGCGGCTGGTGAGTCAGAAGCCCCTAAAGACGGGGGTTCATGCGTAGAAGAGCACGGCTCGCCTGAACACTCCGGCGCAGACCAGCAGCCGGTTACGAGAGCATTTATTTTTCTTATTGACAGCCTCCACTTCGGATGCCTAATCTTGTCTGCCGCATTTAAAGGTTTAAATAAGGACGCCGCATATGAAACAACTTTTTCTGAGGCCCCTTTCGTTCGCACTTCTCATCCTGCTCTCCCTCGTCTCTTCCTCAACGCGCCTCCACGCCCAGGTCGACCGCGGCGCTATCAAGGGAGAAACCGTCGATGTCCAGAAGGCGAACCTCCCGGGGTGCAACTCGCGCTGAGGAATGAAGCCACCGGCGTGACTGCTACCACCACATCGGAATCCACCGGCCAGTTCAGCTTCCTGAACCTTGCCCCCGGCCGTTACGCGCTGACCGCCAAGGCGAACGGCTTCAGTACCTCGCTGGAGGAGCACCTGGAAGTCGGCGTCGGCAGCACGGTCGCGCTCACCGTCACGATGCAGCCGGGAGGCGTGCAGCAGACTGTGACCGTCTCGTCCGCGGCCGCCACTATTGAGACGCAGACCTCCGATATCGGCACGACAATCACGCCGCAGGAGATTAAAGACCTGCCTGTCTCGCTCAATTCGGACATGCGCAACCCGCTGAACTTCGTCTTTTTCACGCCGGGCGTTGCCGGCTCGGTGCCGGGCGCGAGCCCCGATTACCGCCTGCACATCTCGGGCTCGGTTAGCTACTCGAACGAGAGTTATATCGACGGTGTCCCGATCATGAACACCGATCAGCCCGGCGCCATGGGCTACAACCATCCGCCGATCGACGCCATTGGGCAGTTCAAGATCATCAACAATAACTCCGCCGCCCAGTACGGGCTTTCCAGCGGCATCGTCTCCTTCGCCTTCAACTCCGGCGCCAATGCCTATCACGGCAGCGCCTTCGACTATCTCCAGAACGACGCGCTGAACGCCAACACCTTCGACTCGAACTATCTGGGCGTAAAGAGGGCGCCGCTCAAGCAGAATGAATTCGGCGGCACTTTCGGCGGACCGGTTTGGATTCCGAAGATTTATAACGGCCACGACAAGACCTTCTTTTTTGTCGATTGGACGGGGTTCGCCTATCGCCCCAGCTCGAACAATGCGACGCTCACCACAATTCCGAATGAATTCCGGCAGGGCAATTTCTCGCAGCAACTTGGCGCGCAGCTGACCGACCCCGGCTCAGGCGCGCCGGTCTTCGATCCCGCGGGACGCCCGGTTTACTCAGGCGCGGTCTACAATCCCTTCTCGGCGCACACGGTCGTTGGTCCTGACGGCAAGAGCTACCAGGTGCGCGATCCCATCCCGGGCAACGTCATCCCCGGCGGCTTTACCGGCCTGAGCACGGTATCCCAGACCGTGCTGAAGAGCTTCCCGACTGCGGCGAACAACGATCTGCAGAACAACTTCCTTCGGGTTCAAACCCAGAAGATCGACGAGCACCGGCTGGTCGTCAAGATTGACGAGCACATCAACGAGCGGCACTCCATCTCCGGCAGCGTCTTCACCGGCGGCTACCAGAATTCCAACAACGGCAATCTGAACGATCTGGACGCAGCCACCACCGACGCGCCCACCAACCAGTACCGCTTCACCTGGAACTGGACACGCTCGCCAACGCTGCTGAACAACCTGAACGCCGGCTACATCCGCGATAAATACCTGAGCGGCCCGCTCCAGCCCGGGCCGGGGCTGGCGGCATTGGGGATTACCGGGATGCCGGCACTGCAGGCGGGTGTCAGCTCGTATCCCGGCATCGGCATCGGCACGGTGCAGAACGGAATCGGTGGAGTCGGCGGATCGACCGTCGTAGAAAACCGCTACATCATTAATGACAACGTGACGCTGATCCGCGGACGCCATACCTTTACCGTGGGAGGCGAAGTGCGCTGGCTGCAGCGCAACGAGCACGGTATTCCGAACGGCAGCTTTACCTTTGAGCCGACGCAGTCGGCGCTGAACGGCACCGGGTTCGCCAATGGCCAGCCGGTGACGATTCCCGTGGGTACGGGCGCTCCGGCCGCCAGCTTGCTCTTCGGTGGCATGGACTTTGTGAATTTCGGTTATCCCATCGAGTCCGCCTTCCGCTGGTGGCAGACCGGGCTCTTTCTCCAAGATGACTGGAGAGTGTCGCCCAACCTGACGCTGAACCTGGGCATTCGCTGGGACCTGCAGATACCGCGCACCGACTCGCACGGCGAAGTCTCCACCATGGACCCGACGCTGCCCAACCCGGGCGCCGGCGGTATCCCGGGCGCCTTTACCTACTATGGCAATGGCCCGGGCCGCAACGGCCAGCCGCGTATCGGCAACATCGACTACAAGGGCTGGCAGCCTCGCATCGGCTTTGCCTACTCGCCCGGCGATCACAAGACGGCCTTTCGCGGCGGCTTCGCCATCACCCGCCCGCTGGGTAACGACAACACCGTCGGCGACATCAGCGGCAATCAATACACCAGCGGCTTTTCCGGCGCGGCGGTGCTCAGCCGTCCGCAGGATGCTCTCGGCGGACCGGCGTATTACTGGGATCATTCCTATCCGGCCAGCGGCGTCGTTCAGCCAAACTCGAATCTGGACCCGAGCATCTATGTGGGCAATACCAACCCGCCCCTCATTCACCCCAGCGCAGGCGTGCCGCCCACGCAGTTGTACTGGTCGGGGCAGATCCAGGAGCAGCTGAGTTCCAGCATGATCGGCACCATCGGCTATGTGGGCATGCACACCTATCATGTGGGTGTGTGGTCCAAGCCGAATGAGGTGAACCCGACCACGGCGCGGCAGAAATATTCCGCGGCCGCCAAGGCTGCCGGGATGCCGCTGAATGAGTTCCTGACCCTGCCGATCAACGATTCGCGAGTGGCCGCTGCGGGCATTCTGCCGCCGTGGGGAGATTTCCAGAACGTGTTCGGCGATGGAGCCACGGCCGCGCAGGCACTGCGTCCCTGGCCGCAGTACGGCGACGTGGACAACCCGATCAACCCCATCGGCAGTGTTTCCTACAACGGACTGCAAACCAGCCTGCAGAAGCGCTTCTCGCAGGGGCTCACCTTCCTGCTCTCCTACACCTTCGCGAAGACCATCGGAAACGTGGACTCGAACAGCGGCCCCAGCGCCGGTGCCGAGAACGCGATCTTTGCCGGCTCCTTCGCGCAGGACTACTACAACCCACGCGGCGAGCGCGCTGTTACCAGCTCGGATATCCCGCACGTGGTCTCGCTCAGCTACACCTATGAGCTCCCGTTCGGCAAGAACAAGCGCTTCCTGAATCACGGCGGAGCGGTCAACACCATCGTTGGCGGCTGGTCTTTCTCCGGCATTCAGCAGTACCAGAGCGGCCGTCCGATCCACATCGAGTACGATGCCTTCGGCCCGTCGAACCCCTTCTTTGCGGCGGGCGACGGCTTCAGCTTCCGGCCGAATGTCGTCCCTCATCAGCCTTTCAAGAATCCGGCATACAAGAAGAGCTGCTCGCATCCGACGGGGGGAACGGGCCGCAATCCGTGCCAGTTCTACATCAATCCCGCTGCCTTCTCGCTGCCCGCGCCGGGCGAGTTCGGCAACGCGCCCAACCTCATCTCGGCCCTGCACATGCCGGCTTTTATCAACGAAGATCTCTCGGTCTCCAAGCGCACCACGCTGCACGAAAACCTGGACCTGCAGTTCCAGGCCAATTTCTTTAACGCCTTCAACCGCGTCATCTTCTCTTCGGGAGGAAACGCACAGACGTTCATCATCAATGCCGCGCCGCCGAATCTAAGCCCGGCATCGATTGACAACTCGCAAACCATCTTCGGCATCATGACGACGCAGCAGAACGCTCCGCGTATCATCCAGTTCGGTATGAAGTTGGAGTTCTAGTCCCGCATGGTCATGCTCGCTGCCAAATTCGTACTTGCGGCGAGCATGACGATGCCTTTGTTCGCGCAGACCGCCTCCGATGAGCTCGCATCGCATGCAGAGGCAGCACAGCAGGCGGAGCAACGCGGCGATTTTCCCGCGGCCATTCACGAATACGAAATTCTCGCCCGGCAGCTTCCGCATAATGCGGAACTGCTGAGTAATCTGGGTGTCGCGCTGTATTTCGATCACCAATGGGAGCGTTCCCTCACCGTGCTGCATAAGGCCATCGCGCTGAATCCGAAGCTACAGGCGCCGCATCTGTTCAGCGGCCTGGCCTCCTATCAGCTCGGCAGGCCCGATGCCGCCGCTCCCGAGCTTGAGACCGCGGCCCGGCTCAAGCCCTCCGATGTCATCGCGCACACCTGGCTGGGCTACGCCTATCTCGATCAGTCGCGCTACGATGCCGCGGCGAAGCAGTTTGCAACGGTCACGCAACTGGCCCCGGATAACATCGATGCCTGGTACGCGCTCGGCAAGGCGTGGCTCGAGATCGGCAGGCAGAGCACGACAGCCCTGCTGAAAGCCGCTCCTAATGGCGGTCGCGCCTGGCAACTGGCCGGCGAGCAGTTTCAGCTCCAGGGCGACCGCGGCAAGGCGCTCGCCGATTTCGAGCAGGCCAATGCGCGCCGCCCCGATATCGCCGAGCTGCGCGCTACGGTCGAGAATCTTGGCGGCAAACCCGTCACCGCGACGGTTGCAAAATCCGCCGCCACAGCCCAGGAGGACGCTCTTTACGTCCAGGCGCATGAGGCGGAAACGAACGCCCGCACCGCCTTTCAGCATGTGCTCGCCATTGCGCCGGACTCCTACCGCGCCCACCAGATCGTGGCCGATGCCTATGTGCTTCAGCAGCAGGACGACAAAGCCATCGCCGAGTACCACGCGGTGCTCGCGCAGAAGCCCGATCTTCCCGGCATTCACGAGGCCATCGGCAGCGCGCTACTGCGCAGCGGAAAGACCGCCGAAGCGCTGCCCGAGTTTCAGGCTGAGCTCGCCCTCCAGCCACGCTCGGCCACGATCCACACGCTCCTTGGACAGACCCAGATGCTGCTCGGCCAGAACGATGCAGCGGAAAAGACGCTGCGCGGCGCGCTCCAGATGGACCGACCGCCCGCCGATGCATGGCGTCTGCTTGGTAAGCTGGAGCTGCATCGCGGCAACTATCAGTCCGCTGCCCAGGACCTGACGCGCTATCTCGCGACCGAAAAAAGCGACGCGACCGCATGGTATCTGCTCTCCCGCGCCTATCGCGGGGTGGGCGACAAGCCGCAGATGGACCGCGCGCTCGCCGAGTTCAACAGAATCTCCCAGGATGCGAAGGCGCGCAGCCAGGCGCAGCAGGAGCTCGCGCGGCTGAACAACCAGACGCATGTTGACGAAGTGACAGGGAGGAGCAGTCCTTAAGCTGTCCTTAGGTTGTTCGTGAAGCGGTATCCAACAGTCCACGAAGTGAATTACGAAAGAGAGTCGAAAGTCATGTCGCGTTCCCACGGAGCCTCACCTTTAAAGAAGGTTGTCCTCATCACCAGCGGTGATCTGCGCCAGTTGGCCAACAAGGTCTGCTGGCCGGCACAGGAGGACCTGGAGAGCCGGCTTACCCAGGCGTTCCGCGATGAAGGCGTCGAGGTACACCGCGCCTTCGCGGTCGACGGCATCGAAGGCCATGGGTTCATCTCCAGCCAGCGCATGGGCATGGACATCTTTGCCACCATCGACCCGGATGCGAGTCTCGTGTTCGCCACGGCCGCATGGCAATACACGCATCACGTGCTGCCCGGCATGCGCTCGCATCGCGGCCCCATTCTTACCATCGCCAACTGGTCCGGCCAGTGGCCCGGTCTTGTCGGTCTGCTCAATCTCAATGGCTCGCTGGTGAAGGCGGGCGTGCCATTCCACACCCTGTGGAGCCAGGACTTTACCGACAACTACTTCCGCACGCGGCTCCGCGAATGGATCCAGAAGGGAAGTGTCACCCACGATCTCTCCCACGTCCGCGCGCTCGACCCGAAGTCGCTGCCCGCATCGGCGCGCAGCACCGGGGAAGAACTGGCCGCACAACTCCTGAAGCGCAAGGCCATTCTCGGCGTCTTCGACGAAGGCTGCATGGGCATGTACAACGCCATCATCGACGACGAGCTGCTGAACCCGCTCGGCCTGTTCAAGGAGCGCCTCAGCCAGTCCGCTCTGGTCGCGCGCATGCGTCTCATCCCGGACGATCAGGCAGCCGCCGTGCGCCAGTGGCTGGATGCAAAGGGCATGCGCTTCAACACGGGCAAAGATGAGAAGAGTGAGCTCACCGACCGCCAGATCCTTGAGCAGTGCAAAATGTACATTGCTGCGTTACAGATCGCCGACGAGTTCGGCTGCGACGCCATCGGCATCCAGTACCAGCAGGGCCTCAAGGACATGGTCCCCGCCTCCGATCTTGTCGAAGGCCTGCTCAACAGCAGCGATCGTCCTCCCGCGCACGATGCCTCCGGCCGCGAGCTCTATGCAGGCGGCGCGCTGCCGCATTTCAACGAAGTGGACGAATGCGCCGGCGTGGATGCGCTCGTCACCAACCGCTGCTGGAAGGGGCTGCGGCTCGATCCTGCCACCACGCTGCACGATGTCCGCTGGGGCGAACATTACAAGGGCGACGGTATCGACGACTTCGTGTGGGTGCTGCAGATCTCCGGCGCAGCCCCGGCGAGCCACTTTGTCGACGGCTATCGCGGAGCATCCAGCGATCGCCAGCCGCCCATGTACTTTCCGCTCGGGGGCGGCACTCTGAAAGGCATTGGTCGTCCCGGTCCCATCGTCTGGAGCCGCGTCTTCGTGGAAGGCGGCAAGCTGCACGTCGACATGGGCCTTGGCTCGGTGGTGACCCTGCCAGCGGAAGAGACCGAGCGCCGCTGGAGCCAGACTACAAAACAATGGCCGATGGTCAGCGCCGTCTTCGATGGCGTCTCGCGCGACTCCTTCATGGCGCGCCATCGCGCCAACCACGTCAGCATCGCTTACGCTCCCGACGCAAAACGCGCACAGCAGGCGTTCGCCGTGAAGGCTGCCATGTTCCATGCCCTTGGCGTCGAGGTGCATCTGTGCGGTGCAGTCAATTTCAACTAAGGCCCGCGAAAATTCGGATGAAAGATAACCTTTCGGTTTTGGTCATACAGAGCGAGGCGAAGGACCCGCAGTTTCCGGGCTCGCGCACAGCTCTGTATGTGAGCGACCAGAGGGAGCGAACCCGGATCCCGCGCCGCAGGCGCCCGTGCCTCAGACGGCCAGTCCGATGAGCATCGTCGCAGGCATCGACTTCGGGACACTCAGCGTGCGCGTCTCGCTCTTCAGCAGGAGCGAGGGACGCCTCGGCTCGGGCATTGCAGAATACCCGCTGCGCCGCTCCGCGCAGGATCCCGATCTCGCCACGCAGAGCCATCGCGATCAGATGGTTGCGCTCGAGCGCGCCATGCGCAGCGCGCTCGAGCGCGGCGGCGTGCGTGGGGAAGACGTGCGCGCTCTGGCCGTCGATGCCACCGGCTCGAGCGTCATTCCTGTCGGCCAGAATCTTGAGCCGCTCGATGACTACTACCTCTGGTGCGACCACCGCGCGTCGGCGGAAGCAGCGGAGATCACGGCCGCCGCTCACGAGCAGAAGACAGAAGCCATCGAATGGTGCGGCGGCGTCTACTCCTCCGAGTGGGGCTTTTCCAAACTCCTCCACTGGCTGCGCCACAATCCGCAGAAGCGCGCAAAGTTCGTCACCGCGCTTGAGAATTGCGACATGGTAGTCGCCACGCTCTGCGGCATCACCTCCGCCCGCGACGTGCCGCGCAGTGTCTGCGCCATGGGCCACAAGTGGATGTGGAACGCAAAATGGGGCGGCCTCCCATCGGAACACTTCCTGGTTTCTGTCGACCCGCTGCTCCAGGGTGTTCGAGAAAAGATCAGCGGCCGTTACGAAACCTCCGACCGCATCGCCGGTCATCTGAGCCCCGAATGGGCCGGGCGACTCGGCCTCCGCGCCGGCATCCCCATTCCGGTTGGCGCGCTCGATGCGCACTGGGACGCGGTTGCCGCCAACATCCGCCTCGGCGATGTCGTCAACGTCATCGGCACCTCCACCTGCATCATCGGCGTCAGCGCGCAGCAATCGCTGGTGCCCGGGGTGTGCGGCGTTGTGCCCGGCTCCGTGCTGCCCGGCTACACCGGCATCGAAGCCGGCCTTTCTGCCGTTGGCGACATCTTCGATGCCATCGCGCGCCGCGCCGGATCGTCAGTCGCTGCGCTCTCCCAGGGCCTGGAAAACTATCGCGCCGGCCAGACCGGATTGCTCCGCCTGACCTGGGACAATGGCGACCGCACCGTGCTTGTCAATCCCAATCTCGGCGGCGTCACGCTCGGCTGGAACCTGGTGCACACCGCGCAGGATGAGCTCTTCGCCGCCATCGAAGGCACTGCCCTGCACACCCGCATCATCCTCGAGCGCATGCAGCACCACGGCTCGCCGGTGAACCGCATCATCAATGGCGGGGGCATTCCGCGCAAGAACCGCGTGCTCAATCAGGTTTACGCGAATGTCCTGAACAAGCCGGTGCTCGTGCCCGCGGGCGACGTCACCAGCCTCGGCTCGGCCATCTTTGCATTTGTCGCATGTGGCGATTACAAATCGATTGAGGAGGCGCAGGCTGCGCTCTGCCCTCCGTGCGAGACCTTCTTCCCCGACGAGCGCGCCGCGCAAACATACGCTACCCTGTACCCGCTTTATCGAGACGCATATTTCTCGCTGGGAAATCCCGCCTCACCGGCTGCAAGCCTGGGCCACATACTGCCCCGGCTCCGTGACATCGCGGCCGATGCGCGCGCATTGGAGAATGAATGAGCATCAACTCGCACGTGGTAAAGAGCACGAAGATCAACTCGCACGTAGCAAAGAGCACGATCGTGGGCGCTCTGGGCGGCCTGCTCTTCGGTTTTGATACAGCTGTCATCTCCGGCACGACCTCAGCCCTCACCCGCACGTATCACCTTTCGCCCGGACTGCTCGGCGTCACCGTTTCGAGCGCGCTGGTCGGCACCGTCATCGGCGCCATGACTGCCGGCTGGCCGGGGCAGAGGTTCGGGCGCCGCGACAGTCTGCGCGTCATGGCCATCTTCTATGTGCTCTCCGCTATCGGCTGCGCGCTTGCATGGAACTGGCCAGCGCTCATCTTCTTCCGCTTCATCGGCGGCCTCGGCATCGGCGGCTCATCCGTGCTCGGCCCGATGTACATCGCGGAGATCGCCCCACCGGATTGGCGCGGCCGCCTCGTCGGCTTCTTCCAGGTCAACATCGTCATCGGTATCCTGCTCGCTTACATTTCTAACGCCGTCATCGCCGGGCAGCATGTCGGCGCGAATGACTGGCGCTGGATGTTCGGCGCATCCGGCGTGCCTGCGCTCCTCTTCCTCATCATGCTCTTCATCATTCCGCGCAGCCCGCGCTGGCTGGTCACGCAATCCAATCTCCGCGAAGCCCTCGAAGTTCTTCGTCTCACCGGTGTCCCCGAGCCCAAGCAGGAACTCGACGAGATCGTCGCCTCCATCCACCTCGAGCGCTCTTCCTCCACCGACCCGCTCTTCTCCCGCCAGTACAAAAAGCCCATCATCATTGCCTGGACCGTCGGCATGTTCAGCCAGCTCTCGGGCATCAACGCCATCCTTTATTACCTCAACGACATCTTTGCGCTCGCAGGCGCATCGCGTATCTCCGGCGACCTTCAGGCCATCGCGGTCGGCGCCACCAATCTCGTCGCCACCCTCATCGCCATGGCGGTCATCGATAAGCTCGGCCGCAAAAAGCTGCTGCTCACCGGCACCGTCGGTCTCGCCATCTGCCTCACCATCATCTCCGTTCTCTTCTTCACCAAGCAGCATCTCGGCTGGCTCGTATGGCTGCTCATGGCATACATCGCCTGCTTTGCCGTGTCGCAGGGGGCAGTGCTCTGGGTGTACATCAGCGAAGTTTTCCCCAACCGCGTGCGCGCCAAGGGCCAGAGCCTCGGCAGCTCAGCGCACTGGATCTTCAACGCCCTCATCTCGCTCGTCTTCCCGGTCATGGCCAGGTCGTCGGGCGCTTATCCCTTCGTCTTCTTCGCCGTCATGATGGTCCTCGATCTCGTCCTGGTCTTCTTCTATTACCCGGAAACCAGCGGCATCTCGCTCGAACAAATGCAGCACAAGCTCGGTATCGATTAGTTGAACTCCTATTGAAGAGGTGAATCAGTATGACGCGATCCGCAACACTCCTCGCCCTGGGCGTCTTCGCCCTCGGCGCTCACGCGCAATCGCATGGCTGGCAGCCGGACCTCACCGTCCAGCAGACTTACGTGCTCCATCGCGCCTCCAGCTACGATCGCACCGGCGCCAACGGTGACGCCCGCCACGTTGCGCCCGGCGCCACGGAAACGGTACTCGATGCCGACGGCCCCGGCGAGGTCTCGCACATCTGGTTCACGATCGCCGACGGCGAGCCCTATCACCTCAAGCGCATCGTGCTCCGCATCTACTGGGACGGCGAGCAGAATCCGAGCGTCGAAGCGCCCATCGGCGACTTCTTCGGCCTCGGCCTGGGCGAGTACCACAAGTGGGAATCAGAGATGCTCTCGGTCGGCAGCGTCAAGAGCCTGAACAGCTTTTTCCCCATGCCGTTTGCGCATCATGCACGTATTACGGTTACAAATGAAGGCCACGAGGCCATCGGCGCCCTGTACTACAACATCGATTACCGCACCTACAATCATCCGCTGCCCGAAGGCACGCTCTACTTCCACGCCCAATACCGCCAGTCGCAGCCCAACCACGGATGGACCACCGACTGGAAGACTAACGGCGATTCCAACGTCAACGACAAGCAGAATCTTGACGGCAAGGACAACTATGTCTGGTTCGAGGCCAAGGGCCACGGCCAGTATGTCGGCGTCACCATGTCGATCCTGCAGAACCAGGACATGTGGTGGGGCGAAGGCGATGACATGTTCTTTATCGACGGCGCAAGCAAGCCTGACATCACCGGCACCGGTTCAGAAGACTACTTCCTCGGTGCATGGGACTTCGGCGGCGAGCCCTTCTCCTACGCGCTCTATGGCGCGCCCGTCGTGGGCACGGAGCTTGCCGGCAGCCGCTCCAGCGTTTATCGCTTCCATCTCGATTCGCCCATCCCGTTCAGCAAATCCTTCAAGGCCACCATTGAGCATGGCCATGCCAACGCGCGCTCGGACAACTTCTACTCCGTCGGCTACTGGTATCAGGCCGAGCCGCACGAGCCATTCCCGGCGCTGCCGCCGGTGGAAGAGCGCCTGCCCGCACTGCAACCCACCGGAGGCCCGGGCAACGCAGGCGCGTCTCACTAATCCGATTTCGCAAGTGTCTCCCCCTGAAGCAGTCCCACCCTTCTCGAATGCAAGATACGAAAAGGGTGGGACATTTTTTCCCTTCGCAAAGCGAAGGACGTGCAGTTTCATCAGAAGGGAAGTGCGAATCAATGCTGAAGGGAATTTCACCGTATCTAAGCCCAGACTTGCTCAAGACGCTCCACGAGATGGGACACGCCGACGATATCCTCCTCGCCGACGCGCACTTTCCCGGTAACACTCTGGGACGCCGCGTCATCCGAGCCGACGGACTCACCGTGACGCAGTTGCTCGAAGCGATCCTGCCGCTGCTCGAGTTGGAGAAAACAGAGGATGCGCTCGCCATGATGCAGCCCGACGGCGGCGATGGCATGAACAGAGATGTGGAATCGGACTTCATGAACGCCGTGCGGAGATATTCGTCGCGCACCACACCGCCCGCGCGCGTGGCCCGGCAGGATTTCTATGAGCGCGCGCGTGCTGCGTATGCCGTGGTGATGACCGGAGAACTCCGTCCCTATGGAAATCTGATCCTGAAGAAGGGTGTCACGCCCATTTAGCGGCACTTCCGTTCGAAACAAGCGCTGGTTTTCTGGGGATCGATTCGCAGGGAAACGAAAGTCTCAATCTGAACCGATCCCGGTGCAATCAACCCACCGGAACGTGCACCGAACGGCCGATTTCGAGACAAAATTCGCACCTGGGAGCGCCCGAAACGCGCAAGTGGAGGCCGGTTTCAGACACAGTTTTTCGCAACTTAGGGGTTCGAGTTGGGGCGTCGAGTTGCGGGAATGCCACCCGGGAAACTCAGCGTGAGCGACGATGGCCTCTGACGGCTAGTCCGCGGGGACAGCCTCCAGCGTCAGCACCTGGAAGGGTTTCAGGTGGAATGTGTACGGCGTTCCCGCTTCCAGCTCCACCGCCGGCGTATCGGCCTCATCCTGCCATGGGCTGTGTGCGCGGAAGCGCCGCGTGGCGCCCTCGGGCAGCTCGAATGCCTTGCCCGCATCGATCTGAAAGTCCTGCGGCTTGTCACTCGGATTGCGCAGCGTCAGGATCGCTTTCTCCGGCGTCCATGAGGCCCAGCCATATACCGCCAGCCACAGCGGATCGCCGCCCACCCAATGCGTGTCCTTCAACACCGCGGCATTCTTGCGCGACCACTTTGCCGCTTCGGCCAGCACATCCCAATCCGCCTGCGTCAGCAGCGACGGCGTGATGTACATCTCCTGCAGGTCGGTCCCGGTGCCGAAGTAATCGCGCACTTCATTCTTGAAGTCGTGCCCCGGATCGGTGTTCAGGTGATACGCATACTGGCCGTAGATCAGCCCGTGCAGCATCAGCGAGTTCAGCGGAAACAGCGAGCCGCCCTTCACCACGTTCTTGTATACCTGCGAGTCGCGATAGGTGATCCATCGCTCGCGCTCCGTGCCCACGCCGGCAAAGCTGTGGTCGTCGCCTCCGCGCCAGATCGAGTCCGCATACATCAGCCAGAATGGCGAGGGATACGTTCCCGTCGTCAGGTTGATGTAGAGGTCCGGCTTTACCTGGCGCAGATCGCCGATCAAATGGATCGCGGCATCGAAGTCACTGTCGAAGACGCTGCCTTTGAATACCGTGTCGGCATTGCCCGTTCCGTCGAACTTGAACTGGTTCACGCCGTACTGCTTCAGCATCTCCATGCAGATTTCATGAAAGCGCGCGTAGTACTTCGGCCCGGAGAGCGCGAAGCCGCCGTTCTCGATCTCGTATCCTTCCTTGCGACCTTCGGCGATGCGTTCCTTCTTCGCCTCCGCATAGCCACCCCACGGAGAGAGCCAGACGCCGGGTGCAGTATCGTACTTGGCGGCTGCTTCTTTCAGCGGCAGAAAGCCGTCCTTGAAATCCTTGCGGATCCCCCACATTCCTTGGCGGTCGTCCCATCCGTCGTCAAACATGAACGAGTCCAGAGTCACGCCGCGCTTCACATGCAGCTCGCGGCCAAAGGTGTTGATGCGCTCCACAGACTGTGCCTGCGTGTACGGGTTCTCGTAACCGATGTCGTACCAACTGTTGTAGTGCAGAAAAGTGCGATAGGGATGCGCGCGCTCTCGCTCGATGTAAGCCAGAAAGTCGCGCCGCATCTGCCCCGGAGCGGCCACGCCCACCACTGCCGAATAGGTCACGGTCTGCCCCGCGCGGAGCGGCAGCACGCGTTCGATCTCCGCTGCGCCGCGTTCATGCACGACGCTCGACGTCGAGAGCGGATGTTCGAAGCCGAGATAGAAATTACCCGCTGTCAGCGGCGAGCCCTTCACCGTGCCGCTCAGCCGCATGCCGGGCGCTGTCGCATCCACCAGCGAGACGCTGGTGATTCCCACATCCTGCTTGCCCGCCGTGATCGCCAGCACCTGCCGGACATAGTGCGCGCCCTCGCGCATCACCACCGACCAATCCACTTCGAACCGCCCATCCGGATCGCCCAGCCGGTAGTGAATCGCGGTGCCGGTCAGCCGCTCCGCCGCAACCGAAGCCTCAGGGTGCGCAGCCAGATCCTCAGTGCGCGCCGGAGCGAGCAGCTTCATCGTCGCCGGCTCCACAGTGTCGCCCTTTTCCAGAGCGATCCGGAACGGGCCCCCAAGCCGCAGTGTCTGGCCGTCGCGAAGATCGCGGACCTCCAGTGCCCTTGGGCTGCCCTGCTCGATGGGCCACGTCGCCTCGATCCACTGATCGCCGATGCTGCCCTGGCTCTGGCTGGCAGTGGCGTGAGGCTGCTGGCTCCAGCTGCAGGGAGCCGCGATCACAGCGACGAGAGTTGCAGCAAAGAGAGAACGAGCGAGCCGGACTTTCAGGGTCATTGCGTCTCCGCGACAGATTGAGCATCCGCAGTGGAATGAATCCTTACATGCGACACGACACGCGAGATCGCGCCCGTGGGGCTCGGTGTGTCCGGTTTCAGCCCGTGCTCGAGCGAGCAGAAGAGCCCCAGCAACTGGCCGACGATCACATCCAGCGGCGGCCGCAGTTCATCCGGCACGGCCGCGTGCTGTGAGCCCAGCTCCAGCGCCACATCGGCCTTCGCCTTCTCCTCGCGCGACATGCCAAATCCGGTCGCAACGATGGTCGCTCCAAGCTTCTTGTCTTGCAGCTCGCCCAGCAGGTCGGTTTCATAGGAGCGCGTCTGTGCATTCGACGCCAGATACGCCACCACCACGGTGTCCTTATCGAGAAACGACAGCGGCCCATGCCGCAGCCCCAGGAACGATTGCGACATGGTGAAGATCCGTCCTGCCGTCAGCTCCTGCACCTTCAGCGCGGACTCTGTCGCCGTAGCTGCCAATGCGCCGGAGCCCAGGAAGCACACGCGCCGGACGCCGGACTTCGCGAGCTTCGCCGCGGCATCCGCGGCATGCGGCAGCAGAGAGTTGGCGCTCTTCGCCATCGCCTCCACGCCAACGTCGAAGCTGTCCAGATCATCGAGGTAGCCGAGCGCCTGAGCGGCCAGCACCATATTCGTATACGAGCTGGTCATGGCCAGCCCGCGATCATTGGTGGCCGGATCGAGCACCAGCGCATACGAGCCGGCGCGTCCCCGTGCCAGCTTTGCCATCGCGCCTTCGGCATTGCAGGTGATCACCATGTGCTCCACGCGGGGGAACCGGCGCGTCATCTCCTCGATTGCGGCTACACCTTCCGAGCTGTCGCCCGATCGCGAGATCGAGATGCACAGCGGCGGCGCCTCCGGCCGCAGCCAGTCCTCCATCCCCGTCAGCAGATCGGTGCTCGCCACCGCCCGTACCGTCGTGCGCCAGCGCCGTTCGAGCAGCCGCTCGACAGCTCTCCCGGCAAAATCCGACGTGCCCGCGCCGGTCAGCAGCACCGGCCAACCTGCAACACTCTTCAAAAACAGCTCGAGCTCCGGCTTCCGCCGCCGGACCAGCCGCAGAGTGTCCAGCCAGGTCTCCGGCTGCTGCGCAATCTCGGCCGAGGTGTGCTCGACACCCAGCTCCCGCTTCCGTCCCTCGGGCAAACTCACCAACGCACTCAGCGCATCCACCAAAACTTTCACTCCCAACACAACCAAACCTGCTCCAATAGAGCAGGATTGTATTACACTCAGCAATAAATCGAAAGCAAATGAAAGTAAACGACAAGAAATACGATAAAAGACTGCCGGCCGTCCTTGTCATCGGCGAACTGAACGTGGATATCGTCCTCTCCGGATTGACCTCGCCGCCGCAGCTCGGTTCCGAAATACTGGCGCAGGACCTGCGGATGGTGCTGGGGAGCGCTTCGGCCATTTTTGCGAACGGCGTTGCGCGCCTGGGGCACCGTGTCGGTTTTCGCAGCAAGGTTGGTGATGATGACTTCGGACGCTTTTGCCGCGACGTCTTGCAAGAGGAGGGTATCGCGACGGATGGGCTGATGGTCTCCTCGAAGCCGACTGGCGCGACCATCGTTTTGAGCACCCGCGATGACCGCGCGCTTGTGACTCACCTGGGCGCCATCAACGACCTGCACTATGAGGACCTGCCGCCGGAACCGTTTCGCGGCTTCGCGCATCTTCACCTGACGTCCTATTTTCTGCAGCATGAGCTGCGCCCGGCATTCGCGCGCCTGATGGGTGAGGCAAAAAGTGCAGGGCTCAGCGTTTCGTTTGATCCCAATTCCGATCCTGCGCAGACGTGGTCGCCTGAAATCTGGGAGGTCATGCGGCTGGCGGATGTCGTCTTTGTGAATGAATCGGAAGCGCAGGCGCTCACCGGCGCGGCGAGCACCGCCGAGGCGCTCTCAGCACTGGCCGAGCAGACTTCCTGTGCCGTTGTAAAACAGGGCCGCAAAGGCGCGAGCGCGGTGCGAGGCGAGCAAAGGATCCATGTGGATGCCTTCTCCGTCGAGGCGATCGATACGACCGGTGCAGGCGATTCCTTCGCCGCGGGCTTTGTGCACGGCCTGCTGACACATCGAAACCTGCGGGACTGCCTACTGATTGCGAATGCGGCCGGCGCACTCTCTGCAATGAATGTCGGAGGGACCGCTGGCCAGCCCGATGGGAAGCGACTGGAAGCATTCCTTCACGCGCATGAATCGCATCTTGCCGAGTACAGCGCGTTACGCTGATGTGACAAACCAACGAGGAGAGATATGGCAGGTGATGAGCGCGATCCGTTTGTCTCGATGATGACAGCGGAGAGCACAGCGACATTGAATCTGGGGGATTTTGCGCCGCAGCCGATGCTCCGCGTGGCCGAACATCGCCTGGACCAGCCGAAGTTTCCGGCAATCGATTTCCATAATCACATTGACGGCATGGACCCGGCAGAGGTGCTGCGCGTGATGGATGCGTGCGGTATCGAGCACCTGGTGAACATCACGATGAAGCCCGGCACAGACGGCATGGAAAGTCACAAGCGTCTGCGCGCTGTCGCTCCCGATCGCTTCTACACCATCGCATGGATGGACTGGCGCGATCTCGATCAGGAAGGCTTCTTTGAGCGTAGCGTCGAGCGGTTGGAGCAGTGTGTTTCCGCGGGCGCGATCGGCATGAAGATATGGAAGGATCTGGGCCTGCGACTTCGCGGCTCCGATGGATCGATGTTGCGCATTGATGATCCGCGACTCGATCCGCTCTTTGCGCGTGCTGCCGAACTCGATGTCTTCATCATGTTTCACACCGCAGATCCAGCGGCGTTCTTCCTGCCCTCCGATGCGCAGAATGAGCGCTTCGAAGAGCTGTCGGCCCATCCGGATTGGAGCTTCTACGGCTCGAAGTTCAGCAGGGAAGAGCTGCTGGCGCAGCGTAACCGCGTCTTTGCGCGTCATCCGCGTACACGTTTCGTCGCTGCCCACATGGGCGAGCAGCCGGAGGATTTAGCCGCGCTGGCCGAAACGCTGGATGCACATCCGAATGTTCAGTTGGATATGTCCGCGCGCGTGGCCGAACTGGGGCGACAGCCCTTCACCGCCCGCCGATTCTTTCTGCGTTACGCCGATCGCATTCTCTTCGGCGCGGATCTTCTGCCGGAAGAGACGATGTATCGCCTGCACTATCGATTTTTTGAAACCGAAGACGAGTACTTCGACTATCCATCGCATGCTTCACGGCAGGGACGCTGGCAGATTTATGGCCTAGGTCTGCCGGACGATGTGCTGGAACGCCTCTACCGCGGCAACGCTCTGCCACTGCTCCGCTCGCGATAGCCGTCGAGGGCTTTCACCGATGGCCGGCAGGCCCGTATGAAGTAACTGCGGCGGCGTCAATTCGGTGTGGGCGAGCCTGCGTTCGAGGGTGACGCGCCGGGCATCTCGGATGCGTCGTGCGGCCCCTGGTACGACTGGCTTCCCTGCTGCCTTCGCGCTTCGGCCGCTGCGTTCAGCTCCACAAACCGCGCGCGCTCCTCTTCCGCCTTGTTTGCCTGCCCGGATTTTGCATACGCCTTTGCCAGGTTGAAATGCACCTCTGGACTGGATGGCGCGAGGCGTGCGGCGTTCTCGAGCTCGCGCACTGCGCGGGGCGTGTCTCCCAACTGAAGAACCGCCCTGCCGAGCAGATAGTGGGCTTCGGCGGAGTCCGGGTTCACGCGCGCGGCTTGCTCCGCCGGCTCGATGGCGGCGGCAGCCTGCTGCTCACGCAAGGCAATCGAGGCGAGGCGCACATACGGCAGATCGGAGTCCGGAGAGATCGTGGTCTCGATGCGCATCTGCGCTTCCGCCTCTTTGTACTTTGATACGGCCAGCAGAGCGGTGCCGTACGCGTAGTGAAGAAACGGGAAGCGCGGATACTGCTTCAGGAGCGCATCGAATTTGGGGTTGGCCTCGTCGTATCGGCTGGCGAAGAGCAATTGCGCAATCTCGCCCGCGCGATTGATCAATGTCCGCTCGCCGGGTGGGACATGCTCCGGCAACTTCTGAACGCGCAGCAGCGCGAGGCCGGAAGCGAATCGCACCTCATCCTGCAAATTGCCCGAGCCGGCCGCTGATGACAAGACCTCAGATGCGTGATCGAATTGACCGCTTTGTATCAGCAGAAGGGCGTAGGTATATTTCGCCTGCCGCACCGCCTCCGGGCTACCGTTCAGGCCAAGTTGTTCGCCGCGCTGCAAGTGAATCTGCGCGTTGTCGTAGTCTTTCAACGCGAACTCGCTCAAGCCCAGAACGGCCCAGCCCGTACCGTCGGATGGGTTCGCACTCAACCATGATTTCAATCCGGAGACGGCCTCGCGGTAGCGGCCCTCTGCGTAGTCCTGCATGGCGCGCTCGCGGGATGCGATTGCTGTGGTTGTCGGCGTTGTGCCGACGCCGGTATAGAAAGCAATCATAAGCGGCTCGCGTGAGCCATTCTTGGTGGCGCCCAGGATACTCGCGCGCTGTGCAGAGGCAGCTTTCGTAGCATGCCCTTGTTTCGTCTCGAGATCGCTGATCTCTCTCCACGGCAGTGGACTCCATGGCGTGAGCTTCACTTCCTGCTGTTGTTCGGCCAGCGCTTCGCTCCAACGCCCTGCTGCCTTCAGTCGGACGCCATATTCATAGTGAAGGAAGGGAACATCCGGATGCTGCTTGATGAACTGCGGGAAGCGCTCGAGTGTGTTCTGCGAATCCACCGCCAGGCTGCCGGCAGCACGCACCAGCGCGTCCTTCGACGGGTCCAGTTCTTCCGGCAGCAGCGGAATATGAAGCAGCGCCATTCCGAGTGATAGCTGCACCTGCGGAGTAGCTGTGCCGCTTTCGAACCCCGAATGAAGTATTCCAGCGCCGCGCTCGAACTGGCCTTCACGAATCAGCAGCAGACCGAGATGATAACTGGCTACGCGCGCCGTCTCCGCGTCATTGCCCAGCCCGAGCGCCTGCGCCTTTTCCAGATGAGCTAACGATGACGCGTATTGTTTCAACTCAAACTCACAGAGCCCCAGCAATGCCCACGCGGCTCCCAGATTCGGCGCATAGCTGGTGACCTTCTCGAACGAGCGCACGGCATCCTGATACTGATTTGCCTCATACTGCAGTGCGCCCAGGTTCCACCAACCCTCTTTCCAGTTCGGATCGAGCTCGAGGGCGCGCTGCGTGTCGCGGATCGCCTCGGCCGTCTTTCCTTCTTCCGCTTCGGCCCGGGCAGTCCGTTGCAGCTCTGCGACGCTCTGTTGACCGTGCTCCGATTGCGCGATTCCGTAAGGCATTGCGGGTCCGAGGATTGCGATTACGAGCAGGAACCGGCAAGCGGTTCGAGCGGTCCCGAAATGCGTCATCGACAGGCGCAACATTTGCCTGTAAGTTTAAGGCGGATTTCCCGACGCGATACATCGAATGAAGCAGCAGACCACTCGGGCCGGTTCCCGCCTGTCGCGACGCACATTCCTCCGCAATCTGGGACTCGTCGCGGGCGCATGGCAGGCCGCGCCGTCGCGCGGACTCTTCGGGCAAAACGCGGCCCCGCCCCCTTTTGAAGAGGTGCCCCCGTCCGTGAGTGGCATCATCTGGGTACACACTGCGGGAAAATCGAATGAAAACATCTGCCGGAGACCAGCGGCGCGGGCTGCGCCTTTCTCGATTACGACAATGATGGCTGGATGGACATCTATCTGGTCAACAGCGGCAAAGTGATTTCTACGATCCGCCACAGCCGCTGCGCAACGCGCTCTATCGCAACAATCGCGACGGCACATTTACCGATGTGACCGAGAAGGCAGGCGTGGGGGGCGGTGGCTATGGCATGGGCGTGGCTGTGGGCGACTACGACGGGGACGGCTTTCCTGACATCTACGTCACGCAATATCGGGCGCAACATTCTCTATCACAACAATGGCGACGGCACGTTCACCGACGTGACCGCGAAGGCGGGCGTTGCGGCGCCGGGATGGAGCCCAGCGCTGTGTGGTTCGACTACGACAACGACGGCACGGCTCGATCTGTTCGTCTGCCAGTTTGCGGAGTTCGACAAGGCGCTGGCTGCGGCATCGATGCGGACGGGCGTGCGCCACTATTGCATTCCGCGCATCTTCAAGCCGCGTCCAAGCTGGCTGTTTCACAACAACGGCGACGGCACGTTTACCGATGTCAGCAGGAGTCGGGCATCGCGGCGCACCTGGGCAAGGCATGGGGAGCGGTGGCCACCGATATCAACAACGATGGCCGGATGGATCTGTTTGTCGCCAACGATACAGTCCCGAATTTCCTGTTTCTCAATCGCGGAGGCCGCTTCGAAGAAGTCGGGCTTGACGCCGACGTCGCCTACAGCGCGGATGGCCGCGCGCGCTCGGGCATGGGTGTCGATTCTGCCGACTTCGATCAACGATGGCTGGATGGACCTCTTCGTGCCAACATCGACCAGGAAATCTTCTCGCTCTACCGGAACCAGCACGACGGCACCTTCGACGATGTGGCGATGTCCGCAGGGAATCGGCATGGCCACTCGCTGGATGAGCGGATGGGGGCTGAAGTTTTTCGATTACGACAACGATGGCGATCTCGATCTGATTCTCTCCAACGGATTCCCCGACGACATGATCGACCAGACCTCCGCGTCGGTGACCTGGCAAGAGCCGCTGCTGCTCTTCCAGGCGACGGACAGGCGTTTCAACAATGTGAGCGCAGCAGAGCGGCCCGGTCTTCGCAAGACGATTTGCATCCCGTGGCCTTGCCATCGGCGATTTCGATAACGACGGAGGAGTCGATGTACTCGTCAGCAATAATGATGCCGCGCCCGTGCTGCTTCGGAACAATGCCGGAGGCAAAAATCACTGGCTCGGCCTGCGGCTGGTGGGGCGGAAATGCAATCGCGATGCAGTGGGTGCGCGGGTCACGTATCAGGCCGGCGATCTGAAGCGCACTCGTATGAAAGTCGGCGGCGGCAGCTTTCTCTCATCGCACGATCCGCGCATAGTGCTGGGTGTCGACATCGGCCGAAGATCGACTGGCTGGAGGTGCAATGGCCCCAGCCGAGCGGCGCGACCGAACGATTCACCGGCCTGCCGATGGATCGCTACATCACGATCGTCGAGGGAACAGGGAAGTGGACCTGAGCGACGCTCACTCCGGAAAAGGCTCGCCTGTCCTGACGATGCGGATGCGGTGATCTGTGAACGAGTCGTGCATCTCCGGCACATTTATCTTCGGCATGTGACAGGAGGTACAGTTTTTCCTGGCCACCGGGCAAGCGGGGCCGGGATGACTCGCGCTGATTTTCACCCCCGCTGCAGTTACGTGGCAATTCAGGCACGCATGATCGTAGTCTGCGGCATTCGTCTGCAACGGCGCATGCGGGTCATGGCAGGACGTGCATTCAAGGCGTGCATCTCCTTTGCCCCAGCACTTGCTCGTCACCAGCCGGTACGGTGCAGACCGCGTCGTGGAGACGCCTTTCACACCGGCAAGCTTCACGTCCCACCACGAGCCATGACATGCGCCGCAAAACTCTACGGCGTCGACGGGACCAAGATGTTGTGGGTTGAAAATAGCGACCGTGTGCGCCGATGGCGTGATCGTGGATGAATTCATTGCACTGACATGCTTCGCGCCCGGGCCATGGCAGGCTTCGCATGTTACGCCCGGAATGAGATGCGCTTCATCGAACTGCCCCGCAATGCTCGAGGCCGTCGTGTGGCACGCGAAGCAGCGCTGGATTTCTGTCGCCCCCACTGGACGGTACATCGCCTCGGCTACATCCTTCGGCGAAGCAAGTGCGCGGTCGGGAGTGAAGCCAAGCGCCTTCAGACTATCGAAGTAGGTCACCCGCGCCTCATAGAACTGGTCGCCGTTCTTAAATAGGTACGATTGGCCGACCCGCGCCGTACCGAAGGCCCAGGTCAGATCGTACGAGAGCGCGTTGGAGCCATCGGTGACGGTATAACGGCTGGCGTCTGCTCCTGTATCGATGGTGTAGCGGTAACGGTCCACCGAGAAATTCAGGTGGGGGTGCGAATGAAGAATGTCGGCGCTGCGAGCCTGCATCGCACCTGATTCCATAGGAGTGAGTTTTGCTGACTGGAACTTTGTCAGGTGGCAACTGGCGCAGGCCTTCGGGCCGGCGAACTCACTGCGCGATGTCCCGCCCTGCGTAGGCCAGAACCCCGGATCGGCCAGATGATCTTCGGTCGATAACTGGCCGAGCAAGACGGGCGCCTGCAACAGCAGGCCAACCATCCACGTCATTCGAAGGAGCCGATGACCCATCGAGGTATGTGAGAAAACCTGGTATCGTGTCGCGTGTTGAGTGTAGTCCTCGAGAATCGCGGCGCGATCTCTATTTTCGCAATGCCGGTCCCGATGAGGCCCGGGGCACGAACTCCGGCTCGACGACAATTTCCGCCTGGTACTCTGCGGTCTTCTCGATCTGCTCAATGATCGTCTTCGCGGCGATCTGTCCCATCCGGTGCAACGGCTGACAGATGGTCGTAAGCTCCGGCTTGAAGATCACCGCCAACGGCACATCGTCAAATCCAATGACAGAAACATCATGCGGCACCTGCAGGCCGGCTTGCTGAAAGGCCTGGATGGCGCCGATGGCCGAGATGTCGTTGTAGGCAAAGAGCGCGGTGAAATGCTCGTTGCGCGCGAGCAGTGCCTTTGCCGCCGGGTACCCGAGTTCGGGAGTGGCGAGATCGCTCTCGATCTGGACGGTCAGTTCCGGCCGCACTCGCACTCCCAGTTCCTTCGCGACCTCGCAGATCGCAGTCCACCGCGTCTTCGAGTCCGAGCTGCTCTTCTGCCCCTTGAGAAATGCGATCTCGCGATGGCCTTGCTCCAGCAGATGGGTGAGCGCCAGGCGCGCGGCCAGTTTGTGATCGATCGTGATGTTTGTCACACCGGGCACATGCCGATGGCCGGCGACGGCCACCGTTGGAAGCGAGGGCGTTTCCTTGATGGAAGTGTCGACTGTGATGAATCCCTCCACGCCTCGCGCGATCAGCAGCTGCGAATAGTTCTGCAGCACTCGCTGGTCATGGCGGTGGATGACGGTCAGAAAAAAGTATTCGCTGTCGCGCAGGTACTCTTCGATCCCGCCGATAATCACCGATCCGTAAGGATCGCCGATCTGCTGCGTGATTACGCCGATGGTGTATGTGCGCTGCAGGCGCAGCGAGCGGGCGAAATAATTGGGCTTGTAGTTGAGTTCGCGCGCCGCCTGCAGGATGCGCTGCTTCGTGTGCTCCGGGATTGCACGAGCGGCGGCGGAATCGTTGAGCGCTGCCGAAATGGTCCCCGCAGTGAGGTGCAGATGTTCAGCGAGCGTCTTCAGAGTGACTCGCTGTTCCTTTACATCCGATGTTCGTTTTGACATGTCCTTCTCATCCGCTCGAGTCCGGCTCCTGCTGGAGGATGGGCGTTGGCCGTTTCTCAGGGTGCTGCTCCTTTGGGCGTAACCGATAACTGGCCGCTTGGGCGTAGGTGGCCCGGAGAGTACGCCTGTTGGGGGTCTGTTAAGACTCTAACCGACGCCCGGCGTTATCGATAAACGTCCCGCATTTTGGCTGTTTCCCTGCCGGAACTACTCCCGAAACAGGCAAGGGGAGTACCGGCAAAAAGGATATTCTGAGCGAAGAATAACATTATTGTGTTGACATCCTGCCTGCCCTTCACTAATTATCGAACCGCCGTAATACATCGATCGAAAGCATGAGTCCCGCGTGAGAAAGATGGATGACTCAGACCGGCGGACAACGATAGCGGACACCAGGTTTTGAATTGCTGTTTGAATTTCAGGGGGTAAGACGTATGACGAGGAGATTACTGCACAATCGTGCGGCAGTCCGGCACTGCTTCGGACTGGGCCTATTGCTGGGGGCATGCACCCTGATCACCGGGGTATCGCCGCTCACATCAACGGCCCACGCGCAGGTCTATAACGGAGCCATCGTGGGAACGGTCACCGATAGCAGTGGCGCCGCGATTCCCGATGTGAAAGTGACGGTGACGAATACCGCCACGAACAACAAGTACACAGCCACTACCAGCGGATCGGGCGGGTACTCTGTTCCGCAGCTTCCCAGCGGCAGCTACACGGTGCAGGCCGAAGCGCAGAACTTCAAGCAGGCCGTCATCAATAATGTTGAAGTCCACGTTTCGACCAATGCCGAGGTCAACGTCGTGATGCAGGTCGGCACCGTCAGTGAGAAGGTGATGGTGCAGGCCGACTCCATACAGGTGCAGACCACATCGGCCACGGTGGGTGAGGTCATCAGCGGCACCCAGGTGCGCGAGCTTCCGCTCAACGGCGAGAACTTCGTGGGGCTGACGCAGTTGTCTCCGGGCGTTTCGGCGGCCCAGGGTGCGAATTTTGTCGGTAAAGGGCTCGATGGCGGCGTGAACTTCTCCGTCAACGGCAACCCTTATAACTACAATCTGTTCCTGGTCGATGGCGTGAACAACAACGACGTGGGTTCAGGCCGAACGATCCTGATTTACCCCTCGGTCGATACCATCTCCGAATTCAAGATGATCCGTAACTCTTACGGGCCGGAATACGGTCAGGCCGCCGGCGCGATCATCAGTATTACGACGAAGTCCGGCACCAACCAGTTCCACGGCGGGGTGTTCTATTCAGGCCGGAACGATGCGTTGAATGCCAACAACTGGTTTGCCAACCACAGCGGCCTGGGTAAGGCGGAAGAGCGCCGGAATGACTATGGCTACAACATCAGCGGTCCGGTGATGAAAGACCGGCTCTTCCTCTGGTGGAACCAGGAATGGAACAAGGAGATCCAGGGCGTTCCTCTGTCGGCTTGCGTTCCGACCGTCGCTGAGTCACAAGGTGACTTCACCGGATTCGCTCCCGGGTCCTCGACGGACCAGTGCGGCGCCACGCTGCCAACGTTTCCCGGCAGTACGACGCCCGGCGGAAAGATTGCCAATCCCGATAAGGGAGGGCTGTTGATGTCGAAGTTCTATCCGGCGCCCAATCTGGCGACGATGAATAACGGCAATAACTATTCCCAGTTGATTCCCAACCATCTGAACTGGAGCGAATGGAACGTCCGCGCCGACTACGACATTACGAAGTCGAACCGCGCCACCTTCCGCTGGACACAGGAGACCTGGGACAATCCGGCGCAGAACGACGGTTCCGTGTTCTGGGGCGAGTCAAACTTTCCGACGATCAACTCGAGCTGGAGTCAGCCTTCGAAGAGCATCATGGCCAGGCTGAGTTCCACAATTTCGAACTCCCTCGTTAATGACGTGGAATTCGGATACGGCCACAACGCCATCATCACGACACTTCAGGGCACGCAGGCATCCACGGTACCGCAGCTCCAGGCGGCCTATCCGGCAACCTTCCCCTCATCCATCAAGCAGAAGGATGAGTGGTTTGGAGGGTGGGGCGGCCTGAATCCGTATGGGTACATCAACGGCAACACGGGCGCCGGCCAGACTTCGATGTGGAACATCGCGCCCTATGGAAATCATGAAGATCTCTACACGGTTCAGGACAATCTCTCGAAAGTAAAGGGAAATCACCTGCTGAAAACCGGCGTCTTCCTGGGATGGAATGAAAAAGTAGAGAGTAACGGCAACGGCGCCGATCGGCCGGGATTGCCCGGCGGCGTCTTTAAGGGGCCCGGTTCCCTCGGTGCGATTTCGGACCATGCCGATACTGGCAACGCTCTTGCCAACGTCCTGTTGCCCGGCACCGCCTCCAACCCGCAGATGTTCAATGTCAGCGAAAACAGCATCGACGGAGTCGCCGATGTCCTCTGGAAAGACATTGAATTTTACGTCGGCGACAGCTGGAAGTTGCGCCGCAACCTCACGGTGGACTACGGCTTCCGCTGGTCAATGTATCGCGAGCCGTATGCCGGCACAAGTGGCGGCAATACCGATCCGGCGCACAATGGAGGCGGCAACTTTGCCAATCAGTGGGCCAACTTCAGCATGAAGGCGTGGAGCGCCGCGGAAGCTAAGGCGAATCCATCCGACGCCTGCAACGGCACGCTGGTCGTACCCGGTACAAGCCCTTGCGCCGATCAGAGGAAATTCCTCTCCTCAATTGGCGTCAATCTGCCGCTTTCCAACGGTACGCCCGGTCCCAACCCCGCACTTGTCGAACAAAACAATCACAGCATTGCTCCTCGCTTTGGCGTCGCATGGGACGTGTTCGGCAATGGAAGAACAGCCGTTCGTCTCGGCGCCGGCCAATTCTTCCAGCGCGAACCCGTAGGGCTTGCGCAGCCGCTGGCTCGTACTGCTCCCTTCGTTCTGGGCATCAGCACGAGCCGTGCAATATCGGTGCCAACCCCGCTGACGAGCGCGGCGGTATCACCGACCGCCACCAAGTCCACCGGTGGGTTCATCCCGAACTCATGGCAGTGGAACATCTCGCTGGAACAGGAGGTAGCGCGCAATACAACGCTGCAGGTTGGCTACGTCGGAAATGTCGGCGAACATCTCACGTCGATGTATGACGGGAACTTTATCCAGCCGGCAAACTGGCGGGCTGCTGCGTTCGCGGCCAGCAGTGCGGACACGAACGCCTTTCGGCCCGCATTCAACTTCAGCACGATCGGCGGCTTCGCACGCGGCGGTCACGCCTCCTACAACTCACTGCAGATCATGTTCCGGAATCAGACTGGGCCGTCCAGCTTCCAGGCCGCTTATACCTGGTCGCATTCGATTGGCAACGTGGAGCTGAATAACTCGTCCGGCAGCATGAACCAGCAGGCAATCACGAACCAGGCGAACCCGGCCCTGGATAAAGGCAACACAAACATCAACCGGCCTAACATATTTGTAGCCAGTGAAGTACTCTTCCTTCCCAAGCTTACCGGGCAGAACCATCTCGTGCAGCAAACAGCCGGTGGATGGGAGGCTAACAGCATTGTAACGCTGGCGCAGGGCAGCTCCTTTACCGTCTTCTCTTCAGGAGCGAGCGGTGCCTCCGTGAATGGGGTGTCAAGCACGCTGAATTCGCTCGCCGGAACCGGCTACACGAACAACCAGCGGCCTCTGGTCACGAATGTCGGTTGCAATGTCGGGCGAAACGGTCCGAACCTCCTGAACTACAGCCACTTCACTCTGCAGGGCTACGCAATTGGAACCTTCCCATCCAACCTGGCGCCGCGTGGAGGATGTTTCGGAGCTCCGAACACAAACGTAGACTTCCAGTTAGCGAAGAACTGGGCCATCAAGGAGCACTATCGAATCAAGTTCAGCATGGACTTCTTCGATCTGTTCAACCACCCGAACTTCAACAGCAGCAACCTGGAGGGCTCAGGATTCACCTCTTCCAGCCCGCTGTTCTGCGGCGGCGCGTCACAGACTTCAGGCCAGCCCTGCAGCCCAACCAATAACATCGTGACCGGTAGCGACAACCCGGATCACGGAAACCGAATTAATACCCCGGGAGGCTTTGGTACTGCGGGTTCTCAGAACCTGAACCTGGGCCGCAACCTGCAATACGCGCTGAAGTTTACCTTCTAGGGAGCTTCTCGCTACCACCATCGAGGGCCGTCCGACAAGGATGGCCCTCATGCTTTTAAAGTCAGCGGCAGCAGCCATCTCGTTAACTTTGCCATGGTCCTGCGGGTTGGTGTTTTTGACCGTTCTCGCTGCGCATTCTGTCTGTAAAATCAATCCATCCGCAGCCTTGGTTCGCATGGTCCAATCCGTATTTCCTGAGGTCAGGCGCAGGTTTTCGCTCAAAAGCATCGCCTCCGTACTCATTCTGCTTTTATTCCCCGGTGGCCTTCTGCTTGCGCAGACCCGTGGACGCGGTGCAACGACTCGCAGTGCTGCCGAAGCCGATCCCGGCATACAGGAATTGAACGCGCGGATTACAGAAATGAACAGCGCGCGCTCCTCAGGCGATCCAACTACCATCACCTTTGCCAGTCGGCGCCTGATCGCTACGGCACTGCACCAGATGGCCGATCTGCGGATGGTCGAAGGAGCCTTTCCGCAAGCAGCCACGCTCTACACCAAGTCGCTAACATTCGATGATTCCGGAGAGACACGTGCAGGGCTTGCCCTCGCGCAGCTCCAACAGAATCATCTGGACGACGCTATTGCAGACGCGGACATGGCACGCGCCGCAGCCCCGCAAAGCAATTTAGCCGACCAGGTTCTTGCGCGCGCGCTGATGCAGAAAGGTGACTACGCGAAAGCCGCCGAGAGCCTGACAAGGCTCGCCAAAGCGCACCCTGATATTTCCACGCTCTATTCGCTTGGCATTTGTCTGCTTGCCACGAAGACGCCTGAAGACAAACAGCGTGCCCTCCAGATCTTCGAGCAGATCCAGTCCATCGCCGGCGACAGCGGATCGCTTCACGTTCTCTTCGGTCGCGCTTTTCGTGACGCAGAGGACATGCCGTCCGCCATCCGCGAGTTCCGCCGCGCTATCCAGATCGATCCCAAGACGCCCCACGCGCATTACTTCCTCGGCCTCGGCCTGCTCGCGCTCAATGAATGGAAGCCAACGCCGGAAGCAGAATCAGAGATGCAGGCAGAAGTGCGAAACTATCCGCACGACTACCTGGCGAACTACATGCTTGGTTTCCTCGCCTCCGCCGAACGCCGCTATGCGGTGTCCGACCGCTATCTCCGCGTCGCCGCGGAAATCAATCCGAACTGCGCCCGAGCCGCCGTTGTACATGGGACTGAATGCCTATGCGCAGGACAATGCAAAGCAGGCCGAGATCGATGCTGCGCAAAGCGGTCTCGCTGACCGGGACGGATGAAGCGCGTTCCAACTACCAGATTCGTCGCGCCTACGTGGACCTTGGACGAATCCTTTCTGCGAGTGGCCGCAAAGCGGAGGCGGAGACATTTCTTGCGAAGGCGCGCGAGCTGCAGAACAAAACAATGGAAGAAAGCCAGCAGCGCATCGCATCCATCGCGCAGGCCGGCGGCGGGGGATGGCCGCCGCGGTCGTGCCGCTGAGTTCGCAACAGGAGAACGAAGCTGCGCCGGTACCGCAGCCCGCATCCGATCCATCTGCCCGGCTCGACAGCGCCGCTCTTACGAAGAATCAGCTCACTACCGCACAGCGCCAGGCCGCGATGGCGCGAGAGAACAAGCTACGCTCCGTTCTCGGACTGGCATACAGCGACCTTGCCACCGCCGAGGCGCTCAACCGCGACTATGCGTCAGCGCTGACGACTACAAAGAAGCAGAGCAATGGGACCCATCCGTTCCAGGGCTGGCAAAGAACCTGGGACAGGCGCATTCCGAGCCGGCGATTATGGGGATGCAATCAGCGGACTTTCCAGGGCGCTTGCCCAAATCGCCGAATCCGCGCCGATTCGCGGCGCATGTTGGGCATGTCCTACTTCGCGACCGACAAATATGCCGATGCCGCGAAGACTTTCGCCCCGCTTGGCACGCGAGGCATGCAGGACGGCGAGTCGGCTACGCCTGGGCCGCTTCTCTGGCGCACACGGGCGAATTGAAGCGGCATCGGAGTGTTGAGCGCCTTCGCGACCGTACAGAGCTAAGCTGCCCGACAGTGACACTGCTGGCCGGTGCAGCTCTGGATGGAGATCGGCGACTACGAGCGCGCTATCGCCACCCTGCAACGCGCGTTCTGCAGAGCGAATCCGTCTCTACCCAAAGCTCACTTCTATTCAGGACTTGCCTAATTTGCGCGCGGAGCAATGGCCCGAGGCAGCCGGCAGTTTCAAAGCCGAGCTCGCACTCGTATCCGGACGATACCTGACGCCCAGTATCACCTCGGGTTTGTTTACCTTCAGCAAGCACAGACGGAGGAAGCCGAGTAAGCTCTTTCGCGCAGGTCATTGCCGCTCATCCCGATTACGCAAATGCCCAATACCAGCTGGGAAAAATCCTTCTGGAGCAAAGGGACAGACGGCCGATGCCATCGGTCACTTGGAAGCGGCGGCCCGCCTGAGCCCTCAAACCGATTACGTGCACTACCAGTTACAGGCTGCGTACCGGAAGGAAGGCCGCACCGCGGACGCCGACCGCGAATTGCGAATGTTATAAGGATCTCAAGGCGAAGTCACGAGCCAGCTCCACGGCACCGATGTAATGCCAACACCTGATACGGAACCTTGCATTGAATCTTTTCTACCGCTTCTCAGAACCTTCCTGTCGTTGCTGCTCATTTTCGCCCTGACCGTCTCCGTCGCATGGGCACAGGGCGGTCATCCCGCGCCCCCTCCACCGCCGCCGGGTGCCAAGACGACCAAGTGCAACGGGCGTCCGATCCCACAGCTCGAAGACATCACCGCGGCCAGACGGGCATCACTTTCACGCACACCTCCGATCCTTCGAAGAGTTACATTGTGGAGTCGATGAGCGGCGGCGTCGTCCTGATCGATTACGATCGCGACGGCTGGCCCGACATCTTCTTTACCAACGCGCCCACCGTCGACATGGCCATCAAAGGCAAGAAGAGCCTCGGCGCGCTGTACCACAACAATCACGACGGCACATTCACCGATGTCACCGCCAAGTCGGGCCTGAACACGCCGTGCTTCGGCTATGGGCGGCGCGGTCGGCGACTACAACAACGATGGCTGGCCGGACCTTTACGTCACCTGTCTTGGCGGCAATGTCCTGTATCACAACAACGGAGACGGCACCTTCACCGATGTAACCGCGAAAGCCGGCGTCGCCGACGGCCGCTGGTCCACGGGAGCTGCCTTCGGCGACTACGATGGCGACGGTTTTGTCGATCTGATGGTCGCCAACTATGTTGACTTCCATCTCGACGATCTGCCGGGCTTTGGCAGCTCGCCCTTCTGCAAGTATCGCGGCATCGACGTGCAGTGCGGGCCGCGCGGCCTGAGAGGCGCTGGCGACTCGCTTTTTCACAACAATGGCGACGGCACCTTTACCGATGTCTCCAAGGCGGCTGGCGTAAACGATCCCAGTGGCTACTACGGCCTGGGCGTAGTCTGGGCCGACTTCAACAACACCGGCCGGCCGGACATATACGTAGCCAACGATTCCACGCCGAAATTCCTCTACAAGAACGAAGGCAATGGCAAGTTCAAAGAGATCGGCCTCGAATCCGGCACCGCCGTCAGCGACGACGGCTCTGAGCAGGCGTCCATGGGAATCGCCATCGGCGATTACAATCACACCGGCCGTCCCTCCATCTATGTCACTAATTTCTCCGACGAGAACGACCTGCTCTTTCGCAACGATGGCGACTGGAACTTCAAGGAGGTCTCCTATGCTTCCGGGGTCGCGCTGCCGTCGCTGCCCTGGGTGAAGTGGGGCACGGCCTTCGCCGACCTGGACAACGACGGCTGGCTCGACCTGATAACCGTCAGCGGCCATGTCTATCCGCAGGTCGATCGCTTCCCTCGGGCGCGCGCTACGGGAGCCCAAGCTACTGGATTTGAATCAGAAGAACGGCACGTTCTGCGATGCTAGCGACCTGGCCGGCCCCGCCCTTAAGGAAGCGCGTCTCCCGCGGCCTCGCGATCGGCGATCTGTTCAACGATGGCAACCTCGACTTGGTCGTCGGCGATCTCGACGGAGCCCGATGATTCTGCGCAATCACGGCGTCCCTGGCCGGCATTGGGTAAGCTTTGAACTCGCCGGCACCAAGAGCAACCGCTTGGCCCTTAACGCACGCGTCAGCATCGTTGCCGGTGGGATGACGCAAACCGACGAGGTTCATAGCGGCGGCAGCTATCTGTCGCAGAACGACCTGCGACTCCACTTCGGTCTCGGCTCGACTGACAAGGTCCAGAGTGTCACCATCCACTGGCCGTCGGGCAAGGTGGAAACGTTCAGTAACCTTGCAGCCGACAAGTACTACTCCGTGCTGGAAGGGCAGGGCATCGTTCCGTTTGAAAAAATAAAGCCCAGCGCGGCGAAGAAATAGGTTCACACCTTAGCTGATTTCCGCGAGCGGCGGCGGCCGGTATCCGAAATCGCGCTCGACCGCGGCAGCCACGGCCAGCACTCGTTCATCTTCGAAGGGGCGTCCCGCGATCTGGACGCCGATCGGCAGTCCCTCACGCGACCTGCCCACCGGAACAACAGCGGCCGGTGCAGCCAGCACATTGAACCACTGCATATAACGCATCGCGTCCAGATAACTCACGCGCGTGCCATCGATGTCCCATTCACGTTCGCCATGACGAAACGCGGGCACGGAGCAGACCGGCGTCAATAAAAGCGGGGTTTCGCGCAGCTCTTCGAGCGCCCTGCCGCGTGCCAGATCGCAACGCGCCCATGCGTCCAGCAGCGATTCTGGTGTAAGGGGAGGCAGGGAATCGGCAATCTCCAGAAAGTTCCGGAAGATCGGACTGAGTTCTTGTTCATGTCCGCGAATCATCGGGGCGTAAAACATCGCGCCGCACTGCACGAAGAACTTCCACCACAATTCGCGAAGCTCTTCAAGCCGCTCTGCGCGATATCGACGCACGGTAAAGCCCTGATGCTTCAGGGCAGTTGCCGCGTCGCGGACAGCTTGACGCGTCTCCGCCGTCACTGGCGTCACGCCGTCGTCTTCGAACCAGCCGATCGGAATCGCCTTCACGTCTTCTATCGTGCACGTGCGCGACGAATTCGTCGGTGCGCTCACTGGATCCAGCAGATCCTGTCGTGCAAGTAGCTGGAACAGCAGTTGCACATCGGCGACGGTGCGCGCCATCGGCCCAACGGCGCCCAGGATTGAAAAGGGACCGACGCATGGCGGGTTGTGTCCGCGCGCAGGCACGCGTCCCGGCGTCGGCTTCAGCGAGCAGATGCCGCAGAAGTGCGCCGGTTCACGCACCGATCCGCCGCTATCGCTGCCCAGTCCTCCGGCTGACATGCCAGCCGCAATCGCCGCCGCTTCGCCACCACTAGAGCCGCCGGCGGACCGGGTCAGGTCCCATGGATTGCTCGTTCGCCCGTAGAGCAGGTTGTCCGTCTCGTAGGCCATCAGGAACTCGGGGCAGTTCGTCGTGCCCAGAAAGACTGCGCCGCTCGCTCGCAACCGCGCGACAGCCTCGGCATCGGTCTCCGCAATATTCCCTCGGTTCAATGTGCTGCCGATTTCGCAGCGCCGGCCTTTCACGGCGATGGACGATTTGATGGTCAGAGGCAAGCCGGCCAGCGGCCCGGTTCCTGGACGTTGAGCGTGCGCTCGAATCTCCTCCGGATCGAAATCGATGATGGCGTTCAACGCGGGATTGTGCCGCTCGATCTGCCGGATATGCTCATTCGCCAGCTCGAGCGGAGAGATTTTGTGCTGCTCGACCAGTTGCAGTTGTTGCACTGCCGGAAAAAGCGTGACATTCATCTGCTGAAAATAGTAGCCGAGTCGCGAGCCGTATAACTCCACTGCTTCGGCTTCGTCGGAGTATTCTTCGTATCGGGAAGCCGTGGTGATGTATCTCAAGCGCGTCTACGAGGCGCCGGCGAAGAGTGATGGTGTCCGCTTTCTTGTGGAGCGCCTGTGGCCGCGCGGAATCAAGAAGGATGCGCTGCATTTCGACGCATGGCTAAAGAATGTTGCCCCGAGCACGGACCTTCGTCAGTGGTTTGCCCACGATCCGAAAAAGTGGAAAGAATTCCAGCGCAGATACTTCGCCGAGCTGGATGAAGAACCGGAGGCCCTCGAGCCCATTCGGAAGGCGCTACACTTTGGCGCTGTCACGCTGCTCTTCAGCTCGCACGACCTTGAGCACAACAATGCAGTCGCGCTGAAGGAGTATCTGTCTTCTCGCAAGAAGTGACGCAGGCTTCGCCTGCTACGCAGCCGCTCCCTCAAAATGCTTCTCAATTTCCTCCAGCGTCTTACCTTTCGTTTCCGGCAGGAAGAACGTCACAGTGATGAAATAAATGACGGTGAAGCTCGCAAAAATGAAGAACATCGCGGAATAGCCGTATTTGCTGGCGACCGGAAGAAAGATGCCGGCAAGCGTCGTCGAAACGAGCTGATTCAGAACCAGGGCAATGCTCATGCCATTGGACCGGATACGCGTCGGCATCAACTCGGAAAGCGCGAGCCACACAGCCACACCAGGCCCCGTCGCGTAGAAGCCCACAAATATATATAGTCCGAGGGCGACCAGCCAGCCGTGCGCCGCTTCCGGAACCCGGCCAATCGACGCGCGTTCGATCTTCAATGGTGCAGTACGGGCGGCATCCAGATTCCCGAACGGATTCTTGAAAAACGCCTCTACCTTATTATTGGGCACGCAATTTTCGCGTGTGATATGGATCGGCGCCCCGCCTTGATCGTCTGAACGCACGATGCTGGTTGCTGCCGTGAAATCGCCATAGGAGTAAATGACTGCCAGTGATGCGCGATTGCTATTGATCTCACTGCCTTGATATCCCTTCGCCTCAAGCAGCTGCTTCGCCTCTGCCGGGGTAAAGGAAAGTGTCAGCGTCTGATCGGATGAAACTATCGACTGCACAACATCTCGGGTGTCCAGATTGGATCGCTCTGTCGAGATAAACATCAGGCCCACGCAGATCATCGAGATCGTCACGCCTGCGGTGCCCATCATGAAGAGGAATTTGCGGCCCTTCCGATCGATCAGCATCATGCCGCAGATCGTCATCAGGAAATTGACGCAGGTGAAAATAACGTAGCCCCAATGCGCGTTGAGGTCGGAAAGGCCGCTCTGCAGCAGGATGTTTGTGTTATAGGCGATGACCGAATTAATGCCGGTTGCCGTGTTACAGAAAAGGATGACGCAGGCCAGAACAAATGGAACGACGTATTTCCGGCGGAGCAGCGACTCCTTGATCTGTTTGCCGGATACGATCTGTTTGCCGGATACGATCTGCTTGCCGAACACCGCCGTCGATTTCGCCAGCGCTGTCTCTTCCATCTCCTTCAGTTCTATGTCGGCCTGCTCCAGCGAGCGGGAGCGAAGCAGCGCGGCATACGCCCGCTCCTTCTTGCCGCGCGCGTAGAGCCATCGGGGCGACTCGGCCACGAACATACTTCCCAGGACGAACAGCACTCCGGGTGGAAGGGAAACCCAGAAGATGCGCCGCCAGGCCTGGTCTTTGAATGCGAAGAGCGACGCGGCGTCTGCCACGCGCGTGACGGCCTCCACGCGATAGCTGTAATAGATTCCGATGAGGGCCGCCAGCACGATGCCCAGCGTTAGCAGCCACTGGAAGATCGCCGTGCCCCTACCGCGATGTGCTGCCGCGAGACACTCAGCAAGGTACAGCGGAACGACCACGCCGATGAGGCCGCCGCTGATCCCCTGCAGCAGCCTTCCAAAGAAGAGCGGCTCATAGCCATTCGATAGCGCGATGACCGGGATACTGATGACAAACGCCAGGCCGCTGATGGCCATCAAGGCCCTGCGCCCCATCCAGTCAGCCAGCAACCCGGCAAAAAGCGTGGAGATTACGCTGCCCAGCAGCACCGCGGCCACAATGATCGAGAGCTGGCCCGCCGTCAGGTGCGACGTCGCTTCCAGGTAAGGCAGTGCGCCGCCGATGATGCCGACATCCACGCCATACAGCAGCCCGCCCAGCCCGGCCACCAGCAAAAGAAAGCGGTTGTACGTGCGCTTAGGATCCGCAGCGGCAAAATCTGGCATGAAACCGTCCACATCTGAAGTCTGGTACAGCCAAGGCCTGGTTCCGCACGCTCAAAGCGGCAGAAGCATCGCGCCCATCATACATACCCCGTTACATTGCATGGCGGGGATTCTGCCGCGGCCCCAGGTGTAGCCTAAGGACGTGAAACGGGATGAGCCGGTCGAGATACTGCGCATCGATGGCCACGAAGTCCGAATCACGCATCCCGAAAAGCTGTATTTCTCCACGCAGGTAAAGCTTTCCAAGCTCGACCTCGTCCGCTATTACGTGTCTGTTGCGCCCGGGGCTCTTGCCGGCATCCGCGATCGCCCTATTGTTCTCAAGCGCTTCGTCAATGGCGCGGAGGGCGAGGCCTTCTACCAGAAGCGCGCGCCCGCAGACCATCCCGCGTGGCTTCGCACCGTCGAGCTGTCCTTCCCCTCCGGCCGGACGGCAGAAGAACTCGTGGTCGACGATGCAGCGGGACTGGCATGGATCGTCAATCTGGGATGCATCGAGCTGCACCCTCATCCTGTGCGATCGCGCGATCTCGATCATCCCGACGAGCTGCGCATCGATCTTGATCCCGGTCCCGGTGTGCCATGGGAGGATGTGCAGCGCGTCGCTCTGGAAGTGAAGGCGCTGCTTGATGATGCCGGTCTCCGTGGCTGGCCGAAGACCAGCGGCTCGCGCGGCATGCATGTTCTCGTCCGCATCCAGCCGCGCTGGGCTTTTACCGAAGTCCGCCGCGCCGCGCTCGCTCTCTCGCGCGAGATAGAACGCCGCCTGCCGGACCTCGCAAGTTCCAAATGGTGGAAGGAGGAACGCCACGGCGTCTTCCTCGACTACAACCAGAATGCCAAGGATCGAACCACGTGCTCGGCTTACTCCGTCCGCCCGCTACCGGACGCGCGCGTTTCTACTCCGCTGCACTGGGGCGAGGTCACGGACTGCGATCCAGCGGACTTCACCGTACTCACGGTGCCGCAGCGTTTCGCACAGTCGGCGATCCGCATGCCGATATGGACGCTGCGCCGGTTCGCTCGAAAACCTGCTCGAACTCGCGGCCAGAGATGAGGCCGAGGGCCTCGGCGATGCGCCGTGGCCGCCGCATTTCCGCAAGACGGAAGGCGAAGCGCCGCGGGTAGCGCCATCGCGCGCGAAATCGGCGGCCAGAAATCTGCACCAAAGCCCCGGGCCAAGATGCCGCTGATGGTCATCGCCAACTCGCCCTCGGAGGCAGCGGCTTGGCCGGCCTCGAGCGATGGAGGCAAAGATATCAGCAAGCTGCCGGACATCTCAGCCGGACGACGTGCTGGTCGATCCCATGCGCGGGCGCTCCTCCACCTGGACCCGCATTCGCGTCAACCTCCGCCATGTGCCGGAAGAGGAGCGGCCGCCGCAGGAAACGCCCGACCCGGATGACGATCCCACGCGCGAGTGGCGACAGGGCCGGTCGAAGCAAGCAAGACCGAGTAGCAATACGGCGCTAACGGCCTGCGGAGAAAATCTGCTCCAGCTCATGCGGTGGCACGACTTCCAGTTGCGCATAGGTGCAGTCCGCCGGCTTCTTGTCCGTGCGCCATCTGCGCAAGTGCGCCATGTGCCGGAAACGCGCCCCTGCATGTGCTCATACGCAACTTCCACGACCAATTCAGGCCGCAGCGGCTCCCAGGAAAGATCCTTGCCCTGGCTCCATCGGCTCTGTCCGCCGGCATGCGCGTGCCCGCCATCCGCGTCGCCGGATCGCCTCTCGGCCCACGCTTCCCATGGATGGTCAGCAAGCGCATTCTTCCGGTACGGCGTAAGAAACTTCAGCAATTCCGTCCGCTTCTCCTTCGTGAAACTCGCGCACACGCCAACGTGCTGCAGCGCTCCGGACTCATCGAAAAGCCCCAGCAGCAGCGAACCGACCTTCGTTCCTTCGCCCTCCTTGTACCAGCGAAACCCGGCCACCACGCAATCACAATCGCGCTCATGCTTCACCTTGAGCATGACGCGCTTGTTCGGATTCGTAAGCGCCCTCGCTTGGCTTTGCCATCACGCCATCCAGGCCCGCGCCTTCAAAGCGTCGGAACCAATCGGCCGCAATCTTTCGCTCACGCGTGGCCGGCGTTATGTGTACCGGCGGCTCGGCGGATTGCAGAGCTTGCTCCAGCCGCGCTCGCCGCTTCTCGAACGGTTGCTCCGCGCAGATCGCGATCTCCCTCACATAGCAAATCGAATGACACGAACGACGCGGGCATTTGCTGCGGCAGCAGCTTACTCGCGATGCCGCCGGATGGATGCGGAGCTGCAAGGCGTCGAAATCGAGCGCACCGCCTCTGGAGATCACGATTTCGCCATCCATCACACATCGTTTCGGAGTCTGCTGGAGGATAGGATCGATCAGCTCCGGGAAGTAGCGGTTGAGGGCTTTCTCATCGCGGCTTTGAATCAGGACTTCGTCTCCGTCGCGAAAGATCAGAGCGCGAAATCCATCCCACTTCGGCTCAAATATCCAGGACCCCTCGGCCGGCAACTCGTCCACTCGCTTGGCGAGCATCGGCAATACCGGAGCTTTCACAGGCAGGTCCATGGCCTCATCCTAACTCCTGGCTTCAGTGGAGCAGCCACATCGTCACTGATCCGAATACCGCAACGCCGACTGTTAGCCAAAGCACATAGTCGCCCGGGTGGCCGCTTTGCAATGCACGCAGCCTGGAAGGATGCGACTCCAACCAAGCTCCAACGCGAAGTGCCCGCGGAAGCTGACGGCGAAAAACGGAGCTGAGTGCGAAACACAGACCCAGAACTGTCGCCGCCACGCCACGCAATCCGGACACGATGAACTCATGCGCAGAGTTGGCATGGAGCGTCTTCAGCAGCTCTGGCAGCTGTGGTGGCCCTGAGGTCGCTCCAGAGTACACCGCATGAATATAGCCCGGCTGCCACGCCATCCGCGCAGCCGCCGTTAGCACCCAATCGCGCCACCCCGGCACAAACGTGAGCGCGACCGCGGCGCAGAGGCAGAACAGCGGAGGAAGAAAATGGTAGGGAAGCACGCGATCATGCTCTCCGGAATCCTCGGGCAACTCGTCGATATCAGCGGCGCGGTCCGTGTATGGCTCCGTGCCCCAGCCGGGGAAGGTATGCATACCGACACGGAAAACGCCGGCCGCCGTGATCGCGCCACCAAACAAAAATAATACCCACAAGCCATGCACGCCGGCGCGTTCACCCGCGGAACTAGCCCCGCCTTCTCCAAGAAACAAAGCGAACGGCGGAAGCCCTGCCAGTGCGGCCCCACCCAGGAACCAGAGGAGTGCTGTCCAGCGAAGTGAGCGACCTTTCCGGAAGAGCCGTGGCTCGCTCATGGAGCGCAGCCGATGCAGCAGCACTCCGCATAGAAAAAACAGCGCCGCCTTGATGAATGCATGCGCAACCACGTAGAGCAGCATCGCGGAGACAGCGTCGGCACCCAGGACAGCAAGCGCAGCCAGCATCAGCCCGGTATGGCAGATGGTGGAGAACGCCAGCATGCGTTTCAGGTGATGTTCGACATAGGACATGATCCCGCCGAGCAGGACAGTGATCATCGCGAATGCAAGCAGAATGGCGCGCAGACTCCTCGGTGCCAGCAGCGGCTGAAAGATCGCGGCGTGCAGCCGTGCAACCGCGTATAGTCCAAACTCCACCATCAATCCGGAAAAGATCACGCAGACCGGCGTTGGAGCGACGGCATGCGCATCCGGCAGCCAAAGATGAAACGGCACGATCGCGGCCTTCACAAAAAAACAGCAGGCGAGCAGCGTGAAGGCGAACAGGACCAGAGAATCATGACGAGGTGAGCCGTTACCAAGCGAAAGCGCCACGCCAACCTGCGCCATATTCAATGCGCCGGTCACGGCATACAGCATCGCAATCCCCGTGAGTCCGAGGAACGCCGCTATCGTATTGGTGATGGCAAAATTGAACGATCCCTGCAATGGAGCAGGTTCCGATGTGTTCAGTCCGCACAGCGCGAATGCAGCCGTGCTCATCAGTTCAAACCATACAAACAGATTGAAGAGATCGCCTGTCAGAGCAAAGCCGCACATCGCGGCCAGGAACACCAGCATCAGCGAGTGGTAGTGATTGTCGCCGCTGTCTACATAGCGCCAGGAAAAGACAAAGGCGAGCGAGAAGAGAAGGGACGCGAGCGTAGCCAGCCCGGCCCCGACCGGATCCACGACGAACCCGACACCCACCACCATGGGTCCCCGCGGAAACCAGTTGCCGAACCAGTAGACCACCGTTTGATGCAGAGAGCGGACGAGCAATTCAATGCAGAAGCACAAGGTGACGACTGCAATCGCGATGCTGCAGGTATCGAATACGCGCCGGCTGAAGATCTTGCGGCATGCCGCTAACGTTGCTGCACCAAGCAAAGGAACGGCAACCGGCAGCGAAGGAAGAGCCGAAAGAGCAGGCATAGAAGGCATTACCCGCGCATCTTGCTCAAATCGGCGGGAGAAACGGTGCCGGATTTCTCATGCGCTTTCACCACCATGGCAAGAAGCAGCGCTACTACGACGGCTTCGACCACGACATCCGTCAGCATGAGGGCCTGGACCACCGGGTCCACTGTCAGCTTGCCCGGCGAGATATCTACAAACACCGGCGCCGCGCCTCCCACACGATAGCCGATCGCCAGCAGCAGGACATAAGTGGAGCTTTGCAGGATGGCGAGGCACATCACCGAATGAACTAAGTCACGGCTGCTGACAAGCCCATACAGCCCGCACAGGAAAAGCCATGCCGCGACAAAATATGGAAGATGTATCAGCAGATGGGGCATTGACCACGTCCTGATTAATCCGACGGCTCCTGGTCGGCGATGATTTCCTGCAGGTAAGTGAAGATAACGAGGAGAAATGCAGCCGTTACTTCCACACCAACGCACGCGCTGATGATGGCAATGCTTCCCGACGAGAAAACATCTCCGGTCGTGCCGAGGGGAACAATATTCGTGAGCAGAGGAACGCCAAATGCGAGAGGAGCGATGCCGAGGATGGCGTAGGCACCTGCGCCGAGCGCCTCGATCACCTCGACCGCGCTATGCGACGTAATCTCTTTGAAAGCCGCGGTATCTTCTGCCAGGTAGACGAGCAACAGCGCGGAGGCAAGAATGACACCTGCCTGAAATCCGCCGCCGGGAGTCAACTGCCCGTGAAGGCCAATGTAGAATCCGACGACCGCGGTGATCAGCACTGCTGAAGTGTTCACTGCGCGCAGCGTTCGGCTGAGCCCCTGCCTGTCTTCTACCGTGCCGGTACGCCCTTCTGTGCCTTGTTCGCGGCGCAATAGCAGCAGAATCCCCAGCACCGCGGCAAAGAGGATGAATTCCTCTCCCAATGTGTCGAATGCTCGATAGTCGTAGTTGATCGCATTGACCACGTCGGTGGCATGCCTCTCGTACACACTTGCATTGGCAATCACATCGCCATAAGGTCCGCGATAGCTGCCCCATGGCGGCAGATTTAAGGATGCACAGCAAAACAGCCCGAAGAACACCGCGCCGGCAACGCTGAAAACGCGAACCCGCGTTCGCTCAGTCACGATTGCGGCCTCTCTGGTCTGATTCCTGCGCGATTTCCCGTGCCTTCATGCGTGAAATCGCAAGCATCACCATCAGCGGCAACGCAACTGCGCCGATTGTGATCTGCGAAAGAGCCACGTCCGGAGCCTGAAAAAAGAAGAACATCAGGGCCGTGACAAGTCCATAGAAACTGAGGCCGATCACCTGCTTCGTCGTGTTCTGTGTTCGCACTACGGCAAATCCGCTCACCGCGAGCAGCAGGAGAATGGCAGCACCGAAATACATCATGACTTGCTCTCCTCTGGCGGCACCCACTCCACGCCATCTTCACGGCGCGGCTGCCAATGGCCAAGTTGGCGCTTTCGGAAGGCGCGCGCGGTAGCATGAGTCACGATAGTGTTTGAGGCGATCACAACAGCGGCGATGAACACCGTCTTCCATGAGGCCGGGCTGCTGCCCGTTGTGACGAAAGCGGCAGCTACCAACATGACGACGCCAAGGCTCGCCGGTAGGTATGTGTAGTGAAGCGCCTGCGTGGGATCCGACATGCGCCACATACCCAGAACACCGATCCAGCAGCATGCCACCACCAGAAGCAACAGGGCCATCTCCGCAATGAGTCGCACGTTCATAAGTGCTTCTCCAAAAAACGTGCGAACACAATACCGCTGCCAAACGACAACACGGCGAGCACCAGCGGTAGATCGATAAGCGGCCCGCGCCCGAAGCCGATCGTGAGCAGCACCAGCGTGATCGTCAACACCAGACTGGTCATCTCCAGTCCGACAAGACGGCGCTCCGGGTCGCCGCGCAGGGTCATTGCCGCGCACGGTATAAGAGTCGCCGCCACAGCGGCTGCCGCAATTAACCAGAGATTCATGACGCTGCGCCGTGCTGGGCGCCCAGCGCCTGGCTCATCGGTGGCACGCTGCTGCGCTCAATCTGGTGAAACAGCATCTGCTTCTGGTCTGTATCGATTCCAATCACAATGAAGTTAGGCGCCACCGTTGTGTAAGCGACGGCCAGCACGCTGCGCGCAAGCAGCACCGGATTGCGGCGGCTGATCTGAAAGCTGCACGCGCGATAGTAAGATCCCGCCCGTTTGTAGTGAAAGAGGTCGCGAAAGAGAACGGAGGTAATTTTCCAGCAGCCGCTCAGCACATACCAGGGAATCCGCCAGCACGCGGCAACATCGCGAGCCTCAAAGCGCAGCTTCAGCCAATTGGAGCGGAATAGCCTCGCGGCAAACGCGAGAAGCAGCGCGACAATGCATGCATCGAGCATCAGTTCGTGGCGCTGAGCGTTGCCAACCAGCCCAAGCCATCCCGCAGCAATAAGAAATCCTGTGATCGTCAAATGGAGGGCACGCCGGCTCCGAGCATTGCGTTTGCCATGATCTGCTGCCGTTTTGCGTTCCGATGCGCGCACTCTTCCGGCCTTCGATCGAGCGGATCACCCTCACTAACGTGGAATACAGCTCACCTGCTCAGTCGCGCAGGCGGCGTGCTATCCCTATGCCGCGGCTGCGCGAATGCCCTGCTCATAAGCGGAATTCATCAATTCGGCAATTTCCTCGGCTGCGCGGCGATCGTTGTAAATCGCGCTCTCTTCCACCCCATCCGGGCCCACGACCATATAGCCGACTTCGGTTCCGCATCCGCTGCAGCCTTGTAGATCAATTTCCACCGTATAGACTTTCTTTTCTTCTGCCATATTTGTGCTCGCTGGTCTCATAGCTTGCTCTTCAGATCATCGGCCATGTTGGTATGGGCGGCGATCACCGATTTTTCGCTGATCACCGTAAACTTAAAATCAGGATCACTCGCCACATTTGCTTCATGAGTGAATGCTTCCAGCATGTTGTTGTGATCCTTGTCGATCACATCTATATATTGCTTGTCGAATGCCGGGCCGCGAAGCTTCTTTAACGCTCTGTAAGCATCGTGATGCGCGGCATCTGGATGTGTCGGCGCTGACACGGACCAGGCCATCGCAAACGGACGCAGCTTCTTCTGCAGCATTTTGTGATCGGTGATCATCTTCTGGGCAAAGGTCTTCAATGCAGGATTGGCCGCTCTCTTTACTGCCAGCGTGCTCAGCTCGATCTCGTTCACATTCATTTGCATAACTTCGATCAAAAACGCTCGATCGCCGCCGCTCACGGCTGCACGAGTCATTGTTGCCGGCATGCAGAAGGCCGCAAGTGTGGCCAACCACAGCAGACGAGTACCTCTCTTCATTCCCTGCCCGCCTCCGCTGGTCTGCTCATTGGAAGGGCGATCAAGGATCAAAGTTGCATGGCCCCGAGGCACTTCGCTTTAGCGTGTGCTGCAATCTCCAAGTCACGCTGCCTTTCTCTTCCGCGATGCAGGTTCCAGCTTCACCTTGATCCATCCCCGTTCGTGCGTTGCAAAGGAGCGGTAGGCGTCCATTGCCGATTGCAGCGGCTCCTTCTGCGTGAGGAATTGCTCCTGGTTGGATAGTGCGGCTGCGCACCAACTCGATCATCTCGGGAAGGTAACGGCGGTGATTACAATTTCCGGCTTTCACAGTAAGGTTCTTCTCGAGCACCTTATCGATCGGGAAGCCCTGCACCGGCCCGGAATAGACTCCGATCACTGACATGGATCCGGCTTTCGCCACACATTCGATCGCCCACTTCAGCCTTCGCCAATACCGCGATACACGACTGCCTGCATGGGGGAATCTCCTGGGTGAAATCGGCGCACGATCCGCTTAGCCGGATCACCTCGCCTGACTCATCGGATGCCCGCGGAAAATCGGCTCGATGTCCTCGCGGCAATTGTGTTGCTGTCCCGCAAAAGACCGTCCGGCGTCTTCGCCATTTGTTTGCCTTGCCGGCTGTGATTCGCTACGCTGCAAACATGTCGCACAGGGCGTCGTCCATCGCGGCAGTGGGGGTGCAAGCTGTATGACCGCCTATGCTGCGAGACTCCGTGAGGAGCTCAGTCATCGCGCGCTCTCGTGGGCCAACGCCAATGGTCTGGTGCATGAATGCACGGTCGGTGAGCGGCCGGCCGTCATCTTCCGCGAAGCCGAAGATGCAAGCCACGGCAATTTCCACCCCGCTTCCTACCGGCGCATCTGCGAAAGACCGGAATGGAACCGGCGCCTTCGCAAGTTGCACTCCTCTGCACGGCGAAATCTGCCCAGTCACGATCCGGCGCGCGCCGAGTTGGATACCGCCGCCAGCTCCGACGCGCTTCTGATGAACGTCTTCTGTCACCCACAGGCCTTCTCGCGCGGCAGTATGCTGCGTGCGCTATTGGGCACGCGGCCGCCGGAGCGGCTTCAGTTCGGCTGTCTGCCACGTCTCGCCCTCGTCGCGAATCATGTGGAGCGCACCGAGGTAGATCTGCGGATCGGCGACCTGTGGATTGAAGCCAAACTCACGGAGACCGAGTTCCAGCGAGCCCCGCGGCAGCGTGTCCTGCGTTATCGCGACTTTCATCACGCGTTTGATACAGAACTCCTCCCTCAAACAGAGACGTTCTATCTTCACTACCAGCTCATTCGCGGTGTCCTGTGCGCCTTCGCGGAAGAGCAGAACCGCTACTGCGTGATTTGTGATGACCGGCGGCCGGACCTGATCGACGCATGGTTCAGCGTCTCGTCCGCAGTCAGACACGCCTCGCTTCGATCGCGATTGCAACTGCTCACCTGGCAGGAAATTGCCGCAGTCCTCCCACCTTCCATGCAGCACTGGTTGGCGGCGAAATACGGAATTAAATCCGGAGAGCGCACGTTAATCGACGGTAAAAGATAGCTACCTTTAAACCTTCTGCGCAGGAGACCGGCGACTCGTTCGTTCGCTGTGGTCGACTTAGAAATGTATTCGTAGCGCAATTTCTTGCCCGGAGCGCCGCTCGTAACCGCTCCATCGCTATTGGGTGGGTACCGTCGAATCGCACTCCAACCGGCATTCATAGACCGTGGATGAGACGTTATGTAGATTCATACCAACCCAGTTATCGGCCTGGTTCTTTTTGGCGCAGATAAGTTGGGCGCCGCGCGAATGTCATAGGCGTTCCGCCAGAGAACGGCGTCGGCTCATTTTTTTGCTGCCTTGGGGCCGGTGCACTTCCCGGGCGTTCGCCGTTGGCGAAAACCAAAATCCGTAAATGAAATCAGAAGGACCCTTGTAATGAAGATGCGCGCCTGCCGGTCTCTTTGGAAGTTTCTGTTCATGTCTCCGCTCCTGTTCGTCCTTGCCGGATGCGGACTTGTGATGAACACGGCCGATCCCGCCGCCCCGACAGTCAGCATCTCGGCAAGTCCCGCTTCTATTAATGCTGGAAGCTCTTCCACCATCACGGTCACCGCAACTAACGCAACAGATGTCACGGTCACAGGCAGCGACGGCAGCAGTTATGCACTCTCCGCCACCGGTGGCACGAAGTCCGTTAGCCCCACCGCGACAATCACCTATACGGCGACCGCGACTGGCGCAGGTGGAAAGGTTTCTGCCAGTGCGTCAATCACCGTTAACTCGGTTCCGCCGCCGGCCGCGCCTACCGTAACGATCTCCGCCGGCCCCGCTTCGATCAGCGCCGGCTCCTCCTCTACTTTGACTGTAGCTGCGACCAATGCCACCCAGGTCACCGTGTCCGGATCGGATGGCACCAGCTACACGCTGACCGCCACAGGCGGCACGCAAATCGTCAGCCCTGCGTCGAACACAACCTACACCGCTACCGCAACCGGAGCAGGTGGAACCGCAACCGCGAGTGCGACCGTGACCGTCGTCGCGACACCGCCGCCGGCCCCGACCGTGACGATCTCCGCGAATCCGTCCTCTATCAGTACCGGCGCTTCTTCCACCCTGACTGTAGTTGCAGTTCACGCCTCGCAGGTGAAGGTGACCGGATCTGACGGCAGCAGCTACACCTTGTCAGCCACGGGCGGCACGCAGGCTGTCAGTCCGGCAGGGAACACCACCTACACCGCTACCGCAACCGGATTAGGCGGCACTGCCACGGCAACTGCAACCGTAACCGTCGTCGCAACGCCGCCGCCAACTCCGACGGTGACCATCTCCGCCAATCCATCCACCATCAGCACGGGCAATTCCTCGATTCTGACGGTTGCCGCCACCAACGCGACCCAGGTAAAGATCACGGGGAGTGACGGCAGCAGCTACACCCTGCCGGCGGCTGGCGGCACGCAGGCTGTGAGCCCCCCAGGCAACACCACCTACACCGCTACCGCCACGGGCGCAGGAGGTACGGCGACTGCAAGCGCGGCGGTCACTGTAGTGGCAGCGCCGCCTCCTCCGGCTCCGACCGTCAACATTACAGCCAATCCGGCCTCGATCAATGCTGGCTCGTCGTCGACATTGACCGTGACCGCCACGAACGCCACGACCGTCACCATCGCGGGCTCGGACGGTAGCAGATACACGCTTCCAGCGGCCGGCGGCACGCAGGCTGTCAGCCCAACCTCGACGGCGACTTACACGGCGACCGCGACTGGTGCCGGCGGCACCGCCACCGCCACTGCGACCGTCACGGTGAAGGCATCCCCCACTGTCAGCATCACGGCAAACCCGGCATCGATCAACTCCGGCGCGTCGTCGACATTGACCGTGACCGCGACCAACGCCACGGCCATCACGGTAAAAGGCTCCGACGGCAGCAGCTACACCCTGCCGGCGGCCGGCGGCACGCAGGCTGTCAGCCCAACCTCGACGGCGACTTACACGGCGACCGCGACTGGTGCCGGCGGCACCGCCACCGCCACTGCGACCGTCACGGTGAAGGCATCCGGGCCCACCGTCAGCATCACGGCGAACCCGACATCGATCAACTCCGGCTCGTCCTCCACATTGACCGTGACCGCCACGAACGCCACGACCGTCACCATCGCGGGTTCGGACGGCAGCAGATACACGCTTCCAGCGGCCGGCGGCACGCAGGCTGTCAGCCCAACCTCGACGGCGACTTACACGGCAACCGCAACTGGAGCCGGCGGCACCGCCACCGCTACTGCGACCGTCACGGTGAAGTCGTCCCCCACTGTCAGCATTACGGCAAACCCGGCATCGATCAACTCCGGCACGTCGTCGACATTGACCGTGACCGCCACCAACGCCACGACCGTCACCATCGCGGGTTCGGATGGCAGCGGATACACGCTTCCAGCGGCCGGCGGCACGCAGGCTGTCAGCCCAACCTCCACCGCGACCTACACGGCAACTGCAACTGGTGCCGGCGGTAGCGCCACCGCCACTGCGACCGTCACGGTGAAGTCGTCCCCCACTGTCAGCATTACGGCGAACCCGGCATCGATTAACTCCGGCGCGTCGTCGACATTGACCGTGACCGCCACGAACGCCACGACCGTCACCATCGCGGGTTCGGACGGCAGCAGATACACGCTTCCAGCGACTGGCGGCACCCAGGCTGTCAGCCCAACCTCCACCGCGACCTACACGGCAACTGCAACCGGTGCCGGCGGTAGCGCCACCGCCACTGCGACCGTCACGGTGAAGTCGTCTCCCACTGTCAGCATTACGGCGAACCCGACATCGATTAACTCCGGCGCGTCCTCCACGTTGACCGTGACAGCGACCAATGCCACGGCCGTCACGGTAAAAGGCTCCGACGGCAGCAGCTACACCCTGCCGGCGGCCGGCGGCACCCAGACTGTCAGCCCAACCTCCACCACGACCTACACGGCAACCGCAACTGGTGCCGGCGGAACGGCCACCGCTACTGCGACCGTCACGGTGAAGTCGTCCCCCACTGTCAGCATTACGGCGAACCCGACATCGATTAACTCCGGCGCGTCCTCCACGTTGACCGTGACAGCGACCAATGCCACGGCCGTCACGGTAAAAGGCTCCGACGGCAGCAGCTACACCCTGCCGGCGGCCGGCGGCACCCAGACTGTCAGCCCAACCTCCACCGCGACCTACACGGCAACCGCAACCGGAGTCGGTGGAACGGCCACCGCTACTGCGACCGTCACGGTGAAGTCGGCGCCTCCTCCAACGGTCACGATCGTGGCCAGCCCGACTTCCATTACTTCCGGTTCGTCGTCCACCTTGACCGTCACGGCAACCAACGCCACCTCTGTCACGCTCACGGGAAATGACGGCAGCAGTTACACCCTGGCAGCCACCGGCGGATCGCAGAAGGTGTCCCCCCCGACGACTACCACGTATACGGCGGAGGCCAGCGGGACAGGCGGCACTGCCACGGCAACCGCTACCGTCACCGTTACCACCGGCGGCGGCGTCAACGCGATCAACCATGTCATCTTCATGATGCAGGAGAATCACACCTTCGATAACTACTTCGGCATGCTGAATCCATATCGCCGCGCCAAGGGCTTCAATAAGGGCGACGACGGCAATATCTATGACGTGGACGGCATCGACGACAAACTGAACACAGCCAACGACACCGATGAAGGCGTCTCCGTTCCTCTGTTCAAGTTCAAGTCGAGCTGCATCGATGATGCAACGTCGGACTGGCTTGCCAGCTATGGTGACATCAACCGTTACGATTTCCTGGCCAGCCGTCCCATGAAGATCGATGGTTTTGTGCACGACGCTGAGGGTTACGCGAAGAACTGCGCTTCCACCGGCGTGTGCTCCGGCGCCTACACGGACACCTCCGGCGTGCGCGCCATGGGCTATTACGATCAGGACTTCCTCAACTATTACTACTTCATGGCCTCGGAGTTTGCCGTCTCCGACCGCTGGTTCTCGCCCATCGCAAGCAAGAGCAATCCCAATCGCATTGCCACTTACACCGGGGGCACCACGCAGGGCCTCGCCTACGATCCCGGTTACGACGACCGTGTTGGCTCGCGTGACCTGCCCAGCATCTTTAAAGCGCTTGATACCGCGGGTGTCTCCTGGAAGGTGTATTACAGCGTCACGGCAGGCGAGTGCAGCGATACCGACGGCGACTGCGGCTCTGGCCCTAGGAACTACCCTGCGACGGCGTTGGGTTACATCAGCTATACGAAGAACCAGCACTACCTCTACATTCCCGCGACGCCTGGTTCCTGCTTGGCGCCCAGCCAGCCCTCCAAGGTAGTGGGAGATCCTTACAACTACTTCTGCATCGACACAAATCACGTTGCACCGTTGTCGACCTATTTCAGTGATCTCACCAACGGCACGCTGCCCAGCTTCGCATTTATCGAACCAGGATACGGCCGCAGCGATGAACATCCCGGCTCCTTCCAGCCCGTCCTGGTTGGCCAGCTGCAGATGTCGAAGATCATCAATGCCTTCATGAACAGCCCGGCGTGGAAGGACTCCGTCTTCTTCTTCAGCTACGACGAAGGCGGCGGCCCCTACGATCACGTACCGCCGGTGCCGCACCACTCCAACGACAAGACCGATGCCGCGCTCGGCTCCATTCCGGACATCGCCAGCATCTCCGTCAATCCGGACATCTACAATCCCTGCGTGCCGCCCACGCCGGGAACAGCCACGCCGCACTGCGACCTCCGGACCGACAGTCCGGGCGCGCATGCGGGCGACGCTGCTGCAGTCGACGGCTTCGGTGCGCAGATCGGCTTCCGCGTTCCCAACATTGTCATTTCGCCCTTCACGCGGCGTCACTACGTCTCCCACATTCCGATGGATCACACAGCCATCATCAAGTTTGTAGAGGATCGATTCATCGGGTCCTCGGCTTACCTCACCGGGCGGGATGCGGTCCAGCCTAACCTGCTCGACTTCTTCGACTTCAACAACGTGCCCTGGGCCACGCCGCCCACGCCACCCGCGCCCGCTTCGAATGGCTCCATTGGGCACAACACCTGCACGCCCGCCAATATGTAGTTGGCGCGCAGCCATCCCGCAGTAAACGGAAAGGAGGTGCCGTGAGGCACCTCCTTTCTCTATGTAAGGCAATCCCCGCACCCCACAGCGTCGGCAGCAGACGGAGAAACCAGCTCTGTAAATCAGGAAGAGTGGGAAGCGCGGTGCTAGCTAAGCGCGAATAAACGGATCATGCGTCGCATCCACTTGCGCCGCGGACCCGGGCAGTCCATGCGATGGCGTGCGAACAGCTCAGCCCGCGAGTGAAGATCACCCGCATCCGGCAGGTTCCTGGCGATCGTCTGATGGCACGCAGAGCAGGCAACATCGAATTGGGAGCCTGACCGCAGAAGCATCACCGCAAGAGGGCGGTCCACCGGGCGGATCCCCGAATGCGCCCTGCTCTCCGCAATCATCGCCGCCTTGGTCATGCCAGCCTCCTGGTGCACACTTCCATCTGCTTACGTTTTCTTGCAATTCGCGTGCCAGCTTCAAAACAAAGCACTTGCTCCCGGCTGCACGCTCTGCGCGTGTCTACTGCGGTAGACAGCGATGTCACGATGAAGTCTGCGGTGGACGGCCCACATCGGGAACCAGCCGAACTTACGGCCTGCTGTTGGGTGTAGCGCAATCACCGACCCGCAAAGCCAAACGACAGCATTCGCAAGCAGCACCTCTTGGCTGCGCACCATCCGGCCAATCCATGGGTGCGAAAGATCTACCGCACTTCCTGGGAAGGCGTCCCTTGCGGGCAGCCATGTGCTCTGGTGACAATGGCGGCACACTTTATGCATCCCGAACTCATACCGAGGGCAAATGGCCGCTGAGGCAGATACGCTCCAATCCGCCGGCGCCGCGCCGCACCTCAAGCGCTCGCTCAAGCTGTGGCACCTCATCGTCTACGGCATCATCATCATCCAGCCCACGGCGCCCATGGGCATCTATGGTGTGGTCTTCAATGAAGCCCGCGGCCATGTCGTCTCCACCATCCTCATCGCCATGGTCGCCATGCTCTTCACTGCCATCAGCTATGGGCGCATGGCGCGCGTCTATCCAAGCGCCGGGTCGGCATTCACGTACGTCGGCAAAGAACTCCATCCCATGGCCGGCTACGTTGTCGGCTGGTCCATGCTCATGGACTATCTGCTCAATCCCATCATCTGCGCCATCTGGTGCAGCGACGCCGCGCACAACATTCTCCCCGGCATTCCCCACGCTACCTGGATTCTCTCCTTCGTCATCCTCTTCACCGCGCTCAATCTTCTCGGTGTCCGCGGCTCCAGCAACGTGAACGCTGTGCTCGCAGGCTTCATGGGATTGGTTGTCGTCGTCTTTCTCGCATACGCCATCCGCTATCTTGCCTTCATCGCCCGTCCCATTGGCGGCGAATGGCTTGTGCCGTTCTACGATCCATCACATTTCTCCGCCACGCATCTCTTCCGCGGGACATCGATTGCGGTGCTCACCTACATCGGCTTCGACGGCATCTCCACCATGTCGGAAGAGGTAGAAAACCCGCGCCGTAACATCATGCTCGGCACCGTGCTCACCTGCCTCTTGATCGGCATCCTCTCTGCAGTCGAGGTCTACGTAGCGCAACTCGCGTGGCCCTTCCGCGCAGCCTTCGACAACGCGACTGTCGACACAGCATACGTCCATGTCGCCCAGCGAATCGGCGGCCGCTTCCTGTTTCATCTGCTCAATGCAACCCTGCTCATCGCGAACATGGGCTCCGGCATTGCCGCGCAGTTCGGCGCGGCGCGGCTCCTCTACGGAATGGGGCGCAGCAATGCGCTCCCGAGCCGCATCTTCGGCGTCCTCAGTCCCCGTACCGCCATCCCGCGCAACAATGTGCTGCTCGTCGGCGTGTGTACCCTCATCGGCGCATTTCTTCTCACCTACGGCAAAGGAGCGGAGATGCTCAACTTCGGCGCGTTCATTGCCTTCATGGGAGTGAACGCCGCAGCGCTGGTCCACTACAAATACCGCTCCACGGAGAAGGTTCGCCTGCCCGCTCTGGCGCCGCTTCTCGGCCTGCTCATCAGTGGCTTCATCTGGCTCAATCTTGGCCACAATGCCCAGATTCTCGGTTCCGTCTGGCTCCTCTTGGGTATCGCGATCTACTGGCTGCGGCGCAAGCAGCAGGGAAGCGATGCCGATCCGCTTGCCTGATACGTAACAGGGCGGCGATATGATACAGATGTTATGTTTAGGATCGTTCGAAAGCCGAATCGAAAGACGGGGAGTTGACCTCCATGCGGAACAGGTCAAAGGCGAAGGCCGGCAGCCGGCCGGAGATGCTCATCGATGAGCGGCGGCAGCACATCCTGGAACTCATTCAGAAGCAGGGGCGCGCCCTGGTCAGCGATCTCTCCGAGCAACTGAACATCTCGCAGATCACCATCCGCAAAGACCTCGATTCTCTCCAGTCGAAAGGCGTCATCCAGCGTTCCCACGGAGGCGCGCTGCGCATCCAGTCCAGCACGCTGATCGATCCCACGCTGCAGGAAAAACAGAAGCAGAACTTTCACGAAAAGGAACGAATCGCCACCGCGGCCGCAAAAATGGTCGAGGAAGGGCAGTGCATCATCCTCGATTCCGGCACCACAACCACCGCGGTCGCCGAGCGGCTGAAGCGCTTCCGCCACCTCACCGTCATTACCAACGCGGTGAATATCGCCGCAGAACTGGCCGGAACGGACTGCGAGGTGATCCTCGTCGGCGGCGCCATGCGAAAGAATTCCTTCTCCCTGGTCGGCCCTCTCGCTGAAGACAACCTCAAGGAGATGCACGCAGACGTTCTCTTTCTCGGTGTCGACGGTTTCGATCTCGAAGCAGGAATCACCACTCCCAACTTCCTGGAGTCCCGCGTGAACCGCGCCATGGTGTCGGCAGCCCGCCATGTGGTGGCTGTCTGCGACTCCAGCAAGTTCGACCGCCGCAGCCTCTCGCGCATCGTGCCTCTCTCGGCGGTTCATCACCTCATCAGCGATCAGAATCTGCCCAAGGATGCCGAAGAAGCCCTGCGCGCTATGGGCATCGTGGTCACGCTGGTTTAAACTGCCGCACCACGATGTGCGTCATCCCGCGTTTCGCGCTTGGGCCGTTTCACGTCTTGACAGTCCCTTATTGAAAGAGATACAAAAGGCCCCTATACGAAATAAATAACAATAAAAGACAGCAAATCGGAATAGCTCAGCCTGGTTCAGGCATTTTGGGGGGCAAGATGCGGATAGTTGCCGTTGCAGCCGTCGTCGCCGCGCTGTCATTCTCTGCGTGCGCACAGTCCATCAACGAAGCAGGCCTGCGCGGCACAATCGCCGATTCCACCGGCGCGGTCATCGCAAAGGCGCGGATCACGCTCACCGATGTCGCCACCAATATCGCGCACAACACCGTAAGCGATGGCCACGGCGCATACAGCTTCCCTGCGCTTTCGCCGGCCACCTACAAAATGCTCGTCGCCGCGCCAGGTTTCGGACGCACCGAGCAGGACAACATTGCTCTCACGGTCAATCAGCAGGCCACTCTCAACGTCACGCTCAGGCCTGCCTCGGTCGCCTCCAACATCACCGTCAGCGCAGTCCCCGTCCTGCTGGACGCCGATAGCGCCGCGCTCGGCACCGATGTCGGCAGCAAATACCTTGTGCAGATTCCGCTCGCCAATCGCGATCCCTTCGGCCTCACCTTTCTCGCGGGAGGTGTAACCGAAACCACCGGCGCCGGCACGCAGGACAACTATCCTCAGGGGACTAATTTTGTTTCCAACGGCCAGCGCAACGCTACCGCCGAAATCCGCCTCGACGGAAACCTGACCAGCGCTCCCGAACAGGGCGAAGGCGGCACGACAAATGTCTACTATCAGCCTTCTGTCGAGGCGCTGCAGGAGTTCAAGGTGGAGAACAACAGTTTCTCCGCCGAGTACGGCAACAACGGAGGCACCGTCGTCAATACCGTCATGAAGTCTGGTACCAACAACTTCCATGGAAGCGCCTGGTGGTATGGCCAGCGGGCCGCGTTCGACGCGCGCGACTTCTTCAACAGCGGCCCCGTCCCGGATCATCAACGCGATCAGTACGGCTTTACCGTCGGCGGCCCCATTCGCCGCGACCGCACCTTCTTCTTCGCCGACCTCGAGATCATTCGCGATCGCGCTCCAGTCAACATCACCGCCACCGTGCCCACCGCTGCGGAACGCGCCGGCGACTTCTCGAATACCTACACCTTTGATCAGGACGGAAACCGCGCCCTCAATCAGATCTTCGATCCTTTCACCACGCAGGCGGATGGCACACGAACGGCCTATACCGGCAATAAAATCCCTCAAGCCGAAATCGATCCTATCGGCCAGAAGCTCCTTAACTACTACCCCAAACCCAATCAGGCCGGTGACCCCGGCGTCGGCACCAACAACTACCGCGATGTCATTCTCTCCGGCGACAACAGCGTGCAATTCGACGTAAAACTCGATCAGAACTTCAGCGAGCGCTCTCGTCTCAACTTGCGCTACAGCTTCCTGCACGGAAACGGCAATACTCCCACTGTCTTCTTCGACGATGTCTTCAACGACGGCATAAACTTCACCACCGACGTCTATAACGACGGCATCGAGTACACCTTCAGCCCTACGCCCAACACCCTCTGGGTAAGCCACTTCGGCCTCGATCGCGTCGCACAGCCCAGCTTCTCCAAAACCCCCGATCCGACCACGTTCGGCTTTCCTTCCTACCTCAACCAAAACGGGATCTCCCGGATGCCGGCCATTCTGCCCAACGCAAACGGCGACTACTCCCGCTTCACACCACTCTTCAGCCAATGCTGCGTCGATACAAAGTTCGCCCATACGCTGCTCAACTATTCATCCGCCTTCTCCTGGACGCGTGGTCGCCACAGCATCAAATTCGGCGGCGAGCAGCGCCTCTTCTACAACAACTTTTTCCAGCCGAATTACCCCACCGGCCTCTTCACCTTCGATCCCACCGTCAGTTCTGCCACGCCCTACGACACCGACAACGGTGTACAGGGCAACTCGTTCGCCAACATGTTGATTGGCTATGGAGACAGTGGAAGCACCACAGTAACTCGCGCTGTCGCCGATCTATCGCGAGAGACAGCCTTCTATGGGCTAGATAACTGGAAGATCAACCCCAAGCTCACGCTGAATCTAGGGCTCCGCTATGAATGGAGCACGCCCTACACCGAGCGTCACAACCTCGAGCAGTTCAGCGACTTCACCGCCAGTAGCGGTATCAGCATCCCCGGGCACGGCCCTCTGCCGGGCACGACGGTCTTCGCCTCTAACTCGCAGCGCAATATTCCTGTCGACCGCAACAACTTCGCGCCGCGCGTCGGTTTCGCCTACCAGGCCAACAATCAGACCGTGGTGCGCGGCGGCTTCGGCGTCTACTACGGAATGAACGTTGCCACCAACTTTCAATATCCCGGCACGGCATTCGCCAGCGCTCCCTCGGTCTTCTTCACCAAGGACAATTATGTCCATCGCTTCGCCACGCTGGAAAATCCATTCCCCGCCGGCATTCAGGACCCGCAGGGCAAAAAATACGGCAAGCTAGCCGAGTGGGGACTCTCCAATGGCAACAATCTCAATTACGAGAAGGCGCGCAACGCGGAGATCTATCAGTGGAATCTGGGCATCCAGCAGGCGTTTCCCTGGCAGGTCGTCGTCGGCATCGACTACTCCGCCAATCGCAGCACTCATCTTCCCTGGGGCGGATACAACAGCACCAGCAATCGCAACTTCATTCCGTCTGTTTTGCGCCGGCAGTTCGACAGCACCTATCTCAGCAATCTGGTCGACAACCCATTCGCCCCATTATTCAATCAGCCCGGCGGTATGTTCAACGAGCCGGAGTCCCGCTACGGTGATCCGCAGATTCCACAAATCAACCTGCTTCGCCCCTATCCGCAATTCGACGGCTCATTCCAGGGCCTGCCGCTGCTCGCAGCCGGCTCCTGGTACAACTCGCTGCAAGTCCGCTTCCAGAAGCGAGCGAACGAATATCTCTCCTTCGAAGGCAATTACACCTGGGCAAAAGCCGAAGATAACTCGTCCACCGGATTCAATGCGTTTGTCGGAAATCTCGACAGCGGCAACCCTCAGGAACTCGACAATCTCGGTGCCGAATGGTCGATCAGCGCCAACGACGCGACAAATCGCTTTGTCACAGCTGTCGTTGCACAACTGCCCTTCGGCCGCGGCCGTGCCATCGGCAGTAATATGAACCACGCCCTCGACATCGTTGTCGGCGGCTGGCAAGGCTCCACTACCTTCACCTTTCAGACCGGCCAGCCCATGCCCATCAGCATGGCCAATCCCCGCCTCGCCGACGGAAATCAGCGACCCGACGTTGTCTGCCGCCAGGTGCTCAGCGGCATCAGCGTGCACCGCGCCGCCTTCAGCGATCAGCCGTTTCTCAACGCCGGCTGCTTTGCGGACCCAGGCGACCAACAGGCCGGCGACGCGCCGCGTTACTTCTCCAACATCCGCGCCGACGGCATCCACAATTTCGATGTCTCATTCTCCAAGAACATCACGGTCGTTCACGAGAACCAGTTAGAGCTGCACGCTGACTTCTTCAATTTCACAAACACGCCGCGTTTTGCCTTCCCGGTCTTCGCCTATCAAGATCCCGGCTTCGGCCTCGTGAATTCCACTGCAGCAGGCTACACACCGCGCCATACCCAATTCGGCGTGCGTTACCAGTTCTGATTCCAGCCTGTGAAACGGGTTCTGGCGATTCTTTTGTTCGCAGCATGCGGCCTGCGGGCGCCGGCGCCGCAGTCATTCGACGGCCCCGGTCGCGAATGGCTGCATCGCGTCCGAATTGCGGCCTACCCGCTCACCATCAACAATGCGGAGGCCATCGTTCGCCAGGCCCAGGCCAGTGGCGTCTACGGCATTGAAGTCGACAACGATATTCCCGGACGCTACGAAAGCCTGCTAAACCCGGACGAAAAGCTGGAAGCGATTCGCGACGTAGCCGCAGCCGCTCACAAAGCCCACAACAAGGCCTATGTCTACATCGCCGGCACGGAGTGCATCTCTCTGAACGCGTCGGGGCAGCACACGCTCGCAAAGGATCATCCGCAGTGGCTGCAGCGCGATATCAACGGTAAGCCCGCCATCTTCGATAACAAGGCGGCATTCTGGATCAGACCCGGCGAAGAGGATGCGTGGATCAGCCCCTATGCAGCAGACTGGCGCGCGCTCTACATGCAGCGTGTTCGTCAGATCGCAGCCACCGGCATTGATGGCATCTATGTCGACATACCGTACTGGATGACGCACTTCACCGGTGGGAGACGACTTGGGCGAGCTTCGATGACGCCACGGTCGCCGCTTTCCGCCGCGCAACCGGCCTCGATGCCCGCCGCGACGTCAAGATCGGCGACTTCCAGGATCCCGGCTTTCGCAAGTGGATCGATTTCCGCATCCGCACCATCACGGACTTTCTCATCGAGATTCGCGCCAACGCCACCGCGGTCAATCCCGATATCTCACTCATCCCGGAGATATATCCCGGCATCGAAGAGGAAGCCCCGCGCGTCGGCGCCGACGTCTATCAGATCTATCCTCACGTTGACGCCATCGCGCATGAGTATGAATTCGGCGGCGGGGACGATCACACCGCCGCATCGCGCACGCCCTTCGATTGGATGATGTATCAGATCGGCCTGCGCAGCTTTCGCGCCTTCGCCGGCGACCGCGCAACATGGATTCTTAACTACTCATGGGATGGTGCGCCCCGCGTTAGACCGCGCGATGCCATGCTCAATCTCGCTATGTCGGAGCTGATGGCCGGTGCAAATGTCTGGGATGCAAAGGGCCACGTCATGTCGGGCTCCAACGACATGGCCACGCGCTCGGAGATATTTCACTGGGTCGCGCAGTATGAATCCATCTTCAGCGCGCCCCGCATTCCCATCGCGACGCTCGGCGTCTACTTCTCCGACACAACACGCAACTACTTTCCCGGCGAATACATCGCGTCCTATCGCGGCATGTTGTTACTCCTGCTCCAGCAGCATATCCAGTTCACGATCGTGACGCCCCGCACCCTCGCGGACTTCCACGGCGGCACACTCGTCCTTCCCGACGTGCGCGCCCTCAGCAGTGAGGAATCCTCGGCCATCCATCGCATGCAACAGCAAGGCACAAAGCTGGTTCTCACCGGCAAGCCGGATTCCAAGCTGGACGACATTGCCAGGGCCGTTCGCTTTCCTGCGGCTCCCGAACGAGAGTATCTCCGGCGTGCAGGCTCGAATTTCGACGTCACCCATCCCGCCGATGAACAGGGATTGCTTCGCGCCATAAAAGATCAATCCGGAATCGAGATAGTCGGACCGAAGGATATCGTCGCACATGCGGCCACGGTAAACGGCACGAACTATATCTTTTTCGCAAACTTCAGCGGACTAAAAGCCGGCGAGATAGCCACCCCGATATCTCAGTCCGGGATCTCGATTCACGTCCCGGCGCAGTGGGGATCGCGTATGCGCGTGTTGCCGTTCCTTGGCACGGAGTCTATCGTGAAAGGCGCGAACGCAGGCACGGCAGAACTCTTCCGCCTGCCCGCGCTCGAGCGTGGCTCCGTCGTCTGGTTCTCAAACTAAGCTTCGCTTCAATAGAGCAGTTTCAAAGAGAACTGAATCTGCCGGGAATTGCCCGCTGTCCGGCTGATCACTCCAAAGCCCGACCCGGCCAGTGTGTTCGCCGGCAACCCCATGTTAACGATATTGAAGATGTTGAAGAACTCCGAGCGGAACTGCAGGACCGTCAGTTCCGATCCATTACTCCGCCGTCCGATCGGCGTGTCCTTGATCAGCGAAAAATCGAAGTTATAGAATGCCGGCCCGCGGAAGCTGTTTCTCGAGAGCGTTCCGAACTGGCCGGAGTTAGGACCGCTTCCGCCCGGCAGATGAATCGGCACGGAGAAGTAAGAAGCATTGCGATCGCCGAGTCCGAAGTAGTCCTCCCGCTTCGTGCGTGCAGTCGAAAGATGCGGTCTGCCGATCTGGTCCGGCCGGTCGACTCCGAATGAGCCCGCGCCGGTCTGCTGAATGCCGGAGTAGACGGTGAACGGCACGCCGCTCGAGATACTCGAAATACTCAGCAGCTCCCAGCCCTTCGTCACCTTCCGGCTCACACCATCCAGCCATGCAGCGCGCTCCAGTTGCAGGTCCTGCGCCACGCTCAGCGTGAACGTATGCCCCACATCGAAGGACGAAGGCCCTTTCTCCGCATGCGTATCGAACGGGTTCTGCGGCGCAGCCAGCGCCACCGGCCCAGATGCTCCGGCGATAAACCCACCCGCAACGGAACTCACGTCATCAATCGACTTGGACCACGTATAACTCGCCTGCAGCCCGGGTCCCCCATGCGCAATCGTCCCCTGCAGGGAAGTCTGCAGAGCGTGGTAGGTGGAGTGCGAGTTCGCTTCGATGTAAGTCTCGGTTCCGAATCCACCAGTGATGTTTCCCGCGCTATCGAATTGCGTAAATTTTGCGAACGTATCATCCGCACCGTTATAGGCATTTGGATATCCGGCGCGCGCCAGGTGCACCGCTGCCGTTCCAACATAGATAGCATTGGCAGTGACTCCAAACAGGCTGCGCTCCACGCCCAGCGTCCATGTATTCAGATACCCGTTGCCAAAATGACGATCGATTCCGGCAACATTGAGCGGCACAATCTGATGATCGGGCAGCACCGTCGCAATGTCGCGCTCATACCTGTCCACGTCCATCACTGTATTGGGCTCCACCGCCGTTGTCTTGTCGCCCGGGAACATGTCCTTACCCGCGGCTGTGTACACGCGCGGCAATTGCTCCGGGGTAATTTGAAATCCGTAGCTAAGTGGTGCGCCGGCAGTCGAGGTAACACGCGGATAGACTACAAACGGAGTACCACCCGTCAGCATGTTGTCCTGCCAGATGTTCGGTGGAATGGAAGTGATCGCGCCACCCGCATGCACAGTTGTCTTCTGCGTTGCATGCCAGTCCAGTTGCACCCGCGGCTGCCAGTTATACCGGCTCGATTCATAACCCGGCTGCGGGTTCACCACAAATACCTGCGTTAGTCCGTTGTTGATATAGCGAATGCTTGACGTGCGCCGGGCCCGCTCCGTAATCGGTGTGTATACCTCGTAGCGCAGACCATAGTTCAGCACAAACCGGTTAGATATCTTCCACGCATCCTGAAACCATGCCGCGCCCTGGTTACGATTGATGGCTGCCGGTCCGATGTGCGCTCCGTTCGAAAAATACGGCGGAGCAATCGCGCGCGTATACGCGAACGGACTTCCGCTTAGGAAACTTGACAGCGTGTCCGGCAGGGGATCGCCCACGTGGATGACATGAGCGCCGCTTTCAGTCGACATCTCCACTCTCGAATACGCCGCTCCGCCCCCAAAGTCATATTCGCCGTTCGGACTGGTGCCGAAGTAGGTCGTGTCCCGATTCAGCCGGACCTCCGCGCCAAAATGAAAGTTATGCCGTCCGGTCGAGTAGGCGAAGTTCTGCCGCAGTGCGAATAGATTATTGAACGCGGCAATTACCGATCCGCCCGCATTATTAAAGCTCTCCAGAAGACTGTCATTGAACTTCAATGCCGGGTCCGTCTCGTTCGGGGTAATAAAGGATGGCGTCGTGCGGGTAATGCTAAACACAGTTTCGGCTGTCAGTCGCGGAGTGATCGTGCGCGAAAAATCAAATGCAAGGTTGCGCTGTTGGTCCACATAGGAAACTCCAAAACTCGGATCGAGCACCGTCTGGTCCGGATTCGTCGTCGGCCCCTTCAGATTGTCGAATGACACCCGCCCGAAATAGTGGCTCTTTCCTCGCTGATAATCCATGCGAACTGAAAACTGGTCTGCATTGGTCACCACATTCGACGATGTCGCTAAAGTATGCGCGCCGTAAGCTCCCTGCGCATAATTCGGCAGCGGGTAACGCGCCAGCACCTTCGCAATTCCCGGATCGATTGGAACAATCAGCGTATCTCCGGGAAATGCGGCGGTATCTCGCCCCGCGCGCTCCTCTGCCGTAGGCACAGGAAAGACCTGCGTTGTCCCCAGCACCTGGCGGAAGCCCTGATATTCGCCGAAATAAAATAGCTTTCCCCTGCCGTCATAGATGTGCGGGAGCACTACGGGCCCGCCGTTGGTAAACCCGAATTCGTTGCGCCGAAACGGCGGAATGCGCCCGGGATTCACCGGCGAGGAATGATCGAAGTAATTCCGCGCGTCCAGCGCCGAATTGCGAAGGAACTCAAACACCGATCCATGCAGCGCGTCCGTTCCCGAGCGGGTCACAATGTTCGTAAATCCCGCGCCGCCCCGCCCGATTTCGGCCGGCATCCACCCGGAGCTGGATTGAATCTCCTGCACGGCGTCCACGTTGAAGTTCGTGAACGTGGCACCGCCCAGCTCCGGATCGCTAGCGTCCGCTCCGTCCAGTGCGAACGTCGCTTCCACGCCCCGCTGCCCGTTGATTGCGAACTGCTCGGTGTAGTTCGCGCCGCCATTTGTATCCGTAGCGGTTCCTGCCGCCAGCAGTAATAACTGGCTGAAGTCACGCTTGTTCAGTGGAATTTCACTCACCGCATGGCCGGAAAGATCCTCGCCGCCGTTTTTCGCCGTACCACGCTGGCTGGGCGCGGCTTGCGCCGGAGAGATGTTGAGAGTTCCATCGCTTGCAACGTTCAGCGTCGCAGATGACGGCGCCGAAGAGATCGTGATCGGCGTGGCGGCCGCTATCGTGCGTCCGTTCACCATCATCGACACGCGATAACTGCCCGCAGCCACGTCATGAAAAGCAAACTGCCCGCCGGCATCGCTCGTGCTTCGGTAGGTGTGCCCGTTGCCCCTCAATTCAACAACAGCTCCCACCGCAGGCTTCTGTGTGTCGCTCAGCACCGTGCCATGCCATGAGACATCGGCACTCTGCGCCATCGCGATTGAGCATATGAACGCGAGGAAACAGCTCAGGAATCGCCAAAGAAAGCGATATCTCGCTCGCCGTAGGCGCAGGACGGGGGAATTGGATCGCATCGTTTTCAGAAATTCTGGCCCCTCGGGAAAATAACCAGCTCGGCAGATCGCCAGGCGGGCGGATCTGCAAAAGATATGACTATGCTTATTTTTACCAGCTTTCAGCGGGCAGTCCGCATTGGCCACGCTGCGCGGCAGCTTTTTATGGAATCAAATAGAAAGTTGTTACGCCGAAATCTACTCTTCGTCCTCGCCCGTCGGCCGCTTCGCTCCCGCCGTGATCTTGTCCGCAATCGCCGTCGGAACGAAGTCATAATGGTCCATTTCCATGCGGAAGTTCCCGCGCCCCTGCGTCATCGAAGTCAGCGTCATTCCATAGCTCAGCATCTCGGCCAGCGGTACCAGCGCACGCACCACGGTTCCAATCCCGCCGCTTTCCATCCCTTGCACGCGGCCTCTGCGGCTGTTCAGGTCGCCCATGATCGCGCCGGCAACCTCATCCGGCGCTTCTATCTCCACGCGCATCACCGGTTCCAGCAGCGCCGGCCGCGCCTGCTCCATGCACGCGCGAAACGCCAGCCGCCCCGCCATCTTGAACGACATTTCGTTCGAATCCACATCGTGATAGCTGCCGTCAAACACCGTCGCGCGAAAATCCACTACGGGATACCCGGCCAGATAGCCGCGCGCGGCCGACTCCTGGATGCCTTTCTCGACTGCCGGAACAAACTGCCGCGGAATCGCGCCGCCAAAAATGTCGTCCACAAACTCGAACCCACTCCCGCGTGACAGCGGCTCAATCTTTATCTTGCAGTCGCCAAATTGCCCATGGCCGCCCGTCTGCTTCTTGTGCCGGCCATGGCCGGTCGCTGCCGCGCGAATTGTCTCGCGATAAGGAATCTTCGGCGACTTCAGCGTCACCTCGGTGTGGAATCGCCGCCGTAAGCGCGATACCACCGTTTCGATATGAAGCTGTCCCGCGCCCGCCAGCAGGAATTCATTCGTCTGCGGATCGCGGTAGAAGCGGAGCAGCAGGTCCTCTTCCATCAGCTTGTGCAACGCCGGTGCCAGCTTGTCTTCGTCCGCGCGCGACTTTGGTTCAATCGCATAGGTCATCGCCGGCTCCGGCATCGGCGCCGGGTCGATCAGCACCTCATGCCCCTTCGCGCCCAGCGTATCTCCCGTCTGTGTCACGCGTAGCTTCGCCACTGCGCCCAGGTCGCCCGCGTGCAGCTCTGCCACTTCGATAAGCTGCCGCCCCTGCATCACGGAAAGGTGCGCCATCCGCTCCGTTTCGCCGCGCGCATAGTTCTCCACCGGCGTGTCGTTCTTCAGGCATCCGCTGATCACTTTGAAGAACGAGATCCTGCCTGCAAACGGATCCACCATCGTCTTGTACACATAGAGCGTCGTCGGCTCCTTATCGTCCACCCTGCGCAGCGCCTTCTCCGCGTCCGCATGGTCGCCAGAGCCATTCGTGGAATGCCGCCTCACGTCCCGCACCGCAACCGGCTCGCGCTCCGCCGGGCACGGCGCATACACCTTCAGAAAATCCAGCAGATGGTCAGTGCCCACATTGCGCAGCGCGCTCACATAAAGGACAGGGAAGATGCGGTCTTCGCGAATCGCCTCATGCAGCGCGGTGATCAGGTGTTCCTCCGGAATCGTACCCACGGCAAAGAACTCCTCCATCAGCTCGTCCTTGCCCTCGGCCACCGTCTCCACCAGCAGTTCATGCGCGGCCTTTGCATCCGCTTCCACGAGGTGCGGAATCGGCCCAATCGTCCCATGTCCATCGCTATCGGGCGTGTAGAGATACGCCTTCATCGTCACCAGGTCCACCACGCCGTGGAAGCCCTGCTCATCCACAATCGGCAATTGCACCGGCACCACCTGGCGTCCCCAGCGCTCCCGCATCGCCTCCAGCATCTCCATCCGGCCGGTGCGCGAATCCGCCTTCGGATGGTCCACCTGGTTGATCACGATCACGCGCGGCAGGTTCACTTCCGCGGCATAGTTCCACACCCGGTCCGTCACCGATTCAAGGCCGTTCTGCGCATTCACCACGATGACCGCGGTCTCCGCCGGCAGCATCGCCGCGCGGCCTTCATGCACAAACATGTGAAAGCCCGGCGTATCCAGCAGGCTCACTTTCGTGCCGTCCCACTCGGCAAACGCCACCGCATTTGACATCGTCATGTGCCGCGCAACTTCTTCCTCGTCGTAGGCCGTCACGGCTGAGCCGTTCTCGAAACGCCCGCTGGCGGCGGGCATCTTCGCCGTCTTCAGGACCGCCGAAATCAGGCTGGTTTTTCCGCTATGCGCATGTCCCACAACCGCTACGTTCCGTAGCTCGTTTCCAGCGTAGACCTTCATCCGGCTTTCCTCCTGCGGTGGTGCAGCAGTCGCAGCGTGGGACGCCGCACCCGGAACTCGATTTCCGTTGAGGCCGCCATTCTAGCCCGTTTTCGCAAAATGGGCTGCCCCTGGAGCGGATGCCAACGCAGCTTTCCCGTCAGGAAGAGCTGCCACCTCACGATTGCCGGACGATCGTCATATTTGTGAAAACGGAACTGGCCCGCAAGGGCGCTGCTTTCGCAACCTCCGGCCGCCACCCAGCCGGACAGCCCGGTTGCAATACGCCCGGCCTTCGATTCAGATGGACTCGATCGCCGGCCGCGCTGCAACGCCGGCCGTCCAACCGGAGGGCCTCCTGCATAGACACAAATCGCTTCTGCTGCTCCTCTGCCTGCTCCTCGCCATCGCGGTCCCGCTTCGCGCGCAGGACCTCGATCTCCACGGCACGATAACGCCGCAACAGGCCGACAGTTACGTGCTGGTCCCGTTTCAGGTACCCGCCGGCATCGCCCGCATCGAAGTCTCCTTTAGCTACTCGGGCAGGGAAGACCACAGCACGCTCGATCTCGGCATCCTCGATCCCCAGCGCTTTCGCGGATGGAGCGGCGGCAACAAGCATTTCTTCACCATCGGCATTGCCGACGCCACGCCTTCCTATCTGCCCGGCCCGCTGCCCGCCGGCACCTGGAACCTGCTCATCGGCGTCGCCTGGCTTGCCCCGGGCCACACATCCCGGTACACCGCCCACGTTCACTTCGTGAGCTCCGGCACACCCGATACATCCGGCTTCACTGCCGCGCCCCTCGCCACTGGGGATCGCTGGTACCGCGGCGACCTCCACATGCATACCGCGCACAGCGACGGCTCCTGCACCAGCCAGTCCGGCAAGACAGTGCCATGCCCGCTCTTCGTCACCGTGGAAGCCGCCGTCAGGCAGAAGCTCGATTTCATCGCCATCACCGACCACAACACCATCTCTCACTACGACGACGAGCGCAAGCTCCAGCCCTATTTCGACCGCCTCCTCCTCATCCCCGGCCGAGAGATCACTACGTATTCCGGCCACAGCAACGTCTTCGGCCCCAGTGCCTTCATCGACTTCCGGTCCGCGGCCAAAGGCGCCCCGCCCATCAACAGCGTCTTCCGCGCCGCGCACGCTGCCGGCGGCCTTGTTTCCGTGAACCATCCCGGCGATCCCACCGGCGCAAGCTGCATCGGCTGCGGCTGGTCCGTCCCCGACACCGACTGGAACCTCGTTAACGCCATCGAGGCCATCAACGGCAACGACCCGCATCACTATGAAGCCGACATCCGCTTCTGGGACAGCCGGCTCGCCCAGGGCTATCGTCTCGTCGCCATCGGCGGCAGCGACACCCACCGGCCCGAGGAAAACACCATCGGCCACCCCACCACCGTCGTCCACGCGCGCGAGCTATCGGTCCACGGCATCCTCGATGCCATCCGCGCTGGCCACGACTGCATCGACCTCACCGCCTCGCACGACAAGGTCATTTACCTCGATGCCACGGACGGCACCGCTCACGCAGCCATGGGCGATCCGCTCGCCGCCCCCTCGGGCGATCCAGTCACCATCACGGCTCACGTCACGGACGCACCCGGCGCCACGTTCCACTGGCTGCTCGACGGCAAACCGCTCGCATCCGCGCCGCCTCAGTCGCTCACCGGCAGCTCCGCCGAGCAAGCAGCTCACTGGACCAGCGACGGCCAGCGCCACTGGCTACGCGCAGAAGTCCGCACTGCCGATGGCACACTGCAGCTTTTGAGCAACCCGATCTTTTTCAACTGGAAGATGCGCCCATGAAGCAGTTGATCGGCTCACTTGCAAAGGATGCTGCGATTGGCGCGGGCAAGGCCGTCCTCAAGGTGGCAGGCAAGACCGCGATCAAGGAAGCAGGTGAAGAAGCGGCGCAGGTCGGCACGCGAGCACTGGTGGAAGGGGCGGCCGAAGAAGGCGCGAAAGAGCTGACCGGGCAAGGCGGCAACGCTGCGGCCGAGCTCAGCATTGGGACGGAGTCTGCACAAGAGCTGACGCCGAAACCATCCGCGGCAGCGACCGCTGGGCCGGAAAACATTCCTGGTCGGGTTAACGCTCCGCCGTTAGGAGAATCCCAGATCAAGCCGTCGCTCCGCTCCGGCGCCAATGTCGACGTGTAGGTCCAGGAACACAATGTGAAGACGCAATTCCGGCAGGGAACCTTGGTTTTATCTCCCGACAGCGCGTAAGCCCGGCCTAGGCCGAGATGCGCCAGAACTCCAATGGGCGAGTTCACCACAATCCCCCGATCTTCGTGGCATTTGCTGAAATTCAGCGGCTGCTTCGTTTCGTACGGCGCCGCAGCCTGAAGGATCTCGGCCCTTGACGGATCGTCGTGGCTCAATGCCAGTTGGGCGCGAAGTTGAACAATGTCAGTGAAAATGATCGACGAGCATAATGTCGCCGCTCATTTCGCCCTCTTGTGAATAGATGATCCAGCGACCGTCGGGAGAGATTGACAGGCCGCTTTCGAAGGCCTCGTCCACTTCAAAAATCGGGCGTACTTGCCTGGTAGTGAAATCAAAATAGCGAAGAGATCTGGGCGCCTCATCAGGAACAAAATAGATGCCCGCTTGAGACGGGGTCCACAGCTCGGCGGCTCTGATTCGGGGCATTCCATCCACCCTGGACTCCGCACCGGGCTGCGCCGGCAGGGCGATTTTCTTCAGCGTCGATTTGTCGTGGTTGCTCGCAAAATATACTGTCTTCCCATCCAAAGACTCGCGCGGATTGACCGCATAGATATCTTTGACGAGCAAAACGGCGTCTCCGCCGGAGGCGGGACAACGATAGGCTCCCATCCCGCCAGATCCGTTGGATATGAAATAGATCCACTTTCCGTCGCGGGACCAGTGAGGTCGCACTGCGTTGGTGACATTTGTGATCAGTTTTCTGGGCTTCCGTTCGGCCACATCGGCCACATATATTTCCCAGCGGTCTCCATGACTCGAGTCAAACGCTATCCTGTTTCCGTCTGGAGACCATTGCGGACTGCCACTTGGATAATGGGGGTCTGAGATTTGTACCAGGTTGGTGCCATCGTCATTGCTGATCCAGACTCCCGGCAAGCCAGATCGTAGAGACGCGAAGGCAATGCGCTTTCCGTCCGGAGAATATTGAGCGTCAAACTGCGCCCGCGAGGAAGGGATGAGTTCTTCAGCTTGAACGTCTGGGTGAAGCAGGTCTCTGCGCCAGATCTTTGTGCTCGCGGAAACAGCGCTATAGGCAAGTTTGTCTCCTTTGGGAGAAACAGTCGGCAGCATTGCACTTCCCGGGAAGGCAAGCTGTTTCGGCGATCCATTCTCAACAGTAACTTCACCGAGTTCATGGGAGAGCCCACTTCCAAGGGAACTAAGGGAATAAATGAGTTTCTTGTCGTCAGCCGACCACGTCAGTCCATTTGGAAAAGCCCGAAATGATGAAATCGTTTTCGGCTGACCACCCTGAGTTGGTAAGGAGTACAGAACGGCGTCGTACGCCGTTCGCAAACACCAGTATGCGAGGTACTTGCCGTTGTGGGAGAACGCTGGCAGACCTTCACCAATACACATTGGATTGATCGGAATCTGTCTGGCTTCCAATGTTTCCATTGAGAGGAGGTAGATCCTTGTGTGTTCCTCTTCCAGCGCCCCATCTGCGAAGGCGATCGACTTGCCGTCCGGCGACCAACTGATAACAGTGAAGTTGAGCAATGTGAAGTCGGTCCCGGGAATTCGAGTGGAGCGTAACTTCCGTTCTGGTCCGCCCAGCGCAGGGACAACGTAGATTCCGGTGTCAGCGCCGGCCACGCGTTGAAACGCTAGCTGCGTGCCGTCGGGAGACCACACAGGACTAATCCCTTCCGAGGGATGCTGCGTCAGGCGGAGAAGAGTCTCGCTCCCGAGGGCCTTCACATATAAGTCGAACCCCTTGGCCCCGCCCTTTGGATCACCAGTCCATGCGAAAGCGATTCTGGAGCCATCGGGGGAGAAGGCCGGTGAAGTCGCGACTCCGGGCAACGCCGTAAACGGAACGGCAGTCAAAGCCACCTGCTCCTGCGGACGCTGCTGCCGGAAGGCGCGGAACGCCATCGCGATCCCGGCGACGACGATGAGCAACAAGACGGATGTAAGCATCCAGCGGCGGGACCAGTTCGACCGGTGCACGAGGGGTACGCCAATGCGTCCGTCGTCAGGCGCGGCGGTCTCGGCGGATGACGGGCTCGCGCCGTGTTCCCCGATGCCATCGATGAGTTCCGGATAGGTCTCCGGATCGAGGAAGCGATATCCGCGCTTGGGAATGGTCTCGACGTAGCGGGGGTTCTCGGCATCATCGCCAAGCGCCTCCCTCAGCTTGCGAACAGCTACACGGAGGCTGCTGTCGAAGTCGACAAATGTATCGTCGCGCCAGATGCGATGGCGCAGGTCGTCGCGGGTGACCACTTCTCCGGCGTTTTCCAAAAGAATGACCAGAAGCCGGAAGGGCTGCTCCTGCAGCTTCACCCGGTTCCCGTTTTTCAGGAGTTCGCCAGTGACGGAATTCACCTGGAACGGGCCGAACCGATAGAGAGAACCGAGAGGCGTGTGCACGTCTCGCCCCGATCTCACCGCTCAACCCAAGCGGTTCACAGAGTGTATCAACCGGCGCGACAGTTTACGACCTATATCGAGCTATCTCATTCGTGTGGTCCGGGAACCGGTTGGCTAAATCATCGGCAAGAACTCGCGCTCGAACTGCATCACCTGCGAAGGCCAGAGCCACTGTCGCTTCATCACTCCTGCATGGATCGTCTCGCCCACAACCACAGCTTCTGCTCAATGTTGCCTAGTCATCTAGACAGTGGGAATCGGACACTTACGAGCGATGCTAGTGAAAGTGATCGACGAGCATGATGTCGCTGTTCACAGAGCGATCCTGTGAATAGAGGATCCAGCGGCCATCGGAAGAGACCGAAATGCCGGTACCGAAACCCTTGTCCACTTCAAAGACTGGCCGTATTTGCTTACTGGCGAAATCAAAGTACCGGACGGATCCGGGCGCCTCGGCAGGAACAAAATAGATACCGCCTTGAGAGAGGGCCCAATCGCGGGATTCACTCAGGCGAGGCAATCCATCCACTTCTGATTCCGTGCCGGGTTGCCCCGGCAGAGGCACTTTCTTCAGGATCGAAGCGTCGGTGTGGCTTGCGAAATAGAGTGTCTTCCCATCGAAAGACTCCTGCGGATTGAAGCCATCGACATCTTTGGAGAGTAAAACCGAATCTCCGCCGGAGGCGGGACAACGATAGATACCCGCTCTGCCCGTTTCGTTGGACGAAAAGTAGATCCACTTTCCATCGCGGGACCAGTGAGGTCTAAATACGCCGGCGATATTCGTGACCAGTTTTCTGGGCTTCCGTTCAGCCACCTCGGCCACATATATTTCCAGCGGTCCAGGGGGCGCGAGTCAAACGCTATCCTGTTTCCGTCCGGCGACCATTGCGGGCTGCCGCTCATAATATTGGGGTCTGAGATCTGCACCACGTTGCTGCCATCGTCATTGCTGATCCAGACTCCCTGCACGCCGGAGCGCATAGAGGCAAAGGCAATACGCTTTCCGTCCGGAGAGTATTGAGCGTCGTACTGTGTCCGCGAGGAAGGGAAAAGTTCTACGCTCGGGGATTCAGAGTGAAGCAGGTCTCTACGCCAGATGGTTGAGCTAACGGAAAGAGAGCTGTAGGCAAGCTTGTCGCCTTTGGGAGAAACGGTCGGCCGCATTGCGCTGCCTTCGAGTGCAAGCCGCTTCATCGAACCATTCGCGACAGTGACTTCACCGAGTTCGTCTGAGCCCCTCCCTTTCCAACGCGAATAAATGAGTTTCTTGTCGTCAGCCGACCATGTCAACCCATTTGGATCAACCAGGAATGGCACAATCATCTCCGGCTTTCCGTCCGGAAGCGGTAGGGAAAATAGCGCGGCCTCGTCATCGCTTCGAAAACACCAGTATGCGAGGTACTCGCCGTTGTGGGAGAACGCTGGCAGACCCTCAGTAACGCACATGGGACTGGTCGGAATCCGCCTGCTCTCCAATGTTTCCGTTGAGAGCAAATAGATCTTTGCATGTTCCTCCGATGGCAATCGATCTGCGAAGGCGAGCCACTTGCCGTCGGGTGACCAACTGATAATCACCTGATCATTCCTGTAAATTCGGGTGGAGCGTAATTTTCTTTCCGGCCCGCCAAGTGCAGGGACAACGTAGATTCCCGTGTCGTCGCCGTCCATGCGATGGAAGGCGATCTGCGTGCCATCGGGGGACCATGCCGAACTGATCCATTCCGAGGGGTGCTGCGTGAGGCGGACAAGAGTCTCGCTTCCGAGGGCCTTGACGTATAGCTCGAAGGCGTTGGTTCCATGTGCTGGATCACCGTTCCAGGCAAAAGCGATTCTGGAGCCATCGGGAGAGAAAGCTGGATAGGTTGCTCGACCGGGCAGAGCCGTAAACGGAACGGCAGTCAACGCTTCCTGCTCCTGCGGACTCTGCTGCCGATGCCATCGATCGGCAACGAAGACTGCAAGCGCAAAGACCGCGATCCCGAGAACGCCTGCGCCGATCTTCAACAACATTTGACGACGGTGCAAGACGCGATCTGGCTCGACCGTGACTACGCGAACTACAGGCTGAACCTGGGGCCCCGTTTCTCCGATGAATTGATACCCTTGCCCCGGCAGCGTCTCGACAAAGCGCGGACTCTCGGCCGAGTCGCCAAGAACCTCGTGAATCTTAACGGCGGCATTCAGGTTGTGATCAACGTCGACAAAGGCGACCGGAGTTGCGTCCGTTTTCAGGGAATCAGGATCTTTGCGCGTTTCAGCGGCTTCATGAGCGGCATCTACCCGGCGTACTTCAGAAACAAGGAAGCGATATCCGCGCTTGGGAATGGTCTCGATGTAGCGGGGGTTCTCGGCATCATCGCCAAGCGCCTCCCTCAGTTTGCCAACGGCTACACGGAGGCTGCTGTCGAAGTCGACAAACGTATCGTCGCGCCAGATGCGATGGCGTAGGTCGTCGCGGGTGACCACCTCTCCGGCGTTTTCCAAAAGAATGACCAGAAGCCGGAATGGCTGCTCCTGCAGCTTCACCCGATTCCCGTTTTTCTGGAGGTCACCAGAGTCTGAATTCACCTGGAACGGGCCGAACCGAAAGATGGAACTGAGCGGCGTGTGCACGTCTCGCCCCGATCTCACCGCTCAACCCAAGCGGTTCACAGAGTGTATCAACCGGCGCGACAGTTTACGACCTATATCGAGCTATCTCATTCGTGTGGTCCGGGAATCGGTTGGCTAAATCGGCAAGGTTCTCGCTCGTGCCGCATCACCTGCGAAGCCAGCCGCTGTCGCTTCATCACTCCTGCATGGATCGTCTCGCTCACAACCACAGCTTCTGCTCAATGTTGCCTTGTCGTCTAGACAGTGGGAATCGGACACTTACGAGCGATGCTAGTGAAAGTGATCGACCATCATGATGTCGCTGTTCACATCGCCGACTAGTGAATACATGATCCAGCGGCCATCGGGAGAGATCGACAGGCCACTACCGAAAAACTCGTCCACTTCAAAAATTGGGCGTATCTGCCTGGTTGCGAAATCAAAGTAGCGGAGCGATCTGGGCCCATCGGCCGGAACAAAATAGATACCGCCTGTGGAGAGCGCCCAAAGGCCGGCGTGGCTCACGCGAGGCAATCCACCGACTTCTGACGCCGTACCGGGCAATGCCAGCAGAGACACTTTCCTCAGCATTGGTTTGGAGAAGGTGTTTGCAAAATACACTGTCTTCCCATCGAAAGACTCCTGCGGGTTGACCCCGGTATCTCGGGAGAGTGCAATGGCGTCTCCGCCGGCTGCGGGACAACGATAGATTCCCATCCTGCCTGGTTCTTCGGATCGGAAATAGATCCACTTTCCATCGCGGGACCAGTGAGGTCGAATTGCGTCCGAGACATTTGTGACCAGTTTCCTAGGCTTCTGTTCGCCCACGTCGGCCACATATATTTCCCAGCGGTCCCCATGACTCGAGTCAAACGCTAACCTGTTTCCGTCCGGCGACCATTGCGGACTGCCACTTTCATAATGGGGGTCTGAGATTTGTACCAGGTTGCTGCCATCGTCGCTGCTGATCCAGACTCCTTGCAAGCCAGATCGTAGAGACGCAAAGACAATGCGCTTTCCGTCAGGAGAATATTGAGCGTCAAACTGTGCCCGCGACGAAGGCATGAGTTCCACCGCTGGAGATTCCGGGTGAAGCAGGTCTCTGCGCCAGATGTTGAAGCTGGTGGAAAGAGAGCTGTAAGCAAGCCCGTCCGTCCTGGACGAAACTGTGGGCAGCATTGCACTTCCTGCGAAGGCAAGTCGTCTCGTCGACCCATTCTCGATAGTAACTTCACCGAGTTCAGATGTGAGGTTCCCATTGCCAATGGTATAGCGGGAATAAATGAGTTTCTTGTCGTCAGCCGACCACGTTAATCCATTTGGATATGCCAGAATTGGTGAAATAGTCTTAGGTTGACCACCCCGAATTGGTAAGGAATATAGAACGGCGTCGCCATTGTCGCTTACAAAACACCAGTATGCGAGGTACCTGCCGTTGTGTGAGAACGATGGCAGACCTTCGCCAGCGCGCATTGGACTGATCGGGATCTGCCTGGCCTCCAATGTTTCCATTGAGAGGAGATAGATCCTGGCATGTTCCTCTCCTGGCGCCACATCTGCGAAGGCGATCCACTTGCCGTCCGGCGACCAACTAATGAGCGTGAAGTTAATCCGGCTGATGAAATTGAAGTTAGTCGTGGGCATTCGGGTGGGGCGTAATTTTCTTTCAGGACCGCCCAGCGCGGGGACAACGTAGATTCCGCTGTCAGCGCCGGCCAGGCGTTGAAATGCGATCTGCGTGCCGTCGGGGGACCATGCCGGACTGATCGATTCCGAGGGATGCTGCGTAAGGCGGAGAAGAGTTTCGCTGCCGAGGGCCTTCACATACAGATCGAAGCCTTTGTCCCCATGTGCAGGTCACCATTCCATGCGAAAGCGATTCTTGAGCCATCAGGAGAGAAGGCCGGAGAAGTCGCGACTCCCGCAAACGCCGTGAACGGTATGACAGCCAAGGCCGCCTGTTCCTGCGGACGCTGCTGCCGGAAGGTGCGGAACGCTATCGCGATGCAGGCGACGACGATGAGCAACAAGACGGATGCAAGCATCCAGCGACGAGACCAGTTCGACCGGTGGACGAGCGGTGCGCCAATGCTGCCGTCGTCACGCTCGGCGGTCTCGTCGGATGACGGGCTCGCGCCGAGTTCCCCGTTGCCATGAGCGGCATCTACCGGGTGTATTTCAGAAACGAGGAAGCGATATCCGCGCTTGGGAATGGTCTCGACGTAGCGGGGGTTCTCGGCATCATCGCCAAGCGCCTCCCTCAATTTGCCAACGGCTACGCGGAGGCTGCTGTCGAAGTCGACAAACGTATCGTCGCGCCAGATGCGATGGCGCAGGTCGTCGCGGGTGACCACCTCCCCGGCGTTTTCCAGAAGAATGACCAGAAGCCGGAATGGCTGCTCCTGCAGCTTTACCCGGTTCCCGTTTTTCCAGAGTTCGCCAGAGACGGAATTCACCTGGAACGGGCCGAACCGATAGAGAGAACCGAGATGTGTGTGCACGTCTCGCCCCGATCTCACCGCTCAACCCAAGCGGTTCACAGAGTGTATCAACCGGCGCGGCAGTTTACGACCGATAGCGAGCTATCTCATTCGCAATGACTTACCTGCTCACGGAGGTTTTACGGCAAGTTTCTTTGACCCCCGGTGCAAAGAGCGGTTTGATGCGAGCGAAGGCAGTCGAAAGATGCCCTCGAAATGGAGAACCACCATGAAACGCATTACCGCACTCGCATTCCTGACGGCAGCCTTGATCTCGATGGCCAGCGCACACGCACACGCCCAGGCACCTGCGTTCAAGGTTCCGTTCGACTTCACCGTTGACAATCAGGTGCTTCCCGCGGGGACCTATCAGGTCAGCTACAACGCGGCTAAGACCGCGATCCTGATTCGCAGCCAGGACGACCGCTTCCATGCATTGTACGCAATTCATTCTGCTGACCCGTCGGCCAGCGACAGTGAGGCCGTCTTCACGAAGTACGGCAACCAGTACTTCCTGCATGAAGTGCTCTGCCGCGCCGTCTCCATGAATGTAGCGCTTCCCACGTCCAGACTGGAGAAACAGGCTCGCATCCAGGAAGCACAGCTTCCCCACAGCGAAACTGTCGTGGCTCTTAGTACCGGGGTGAAGTAATCTCCATCGGCCCGGGAAGACCCGGAGATATCAACCTCCGGGTCACGCATTTCTGGTTCACCCAGAGAAGTGAAAAAGCATTTTGTACTGCCGAGACCGGTTTTTGAGACCCCGCTGAGCAGGGCGTCTCGGCCCATTCAGTGCAGGGCTCAGATGGCAGACAACTGCTCGGAAGTCTGATGCCGCGCGAATTGCATACCGCATTCGACGCTGGATGGAAGGCCTGGGCGCGCGAACAGGTCGCGGCCGGTCGCACCCAGGTCACTGTGCAAGAGTTTCTTCAGGTCCTTAATAGGGCGGCGGAGGCGGTTCCGGGGTTGCGCGGAAGAACCAGCGACACAATGAGCTGGCTTTTCCATATCGAAGCGTACAAGACGCTGGGCCTCAAACCTACGGACGTTTTCGTATCCTACTGCGTCATAGCGCTTTGTATCAACGCCAAAGCGCAGGAAGTGTCACACGAGTGTCACAAGACTGCTGTCATAAGCTGCTGTGCGGTATCCGGACTAGCGGCGCCTTCATGCTGTTAACGTCGACCTACGTCCACCACCTATATAAGCTGCCACCGAGTCAGGACGTTTTAAGGATATACAGTTGGTCGGCGCTGAGGATAATACCTTGGCTAATCTCAGCTGTTCCTTAACGCGTGCGTTCTCCTTGTGGATCTCCACAGACAACTTCCGCAGCTCCTCTTGCCGGCGGCGAGCATCATTTCCCGGATTCGCGTCGCCTCGGCAGCGAGGGACCTGATCTCGTTCGAGTCTCATGAAACCCGCTACGCATTTGGCCAGCAGATTTCAAGCTTTTCGTGCTTCCGTCCCTCATTTCTGTTCCGGAGGTAAAATCGCCCAGTCTCAGTTCCAGATTTCTCGTGGGTGCATGATCCACGACGGCCTTCTTCCAGATCCCCTCTCCGACTTCTCGTCTCCCGGCGCCCTCAAGCCTTCCAAAGATCGCGAAGCCGACTGCGTGGCCAAACATCGTTCCCGAGGTCCCATGCACCCCTGCTCAACCGAAACCGAAGAGCCTTCCGATTCGAGGGTCACGATGATTGGAACGACCTTGCCTGAGGCGCAATCGAGACCGCCGGGCCAATTGCCCCGGACCGCGCTGCAAACTCTAGTCACTTTGATCCAAATTGCTCAGTTTTAGCCCGGGCAGCGCGCACGCTCTTATCAACGTCCACTGATATTCAGGAGTTTGAAAGAGGCCGTCTCCATGGCGAACCGAACTCTTCTTGTTTTCAGGCGCAGGCATAACAAAGACGGGACCTGGGACTCTATATGCCTCCGATGCTTTAGAACCGCAGCTTCCGCTCGGGACGCCTCCGGGCTACCGCTTTTGCAAAGCACCCACATTTGCGATCCGATGGATCTGTACGCATGGATGTCGGATCAAGAACAATTTGGGCTGAATCTAGCTCAGCATCTCCCCCTCACGGACTCCGCATCGGAAAACCCGCCGGTGCCGAGCCTTTCACTTTGAGACCTCAGCCTCTTCGCGGCTGTCGCCTGCTGGGCCCGACGGTGGTCGCGCATAGCGCGCAGACTCGAAATGGCGCCCCAGGGTCGTTCCGGCGCATGAATTGAGGCCAGATCGTGGCCACCCAACCCTCCCAGCATTCCGATACACAACCAGGTTCACCCTTCCAGCACATCGCCAACTACGACGGCACTAGCGATTCGATATGTCTGCGCTGCTACAGCACCATCGCCTCATCGCACAATGAACATTCGCTCGAAGAGGAGGAAGAACCCACATATGCGCCCAATTGGATCTGCTCGCGCACGTGGCCGAACCAAGCCTGATTTGGACTTGTCTGCCCGCTGCCGAGCCACAACCTCAACCGCTCAAGCGCGCATCGGGAACGGGATAGCCGATCGCGAAATGGTAGACCACCTGTTGCTGAGGCGGAAGTCTGAGATAACGGTGCACCTCTACATCGTAGAACGCGCCAATTCCGGTCGCTCCTAGCCCAAGCGCTTCGGCGGCGAGATAGACACGGTGGCCGATGGCGCCTGCTTCGAAATGCACATACCGGTAACCGCGGTCTCCATGGGCGCAGACAGCACGCTCGAGATCGCCGACCATCGAGAAAGCGACGCATGCATTCCCGGCAAGTTTCTGCCCGAGGCTGAGCTCCGCAGCCACTACGCGCTGGTCACCATGTTTGATTAGCTCCAACTCGGCAGAAGCAGACCAGTATCGGTACACCCCGGGTTTGAGCCCCTCGACGCGATGAGCATACAGGTAGAGTTGGACGAAAGATGTCCTGGCGAAATCGGCGATCAATCGCTGGCTTGCTGCAGCAAGGATCGCCGAGAGCTGCGTCAGGGATATCGATTGCGATCCACCCACGAAGTCGAGTGCCGAACGCCGCCGCCGCGCAGTCTCAGCAAAGGTGCGCCTCGATGTTGCCGGAGGGGGCAGCTTGATCTCGCCGCAGCCAATGAGAAGCGGTTCGGTGACAACGTTCTCTCGTTGAGTCAGAGTACACACTTTAGTGGCGTCGTGAATCCTGTCAATCCACGCGTGAGCGGCTTTTTCTGCGGAGAGCTGATTCGCCCGGCCGCCATACCAAATGGTCTCGCAGGCATTGGATTCTAGTACCGGAATGGAGCCGTCGCGCAATTCGACAAGGAGCATCGGCACCTCATCGTCCGGAAGGCGACAGGCCTGTGCGACTTCATCGTCCGGGAAATCGCCGATTGCAGAGCTACCACATCCAATGGCCTGGGCGGCGAGGGAGAGCGCCTGCCAGGCATGACCTATGTCGTGCAAGCAGTATCGATATGCGCGATCACCATACTTCCACGCCTCGCGCCACGTGATGGTGGTCAGAACAAACACTAGCGGCGCAGAGCTGCCGCCCGACTTCATCTCTACGTCACCCAGCGCACGTTGTTCGGCGATGTGCGTAGAAGGAAGGTAGTGATATAGCCCATCAGGCCACTCCTTCACGCCCCGTGTGCGGAAATGGAATTCGGTAGGGTGGAGATTGCCGGAGGATGGGTTGACGCGCAATGCATAGCGGTAACCGGTGGACAAGACACGCTTGGACGCGCTAATGGCAGCGGAATAGAACAGCAGTTGAGAGAGGAACGTTGCTCCTTCGCCCGCAGGGGCGAAACCAGAACCGCCGCGGAGAACCTCGAGCGCCGGCATTTCCGGAGCGGGTGGATCTGCTGGCAAATCCACCATCGGCACCCCCTCGTAGTGACGGAAAGGATCGGGCATGTTCGCCCAGTCGAGAGAGTGCGGCGCACGCCTCAACGATTCGACGGTGTGCTTGGTAGCTTCGTGATATTCGCGCCACGTCATTGCCGGTACATGGGCTTGGATTGCTCAACATCAGCATCGAGAGTCATCGCGCTACTGACGGCATTCTCTGGTCAGTCTTGATCTGCGCCGCCACAGAGTCATTATTCATCTAACTCGGCACTGACCCAACGGCACATCCGCACAAACGAATCCTCCGCACGGGGCTGGCCGAACATTAAAGCAGACAGACCGAGGACACCGTACTCGAGGTGCGTGGGAGAGGAGAACTAAATGGGAGGCGGTATAAGCCACCTCCCATTTCTGTCACTGGCTCCTGGGTTTTACGCGGCCTTGGCGGACGCTTTGGCTTCGAGGGTCTTCTCGCCGCCAACACTTACTTTGATCTGCGTGGGCTTGGCTTCGGCTTTCTTGGCGAGGTTGATATTCAGCACGCCCTTGTCACAGCGGGCGCTCACTTGCCCCGGATCCACGGAGCTGGGAAGCGTGAACGAGCGGGTAAAACTTCCGTATTGCCGCTCGACGCGACGGAAATTCTCCTCTTTCTCTTCCTTCTCGATCTTGCGGTCACCACGAACGGTGAGGGTGTTGTTCTGAATGCTGACATCAATATCTTTTTCGTCGATGCCGGGGACTTCAATCTTCAGAATAATGTTGTGCTCGTCTTCGTAGATGTCCACCGGAGGTGCGAGGGTGGTGGTTCCCAACGCCTCTTCCGGGCCCTCGGGGCTGTACCCCTCGCGGATAAGACGGTTCATACGGTTCATGCGGTCTTGCATCGCGGACAATTCGCGTAGAGATTCCCAACCGGTCATTAGTGTCATGACGCAGTTCCTCCTTAGCAGTAATCTAAGAGGAAAACCTTCAGATGGGCTGACTTAGTTCAGTGAACCTGAAAGAGTAAGAAAGGGGACTTGCTCAAATTTGATGCTAGGCTGGTGCGCTAACAATTGTCAAGATGAGGCCGTATCCTGCGCGTGTCACTTCTTCGAAAGGCTTGACCTCAAAATGACTTGCAATTTCTCATCGCCCGGTCATGATCCAGTACGGGTCTCGCAGGGTACGAGTACACAGAGCATCCATATCTGTCTTCACGACGCTGTCGCACGTGGCAGCGCTTGAGAGTGACGGTTAAGAGCCTTTCTTCCTCGGCTTTTTCGCGTTTTCAGCGTGCTTTTTAGCGTTCGCCGAAGCCTTAGGGTGAAAGAGATTCTCTACCGCCTCCTGGGCACTCATATTCTTAGCGCTTTTAGGCTCTTTTTTGGACATCCTGAACTCCTGTGTGTCGAAGCATAGACCTCAACGCGTACATTGAACAGCCTGGATTGAAAGAAGCGACTTCAAAGTTCATCATCCGATCACCGTGATTCCGCTGAGTGGCCGTGTTCCGAGGGCCAGTCTGCATTCGCAAGCGCACTTCGCATAGTTAAGACCTTGCAGGAGCCGCAACCGGTCCAGTTGGAACTGTGCCGGATAATGCTGGCCGGGCTTTCGCGGTGCTAGTGGTCTTCCAGGATTTCTTCATTGGAGCCTTCTTCTCGGGGACCTTGGTGACGGTAATCATCTTTTGCTTTGCCCATCTTTCATGCTGCGGTTCGGCGATCTTATCGCGGGCTGTGGTGACGGAATCCTTCTCTGCGGAACTGAGGGAATGGCAGGCAAGGAGGGCTTGCGCGGCGCCGTATTGATTTGGTTATGATTTGGCGTCAAGAGGGTCGCTGGAGTCCGCTGGGAAGACAGACGGGGGGGAACCCGGCAATTCAGCTCGCTGGAATATGATTGGATCGGGTCGAAGGGGCGAGCCTAGTGACAAGCTGCGTGCTCGACCGAGTCGGATCTGCATCTCAGCCATACTCTCTGCGAGGGTGCACCTAGAAGTCAATATTCAGCTGCCATTGAACCAACCCTGGCAAACCAGTAATAGCGTCTCCAACAGTTGACACAACGGACTCGCCGCATTGCGAGTACGCGCAGTGCCCTATCGAAGGAAGTAGGCTCCTCAGTGCGGAATTGGAGGGAGGTACAGAGCGGACACTGTCGGCGCATCCAGAGGATCCGAGGTAGCCAGTTGGGCCATGATAGAGTTTGCGTTTGCATTGCCCTACCGTGCACCAGTTGAACCGCAGTTTGAATCCAACCACGCAAGAAGGGCGCGGATGCTACCCGTAGCCAGCGCCATGCAGGAATCAGCCGCTCCGTAATAGAGGAAAATGGTATCTCCATCCGCACCGGTGGTCTGACCACAAGGAAAGACGACATCGCTGACATCTCCTCCGCGCTCGTAGGGGGCTTCTGGGCCAAAAATCCAGGAATCTCCGCGCCGCAAGCACACGTCCGGCTTATCGAGATCGAACAGAGCAAGTCCCAGGCGATAAATGCTTCCAGATGCGGTATGCCGGACACCGTGATAGAGAACAAGCCAGCCCTTTGGGGTTTCAATCGGTGGCGAGCATAGACCTATCTTGTTGGCATCCCACCACCCACCGCGTCGCGCTTCAAGCATCACCTTATGACTGCCCCAATGCCGCAGATCAGGGGAGTAGGAGATCCACATGTGAGCACCCAGCGTTGTCACCGGGCGGTGAATGAGCGCCCAGCGGCCGTCGATCTTCCGCGGTAGCAGGGCGGCGTCTTTATCTTCCGGCGGCATGATGACGCCGTATCGCTCGAAGCTTCTGAAATCCTTTGTAAGCGCAAGTGACACTCCCGGACCGCCGCGTGCGAAGGACGTGTAGGCAATTGCATATTGCTGCAGTTCTGGGACATAGGTGATGCGAGGATCTTCGATACCCCAGATTTCCTCCGGAAATTCGCGCGGGCTCGCCATCAGCGTTGGTTCGGCGTCGATGCGCCAACCATCGACTCCGTTCGCGGAGCGGGCAACACAAAGATGCGAGAGACCCCGTCTGTCCTCTACGCGGCAAAGGAGCAAAGTATCACCATCAGCCAGCCTCACCGCTCCAGCATTGAAAACACTGTTAATCGGATATGGCCAATCTTTGCGGCTAAGGATGGGATTGAGGGGATGACGAGTGAACAAGGGAGCCTCGGCGTCCACATCTGACTTTAGTTGTTTCGTAGCGTACTGGGGCCACGAGGCCGGGAGGGCGATTGACGTCAAGGGGAGACACTCATTTCCTGATTCAGGTTTTCTAGGTTTGATATTTCCAAGCCTTGCATGTCGAGCAGGGCCATCAGGAACGAAAGTGTTGATTCTGCTCCCTGATTCTCATTCACACGATCCGGATGAAGCCCATCCCTGCACCCTCCGGTTACTGCGTCGTAGAGGGGAACTTGTAAGTCGTTATCTCCAAGGAACCAGCGAAAGGCACACCACGCCTCGTCAAGCCAACGCGGTTCGTTCGTCAGACGGTACGCCTGGATACAGGCGGAAATAGTGGCACAAGCTTCTACGGGTTGTTGATCGAAACGCGCCTTATCACCGCCCGCAATGAAGAATCCTCTTGAACCTATCGGAACAAAGACTGAATTATTTCCTCGATGTTGCTCGGCGATAAGCCATTGAAGAGACGCGCATCCTACTTCGATCATCCGCTTGTTGTCACTTTTCCATCCTGCGAGTAAGAGCGCCTCTGACAACCTCGCGTTCGAATATGAAAGACTCCTCTCGAACCATGGCCATTGCTCCGAATGAGTCCGTTCGTAGATATTAAGCAATCTATTGGCAAGGGCATTGCTTGAGCCCTGGATGGCCCTGTCTCCAGGGAACCTGTCGAGATAAGCCTGCATCCCGAGGATCGAGAACGCCCAAGCTCGAGGGCTGGTGAACCCCAAAGTCGCTGAGATGGCGGCCTCGAAGAGTCTGCCCGCCGCACCTCTCAGCCCAGCATCTTCCGAAGACCCAAGCACGGTTCCCAAGGCCCATAAGGCGCGGCCATGGCTGTCTTCTGAACCCACTTCTTCTTGCCATTCTCGGTCGTAGCTCAGAAAATTTCTGAACCTGCCCGTCTCGTCGTGATAGGCGAGCCACAGAAACGCTAGGTAGCGGCGAGAGAGTGCCAGGCGCTCCTCGCTGGCAGATAGAGGTGAACTGTTCAGCAGCGTCGATACGATGAGCGCGCGTCCATTGTCATCCGTCGTATAGCCCTCTCTACAGTAGGGGACCGAATAGATAGCGTGCTGCAATATACCCGTATCGTCCGTCATCTGTGACAGGTGGGACGTATTCAGCCGAGGTAGCTGGTCCGTCGCCTTTGCTGCAACCAGATCCTGCAGCGCCGGCCGCGGCCGAAGCATACGTTCAACGCGTGCACGTTGAAAACTCGCCATGTAGGCCTGTGCTGTCTTTTGCCATGTTGTGCCGCGGGAGTGAAGATAGGCACGCTTTCGCATCGCATGCCGTTCGGCATCGTTATCCAGCAGTCGGATCGCCGCTACTGCGAGGGAATCGGGGTCGTCAAACGGGACAATGACGCCGCGCCCGTCTGCAAGAAGGTCTTTGGCATGCCAGTAGGGAGTGGAGATGATTGCTTTCCCCGCTCCGAGTGCAATGGCAAGTGTGCCGGAGACGACCTGAGCTTCCTGGCGATAGGGAGTGACATAGATGTCAGCAGCGCCTACATGCTCGACCAATTCTTCAGGGCTCACAAAGCGGTTGTTGAATATCACGTGTGAGGCAACGCCAAGTTCGGCGGCTAGCGACTGCAAACTGTCTCTATATGTCTCACCTTCTCTGCGCCTGATATGCGGATGCGTTGCGCCGGAAACAATGTAGACCGCGTCGCCATGTTCTTCGAGAATTCGCGGAAGGGCGCGGATCACATTTTCGATCCCCTTGTTGGGCGACAGCAGGCCGAATGTGAGAAGCACCGGCTTCCCCGGGGTACCAAATAGATCTTTGTAATAATTCGGGTCCGTGAATGGAAGGTCGGGCACCCCGTGTGGAATCAGGTCGATCTTGCCAGCAGGCACGCCATACACATCCCGTAACAGGCAGGCGGCATGCTCGCCCATGACGATCAAACGATCGGAGAGGTGCGCAATCTCCTCCAGAACCGCACGCTGGTCCGAATCCGGCTCGCGTAGTACCGTATGGAGTGTCGTCACCAGTGGCATCTTCAACTTGCGAAGCAACGACAGGATGTAACTACCGGCAACGCCTCCGAAAATCCCGTACTCATGCTGCATACAGACCAGATCATTTCCGTTGAAGTTCAAAAACTCGGCGGCCCGCTCGTATGAAATCTTGTCCTCTTGGGAAAGCTCCAGCCGCACACGCTCCGGATAGTCGTAGGAAGAGTCGGGATCGTTGACTGGAACGGCAAAGAGCCGCGCATCACCGTATTCGGCTGCTACGGCGGTACACAGGTCAGTCGTGAAGGTGGCGATGCCACATTGCCTGGGCAGATAGTTCCCGATGAAGGCGATGCGAGTCGGCAAAGGCAGTGGCTGAACCGTGGATGTTAATGCAGAGGGAGCTTGAATTAAGGACGAATCAGCTTCTGCTTGGGAGCGAAGTATTTCCGGTAGAGACAACGAATGCCTGCTTTTGCACTCATCGCTGCTGCGATGGCTTCAGGTGAATGATTCATGACGAGTACAACGTGGGTGTTGCAGTCGGGTTGTTACCCGCGGAAGATGCCGGGGCTTAGCGTGCCGGGAGTTGACGTAGCACCATTTCATCGACTAGACCAAGCGAAGCATGCTGTTGGATCTGGCGGGTATGAAGCGTTGCTCTCGCGAGATGAAATCCCGGATATTTCTTAACCTTGATCAGACCTAATTCAGCAGCATTGAATCTCCCCTCGGTCTGCTTAAGGGCAAGAGCTATCGCCTTGCTGGTAGCCGATTCAGCAGTTCGACCGATGCCAACGCTTGAATGCGCGGTCTCCATCCACATAAAATGCCACCCCGCATTCCGGACCCGTGTATCTAGGGTGGCGGCTGTCGCTTTCCCGACTGACATCCAATTCTCACCGAATCGCGTTTGTATCAGCTCCATCCCGTCCGGCAGGATGCAACCTGTGCGAAGGAACATTGCGCTTAACTGCACGACGACGATTTCTTGCTGAATGGAGATTCGCAGGGGCGTTCTGCAGCCGGAGTATTCGCTATCCGCGGTAAACCTGACCCGAAACAAATCTGTGAGTGAAAGTGGCTGTCAATTTCACTGCTGGAATCGCGGCTAGCGTCAGGCTCGCTCGAGTGCTTAGGCTGAAGAGCCATTAATGTGATTCTTCTGGAAAGATGCCCTTTACCATCAGATCTGAGCGCGGGGCTCATACGGTCTCCTACTGTCCGGTTGCTTACTTGAAAGGTGCTCGTCTGGAGCGAAGCAATGGACAGCTAAAGGCGAGGAAGCGGAAAGACCATGCGGATAGTTTGATCATACGCCTCGAAAGGTCGCCGTGCCGTCGGTCACTACGGTCCCTCCTTGATTGAGAAGTAAGAGAGCCCTTTACGATGGCCCTAGCGATTTGGGGCGCTAGGTCAAAAGGCGCGCTACCAGCAATCCGATATCAGAGAGCATTGTGCGGCTAACCGCTATTCGCTGAAGGGAACCCCATACGTGAGCTGGGCAGTTCGCGGCGGCCTGTTTTGTGCGTCGATGACGTGGGTGCGCTTGCCCATAGCCCTCCAAACATCCATAGCCACCGCATTCATATATAGAAGGCGAACCTGCTCACGGCTCTTGCCGCGTGCGCTGTATATGCTGATCGATCGCAGGAGTTCGGTCTGTCCCGAGATGATGAGGTATGGCCCCATGCTGATTGCTGGCGAATTTTGAACATCCTGCACATCGCTAGCGGTTTGCGCGATCGTTCCGTAACTGAAGGCCTTCTGCAGATGCTGTGAAGTGAGTAGCAGCAATAGATCGTTCGATATAGGGCTGTAAGTCTCGCGGGTGCCGAATTCAGCCATTGGACAGTACTCCCGCCCCCCTCACTTTTTTTTGAACTGGATAAGAGGTGCAGTAAGGGCACTCCCGATGCATCCAAGAATCATTCTTGGATGCCAGGAAGGTCTTTGCAGCATCAATGTCCGCCTGGTGAGCGTATGGGCAGGACGAATTCGCTGGAAGGGTTCAACGGCTCTTGAGAGCTTCCGCTGCCCGCAACGGTGCCATTAGTACCGGCTGAAGAGTGCTCAGCAGGGAATTTCCCAATGCTTGACCCCTGTAGAATCTGGTGCTTTCTCAACTTTGCAGCGAGGTGATTCTTAACGTCAGCTTTCTTAATAAGCATGATGGCTCCAGTTCTGTCGTTTGCGTGAAAGGTGCTCGTCTGGAGCGAAACGCGTAAAGCTGGAGGCGAGGAAGTGATTCTTAATCTAAGCATACGCTCTTCGGTGAGTTCTCAAGCTGCCGCCTCAGCAGAAAGTGGTCTACCATTTCGCGATCGGATATTCGGTTCGCGATCCACCAGTGCACTGTTGAAGTTGGGGGCCGGCATGCGAGCCCGATTCAGGCTTGGTTTGGCCACATGCGCGCGAGCAGATCCAGTTGGCGCGTATGTGGGTTCTTTCCGCCTTTTCGAACGAACATTCATCTTGCGATGAGGCGACGGGGCGGTGGCAACGGAGACATATTGAGTCAATAGTGCCGTCGTAGTTGCTGACGTGTTGAAAGGCAAATCTAGTTGTGTATCGGAAGGAGGGAAAGACTGGGTGGCCACGATCTGGTCTCGATTCATGCGCCGGGAAGAACTGGGGCACTACTTCGAGTCTACGCAATGTGCGACCACCGTCGGGCAAGGTTGGCGCTGCTGCTTTCGAGCAGAGTGCAGAGGCATGCAGCCGAATGATCAAAGCTAACTATTACAATGACGTGACTCTCCGCGATATCCGGGGCGGTTACTCTTGAAGCAGCGTTGTGGACTTCCGACGCTCCAAAGAGGCCATCCTTGGCCGCTCCGCATCCCCCGTAGATTCCTCCGCAATCCGAATGACCGTGGGTCGTACGACCTCACATGCCCCGTCTGCAATATCGACGTTGAAATCGCTCGGTTCGAGCTTCTAAACGAAGTTAGTGATCAAGGTGCGCTTTCAACATGCATCGGTTCTACAACTCTTGCTGGCCTCTAGCCGTACCGTTTGCTGCGGACGAGCCACTTCTAAGTTGTCTCAGGTAACACGAGGAGCGCTCTATGATGATGAGTCTTAGTACACCCATTCTTGGCGCGGATCAATTTTCGCCAAACGCAAATACCCTAACTTTCCTGGCTTATAGGTTGTGGACAGAGCGGGGAAGTCCGATTGGCTCTCCTGAAGAGGACTGGTTCGGAGCGATATGTCAAATCAAGCATGATAGAACACCTGGTTCCATTCTTTAATCTCGAAGTACGCACCGAGCAGGCTTGACACGTATCCGCCTATCCCGAAGTCCTGGCTGAGATTGACGCGATGTTTGACCCGGAGCCCGCTTCTGCGACCAGGCTCATGCACGCTGTCCAGTCTTTTTCCGATGACCCCTTCGAGGCCGTGACTCTTCACAAAGGCAAGCATCTCCTTCGCAGTCTGGTTCGACACTTGGGAAATGCCGATGTGGTCGTGAGGTGTGACTGTCGATGTAAGGAGTTTGCGACGTTTAGAGAGCGTCTCCTTCAAACCCTTACCGAGTTTCACCAGCACGTCGAAGGCGTAGAACATGATGTGCGAGCAGGGAGAAGAGAAAAAGAATCGTAACTCGGATTGCGCACGGATAACTCCGCAGAAGGCACATACTTTCCATCGCCGTCTACCCAAGACATAAATGCCTTCAACGTAAGGGGTAAGGTCGTATGCAGCAGAACCCTATCACCATGCCGCGTCAGGTGCTGACCGGCTAATGCAAAGGGAACACCTAGAAGCACTGAATTAGGTGCCGTGAATAGTGCATAAATTTGACGGGTCCGCAATAGAAAAGACGACACGTTTAAGCACTACTTGCCGTAGAGTCGCTGTACATGAACCCCTATCTTCGCGCTGTAGCTAATAGGGCGGCCTTCGGATTCGGCACGTCCCTTCAATAAATTGTCATCCTTAAGATTGCCAAGATCTGAGCTTTGCTGTTGCTGACGGAGGAGCGCTCTTTCCTGAGATGTTTCGGTCTTGGGGCGGCGGCACCCGAGGGCTTTCTTGAAGGGGCGTCACCAATGGTTTCACGTTTGCGGACCCAGATGGTGGGTTGCATGCTCTCGGACTCGCAGTGGCAATTCCAGTAATTCAGAACGGCGGCGTGGATGTGATGGCAATTAGTTTGTGGGACAACAAAGCGGATGTAGAAGCCTACAACACTAATGCTTATCCAGAAGTGCTGAAGGCCTTCGAAAAAGTGATCGATAGGACGCCTAAGGTCGAGACGTGTGAGGTTATCAGCTCAACCTCCCATAAGGTCACTGTTCCCGTACACGCATAAGAGCCGTCGTCAGGTTCTAAGGGGAGGCGGTCAAGTCCGCCATCCTGGCACCGTTCCACCGCATCGCTACGTAATCAGGAGCCAGTGGCAGAAATGGGAGGTGGCTAATAGCACCTCCCGTTTAACTTCTCGTTCGCCGCACTTCGTCTAACCGTGTTCTTGGTCTGCCTGTTTAACGTGATGCCAGCAATCGGACTGCTTAGTAACTAGCTCGACTACCGTACTCGAGTCGGCCGTGATTGCGGGGTAATAAACAAATGTAGACTGCAAATGGTAGGTACGCCCGACTTGCCTTTTCTCTATTTCTCAGCGAACATGACCCTGGCCCTGGGACGTTTGACCACTTTTGCAATTGGCTGGGGATCAGCAAGAAGCGAAGCACTCACCGAATTTTGCTTTGACCGCTCATCGTGCAGGATCACATTGAGCAACGATTTGTGAATCCGGATGCGGCCGTTGTAGTCAATGAATCCGAGCTTCCTGAAGCGATTCATGAAAAAACTCACTCTCGAGCGTGTGGTACCGGTCATATCTGCCAGAGTCTCTTGAGTAATTCGCGGGATGAGCGTCTCCTGCTTGCCAGGCTTACCAAATTCGGCCATCAGCAGAAGAATTCTCGCTAGGCGCTTCTCGCTTGAATTGAAGAGTTGGTCCACGAGATCAGCCTGCGTCCGCATGCTTCGGGCCAGAAGGAAAGTGAGAAACAGGTCCGAGAATGCATGCTCCGCGTGCAAGACGCGAATCATCTCTAGTCGTTCAATCTTCAGCGCAGTACAAGCGGTGATCGCAGTTGCCGTCGCCAAGCGAAGTCCGGCCACTCCCGCCACGCACTCCTCGCCGACAAACTCGCCAGCATTGAGGAGCGTAATGGTGGCCTCTTTGCCTGCTATTGAGACTACTGTCAGCTTTGCGCGACCTTTTTGGAGGTAGAAGATCGAGTCTGCCGAGCTTCCCTGCGAAAAGAACGCTTCCTTCGCTTTCAGTTGAACGATCCTGCGCCCGAGACCGGCCTGAGCAAGGAAGGCGGCTGGATCAAACGCAATGCTCCTGAGGTCAGTCATCTGAAGGGCCTCCTCCTTGTGGCATACGCTGCGGCGAGAAATTCAGAGCCTCACCTGGCTCGGCCCTGTAAGCATATTACGCCGGCAAAGTGAAGACTTCTTATAACTTCGTTTGTGCGAGAGTAGACAGTCTGTCGTTTCGAGAGGGGGAAGTGCATCCACAGCTAGGGCGGGAGCGCTTCCGCTATGACGGAGACACTTGCGTCAATGGTCGTAGATAGGATTCACTTGCGGTCGCACGATCCAATGGCCATTCGGCATAACCGGCAAAGCGTTCTCCTGCGCAAGAGCATCATGGGGTCGAAATCCTCATACAGTCAACAGGTCCTGTTGATGGTCTTCTTTCGGACAAAAAGCTCTGGGATGTTCAAGGCTGCGAGCAAAGGCTCAGTTCTTACGGAAGGCTCGTTGTCAGCGCCAGCTAGCACACAGTCATCACCGGACAAGTGGCCTGAGCCAGCAATTCTGATGTGAGCCCTCTCTCTACATGTGTGAGCCCGAAGGATGATTGCTGAGCGCCTAGGACGATGAGATCTGCCTTTACCCGAACAGCCAAGCTGAGGATCGCTTCTGAAACATCGCCATGTTCCACGATGCATTCCGGATTGCACCAGTCATATGTAGAGCCGGGGATCGTCCTCCTGAGCAGGGGCGCAAACGTCTTTTCTGACGGCGCGTCCTGAGCAGAACTCTCGATGCTCGAATCACAGACATGACATAGATAAAGGCGTCAACCACTATCTTCAGCAAAGGAGACTGCGAACAAGGCGGCCTTTGCGGCTCTTGGCGTAGGGTCTGTGGCGTAAATGACAGCCTGAAAAGCAAGCGGTAGTTCCCCAATCGATGCGGTGTAGGGACCTACCGTAAGCACGGGACATGTAGCGTTTCGGATAAGCTGCTCGGCGGTTGAGCCGAGTAGAAGCCTCTCCACACCTTGCTTCGACGCTGTCCCCGCAACAATTAGATCGATCTGTTGCTCTTTAGCCACCCTCAGCAGCTCCGAGATTGGTTGATGCCCTTCAAGCGATACAGTGCGAGTCTCGACGCTGGAGACGAATTGATTACGCAGTTGCTCTAGCCTGTCACGGCTACTTTGCCGTCTTTCACCTACCGGTAGCCCGAGCACCGCATCTTCGTAGGTTGCGACTCTGGACGGGTCAAAGACATGCGCCAACTCGACAAGAGAGGAGAATCGCTGTGCCAATGCCCTTGCATACAGCGCCGCTTTCTCTGACGCCGTGGAGAAGTCCGTGGCCAGCAGAATTCTTTGCACCGAGATGCTTGGGACCACTTCGGTCGTTGACATGTACTACCTCGTCACTTGCTTAGAAGGGCTCTTGCGTATGTCCAGAACTGCGGGTTTGGGATCCGCTACATCGCGGGTGCAGTTAGGTTTTCTAGTGGCTCAAAGCGAACTCGATCGCCTACTGCTGTGAGCAGGTAGGACAATGATTCGCGAAGCTGAACGTGGTCCTCAGCCAGAAGGAGATGTGCCTGTGGAATGGTCATCTGAGAGCTTTCGATATTCACCGGGGCCAGGAAACCATCGCTCACAGGGTGACACCGTCCACGACCTGAGACCTGCTCACTATTGCTCATCTCACCCCGCGAGTGGCAGCTGGATTCCACCTAACTGAATCGACGTGTAAGCGCAACTTACTTGCAGCCGCATCTGCGTTCACAAGTCTTTGCTCAACGGGTTCTCCACGATCAATTACCCGAGCAAAGCGGCGTGAGTGCTCTTCTGGGGGCCATACCGGCCCGGAAGGCGAAACCCCGCAAGGAAGGCGTGGCCACAAGTGTGCAAAATTGAACAGAATCGCGGTTGGCGAAGCGGGATACTTCATCCATAGCTACCAATAGGTAGCTCCGGGGAAGAGCATGGCGGTCAACGGGAGAGCGAAGGCGGGCATTGCGGGCGATGAGCTGCCACTATGCCAAGGACTCTTCTCGTTGATGATAGCGAAGCCGTCCGTGCTTCCCTCTGGCAGTTTCTTTGATGGGGAGTGGCGATAGCCAATGAGGTCGATTGGCAGCTGGGCTCAAACAATGGACAGCTATATTACGGAGCCGAGGGGCGAGCGCATGCCCATCGAAACCTAGTTTCAAAATGTGCGCTTGCAGGGGCGGATGCAACATCGCAGGAAGCGAGTGCCGGCGCACTCAGGTTTCGCACCCAATGTTGTGGGTATCGGCTTGACTCGAGCAATTGGTCCTATAAATGAAGCCCCCATGGTTATTCCTTGACAGGCAGATGATCTGTCTTCTGTGTGGTTCAGCAAGCTAACGAATGCGATCGTGGCCGACGATCCCGCAGATACCGAAGCAAATGAAGGCTCCAAGATGCGAACGATAGCGCGACTCGCAGCTGTACTCTCTCTTATTCTCTGTTTCGAGCAAGCTTATGCAGTTGCAAGTTTCGCAAGGCAGACTGGGCTCTCCTGCAATGTCTGCCACAGCAATCCACCAGAACTGACGGCCTTCGGACGTAACTTCAAACTTAAAGGCTATGTTCTAACAGACACGGCCGCGCCCGACAAAGTTGGCAACACTAAGGACCTGTTGCTATCGAAGTACATCCCGCTCTCCGCGATGATCTTGATTTCGGATACGGCGTTCCAGGCAAACCAACCGGCCTCGCAGAACCATGCGGCGGGCTTCCCACAGCAGTTGAGCATCTTCCTGGCTGGAGGCTTTGCCTCGCACTTTGGTGGGTTGGCGCAGGTCACCTACACCCATACGGATGACCATTTCGGAATCGACAATACGGACCTGCGTTACGCCAATCAGCGAAAACTGGCAGGGAAAGACTGGTGGTACGGAATCACCTTAAACAATAATCCGACCGTAGAGGATGTATGGAATAGCACCCCGGCGTGGGGCTTTCCGTGGATATCAACCTCCTCCGGCGTAGATCCGATCGCCTCACCGCTCATAAATGGCGGACTTGGTCAGGATGTTGCCGGGGTGGGCGGATACAGCATGTGGAACAACCACCTCTACACGGACGTGACAGTCTACCGCTCTGAGCACGCGGGGGCGGCGACACCCGTGACCGGAACCGGCCAGGCATTTAACATCAGCGGCGTTGCACCCTACTGGCGAGCGGCGTGGCAACAAAGTTGGGGTAGCAACTATCTCGAGGTCGGCACCTATGGCATCTATGTGAACTCCTTTCCGAACGCTATCACTGGTCCGGAAGACCGATATGTGGATCCGGCCTTTGATTTCCAGTACGAGCGACCCTTCGGTGACAACCTGCTTGACGCGCATGGAACGTACATCCATGAGAAATCTGATTTAGGCGCCACCTTTGCGAGTGGCGGGGCAACCACCAAATCCAACCATCTGAACACTCTCAAGCTGGATAGCACCTATCACTGGCGAAACAAGTACAGCGCTACAGGTGCCATCTTTTCCACTACGGGCAATGGCGACCCTCTTCTTTACGCCCCAGCAGCCCTCACGGGCAGCAACAATGGAAGGCCTAACACTAGCGGCTACATTGCGCAGTTCGCCTATTGGCCAGTGCAAAATATCGACATCAATCTGAACTACTCCGGATACTGGAAATTCAATGGGACCGGGACTAACTACGACGGCGCAAACCGCAATGCGTCTGATAACAACACCGTTTACATCGCCTTGTGGGTAAATTTCTAGGAGTCGGCATGGAACAAGCAAACAATATCCATGAAAACGCCTCGGGGGAAGGTGTCGTTGTCATCAACCGGCGCTCCTTCTTTGGAGTCCTGCTTGGCATCGGTGCTGCGGGCATGGGTGCAATCCTGGCTATACCCGTTCTTCGGTATGTACTTTACCCACTCTATGCAAGAGCTGCCGGCGGCGGGTGGTCGGACGTAGGAGAGCTGGGCGAGTTCACGGACAGCAAAGAGCCAGTGCGGAAGACCATCACCTTCACCCAGCGGGACGGTTGGCGCGAGGTGGTGTCAGCCCAATCTGTTTACGTTAGCCGCGCTGACGATGGTCAGGTCCATGTTCTTTCCGCCATCTGTCCCCACCTGGGTTGCAGCGTATCCTGGCAAGCCAATCACGACAAGTTTGTCTGCCCATGTCATGGCGGGGAGTTCAAGGCAGGTGGGCAGCGTATCTCCGGTCCGCCTCCGCGCGCCATGGACCGGCTGCGGACTCAGGTCAAAGATGGCAAGCTGCAGGTTCACTTCCAGTATTTCCGTTCCAACGTGCCCAATCAGGAAACGTTGAGCTAACCGTGTCGCAGGTGAAACAGTGGACGAAGAAGAGAAAATAGCCGCCGGCACTCCCAAAAACGGGAACCTTCCGAGCCGCATGCTTCGCTGGCTGGACAAACGCACCGGCGTTCAAATGCTGATGAAGGAGTCGCTCGACGAGCCGATACCGGGTGGCGCGCGGCTAGCCTATGTATTCGGCTCCGGCCTGTTGTTTATCTTCATATCCCAAATCATCACCGGCATCTGCCTTGCTCTGTATTACGTGCCCTCTGCGGAGACGGCGCACACCAGCGTGGCCTACATCACCAAACAGGTCGCCGGTGGTGCCTTCTTGCGCAGCCTGCACTACTACGGCTCCAGCGCAATGATCATCGTGCTGGTGCTGCATTTTCTGCAGACGTTTCTTTACGGTTCGTTTAAGGGGCGCCGCGAGCTGCTCTGGATCTCCGGCGCAATGCTCTCGTTCCTTGTGCTTGGCATGGGTTTCACGGGTTACCTGCTCCCGTGGGACCAGAAGGCCTATTTTGCTACGGCCGTAGGCACCAATATCGTCGGCCAGATCCCATTCGTCGGCAACTGGCTCTCGCGGCTGCTGCGTGGTGGAGACACCATCGGTACGCTAACCCTGTCGCGCTTTTATGTAGCGCATGTCTTTCTGCTTCCCGCTGCCATCTTTGCCTTCATTGCGGCGCATATCGTCCTCTTCCGCAAGGCAGGGCCCGCAGGGCCTATCAAAGAGGATCCCATCAATCCAAAGCTTCCGCCGGAGGGGTTCTATCCAAGGCAGGTCCTCATGGACATGGCCTTCGCGCTGCTCATCATGGTGGGCTTGGGTATTCTCTCGTACTTCCATCCCATGAGCCTCGGTCCCATCGCAAACCCCGCTGACACGCTCTTTCTGCCGCGGCCGGAGTGGTACTACCTACCCATGTTCGAGTGGCTCAAATTCTGGGAAGGGCCGAAGGTGGTGTTCGCTGTTGTCGTCGTTCCGGGCATCCTTGCGATGCTGTTCTTCCTATTGCCTTTTCTCGACCGGCGCCTCGAACGCCGCCCTTGGCGGAGACCAATCCCCGTATTATCCGTCGCAATTGTTGTGGCAGGCATGGTCTATCTAGGCGCAAAGAGCCACAGGGATGACATGCGTGATCCAGGGGTGGCCGCCCAGCTTGCTACCCAAGACCAGCAGGAGAAGGCGTACAGTGCTGCGCCTTTTGAACCTTTCCTCGAATCCCCGGGAGGCGCGGGCCCGGTGGCGAGCCAAAGCGCATCCGTGAATCCCTTGGTGGCGCAGGGCAAAGGAATCTTCGAGGCGCATGGATGCTCCGGCTGCCATGGCGAGACTGGAATGGGGACTCCAGCCGCAACCGGGGTAGTTGGTGTGACAACGAAATTTCCAGAAGCCCAGTTGGTCGCTTTGCTGCACAACCCGAATGCGAAGATGAGAGCGGGACGTATGCCCGCCGTGGATATCTCTTCCGCTGATATGTCGGCTCTGCTCGCCTATCTAGGAGCGCTTGGAACGAGCGCGGCGAATGTGCCACCTGTCTTTACCGTTCCGCCCTCGCAAATCTCTGCACCGGCCTTCAGCGCAAGAGGGAAGACTAGCGTGTCATCGACCGGCGCTCCGCTGTCTGCCACCGCAGCCGCCGGCGAGGAGATGTACCGGGAGCGGGGCTGCCTCGCGTGTCATGGCCCAGCCGGTGGGGGCGGCCGCGCGCCTGCAGTCGCTCCGCTGATCTCTGGTATCACCAATGCCCATTTGGTTCAGGTTCTCCAGAACCCGAATGCCAAGATGAAGACAGGAGGAATGCAGGCTGTTGCGGGGACACCGGAGCAAATGGCTTCACTGGTTGCTTACTTGAGGACGCTCAGTGCTCCGCAATCTGGAACGCAGGCGATCGCGCAGACATCTGGCAACAGTGCAACTCCTCCGCCGGAGACGGTCGCCGCGCCGAATACGTCGGCAGCCCCCGCCGCGCCGCCTACGGCTCCAAGCGGCGCTGCAACCGCTACCGTGGAGACCACTTCAACCGCGGGCCGCGCGCTCTTCGTTGCGCAAGGCTGCGCAGCCTGTCATGGGTCTACTGCGCAAGGAACGCGCTTCGCTCCATCGCTCATTGATATCACCACGAGATTTCCCGGCGACAAGCTGTCTACACTTCTGCACCACCCGACCAGCAAGATGCGCGACGGGGGGATGCCCGCCGTGACCGTGAACGACTCCCAAATGCAACAGTTGGTGGCGTTTATGGCCACCTTGAGGCCGACGTCCGCCGAGCTGCCAAACCCACACGGGGGATCCAGCGTCCGGACTGCCGTGGCGCAACCGGTTGGAAAGGAGGCGACCGTGAACTCGACCCCGCCCGCACATGTGGCTGCCCCAGTTCCGCTGAGCGCGCTGGCATTGCGGGGCCAGCAGGTGTTCCTGCGCAACTCCTGTCAAACCTGCCATGGAGTGGGCGGGGTGCAGGGAACGGTCGCGGCCCCCGGATTGGCAGGCACAGCCTCGATCCTTCCCGCGGCCACGCTGGAGAATCTGCTGCGTCACCACAGCATTCAAATGCAAAAGGGCGGCATGCCCCTGACCAACATGAACGCGCGGGACATGCAGGCGCTAGTGGCTTATGTGCGCTCCATGCCCGCTGTTGAGCAGTGATGCTGCTGTTGATCCGGAGGAAGAAGCCTCCTTTCGGCCAAAGCCTCATCTGAAGCATCTCCGCAGCGCATACAACCGGCCTCATCAGCTGCTTGTGAAGCAATGCGTAGATGAACCCGAGGCAGAGTCTCTTGACATGGACTCAACTCCCGATGCTACCGGCGGCTCAGTGCCGAGCTTCTGAAGAAGCGTATGATCAAAGTAAGCTGCGGAACAGAGCAGCAGTCGTGCCGTCTTCCTCGCCTCCAGCGCATGCATTGCTCCAGACGGGTCACTTATACAGGACGTCTTAGGTAGCAGGAGGAGCAGATATGAAGAAGGATCTCAATGCGACCATGACTGATTCCGGTCAGGTTTCGCCCACCTGGGAGACCACTCCTTCGACAAAGAGGCTAGGCGCCACACCGTTCCGTGAACCGAAGAAGCGGAGCGGACATCCGGGCGACCACATCTGGAGCACCGACGAGAGCGGGTGTGTTTTGGAAGGAATCTCAGCAGAATCCCCTGACATGAACACGGTCCCAGACGCTGGGGGCGGTTCGGTATCCAGCTTCTAAACGAAGCAAATGATCAATCAAAGTGTGCTGCAGATTCGAGCCGCTATGCGATAACTCCCGGATGGTTGGCAACTTCCATGAGAAGGCCGGACAACTCAAGATCCGTTCTGGCCGTTTCAGCAAGACATCGGATGACGACCAACGGGAGGCGCGCGAGATTCCCGCATCTATTCCCAACTACGCAATCGCCGAATCGCCACGCTTCCATCCGCACTCTTGGTGGAGCTGATTGCTCCGGCGCCAGCTGGGGTCCTCAATTGACCGAACTGCACTGCCTCTGCTTGCAAAAGCGTGCGTTCCTAGCCGACGCCGCAGTCACCCGAACTCGACGATTTGCAACAGGCAAAACCTGACCTGATTAAGCCGCTGTCGTCTTCCACCCTTGTTGCATGTGGGCTTTCGCAAGGGTTCGTAGACTTCTCCGGTTAACCACAGCCGGTGCAGCAGGATGCCTCATTTTCGTGCCACCGCAATTACGGCTGCCTTCTTTGCCCGCTTTCCACCGCGTGCGGCAAGCTTCAGTCCAAATCGTTTCAGGTCCGTATCTGGTCCTCGGTGGCCTAGGATGTAATGGGCTCCTTGCACCAACATCATCCGCAGATAAGCATCACCTTCTTTGGTGATACGGAGTTGTGGTTGACTCTCACCGGCGTGGATCAGGATGTCGCACGGTGGGACCTCGACTTCGCGGTGTAGCGTGTGTGTATCGCTAATCAGGGCGATCTTCATTGATTCGAGAGGGATGATGCAGGCTATAGATGTGAAGACTCAGATCTTCCGCCCGAGAATGGCTTGCTCCGAACGCCGGGGCCGCTGCGGCCCTGATCATTGTCGGTGCTGATATTGGTCCGGGCCGTATGCTGATTATCGTGAAGGCGGTCCTGAAGAAGTACTAGCATCTGCCCGACAAGCAAGACGAGGCGACGAGGCTGTGCTGAAGCAGGCAGAGGTGCTCCGGTGTTTCTGGAATCATCGTGCACAGTTTGCAGACTCGAGCCCCAACCGACCCAGTGGTTGCGCCGTTGGTTCTTCGACGGAACGCCCTAGGCGAATGGCCTGGAGATCATGCTCCTTGTTTCGGAGCGCGACCAGCGCTGCGTCCGCGTCCGTCCCCACCGCGTGCCATACGCGCTTCGCTCCACGCAGGTAGCGGAGGTAATAGACGCCCTCGGGATGATGCTCAGGCTGCCCGTTCACCAATGCGTATGCAGCACCGAGGGTGCGATTCCTATGCCAGGCGGGGTCGTGGAAGGTGTACTTCCCACCAGCGCTACGAATTCGAATGTAGAGACGGACCTTAGGCGTTCGCACACTTGCTCCTCTTGCTGGTAAATACCGGCAGGAGCGAGCGATCTCTAATATCTTTTGAAACTCTCGGGATATGAGAAGCGGTCACACGATGTGTAACAGCCACTATCCGAGAGCTGATTCCAGACGGCTTAGGAGCCAATGGCGGAGAGGGAGGGATTCGAACCCCCGATAGCCTTTCGACTATGCCTGATTTCGAGTCAGGTGCATTCAACCGGGCTCTGCCACCTCTCCGCGAGATAAACCATTCATTGCAAATGGCTTCAGCACACACCCACCCGGCCAGCCGATTATATCAAACCACCCTCGGCGATCTTCTTTAAACCCCTGGTACAAACTTTCCCTCGGTCACCTCATCAAAATGCGCGACGTGTGATCCCCTCCTGCGTTATCTTTGCTGCCGGACCTGCGTTATTTTTGCTGCCGAATAAGAGCGGATGCCCTTGAGTTTTATCTCTTGTTGTTGCAGATGCCCTGGTCTCCTGAAAGGCCAGGCTCCTGCCTTGCCACGCCTCCCGGCACCCGACGTAGGATGGCACTATGTAGCGATCGCGCCACCTCCCCTCTCCCACAGCAGTAAGCCTTCGACACTGAAGCGGCGCGGCGCGCCGCTGGCAAGCAAACACCTCACGGAGACCCCTTAATGGCAGTCAGCGGCGAAGTTACTCCGGCGCGCAAGCGGGCCACATCTGCAAGTCCATCCACCAAAAACGGAAGCAGCAACGGCACGACGACCGAACAGCCGGGCAGGGAAGACCTAGCCCTCATCCTGGCAGGCCTGCAGACCATGCGCAAAGGCGACTTCTCCGTGCGCCTGCCCGTCGCATGGACCGGCATACAGGGGAAAATCGCCGATGCCTTCAACGATATCGTCGCCGCCAATGAGCAGATGGCCGCGGAACTCACCCGCGTCGGCCAGTCCGTCGGAAAGGAAGGCCGCACCCGCGAGCGCGCGCGCTTTGAGCAGCATCGTGGCTCATGGGGAGCCATGGAAGTCTCGATCAACACCCTGATCGAAGACCTGCTGCGGCCCACCACCGCCGTCACGCGCGCCATCGCCGCCGTTGCACAGGGCAATCTCACGCAAACCGTCCGCCTCGACGTCGATGGCCGCCCGCTGGAAGGCGAGTTCCTCCGCTCCGCCAGCATCGTCAACACCATGATCCAGCAGCTAGGCATCTTCACTGCTGAGGTCACGCGCGTCGCGCGCGAAGTTGGCACGGACGGCAAACTCGGCGGGCAGGCGCATGTGCCCGGCGTCGCCGGCACCTGGAAAGACCTCACCGACTCGGTCAACTCCATGGCCAGCAACCTCACCGGCCAGGTCCGCAACATTGCGGAGGTCGCCACCGCCGTCGCCAGCGGCGATCTCTCCCGTAAGATCACGGTCGATGTCCGCGGCGAGATTCTCCAGCTCAAGGAAGCCATCAACACGATGGTGGACCAGCTTCGCTCCTTCGCCTCGGAAGTCACGCGCGTAGCCCGCGAGGTCGGCACCGACGGCAAGCTCGGCGGCCAGGCCGTCGTCCCCGGCGTGGCCGGCACATGGAAGGACCTCACCGACTCGGTCAATGCGATGGCCGGCAACCTCACCGCGCAGGTCCGCAACATCGCCGAAGTCACCACCGCCGTCGCCCGCGGCGACCTCTCCCGCAAGATCACCGTGGACGTCAAGGGCGAAATCCTCGAGCTCAAGGACACCATCAATACGATGGTCGATCAGCTCAATGCCTTCGCGGGCGAGGTGACCCGCGTCGCTCGCGAGGTCGGCACCGAAGGCAAGCTCGGCGGCCAGGCGCAGGTGCCCGGCGTCGGCGGCACCTGGAAGGACCTCACCGACAACGTCAACTTCATGGCCAGCAACCTCACCGGCCAGGTGCGCAACATCGCGGAAGTCGCCACCGCTATCGCCAACGGCGATCTCTCCCGCAAGATCACGGTGGACGTTCGCGGCGAAATCCTCCAGCTTAAAGAGACGCTGAACACGATGGTGGATCAGCTCAATCGCTTCGCCGGCGAGGTCACGCGCGTAGCCCGCGAGGTCGGCACGGAAGGCCGCCTCGGCGGCCAGGCGCAGGTGCCCGGCGTCGCCGGCACATGGAAGGATCTCACCGACTCCGTCAACTCGATGGCCGGCAACCTCACCGCGCAGGTCCGCAACATCGCGGAAGTCACTACGGCGGTCGCTCGCGGCGATCTCTCCCGCAAGATCACTGTCGATGTCAAAGGCGAAATTCTCGAGCTCAAGAACACCATCAACACGATGGTCGATCAGCTCAACGCCTTCGCCGGCGAGGTCACGCGCGTCGCCCGCGAAGTCGGCACCGAAGGCCGCCTCGGCGGCCAGGCCGTTGTGCCCGGCGTCGCCGGCACCTGGAAGGATCTCACCGACAACGTCAACTTCATGGCCGGCAACCTCACGGCTCAGGTCCGCAACATCGCCGAAGTCGCCACCGCCGTGGCCCGCGGCGATCTCTCCCGCAAAATCACAGTCGATGTCCGCGGCGAAATCCTTCAGCTCAAAGAGACGCTGAACACCATGGTGGATCAGCTTCGCTCCTTCGCCGGCGAAGTCACGCGCGTGGCGCGCGAAGTCGGCACCGACGGCAAGCTTGGCGGCCAGGCGCAGGTGCCCGGCGTCGGCGGCACGTGGAAGGACCTCACCGACAACGTCAACTTCATGGCCGGCAACCTCACCGCGCAGGTCCGCAACATCGCCGAGGTCGCCACCGCCATCGCCAACGGCGACCTCTCCCGCAAAATCACGGTGGACGTCCGCGGCGAAATCCTGCTGCTCAAGGAAACCATCAACACGATGGTGGACCAGCTCAACGCCTTCGCCGGCGAGGTCACGCGCGTGGCCCGCGAAGTCGGCACCGAAGGCCGCCTCGGTGGTCAGGCTAACGTGCCCGGTGTCGCCGGCACATGGAAGGACCTCACCGACTCGGTGAACTTCATGGCCGGCAACCTGACCGCGCAGGTCCGCAACATCGCCGAAGTCACCACCGCTGTCGCCCGAGGCGACCTCTCCCGCAAGATCACCGTGGATGTGAAGGGCGAGATTCTTGAGCTCAAGATCACGATCAACACGATGGTCGACCAGCTCAACTCGTTCGCTGCGGAAGTGACGCGCGTGGCCCGCGAAGTCGGCACCGAAGGCAAGCTCGGCGGCCAGGCGCAGGTGCCCGACGTCGCCGGCACCTGGAAGGACCTCACCGACAAGGTCAACGTCATGGCCACAAACCTCACCGAGCAGGTGCGCGGCATCGTGAAGGTCGTCACCGCCGTGGCCAACGGCGAGCTCACCCAGAAGCTCACCGTGAACGCCAAGGGCGAGGTCGCCGCGCTGGCCGAGACCATCAACAACATGACCGACACCCTGGCCACGTTCGCCGATCAGGTCACCACCGTGGCCCGCGAAGTCGGCGTGGAAGGCCGTCTCGGCGGCCAGGCCAACGTCCCCGGCGCCGCCGGTACCTGGAAGGACCTCACCGGAAACGTCAACCTGCTCGCCGATAACCTCACCAACCAGGTGCGCGCCATCGCGGAAGTCGCCACGGCTGTGACAAAAGGCGATCTCACGCGCTCTATTCAGGTGGATGCTTCGGGCGAAGTCGCCGAGCTCAAAGACAACATCAACACCATGATCGACAACCTGCGGTTGACCACCGACCGCAACACTGAGCAGGATTGGCTCAAGACCAATCTCGCCCGCTTCACCGGCATGCTGCAGGGCCAGCGCGATCTCACTACCGTCGGCCGCATGCTGCTCTCCGAGCTCGCCCCATTGGTCAACGCGCAACAGGGCGTGATTTACCAGATGGGTGAAGAAGACTCGAGCGCCATGAGCCTGCTCTCCGCCTACGCTCTTACCGATGAGGGCCATCTGCAGAGAGTCAACCTCGGCGAAGGGCTGATCGGGCAATGCGCGGTCGAGAAGCGGCGCATGCTCATCTCCAATCTTCCTTCGCATACCACCCCGGTGCGCTCCGGCCTGTTTGAGGCTGTGCCGCGCAGCGTCATCGTGCTGCCCATCCTCTTCGAGGACCACGTCAAGGCCGTCATCGAGCTCGCCAGCCTCGGCGAATTCACCGCCTCGCATCTCGCCTTCCTTGAGCAGCTCACCGCCAGCATCGGCATCGTGCTCAACAGTATCGAAGCCACCATGCAGACCGAAGCGCTGCTCAAACAGTCGCAGCAGCTCGCCGTCGAGCTGCAGACGCAGCAGAAGGAGCTGCAGCAGACCAACGAGCAGCTCGCCCAGAAGGCTCAGCAGCTCGCCGAGCAGAACGCCGAAGTCGAGCGCAAGAATCGCGAGATCGAGCAGGCCCGCGGCGCGCTTGAAGAGCAGGCCAAGGAGCTCGCCCTCACCTCCAAGTACAAGTCCGAGTTCCTCGCCAATATGTCGCACGAGCTGCGCACGCCGCTCAACAGCATCCTCGTGCTGGGCCAGCAGCTCGCCGACAACCCGGACAGCAACCTCACCGGCAAGCAGGTCGAGTTCGCCCGCACCATCCACGGCGCCGGCACGGATCTGCTCACTCTCATCAGCGACATCCTCGACCTCTCCAAGATCGAGTCCGGCACTGTCTCGGTCGAAGCCGAAGAGGTCTTCTTCTCCAGCCTCATCGAAATGATCGCGCGTCCCTTCCGTCACGAGGCGGAAAGCCGCAAGCTCACCTTCGAGGTCGCCGCCGATCCCCACCTCGCCCGCAGCCTCTCCACCGACTCCAAGCGTCTGCAGCAGGTGCTCAAGAACCTGCTCTCCAATGCATTCAAGTTCACCGAGCACGGCGGAGTTCGCCTCTCCGTCTCTCCCGTTACCCATGGCTGGAGCCCCAACCATCCTGTCCTCAGCGGTGCCGCGGCTGTCATTGCCTTCGAAGTCTCCGATACCGGCATCGGCATCCCCGCGGAAAAGCAGAGAATCATCTTCGAAGCCTTCCAGCAGGCCGATGCCGGCACCAGCCGCAAGTACGGCGGCACCGGCCTTGGACTCGCCATCAGCCGCGAGCTCGCGAGCCTGCTCGGCGGCGAAATCCAGCTTCGCAGCACTCCCGGCGCAGGCAGCATCTTCACGCTCTACCTGCCGCAGACCTACGTCGGACCCGCGACCAGCAGTCTCGGGCCCGTCATTACCGACCTCCCGCACCCGCTCCCCTGGTCCACCCCGCTGCGTTTGTGGTCCAGGAAAGGGTCAACGAGACCATTGAGGACGATCGCAACAATATCCAGTCCGGGGACGCCACCCTCCTCATCGTGGAAGATGACATCCACTACGCCCGCATCCTCTGCGATCTCTCCCGCGACAAGGGATTCAAGGTCCTCGTCGCCAATCGCGGCACGGAAGCTCTGGCGCTCGCCCGCGAGCTTCATCCCAACGCTGTTTCGCTCGATGTCTCCCTGCCCGACATGCTCGGCTGGACCGTCCTGAATCACCTCAAGCAGGACCCCGCCACCCGCCACATCCCCGTCCAGATGCTTACCGTCAACGAGGACTGGCACCACGGTCTGTCGCATGGAGCATTCGCCTTCGTCACCAAGCCCACGGGCCGCGACGACCTCGCCGCCGCCATCGACCGCATCCGGGAGTACGCGCGTCCCCGCCGCAAGCGTCTTCTCGTCGTCGAGGACGAGCCCGCCCAACAGCTCAGCATTCGCGCTCTGCTCGACCATGACGACATCGACGTCGATGTCGTCTCCACCGGTGCGGATGCGCTGGCTGCCGTCAACGGCCAGAAATACGACTGCGTCGTGCTCGACCTCCGGCTCCCCGACATGACCGGCTTCGAACTGCTCGAACAACTCAGCCATGCCGACGCGGGCAACGAACTTCCGGTCGTCGTCTTCACCGGCAAGGACCTCTCACCGGAGGAAGACGCCCGCCTTCACATGCTTGCCCGCAGCGTCATCGTCAAGGACGTCGAGTCCCCCGAGAGACTGCTCGACGAGACCGCCCTCTTCCTGCACCGCGTCGTCGCCGACCTCCCGAAGGAGAAGCAGAAGATGCTCGACCGCCTGCACCGCTCCGACGAAGCCCTCGTCGGCAAGAAAGTGCTGGTCGTCGATGACGACGTTCGCAACATCTTCGCCCTCTCCAGCGTTCTCGAGCGCCGCGGCATGAGCGTGCTTATGGCAGGCACCGGTCGTGAGGCCATCGGCATCATCGAATCCACTCCCGACCTCGCCATCGTTCTCATGGACATCATGCTTCCCGAAATGGATGGCTACGAAACCATGCAGGTGATCCGGCAGAACCCCCTCTTCCGCCGCCTGCCCATCATTGCGCTCACCGCCAAGGCCATGAAGGGAGACCGCGAAAAATGTCTCCAGGCCGGCGCGTCGGAGTATCTTGCCAAACCAGTTAATACCGAGCAGTTATTGTCGTCACTTCGCATGTGGCTGCATCGATGACAAGATGTGCATCAGAAGATTGACGCTCGTATCGCCGCGGCGCCGCGGCAGAAGGGTCAAATGAACGAACGCGATCGGGCCAACATACTCATGGTGGATGATCAGGCGGGCAAGCTGCTCAGCTACGAAGTCATCCTCAGCGAGTTAGGCGAAAACCTCATCAAGGCCAGGTCTGCACGAGAGGCCATGGAGCAACTGCTCCGCAACGACATCGCTGTGGTGCTCATGGACGTTTCGATGCCGGACATCAACGGCTTCGAGCTCGCCGATATGATGCATCGCCATCCCCGCTTCCAGAAGACGGCGATCATCTTCATCTCCGCCGTCCATCTCTCCGACCCCGACCGCATCAAGGGCTATCAGAGCGGCGCCGTCGACTACATTTCCGTCCCCGTTGTCCCCGATCTGCTTCGCGCCAAGGTCAGCGTCTTCACGGAGCTGCACCGCAAGACCCGCCAGCTCGAGGAGTTCAATCGCGTGCTCGAACAGCGCGTCGAGGAACGCACCGAGCAGCTACGTCAGAGCGAGGAGCAGCTTCAGCAGCGGCTGGCGGAGCTGGAAACCATCATGCAGGTGCTGCCCGTCGGCGTCGCCGTCTCGCAGGATCCCAGCTGCGAAGTGATCACTGGAAATGCGGCACTCAATCAAATCCTGGGCGCAGAGCTGGGCGAGAACATATCCCTCGCCGGCTCGGAGGCGGAGAAGCGTTCCTTCCGCATGTATCGGGATGGCAGAGAGCTGAAAGGGAAAGCCCTCCCCTTGCCGCGCGCCGCGGCCACCGGCCAGCAACTCGGCAGCGTGGAGATCGAGGTTCGCCACCGCAACGGCTCCATCACCCATCTCCTCGCCAGCGCAAGCCCGTTACGCGATGCCGCCGGTGCGATACGCGGCGCCGTCGGCGCATTCTTCGATGTCAGCATCCGCAGGCAGATGGAAGACCTGCTCCGCGAACGTGCCGATCTGCTCGAACTCGCCACCGAAGCCATCCTGGTCCGCGACCTCAACGGCCGGCTCACCTTCTGGAACTCCGGAGCCGAAGAACTCTATGGTTGGCGTCGCGACGACGTCCTCGGAAAGCCGATCCATGACATCCTTAAGACTCGTTTTCCCCTCAGTGACGCGGAAATCGAAGATTCCCTCACCGAGACCGGCAGTTGGGAGGGCAATCTCACTCAGACCACGCACAGCGGGCGTGAGTTGATTGTCGCCAGCCGCCTTGCAGTCAAGGCCGGCGGCAACGCCATTCTCGAAATCAATCGCGACATTACCGCCCAGCTTCAGGCCGAAGATGCCCTGCGCAAAGCCGAACGCCTCGCCGCCATGGGCCGCGTCGCCGGCATCATCGCCCACGAGATCAATAATCCCCTCGAGGCTATCAGCAACACCTTCTTCCTCCTTCGCGATCACCCTTCGCTCGATGCTGAGGCCCGCCACTACGCCCAGATGGGCGAAGAGGAGATGCTGCGCCTCTCTCACATCACGCGTCAGACCCTTGGCTTCTATCGCGAATCAAAGCACCCCGTCGAGGTCTCCATCGCTCAGTTGCTCGACGACATTCTCGAGCTGCAGTTGCGCCGGCTGGAGTTCAACAAAATCGCGATCGTGAAGCGCTACTCCAGCCGGGGCATCGTGCAGGGATTCCCCGTGGAGCTCAAGCAGGTGTTCCTCAACCTCATCGGCAACGCGGTGCAGGCCATGCCGGAAGGCGGCAAGCTCCGCCTTCATGTCTTCGACTCCACGCGTGGCAAAGACCGTCAGGCCGGCACCCGCATCTCCATTTGCGATACCGGAGTCGGCATCGAGGCCGAGCACTCCAGGCATCTCTTCGAACCCTTCTTCACCACCAAGGCGGCAAAGGGTACTGGACTCGGTCTGTGGATCAGCAAGGGCATCATCCAGAAGTACGGCGGAAGCATCGTCTTCAGAAGCATTCGCGGGGACAACAAAAACATCACCTGCTTCCACATCTTTCTCCCCCATGCGGACCTCGGTTCGGCCGGCCAGGCCGCCGCGGCGCCCGAGCTCCTGAAGGTTGGTGAAGGGGTCGGGAGAGCGGCGCGCCGTGTTTAAGCCGTTTTCACAATCGGTGGATCGGGTGGAAAGCGATGCAGCTTTTCGTCGATGGGGTAGAAGAGAATTTGCTCGTAACGACTGCAGGTCGGAGCATAGGGAATTGTGAAACGGCATAGCGCGGTCATCCTATGCGTCGATGATGAAGACATCCCCCGAACCCTGCGGGGGATGGTTCTCGTCAAGCAGGGTTACGACATCCTTCCCGCCGTTTCTGCCGCCCAGGCCCTCGATCTGCTCGAACGGCACCACGTCGACCTCGTCCTCACCGACCAGATGATGCCCGGCGTCGTCGGCACGGAGCTGGCCAGGCAATTGCGCGCTACCCGTCCCTCGCTGCCCATCATCATCGTCTCGGGCGTCAATGAAATCCCCGACGACGCGGTCTTCGCCGATCGCTTCGTCAGCAAGGTCGAAGGCCCGGAAGCGCTCTTCCGCAACATCGCCGAGGTGCTGGAACAATACCGGAACGGCAGCCATCCTCCGAATGGGCCAGACTGTGCCACACCTGCCGGCAATGTTCCTGGGGGCAAGCCGTAGCCTTTCGAACTACCATAGAGTCATGAGTGAAACCGCCAACCGCCTCCGCGAGCAGATCCTCGCGCTGGCCGAGCAGTTTTTTGACGAACAGTTCGCCGGCAAGCCCTTCCAGCCCGGAATCTCGACCATCCCCGTTTCCGGCAAGGTGCTGGATGCCGCCGACCTGCGCAGCCTCATCGAAGCCTCGCTCGATTGCTGGCTCACCACCGGCCGCTTCGCCGCGCAGTTTGAGCGCAAGCTCGCCCGCTTCTTCGGCGTCCGCGGCGCCTCCCTCGTCAATTCCGGCTCGTCGGCCAATCTCTGCGCCTTCTCCTGCCTCACTTCGCCCCGTCTCGGCGAGCGCCAGATCAAGCCCGGCGACGAGGTCATCACCGTTGCCGCCGGCTTTCCCACCACCGTCAATCCCATCCTCCAGAACAACTGCGTTCCCGTCTTCATCGACGTCACGACGCCCACCTACCAGGCAGACGCCTCGCAGCTCGAAGCCGCCCTCAGCGACCGCACTCGCGCCATCATGATCGCCCACACCCTGGGCAATCCATTCGACCTCGATGTGGTCGCCGCCTTCGCGAAGAAACACCATCTCTGGTTTGTCGAAGATAGCTGCGACGCTCTCGGCGCGAAGTACAAAGGACAGACCGTAGGCTCCTTCGGCGATATCGCCACCGTCAGCTTTTACCCCGCGCACCACATCACCACCGGCGAGGGCGGAGCGGTGGTCACCAACAATGCGCTGCTCAAGACCCTCGCCGAATCCTTCCGCGACTGGGGCCGCGATTGCTGGTGCGAGCCCGGCAAGGACAACACCTGCGGCAAACGCTTCGAGTGGCAGCTCGGCGAGTTGCCCTGCGGCTACGACCACAAATACATCTACTCCCACATCGGCTACAACCTGAAGATGACCGACATGCAGGCCGCCGTCGGCCTCTCGCAGATCGAAAAGCTGCCCGGCTTCATCGAAGCCCGCCGCCGGAACTTCCGTTATCTCTACGACCGCCTCAAGGCCTACGAAGATGTCCTGCTGCTGCCCGAGAGCACGCCCGACGCCGAGCCGAGCTGGTTCGGTTTCCCCGTCGGCATTCGCGAAGACGCTCCCTTCGTCCGCGACGCGCTCACCCGCGAGCTGGACGCGAAACACATCGGCACGCGCCTGCTCTTCGGCGGCAACCTCATCCGCCAGCCTGCCTATCAGCACTCGAAGTACCGCGTCGTCTCCGATCTCAACCGCACCGACTACATCATGCGTTCGGTATTCTGGCTCGGCATCTTCCCCGGCATCAGCGAAACCATGCTCGACTTCGTCGCAGACACCATAGGCGAGTTCGTGGCTGCCCAGAAAACCCGCGGCTTCATCCCCGTATTGCAAAGCTGAATCTCCTCATGAGCCAACGAAAACGCGTCACCATCGTTACGCCCTGCTACAACGAAGAGCTCAATGTCCGCGAGCTCCATCGCCGTACCCGCGCCGTCATGGATACGTTGCCGCAGTACGAATACCGCCACGTCTTCATCGACAACGCATCGCACGACAACACCGTCGGCGTGCTGCGCGAGATGGCGGCCGAGTTCCCGGAAGTGCAGGTCATTGTCAACGCCCGCAACTTCGGCCACCTGCGCTCGCCCATGCACGCGCTGCTGCAGGCAGATGGCGACGCTCTCGGCTTCATGTGCGCCGACCTCCAGGAGCCTCCCGAGGTCTTCGTTCAGTTGCTCGCCAAATGGGAAGAAGGCTACCCGATTGTCGCGGCGGTCAAGACCTCCAGCGAAGAATCCGGCCTCATGTACAGCATCCGCACCGCTTACTACAACCTCGTCGGCAGGCTCACGGATGTGCAGGTCATCTCGCACTTCACCGGCTTCGGCATCTACGACCGCAAGGTCGTCGACATCGTCAAGCAGCGCTTCCGCGACCCCTATCCCTACTTCCGCGGCATGATCGCCGAGATCGGCCTGCCCCACGCCGAGATCACCTTTAACCAGGCTGCACGCTGGCGCGGCATCACTAAGAACAACTTCTATACGCTCTACGACCTGGCCATGCTCGGTATCACGAACCTCTCCAAGGTTCCGCTGCGCCTGGTCACCGCCGCGGGGTTTATCTCCGCCGCCATCAGCCTCATCCTCGGCTTCTTCTACCTGCTCTACAAGATCGTCTTCTGGAACAGCTTCTCGCTCGGCGTCGCGCCGCTCGTGCTCGGCCTCTTCTTCCTCGGCTCCGTCCAGTTGCTCTGCCTCGGCATCATCGGCGAGTACGTCGGCTCCATTCACACTTTCGTCCAGAATCGCCCTCTGGTCATTGAGAAGGAGCGCATCAACTTTCCCCAGCAGTCCACATTCCCCCAGCGCCACTTCCCCCGATCAGTCCACATTCCCCCAGCAGTCCACATTCCCCGATCAGTCCTCCACATGAGCGCCGTTTCCCAGCGGTCGCAGTTCTCGCAAATCCTCCGCTATCTTCTGGTCGGCGCCTTCAATACCGGCTTCGGCTACGCGCTCTTCGTTGCCATCAACTACCTCCTGCGCCGGTACGGCATCTACGGATCTGAGATCGCGAGCTTCCTCAGCAGCATCATCTCCATCACCGTCGCCTTTCTCGGCTACAAATGGTTTGTTTTCCACACCCGCGGCCATTACCTCCGTGAATGGCTGCGTTGCGTCTCGGTCTACGGCACCAGCATGCTCTTCAACCTGCTGCTGCTGCCTCCGCTCACGCTGCTCTTGCGCCGCCGCTTCGGCCCCAGCCAGACCGCCTCCAATCTCGCGGCTGCTATCCTCACCGCAATCACGGTGGCCGCCAGCTACTTCGGCCACAAGCATTTTTCCTTCCGGCGCTCCGGAGACGCGATCGACGCCGTTCTCGATCCCGGCGATAACCATGCTGTTGAATCTCGCCTCTGAGCCAAACCGCTAATGCGAATGGTGTAAGGTATCGGATGACTTTGGCCGCAGCCGTTCGATCACAGCCATTCGATCGCACGAACTGCTGCGCCAACAGATCCCGCCAGATCACCGTTCCTGTGCCCTGGCTCTTGAGGTCGTTCTCGTGAAGCTCGTCATCCTCGCCGGTGGCCTCGGTAGCCGGCTCACGGAAGAAACATCCATCCGCCCCAAGCCCATGGTGGAGATCGGCGGCCGTCCGATCCTCTGGCACATCATGAAGATCTACTCCCACTACGGCGTCAACGACTTCATCATCTGCCTGGGCTACAAGGGCTATCTCATCAAGGAATACTTTTCCAACTACTATCTCCACGCCTCCGACGTCACCATCGACATCCTCAACAACAAAGTAGAAATGCACCGGAATACCTCCGAGCCCTGGCGCGTCACGCTCGTCGATACCGGCGCAGAAACCATGACCGGCGGACGCCTCAGGCGCGTGCTCCCCTACGTGGAGAACGAAGAGGCCTTCTGCTTCACCTACGGCGACGGCGTCTCCACTGTCGACATCGGTGCGCTGCTCGCCTTCCATAAGAATCACGGCCGCCTCGTCACTCTCACCGCGACTCGCCCCACTAGCCGCTTCGGCGCGCTCGACATCGCAGACGACGGCGCCGTCACCCGCTTCACCGAAAAGCCCGCCGGCGAAGGCCGCTGGATCAACGGCGGCTACTTCGTGCTCTCCCCCAAGGTAGGCAAATATCTCCACGACGACTCCATGCCCTGGGAACGCGAGCCCATGGAAACCCTCGCTCGCGAAAACCAGGTCGCTGCCTACAAGCACGACGGCTTCTGGCAGCCCATGGACACCATGCACGACCGCAACCTGCTCGAAGATCTCTGGCAAACCGGCCGCGCGCCGTGGAAGGTCTGGTAGGCTTTCCTCTCGTGGATACCAACGCAACGCAATTCTGGTCCGGCCGCCGCGTCTTTCTCAGCGGCCACACCGGCTTCAAGGGAAGCTGGCTCTCGCTCTGGCTGCAGCATCTCGGCGCGGAAGTCACCGGCTACGCTCTCGATCCGCCCACTGACCCCAGCCTCTTCGTCAAAGCCGACATCGCCGCCTGCATGCACTCCGTCATAGGCGATGTGCGCGATGCCGCTATCCTCGCCTCTGTCATGCAGGCCGCGCAGCCGGAGGTCGTCTTCCACCTCGCCGCGCAATCGCTCGTCCGCGCCTCGTATGCGGACCCCGTCGGCACTTACCAAACCAACGTGCTCGGCACACTCCATCTGCTCGAGGCGGTTCGCAAAACCCCCTCCGTGCGCGCCGTCGTCATCGTCACCACCGACAAGTGCTACGAGAACAAGGAGTGGATCTGGCCCTATCGCGAAACCGACCCGCTCGGTGGATACGATCCCTACAGCTCCTCCAAGGGATGCGCCGAAATTGTAACCGCCTCATGGCGCGACTCCTTCTTCAATCCAGCGCACTACGCTGAGCACAAGGTCGCGGTGGCCTCCGCGCGCGCCGGCAATGTCATCGGCGGCGGCGATTGGTCCACCGACCGCCTCATCGCCGATATCGTCCGCGCCTTTGCCAGCGGCAAGACACTCGAGATCCGCAATCCCAAAGCCACCCGCCCCTGGCAACATGTGCTCGAACCTCTGCGTGGCTATCTCACGCTTGCTGAAAAGCTCTACATCGGTGGCGTGCGCTACGCCTCCGCCTGGAATTTCGGCCCGCAGTACACCGACGCCCGCCCCGTCGAGTGGATCGTCCGCTATCTCTCTTCGCGGTGGGGAAGCCCCACCCAGTGGGAACTCGACACCGCTCCCCAGCCGCACGAAGCGCAAATGCTCAAGCTCGACTGGTCGAAAGCCCATGGCGCGCTCGGCTGGCAACCGTATCTCATACTGCCCGAGGCCCTCGACTACACCCTCGACTGGTATCAGCGCGAAGCTGCCGGTGTGCGTGCCCGCGATCTCTGCCTCGAACAGATCGCCGGCTACAGCGAAAAGCTGGTCAACGATCCGGGCAGCTCAGCAATATAAAACACACACGGTGCCCTGCTCCGGGCGAAGCCGGAGTGGGGTAGTGCCTCAATTAACCCGATTTTCAACAGGAAGAATCTCCATCCCGCATCTCACGGCTTGATGCCTGCCCACGCGCTCCGTACCATCCATTCCATGGATTCCCTCCCGGTGAAGCTCAGCTCCAGGGTCCGTCAGGCCATCCAGTTCGCCACCATTCGCCACAGGGATCAGAAGGACAAGGCGGGCAAACCCTACATCGCGCACTGCATGCGCGTCGCGCTCGCCGTCTGGCACCTGGGTGAGGACTACTTCGTCGCCGGCATCCTCCATGACACCGTCGAAGACACCGCGACCACACTCGATGAAATCGAAACCCTCTTCGGAAAAAATGTCCGCAACGCGGTCGACAGCGTCAGCCGCCGCGAGACGCCGAGGAAGGAGTCATACGAAGACTTTGTGTTGCGCTCCAAGGCCGACCCCATCGGCCGCCTCGTCAAGATCGCCGATCTTTACGACAATATGTCCCCCGAGCGCCGCCCAGAGCCCCCAGTCGAGCTGGATAAAAAACTCGAGCGCTACGAAAAAGCCCTGGCCGTCCTCACCACCCGCTGAAGGTCCGCGAGAAGCGAAAGATCCCACAGTTCACCACACCCACAGAATCACGCGTGAGCGGCCAAAGGAAGCGAACCGCACAACTCGCGCCGCAAGCGCCTCCGCATCGGACGGCCAGTCCGCTTTACGACCGTGTCCCCGATCCACAACAAACCTGCCAATCAATTCACCTCAATTCGTTACAATAGAAATAGAGAATCAGAGAAGAAAAGCCACCACTGCGGTGGCTTTTTCCTTTTCAAGGAAAACCGTGGCGCTTCGGCGTCGAGCGCCGCGAAACCAGCCGTTGGCCGACTCGTCGGCTGGCTGACTAGCCGACTCGCTAACTTCAATGGAATGACGACTTGCCCGTAACTCCATTAGAAAGACGCCTTTGACTCACGGGACAGCCTATATCCCAAAGAAAATAAGGAACTTAACAAGGTAACCCACCGGACTGGGAGGGGGGGTAGGGGGTAGGTAACGTGACCCTCCGTGTCTCGTAGGTACGAACGGCAATACGAAGCGATCACTCCCGGAGCCCGGCTCTGCGAATCCCATATCCGAATGCGGGTGCCGAAAGAGATAATGGGCCCAGTGCGCCGCGCAAACCATTGATGGCAAACGCGCATCCATCGCAGAGTACCCGACATGTCTAATTCTCAACTGACCACGGTCCTCTTTGTCCTGCTTCTGCTCGTGGGTCTGGCGCAGTTGCTGGGCTACGTCTTCATGAAGCTCCGCCAGCCCAGGGTGGTTGGCGAGATATTGGCTGGCGTCGTGCTCGGCCCCGCTCTGCTCGGCCGTGTGCCTTTCATGGCTCACATCACCGACGCGGCCAGGCACCAGGGCAATATCCTGGACTTCATCTACTGGCTCGGCCTGCTGCTTCTCATGTTCCTCTCCGGCGCCGAGATGCAGCAGCTCTTCAGCCGCGAGGAGCGCCGAAAGGTAGGCTGGCTCACGATCGTGGGCACCGGCATCCCGTTCGTGCTCGGCCTCATCTTCGGGCCCTGGCTGATCCGTCCCAGCCTCGCCGGGCCAAACGGCAATCGCATCTCCCTCATCATCATCCTTGCCGTCGGCGTCGCGGTCACCTCCGTGCCGGTGGTCTCGAAGATCTTCGCCGATCTCAATATCCTGCACACCCGCTTCGCCCGCCTGATCCTCGGCGTCGCCGTGCTCGAAGACATCGTTCTCTGGCTCGCCCTCGCCCTCGCCACAGCAACCGCGGGCAAAGTCGCGCTAAATCCGAAACAGATGTCCTGGCACCTCTTCCTGACGATTGCGTATTTCGTTCTCGGCCTCACCATTGTTCCCCGGGCCGTCAAGCGCATCAATAAGTCGCGTTTCAATGTCCTGGCCCAGCAATCGCCCACCGGGTACGCCATCGCCGTCCTGCTCGCCTACTGCGCCGTCGCCGGCGCGCTCGACGTCAACCTCGTCTTCGCCGCATTCCTCGCTGGGTTCGCAGTGGTGCACAAGAAGCGCCGTCTCTTCGCAGACGCGCTCGATGCCATCGGCAAAGTCTCCTTTGCCTTCTTCATCCCCGTCTACTTCGCCATCGTCGGACTCAAGCTGGATCTGATCCGCGGCGTCTCTCTGTGGATGATCGTCGCCTTCATCGCCGGCACCTGCGCCATCAAGGTGATGTCCGTTTCGCTTGCCGGCCGCTTCGCCGGCTTCCGCGGACTGGACCTCATCAATCTCGCCATCACCACCAACGCCCGCGGTGGCCCCGGCATCGTGCTCGCCAGCGTCGCCTTCGACGCCGGCATCATCAGCTCGAAGTTCTATACCACGCTGGTCATCGCCGCTGTGCTCACATCGCAGTTCGCGGGTGCCTGGCTCGATTACGTCATCCGCAAAGGCTGGCCGCTGCTCAAGCCGGATGTGGCAAACGAAGCGGTCGACGTGTCGACCGAGAGCCCTTCAACGGCATAGTCGATATCGCTTATGGGGCGATGCGCACAAGCTGTTCCACCGGCTCGCGCGGGCCAAGGATGGAGACATCCGGCAGCACCCCGTGCGCCATCGCGACCTCGTCGCAGCGATGCAGCCGCGGACAGATCTGGCAGTCCTTGTAAATCTTGTCCGGCAGCGCAGCGCGATCTTCCACGACGAAAAACCCCGCGCTCTGAAAGAACTCCGGAATGCGCGTGAACAGGCACACGCAGCCCACGCCGTGCCGCTCCGCCTCTTCAATCAGCGCCTCAAGCAAATCGCGCCCGCGTCCGCAGCCCTTCCACTCCGGCCGGACCACGATGGAGCGCACCTCGGCCAGGTGCGGCCCATAGAGGTGCAGCGCCCCGCAGCCCTGAAACTCGCCGCTGTTCGACTCGGCCACCGTGAAGTCGCGAATGTTCTCGCAGATTTCCGCGAAAGGGCGGGGAAGCAGCGTGCCGTCGCCGGAGAGGCTGTTCACCAGCGCGTGGACCTTCTCGGCATCCTGCAGTCGAGCCTTACGAACGGGCACCGGCAGCCTCCAGTTCCGGCACGGCGCCCAGCCGCGCCTTTGCGCTCGCCAGCGCCTCGTGTACCCGGGCCCGTGCTGTGCCCCCGATCACGTCATGGCAATCCACCGTGGCGGCCAGCGTGATGCTCGCGTAGAAGTCCTCGCCGAACTCGGGCGAAAGCTGCCGCAGCTCATCGAGCGTGAGCCCGTCGAGCTCGCAGCCTTTATCCAGCGCCAGCCGTACTGCCTGGCCGACGATGTGGTGCGCGCGGCGGAAGGGAACTCCCCGATGTGAAAGATAAGTGGCCGCCGCCATCGCATTCAGGAATCCAGATTGCGCAGCATTTTCCATGCGATCCAGGCGGAACCTCAACTTTTGCGTGAAAGACGCAAGAAGCTCCAGCACAGGCAGCAGCCCGTCCGTCGCCTCGAAGAGCGACGGCTGCATCTCCTGCAGGTCCTTGTTGTAGGCGAGCGGCAGACCCTTCAGCTGCATCGCCACCGCAGATACCGCTCCATGAATCCGGCCGGTGCGACCACGGACCAGCTCCGTGAGGTCGGGGTTCTTCTTCTGCGGCATCGCGCTCGAGCCGGTCGAGAAGCTCTCCGGCAGCTCGACAAAGCCGAACTCGGCCGTTGCAAAAAGCGTAATCTCTTCCGCGAAGCGGCTGGCATGCAGCGCCATCACGGTGAGCGCGTGCAGGAACTCGAGCAGCGAAATCGCGGTCGCTGGTCGCATCCATGCTGTTCGCTGTTGGCGCGGTGAAACCCAATTCTCGCGCAGCAATGGTACGATCGAGCGCCAGCGTCGCCCCGGCAACCGCGCCAGAACCCAGCGGACAGTAGTTCAACCGCTCACGCAGATCTCCCAGCCGCTGACATCGCGTCAGATCATCTCGACATACGCCAGCAGCCAGTGCGCAACCAGCACCGGCTCGGCGCGCTGCAGATGCGTATACGCCGGCATCACCGCCTCGCCCGCGCTCTCCGCCCAGCGCCACAAGCGCCATCGCCCATCCGCGCAGCAACTGCTGTGCGAGGGCGCGCTTGCTCGCGCACGTAGAGACGCAGATCGGTAGCGATCTGCTCGTTGCGGCTGCGCCCGGTGTGCAGCTTGAGCCCCAGCTCGCCGATGTGCTCCACCAGCTCCATTTCAACGAAATGATGAATGTCCTCTGCTCGCGTATCCGCGGCAAGCGCGGCGCGGCGAGGTGATGCCCAGCAGTCTTTCAAAACATGATCGAGTCCTTCACGCATCGGCGGCGCATTCGGCTTCCGTCAGGATTCCGGCTGCAGCCAGCACGCGCGCATGCGCCTTGCTGGCGGCAATCTCCTGGGGGAGAAGCCGCCAGTCAAAGCTGAAGGACCGTTGCCACTGCTCGAAGCGCGCATCGAGCGGCTCGCGAAAGCGGCCAGACCACATCTTCACTTCACAGCCTCTTTCTGTTTCTGCAGCAACCGCGCGCGAGTGCGGGCCGGCAGGCCAAGGATCTGGATGAATCCCTTCGCATCCTTCTGGTCGTAGCTCTCGCCCATGGTGAACGAAGAAAAATCGTCGAGTAGAGGGAGAAGGGCGAGGTGCGGCTGACGATATTCAGATTGCCCTTGTAGAGCGAGAGCTTGACCGTGCCGGTGACGTTCTCCTGTGTCTTCTCCACGAAAGCGTCGAATGCCTCGCGCAGGGGCGTAAACCACAGCCCGTTGTAGACCAGGTCGGCATAGCGTAGCGCCACATGCTGCTTGTAGTGCGAGACCTCCCGGTCGAGCGTCAGCGCTTCCAACTCGCGATGCGCCGCCACAATCAGCGTGCCGCCAGGAGTCTCGTAACAGCCGCGGCTCTTGATCCCGACAAAGCGGTTCTCCACCAGGTCGATGCGGCCAATCGCATTGCGCGCGCCGATCTCGTTCAGTAGCTCTACAATCTGCACCGGCTCCAAGCTTCATGCCGTCCACCGAAACCGGCACACCCTTCTCGAAACCGATCTCACCTGCTCTTCGCGATCAGGCGCTTCCTGCGGAGAGCGGGTCATCGTCCACGTTGTCGCGAAGGGCGCATTGGCCGCATTCTCCAGTTCGCCGCCCTCATGGCTGATGTGCCAAAGATTGCGGTCGCGGGAGTGGATCTTCTCCCGGCTCGCCGCAACCGGGATGCCATGCGCCTCGGCGTAATCCAGGCAATCTTCGCGGGACTTCAGCGTCCACTCGCGCCATGGCGCAATGACCTTCAGCTCCGGCGCCAGCGCCTGGTACGCATGCTCGAAACGCACCTGGTCGTTGCCTTTGCCGGTGCAGCCGTGCGCCACCGCGTCAGCGCCCTCTTCGAGCGCGACTTCCACCTGGTGTTTGGCGATCACCGGCCGGGCAATCGAGGTGCCGAGCAGATATTTGTTCTCATAGATCGGCGCCCGCCTGCACGGTGGGAAAGACATACTCACGCACGAAACTCGTCGCGCAGGTCGCGCACGACGACCTTCTTCGCGCCGGTGTCGTACGCCTTTGCGACCACCGCATCGAGGTCTTCTCCCTGACCCACGTCAGCAACCATGGCGATCACATCCAGACCGTAATTTTCATTCAGCCACGGAATGATGATCGAGGTGTCGAGCCCACCCGAATACGCAAGAACAACTTTTCTGCCATAAATAAATCTCCTGATAAGATAATCGTTTCGGTTACTTGAACGCCAGCCCGCGCCGCCGTGCGGCCTTCGGTGGCTTGCGGCGCTCGGGCGTGACTTGCGCGCCGAGCAGCATCAGAATGATTGCCTTCTGCGCATGCATCCGGTTTTCCGCCTGGTCAAAGACGACGGACTGCGGCCCGTCAAGCACCGCATCCGTCACTTCCGCATTGCGATGCGCCGGCAGGCAGTGCATGAAGACCGCATGCGGGCGCAGCATGCGCCATCAATGCCTCGTTCACCTGGTAAGGCTTGAAGATGGGCGCGCGCTTGGTGGCCTCATGCTCAAAGCCCATGCTGGTGCAGACGTCTGTGTAGATTGCATCCGCGCCGCTTAACCGCCGCCACAGGATCTTGAGTGAGGGTGAGCGTAGCCGCCAAGTTCGCCACGATTTGTTCGCCTTGTCGACAATCTCCGCCTTGGGCTAGTACCCTTCGGCGTAGCGCCACGGTGCAATGCGCGCCCAGCAGAGCCGCGGTCAGCATCAGCGAATGGCAGACGTTGTTGCCGTCGCCCACGTAGGTGAACTTAAGTCCGCGCACCGTGCCGAAGCGCTCTTCGAGCGTCATGAAATCGGCAATCGCCTGGCACGGATGCTCGAGATCGCTGAGCGCATTGATCACCGGGCACCCGCGCATATTCGCCATCTCCGTGATGGTTTCGTGGGCATACGTGCGCAGCACGATCAGCTCACCCAGCGTTCCACGTTGCGGGCCATATCGGCCAGCGACTCGCGCTCGCCCAGCGGCGACTGCGTCTGGTCGACAAACATGGCGGAGCCGCCCAGCGTGTTGATCCCCGCTTCAAAGGTCAGCCGCGTGCGCAGCGAAGCCTTCTCGAAGAACATCACCATCTGCTTCGCGTCGAGAGCGTAGCGGTAATCCCCGGGCGTGCCTTGACGGCGTGCGCGAGTTCGAGCATGGCGGCGATCTCGCCGGCGAGAGATCGGCGATGGAGCAGAGGTCGCGTGCCGGCGAGCGACTTTGCGGCCAGCGCAAACGGGCCGGTGGACGCGTTGCGATACAGAGTGGGCTTCAACAGTGGCAAGCGTTTAGCTAGCCAATTCTGGGTGCCTCCGTGTCTGAGCGCAGCGGCGCCGGTGCTGTGCCGGTGCATGCTGGTGCAGAATGTCGTCCAATGCAGAAATCGCAAGATCCACGTGCTCCTTGCCCAGGATGTAAGGCGGCAGAAAACGCAACACCGTCTCGCTGGTGCGGTTGATCAGGATGCGTCGCTCGAGCATCGCGGCGACAACGGATCTTGGCCAGTGTCGGCCGAGTTCAACTCCAGCGCCAACATCAAGCCCATGCCGCGTACGCCGTCCACGATGGCGCTATGCTTCGCCGCCAGCTCGTGCAAGCTGCCCGCTTGAAGTAGCCGCCCACGTCGCTGAATTGCGCGAGCATGTCTTCGCTGCTTCGATGGTGTCGATGACAGCAATTGCCACCGCGCAAGCCAGCGGCCCGCCGCCGAACGTTGTGCCATGCAGGCCGGGCTGCATCGCGCGCGCAGCCTCTTCGCGTGCAGAGCATCGCGCCCAGCGGCAGGCCGCCGGCAAGCGGTTTTGCCAGCGTCATGATGTCCGGCTGGACGCCGAAGTGCTGGTAAGCACACCACTTGCCCGTACGCCCCAGGCCTGACTGAATTTCATCGACGATCAACAGCGCGCCGGTGGATCGCGTAAGCTCCCGCGCAGTCTCCAGAAACTCCTGCGACACCGGACGAATGCCGCCCTCGCCCTGAATCGCTTCGAGCAGAATGGCGCAGATCATCGTCGAAAGCTTGCCCGCAGATGCGTCCACATCGTTGAAGCGCACAAACTCCACGCCCGGCATCAGCGGCTGGAATGGCTCGCGGTACTTCTCCTTATGCGGTGGTCGCGACCGAACCCATGGTGCGGCCGTGGAAGCTGTGCTCCAGCGCCAGAAACTTCGTTCCGATCTTGCTGGCCTTCGCTCGCGCTGTTATGCCGGCATAGGCCGCGCCAGCTTCAGCGCAGCTTCCCATGCCTCGGTCCCGCTGTTGCAGAAAAACGCGCGATCGAGCCCGGTGCTCTCCGTTAAGCCGCACCGCCAATTCCGCCTGCCCTTCATGGAAGTAAAGGTTGGAGATGTGGATCAGCTTTCGGCTCTGCTCGGCAATCGCGTTCTCGATCGCAGGATGCGCATAGCCCAGCGCGTTGACGCCAATGCCGCTCAGCAGATCGAGATAGCGATCGCCCTCGTCATCGATCAGGTGCATGCCCTCGCCGTGACGAACAGAACGGGATTGCGCTCATATGTCGGCAGCAGCAGCTTGGCTTCGGCGGCCTGTACCGCGGGCAATCCAACCGCTGCATTTGATCTGGCTTGCTCATGCGACCATCACCTCTGTTCCTTGCAACCCGCCTGCAGACAGGTCCGGCATGGACGATGCGGCTTCCGCCGGCAGGATGCGCACGCGCTTCACGCCGTGCAGAAGCGCCTCACGGCAGGCGCTAAGTTTGGGCAGCATGCCCCCGCTGATCACGGCATCGCGCGTGAGCGCGGCGATCTGGTCCACTCAGAGCCAGCGCATCACTTCGCCATCGGCGCCGCGCACGCCGGGTACATCGGTCAGAAACACCAGGGCATCGGCCGGGCAGCCACCGCGCAGGCGGAAGCCATCTCGTCTGCGTTGATGTTGTAGTACTCGCCGTCAAAGCCGAGCGCGAGGCTCGAAAGCACCGGAACCGCGCCCATCTACCAGATCGCCTCCAGCCAGCGTGGATCCGAGCTTACGATCTCGCCCACAAATCCGAGGTCCGGCGCGGTCCGCTTCTTGCGCGCGCGGAAGACCAACCCGTCGCCGCCCGAAAGTCCCACGGCCGGCTGTCCATGCGCCCCCATTGCCGCCACCAGGTCCTTGTTCACGCGCCCCGCCAGCACCATCAGTGCAGCATCGCGCGTCTCGGCATCGGTGATGCGCAGGCCGGCGACGAACTCGCTCTGCTTTCCCAGCGCTTCAGCGTGCGGGTCAGCGCGACGCCGCCGCCATGCACCACAGCGACCTGGTTGCCGTCGCGCACCATCTCGACGATCGCCTGGGCGCAGCCGTGCAGCGTCTCGGCATTTTCCAGCGCCGTGCCTCCAGCTTCACTACGAATCTCATGCCAATCCCTCCGCTTCCTCCCATCCACACATCACGTTCATGTTCTGCACTGCCTGTCCGGCAGCGCCCTTCAGCAGGTTGTCCAAGACAACTTATCGCGATGCATCGTCGGCCATCCGGCGCAAGCTGGAACCCGATGTCGCAGTAATTCGTGCGCACCACATGCTGAATCTGCGGCAGATGTCCCGCAGCATGCACGCGTACCATCGGGCTGTCTGCGTAAAAGGCCCGCACACATGCTTCGATCTCCGCCGCAGTGTGCTGCCCGCGCAGGCGGAAGTAGATGGTCGCGAGTATGCCCCGCGGCACCGGCAGCAGATGCGGCGTGAAGGTGATTGCATCCGGCGCGAGGTCTAACTGCTCCAGCAACTCGCCGGTGTGGCGATGGCCGAAGAGCGCATACGCGGAGAGATTGTCCGCCGCGTGCATGAAGTGCGTCTTCGCCGTAGGAGCCTTGCCGGCGCCCGATACACCGGACTTCGCATCGCAGATGATGCCATGGTCTACGTCGATCAGACCGGCCGCAATCAGCGGCTTCAGCGCGAGGATGATGGTCGTCGAATAACAACCCGGATTGGCGACAAGCTGCGCGTCTGCGATTTCGTTCCGATGGAGTTCCGGCATGCCGTAGACGGCGGCTGTCTGCGTCTTCATCGCGACTGCCGAGCCATCGTCGGTGAATCTGTAGACAGCGCGATTCGCCGCGTGCTCGAGCCGCCATGCGCCGCTCAGGTCAATGATGCGCAGACCGCGCGCCAGCGCCTGTGGCGCAAGCTCGCGCGACTGCTCATGCGGTGTGGCGAGAAAGAGAAACTTCACGCCGCGTGCCGCCAGCAGCTCCCAGGAGAACGGCTCGATGCAGAGTTGGTCAGGAGAAAGGCCGGCAAGCTGCGGATGCACCGCAGTCAGCGACTCGCGCTCCGAGCCTTCGCGGCCGAGGAAGAGCGGGGAAGTCCGGGCCAGCCGCGGATGACGCAGCAGCAGCCGCGCGAGCTCCGCGCCCGCATGGCCGGATACTCCGAGTACCGCGATTTCCTGTTGTGCCTGCATCAGCCGATCAGTCCTTCCAGCCGCGACTTCAGCGCGGTAGCGCTCTTCGTATCCGGGCAGATGATCAGGACGGTGTTGTCGCCCGCGATCGTGCCCACCACCTCCGGCCAGCCTTCGTCATCGATGCCGGCGGCGACAGGCTGCGCGCTGCCTTGCGTCGTGACCACGACAAGCTGATTCATCGCCTGGCGGACACGCAGTCCGAAGTCGCGCAGGATATCGCTGATCTCCGGCAAGTCTTCGTCGTGGTTCGCCTCAGGCGCGGCAGGCACCTGGTAGCCACCCGGTCCCTTGAAGAGCCGCAGAGCATGCAGATCGCGCGAGAGTGTCGCCTGCGTCACCTCGTGTCCGCGCTTCAAGAGGAGCTTCCTGAGCTCATCCTGGCTGGTCACGACCCTCGTCGTCACAATGTGCCGGATCGCGTTCTGCCGCTCTACCTTCATCGCGCTCTCAAACTCCTAAAGCAAAAGGCCGCTCCGGAGGGTGCCGTCCGGGCGGCCGATGCATAAATATGCATTTCTATGTATAAATATACATCCCGCGTTTGTCAAGTGCATGCTGTGGAATGAGTTCGCCATATGCTCACATTCGACCTCCGCGTTTGATCCGCCGCTCCCGCGCACGTATCATTCGATTCGATCCCACTGTGTTGTTTTGAGAGGAGCACTAGAAGCAAATGCGAGTCGGAATACTGACGGGCGGCGGTGACTGTCCCGGACTGAATGCGGTGATCCGCGCTGCCGTGCGCAAGGGCATCTTCCACTACAAGGACGAGTTTGTCGGCTTTCTGGAGGGCTGGCGCGGCGTGGTCGAGAACCAGACCCGGCCGCTTGACGCCAGCGCCGTCTCCGGCATCCTGCACCTCGGCGGCACCATCCTGCGCACCTCCCGCACCAACCCGCGCAAGATGGAAGGCGGCATCGACAAGTGCCTGGCCACCATCAAGGCGAACAATCTCGACGCGCTCATCACCATTGGCGGCGACGACACCCAGGGTGTAGCGAACGCGCTCATCGAAAAGGGCGTGAAGATCGTCGGCGTTCCCAAGACCATCGACAACGACCTGAGCGGAACCGACGCCTGCTTCGGCTTTGACACTGCGGTCAGCATCGCGACCGAGGCCATCGATCGCCTGCACTCCACCGCCGAAGCGCACAATCGCGTGATCGTCTGCGAGGTGATGGGGCGCGACGCCGGCTGGATCGCGATCACCACCGGCATTGCCGGCGGCGCGGATGTCATCGGCGTTCCGGAGAAGCCGATCGACATCGACCACATCTGCAAGATCCTCAAGTACCGGAACGAACATGGCAAGAAGTTCTCCATCGTCGTCGTAGCCGAGGGAGCCAAGCTGCCCAGCGGCGGGAAGGCAACCCAGGGAGCCAAGCTGGATGCCTTCGGACACGAGCGGCTCAGCGGCATCGGGCAGGTCGTGGCGGAAATGATCGAGCAGAAGACCGGCTACGAGACCCGCAGCGTTAACCTTGGCCACACCCAGCGCGGCGGTACGCCGACCGCATACGATCGCATGCTCGCCACGCGCTACGGATCGGCAGCGATCGACCTGGTGCACGAGGGCAACTTCGGCCGCCTCGTTGTCCTGCGCGGCACGGAGATCACCAGCATCCCGCTGAAGGACGCGATCGCAAAGACGCGCACCATCGGTGACGATCTGATTGCGCTGGCTGAGGGCCTCGAGCCCGAGGTGTAACAGAGGCAGGGAAGAAGCGAACGCCGGGGCTACGGTTCCGGCGTTTTCTATTTGCGGGAGAAACTCAGCAGCCGCGCTTGCACTTCGCCAGGATCGCCGCCTGCAGCCGCTCGCGCAAACTGGCAGGAAGCTCGTATAGCTCGTGCTGTCGATAGATCTCGATAGTCTTGCGCGTCGTGTTCAGCGTGATAACGCAATGCTCGCATTCGCGCAGATGCAACTCGAGATCGGCGCGCAGCGTGGGCGTCACCGTGTTGTCGATCAAATCATCGAGTTCGGCCAGAAATTCCGAGCAGGTCACTGAACACCATCCTCATTCTTTTTGCGGAAGTAGCGGCTCAGCCGCTCCCGCAACTGCAGCCGCGCCCGCAATAGTCGCGACTTGACCGCCGGCACACTTAGCCCCAGCGCATTGGCCGTCTCTTCCGTAGAGAGACCTTCCACGTCCCGCAGCACGAACACCACCCGAAATCCCGGCGGCAGGCCATTGATCGTCTTGCGCAGAATGTCCGCCAGCTCCGCCTGGTTGTACTCCTGCTCCGGGTTCGGCCGCCATTCGGCCAGATCGCGCGGTACCGAGCCTTCCTCGGTCTGCACGTCCTCGTCGATGGAAACCATCTTGCCGGTGCGCCGCTTGCGCAGGCGCATCAGCGCTTCGTTCACCGCTATACGCACCAACCACGTATAGAACTTTGAATTGCCCTGGAACTGGTCCAGTTTCTCGTACGCCTTCAGGAAGGCGTCCTGTACCACGTCCTGGGCATCTTCGCGGTTCTGCGTGATGTGCTGCGCAATGCGAAAGACCTGCCGGTCGTACTGCTTCACGAGCGTTTCGAAGGCGTGCACATCGCCCGCCCGCGCCCGCTCGACAAGCAGAACGTCCGGATGCACCTCCTCCGGTGCTCCTACTGTTTCGATGGTCGGACTCTCGGAAGGTTTCAGAGGTTTGCGCCCTTTCGGTGATGAGCCGGGGGGATGCCGCGGCTCCTAACGCATTTTACCAAGGGACCTGCCCGGCCGGAATGCTCCGCGGACAGTGCAGGCACCGGGTAACGCGCCGTCCTCTGTAGCGGCATAGAGCACGAATTCACGTACGTTTGCCAGGTACGTTTTACACAACACCGCTTTCGTGTGATTCAAATGTCACAATTGCCGTGCCATTCTCTGGCACATCAAGCACACAACTCAAAAATATCCGTGGCGACGGACATTTTTGCGCCGCCGCCTCTCTATCCACCAATAACCCTGCGGGTCGTTCCGCGACCCCTCCCCCGAGGTGTCTGTACATGAAGCGCTTTTACGCCGCGGCGGCATTTTTGTGCCTTGCCGTTCCCTCTCTTGCCGATGTCACCGTAAGCTTCCCGCAATCCGGCGCAGAGCTTATGTCGCCCTTCACCATTCAGGCTTCTGCCCTTACCTGTAAATCCCAACCCCTCACCTCGATGGCCTATTCGGTCGACAGTGGCCGGGACACGCTGGTCAAGTCCACCTCTATTTCGGTGCAGATGGGCGCCAGCGCCGGCGTCCACAATCTGCACATCAAGGCGTGGGGCAACAAAGGATCGGAGTGCTTTGAGACGATCCCCATCACCGTGCTCGATACGCTGCCGACGCTGCCCGCCAATGTTGCGGCAAACGCGAGCATCCAATTGATGACCAACTGGGTGGGCGAGCACGATGCCGCGACCGGCGGAAGTTCCAGCGGAGTCACCAGTCTCCTCACAGACGCCAGCCAGGGGAATGGTCCTAGACGCCAGTTCAGCTTCCAATACGCGAACGGCGGTGGTCATCGCTTCCACGTCTCCTTCCCCGGGAACGCCTCCGCCACCCACTTTGTCTATGACACCTACCTGATGATCCATAGCGACTGCGGAAGTAACAATTGCGGCAACCTGGCGAACATCGAGATGGACATGAACCAGGTGCTCGCCAATCGCGACGTGATCATTTACGGGGTCCAATGCGACGGCTGGAGCGGCACCTGGGATTACACGGTCATCGGTAGCGCAGGTTCCACCTGGAAGCATGCAAACGTCGCCTGCGATCCGCATCAGTGGACCCGCGACGTGTGGCACCACGTGCAGCTCGCCTACTCGCGGGATGACGCCGGCAACGTGACCTATGAGTCGGTCTCGCTCGACGGCCAGACGACGCCGCTCTCCGGCGCGACCGGCCCCTCGCGTTTCGCCCTGAACTGGGGTCCCGTACTCTTGACCAACCTCCAGATGGACGGTCAGGGCGCCAGCGGCGCCCTGACCATGGAAATGGCGAACACAGCGGTTTACGCCTGGTAAGCCTTAGTAAGGCCGGGTACGGGAGGAGGATCAGCCACCTCCCGTGCCCGGGTACTAAGTTGCCACTAAGGCTACCCCCCAGAAGTCGGATAGCACCGATTCGCGAATCCGCTTAGTCTTTTGATCAGAGCCTAATGCTCATTGAGGTTTTGGAATTGCCATTTCTGCGTTCGATTCTGGGAGCCGGCTGCTGCGTGGCCTTGGTAATGATCTCTATTAGCTCTCCTGCTATAGCCGAGACTGCCACGCAGAAGAAGCAGACGACTGCCCACCACGCCAGCCAGAGCAGCTCGCAAAGCAAGAAGACATCCAGCAGCGCGAAGCGGCGGCATACGACTCCCGCACATGTGCGGCATGCCCGGGCGCGTCACGCGCGCAGGACTCCAAAGAGCATCGCCAGAAGCCGCCGGCTGCAGCGTGCCTTTGTGGCCTCCACCCAGCTCCGGCCGATGGCGCAGCAACTGGCGCAGAATCGCACGCCCGCGGCCTACTCCGGCGTCAGCCATTACGCGCAGACACACACCGGTGACGCAGCCGCCGCGGCCTATCTTTCGCTCGGCCACGCTTACCTGCTGGACCGGCGCTTCCCGGAAGCCGACACCGCTCTCTCCCACGCCGATGCCGCCGGCAGCGCTCTGGATGACTACGCCGCATACCTGACCGCGCAGGCGGACATGCAATCCAATCGCCTGCCGGAGGCCGAAACGATTCTGAGCGGCTTCGCCCGCAAATATCCCGATAGCGTCTTCGTTTCGCAGATGCCGGTGCTGGTAGCGAATCTGGCGCTTGCGCAGGGCGATCCGCAGACCGCGCTCCATACTCTGAGCGAGCATGCCGGCGAATCCATCGCCAATAAGCCCGATTTCATTCTGGCGCTGGCGCGCGCGCAGCAGATCGCGGGCGACAGCAACGCCGCTGCGCACAGCTTCCGTCGCGTCTACATGGGATATCCGTTGTCACCGGAAGCGGCGCAGGCGAAGACACAACTGCAGAACATGGGCGCGAACTCCGCCCTGACCGTAGCGGAGCGCGAGCAGCACTCCGATGCGCTCTACACCGCGGGCCGCTACAACGAGGCCTACGACGACTATCGGGCATTAGCCTCCGATTCCGGCGTGCAGGATGCCGATCAACACGATCGCCTTCTGGTCGCTGCCGCCGCATGCGACTACAAACTGAAGCGCGCCTACCGCCAGCAGATTGCCGCGCTGCCCGACAGCAATGGCGAAGGCGGTGCTCGCCGCCTCTACCTGCTGATGGAGCTGGCGCGCGACCGCGGAGACTTAAGCGAGCAGCAGGCCGATGTCACCCAGATGGAGCAGCGCTTCCCAACCAGCCCGTGGCTGGCCGAGGCACTCTACTCCTCCGGCAACATGTATCTGCTGCGCAAGGATTTTCCCTCAGCCGTCGGCTACTACACCGAGCTGGTCCAGCGCTTCCCGCGGATATGCAAGGGCAGCGGAACCGGTCCGTGCTCCGACTACGCCCCGAGCGCCCACTGGCGCGCCGCATGGCTCGATTACCGGCTGGAGAAGTACTCCGACGCTGCGAAGCTCTTTGACGAACAGATCGCGCACTTCCCCGGCGGCAAGGAGATTCCCGGCGCCATCTACTGGCGTGCCCGTATCTACGAGGACCAGGAACACGAGCCGACGAAGGCCGCGGCCTACTACCTTGCCGTTAAGGACACCTACCTCCACTACTACTATGCGCAGCAGGCGGAATTGCGCTTTGCGGAGCTTGGCAACGTAACCCCGGCCGCTGCACCGGAACTGGACAGCATCCGGCCGCCCACCATACCTGCGTTGACCGACGATGTCCCCGAGGACGACCCGCACGTTGTTCGTGCAAAGCTGCTGGCGAATGCCGGGCTCAACGAATACATCTCGTCAGAAATTCAGGCTGCCGAAGGCAGCGACGAATGGGGCGCGTTCGCAGAGGCGGAGATCTACCACTCCTACGGCGAGGACGCGAAGGCCATGCGCGTGATGAAGCGCGCACTGCCGTTCTATACCTCGGCGCCCATCGGTTCCATTCCGATGGCCTACTGGCGCATCCTGTTTCCCGAGCCATACTGGGGCACGATCGAGAACGAATCCACGAAGAACAGCCTCGATCCCTACATGGTCGCGTCGCTGATCCGCCAGGAATCGGAATTCAATCCCACCGTCATCTCCTACGCGAATGCCTGGGGCCTGATGCAGCTGCTGCCGCGCGTGGGCGCCGAGATGGCGCATAAGGACGGGATTCGCCACTTCGATCACAACGAGCTGCTCAATCCGCTGGTCAATATCAAGCTGGGAACGAAATACCTTCGCGAGATGCTGGACCAACTGGATGACAAGCCCGAGTACGCCTTCGCCGCCTACAACGCGGGCGCCGATCGCGTGACGGACTGGCGCTCTGGCGCGCCCTTCCACGGCATGGATGAGTTCGTCGAGTCCATCCCGTTCACCGAGACCCGGGAATACGTGCAGGCCATCGTGCGCAACGAGATGATCTATCGCGACCTTGCCGCGCATAGCACTGCGAGCACCAGCACCGCGTCCGCAAAATCCAGCGGTACAGTCAAGGGCATACAGGAGTAGCGCAGCAGATACCCGGGGGACGCGTTGTACGCTGGTGACATGAATCGCTGCATCGCCGGAAAGGGCAGCCGGGCGTTTCGTCTGCTTGCCTGCATCCCCCTCCTCCTCTGCTGCGTGGCATCGCTCACGGCACTCGCTGAGACCAACGTCACGCCGCTTCACCTTCAACCCACGGACGTGCTGCCAACCGGCAATCAGTGGATCTCCCTGCCGGATATCCGCGCCTCCGACGGCGCACTCGGCACCTTCAATGTGCTCTCCATGCAGCATCGCGGCTTGCTCCAGGTTGCCGGCGCCAATGGAACGCCGGTCATCTCGCCCTCGTTCAGTGCCGACGGCAGGCAGCTCTCGCTGCACAATCCCGACTGGAGTCTCGTCGAGTACTGGACACCCGTGGCGCAGCAGACCGTCGATGGCCTCGCCCTGACGCTCACCTGGTGTGCGCCGCCGGATTCCCGTGCTGCATTCCTGCGCCTCACGATGACCAATCGCAGGGACAAGCCAATCACAGCGAAGCTGGGCGCTCAGGCGTCGTGGGGATCACTCAACCGCGTCACCTACACGCCGGTCCCGCTCAAAGGCAATCTCACGGCAGGGCTCGCACCATGGGTGGAAGACGGCGAGGTCTTCAGCTTCGCCACAACGGACACGGACTTCGCGTGGTCGCTTGTCCATCCGGGCTCGCAAGGCGCTATCACGCTGCCGCCGAACAATGTGATCGCGCCCACGGTCGATGCAGCGAAGACCATCACTCTCCAGCCCGGCCAGAAGGCCGAAGCATTGTTCGTCATCGGTGCGGGGATCGAGGAGTTCAGCGCGCCGCACAATGCCAAGGCGCTGCGCGAGATGCTCGATCGCGAGGGAGCGGACGCGCTGATTGCGCAGACGGCGGCCTGGTGCGAGAAGCACACGCGCACCACCGGCGATTCGCAGCTCGATCTGCTGATGAACCGCAATCTTATCTTCACCACGCTCTACGCCTGGGGCCGCACCATCGACACCGAGCAGCTCGTCGGGGTGACGGCGCGTAGCCCGCGTTACTACGTTTCTGCCGCGTACTGGGACCGCGATGCCATGCTGTGGAGCTTTCCCGCTCTGCTCGACACCGATACCACGATGGCGCGCAACGCGCTCGAATACGCGCTGACGATTCAGCTTCGAAACACCGGCACGCACAGCCGCTTCATTGATGGCATCGCGCTGGAGGATGGGTTTCAACTCGACGAAGCCGATGCGCCCATCGTCGCACTGGCGTCATACGTGGCGAAGACAAACGACACAGCATTCTTAGAAAAGCATCGTGACGCGCTCGACTTTCTGCGCGATCGTCTGGCCTCGCGCTACGATGCATCGGTCGGACTCTATACATCCCTGCAGGACTCGCAGGACGAATACCAGAAGCTTCCGTACCTGACATACGACAATGTGCTCACCTGGCGAGCGCTCCTTGACATGGCGGCTCTTTACGCTCGCCTGAATGATGCCCAGCCGGCACAGGAGCTGACGCAGCGCGCCGCGTCGCTGAAAGCGGCCATTCTCAAGAACTGCGCCGCCGCCGGGCCGCCCGGCTCGCCCGGCACTATGTTCGCCGCAGCCACCGACGGCAAGACGCCTCTCTTCGTCGAGATACCGCCGGGTTCACTGATGCGCCTGCCCGCTCTCGGCTTCGTCGCGGACAGCGATCCTGTCTTCGAGCGCACCTACAACTGGCTGCATTCGTCAAACTACAAATATTCCGGCTCAGGTCAGCCCTTCGGACTGCCGGGAAGCTATCGCGTGCCCTTCACCACATCTTGGGCCGTCGCCGATCATCTCCTGTTAAAGCAGGGAAGAGAACAAGCGATGAAAATTCTGCGCGGCAGTCCCTGGGATGGCGGCATCATCACGGAAGGTCTGAATCCCGCCGACGGCAGTGTGCGGAGCGGCCAGGCCTTCGCCACCGCCGCCGGATACCTGGCTCACACCATCTGCGAGGTCGCCTGCACGGACCGGCGCTGACGCTGCATTATCGATGATCGCGCTCCACGCTCTGCCGCTGCAGCAGATCGAGGATGTACGCTCCCGCCCCGTAGCCGACCATGGGTAACGCTCCGGTCGGATCCCCGATCGCGCCGGGGAAGAGCTTGCACGGCAACGAGACGTACATTTCCGGAATGATGTTGTGATCGGCGGCAGACTTGTTGACGGTGCGTTCGAGTAACGCGGCCGCATCCGCATTCTTGCCCAGCAGGCGATACACCTCCGCAAGTGCCAGGTCCACAAACACAAACTCCTGCCGCTCATACCAGTACTCATAGATGGCCGGATCGGTGTAATTGCTGCGTACACGCCGATACCCGCCGGAACTCACTTTCAGCAGATTCATCCGCTGCACTGCATCGTGCACCACTGCAGGATCCGTAACGATACCCCACTCAATGATTGGCAGCAGCGCGCCGTCGATATCGTTCTTTTCTTCCTGCTCCAACGTGCCTCGCAGCCTGCCATCGCGGATGAACGCGGCGTGGAATCCTTTTTCGAGCAGCGCCACCTTTTCCAGCAATCTGGTATGTGTCTCCCCATCTCCCTCGCGCTGCGCGATCCCGGCGAACTCCTTCAGACCCACAATCGCCGCCGCCGTCGAAAAGGCGAAGTGCTTTTTGTCCTTCTGATGCTCCTCCCATACCGACGTATCGGCTCGAACAATCAGGCCGCCTCCGTAGGGCTCCATGTTGGCCAGCAGAGGCTTCACTACATAATCCCGTGCGCTCTCATACAATCGGCCGCGATACGTTGGCTCGCGAAGCAGCGCGGAATCGTTGTACTCGTCCAGATAACCACCCAGCACCCAAAGAGCCAGCCCCCAGTCATCAAACTCGATGTTGGTGTTGCCTTCATTGGTGAAGAACGGCTCTTCCTCGCCATTGCCGAAGTAGCGGACCACGGAGATCTGATAATCCGCGCCCGCTGTCTGCGCGCGCATCTTGCCCGTCGGTCGCGCGTTGAAGTAGGCCAGTAACGCCGCGCGCGCTTCCTCTCTATGTCCCATGCGCGCCAGCGCAACCGACGCGTAGGCCATGTCGCGTACCCAGGTCATGAACCATGCCGCATCGGGCAGAGCAGCGACGATCATGCCGTTGTTGTAGCGTCCCGGGTGATTTGGCTCACGGCTCTGCGCCATGCGCAGCATGACTTCGCTCTGCCGCCACAGATGGCGCTCCTTCTCGTTCGCGAAGTGTACGGTCGGCGTCACTCTCCAGCGCTCGAGTTCCGCAATCTCGCGCGCCGCCAACGCCTCGGGCGCAAGGCCGCCTCTCCATTGAAGAAAAGCTCGAACCACCGATGCCGCATCGGCATTGCGAGGGATGGCAACAAGAGCCCATGTCAGATTGCCGGCTAAGAGTTGCTCGCTCGGTGCGCGGGCGTTCCACCTCGGGCCGATCGCAATCAGCGCCAGCGACTCCTCGACTCCATCGAATCGCAGCAATGGAACGTCGGTGCCTGCTGCCCGCAACATCCGCTGCGAACTCACCGGTCTGTTCCATTCCACCGAAAGATATCCGCTGGTCTTCGTAGGCTTCCAGCTCAGGATGAGCGCTGTCTGCCGCAGGCCAAACGGCATAAAGAAGAGCCCCTCGCCGGCGCTGCTGCGCGCGCGGATGACGTGAGAGTCTTCCTCATACTCTGCAGAGGCGCCGCCCGCGGTCTCATCGCTCCAGCCAATTTTCTTAATGAAGTTCGCCGTCTCAATCCCTTCGCTGAGCGAATCTTTCGGATCGGGACCGACAAAGCTGTATGGGTGTGCGTAGAACTTCGTCACGGAAGCGGTGGTTGGGGATACAACGGCGAACCCAAAGCCATTGCCGCTCACCAGGCTCGAAGCCCGGGCGGCCGTACACGCGACAAGGATGCAGAGGAAAGAGATCCAACGAAGGCGCATTGCGTGCTTAGTTTCAGTCCAGCGGCGCCTTTCTGCAAATTGGTGCATGTGTGAAAACTGGGCCTTGACATATTCCTATATGGGAATATTATGAGATTCATGGCACGTGCCGCCACCACTCTCGATGTCTTCAACGCAGTAGCCGAGCCGCGGCGGCGCGAGATCCTCGACGTGCTCGGCGATGGACGCGAGCGCGCCGTCACCGAGGTCGTAGACGCCGTGGGACTGCCGCAGCCCTCCGTCTCCAAGCACCTCTCAGTGCTGCTCAAAGTCGGGGTGGTCACCGTGACACGCAACGGACAGATGCGGATGTACCGGCTGAATGGAAACAATCTGAAGCCGGTGTACGACTGGGCAAAGACCTTCGAGCAGTACTGGACGCATCAGTTGGATCGAATCAAGGAACGCGCGGAGCAGAAGATGCTGCACCGCAGGCCGGACAGCAACCCGGACAACAACCAGGAGGAATCATGAGCGCAGCAGCACGCACACTTGCACAGCCGCTGGAAGAAGAGGCGGTTCGCAGCTTTTCCATCAAACGCGAACAGCGGATCGAAGCGCCCATCGATATCGTCTTCGAAACAGTTATCGAGCAGATGGGACAGCTCAACGTGAAGCCGGATGGCGTCCCCATGCCGATGAAACTGGAAGCCTGGCCCGGCGGTCGCTGGTACCGTGATCTGGGCGAGAGCGGCGGCCATCCCCGCGGCCACCTGTGGGGCCACGTGCAGGCCATCAAGGCGCCTGAGCTGCTGGAAATCTGCGGGCCGCTCTTCATGTCCTTCCCCGCCATCTCAAATGTGCAATATCGGCTCAAGGCTGAGGGCAGCGCCACTATTCTTCACTTCAATCACACCGCCATGGGTCTGATAACGGACGACATCTCCGCAAACGTCGGCACCGGATGGGACAACATGCTCAAACACATTCGCGCTGACGCGGAGCGCGGGACACGCAAATCCTGACCACAGCAAAGAGGCCGCAGTTGCAAGGAGCCTCAGCAGTCTCATGAGAAAAGGAGAAATAGGTATGGACAACAAGACCACGATGAAGACGCTCCCCATCGTTCCGGCGCAGGAGTGGGAGGCCGCGCGCGAGCGGCTGCTCGTGAAGGAAAAGGAGTTGACCCGCGCCCGTGACAAGCTGGCCGCGGAGCGGCGGCGGATGCCCTGGATGGCGGTGGAGAAGAAGTATGAATTCGAAGGGCCCAGTGGCAAGGTGAGCCTGCTCGATCTGTTCGAGGGCCGCCGTCAGCTCGTTCTTTATCGCGCCTTCTTCGAGCCCGGCGTCTTCGGCTGGCCCGATCATGCCTGCCGTGGCTGCTCACTCGGCGCCGACCAGGTCGCGCATCTTTCGCATCTGAACGCCCGCGATACCACCCTGGCCTACGCTTCGCGCGCGCCGCAGGCAGACATCGCCCGCCTGAAGCAACGGATGGGCTGGAAGATGCCCTGGTACACCATCACCGACAGCTTCGACACCGACTTCGGCGTTAACGAATGGCACGGTCACAACGCATTCTTCCGCGATGGCGAGCGAATATTCCGCACTTACTTCATCAACAACCGTGGCGATGAAGCGATGGGCAGCATCTGGAGCTATCTCGACCTGACCGCGCTCGGACGCCAGGAAACATGGGAAGACTCCCCGGCAGGCTATCCCCAGACCCCGCCGTACAAGTGGTGGAATTGGCACGACAACTACGACGCCGAGGCCTCGCCTGATCCGAAGTGGGTCCAGGTGTCCGACGCCGGAGAAGCCGCCTTTCGGAAGCCTGATGCAGAGGCGAAAGCATAACCCAGAAACGACGAGAGGAGAATGCGCAGTGCCAACAGCCATGGCGCCGCAATCCATCTGCCCATGCAGGCGGGATGCCGCTTCTCCCGAATTGCCGGAGAAGCGGCTCATCCGCCGCGGAGCCGCATCCTGGGCGCTTCCCGGCATCGGCCTTGTGCTGGTTCCCAAGTGCCCCATGTGCATCGCTGCCTGGCTTGCCATCGGCAGCGGTTTCAGCATCCCGCTGAGTACCGCCGCCCATCTGCGCACAGCATTTGTGTGGCTCTGCTGGGGCGCTCTGATGGTGCTCGTTCTGCGCCTGCTCGCGCGGCTTGTCGGCAGACCCGGCGCTGCGGCGGCACGCCGGTAGGAAACCTCCACTGCAGATTGTTTTTGCGCACCGCTGCGGCAAGGTATATATTCCGCTTGGCCGTTTCCACATAACTCATCGTCCTGAGAGCTGCTCGATCCGCCTTCCCTTTAGAAGGCACGATGGAGAAGCTGTGGGTGCGCCAGGCCAGGAACAGATTTGCCGCTTCTGGCCAAAGTTGATTACGGGCTCCGGGCCGAATCCTCCATCGCTGACTATCCCCGCAACGCAAACGCTACTCTTACGCCGGAAGGAAGATCGCATGTTGAGCAAGTCTGTTGCGATGTATGCAGGACTGTGTGTGCTAGTGGGAGGAGCTTTCGCAGCGCCGAATCTCAAGGCCCAGCAAGCTGAAGCCAAGGTCACACCTCCACCCAAGGTGCTGGTCATGGATGTCGAGTTTCTCAAGCCCGGTAAGTCCGGCTCGCCCCATCAGAAAACGGAAAGCGCATTCGTGGCTGCCGCAAAAAATGCCAAGTCACAGAACAACTATCTGGCCTCTCAGGCCGTCAGTGGCCCGCCGCGCACATTGTTTACCTGGGGATACGATTCCTTCGCCGCCTTCGAAAAGCAGTTGAAGGAAGAATCGACCGGCCCAATGGCAGCTCAATTGGATTCGGCGTTTCAGGCCGACGGCGTTCTTCTCGACTCCATGCATCGCAGCATATTCGTGCTGCATGACGACATGAGTGTGAATGCCCCCTGCGCCATCGGAACCATGCGCTATTTTCAAATCTCCCGGCTCAAACTGCATCCCGGTCAAAGGAAGAACTGGGAGGACTTCATGAAGATGTGGAAAGACGCAGTCGCGAAGACCGAGCCTGACGCGCACATTGCGGTCTTCTCTGAGGCATACGGCTGGGAGAACGGCGGCGTATGGATAATCGTTCATCCCATGAAATCGCTGGCGGAAGTTGACAGCATGAACGCGAGCAACGACAAATTCCGGCAAAACGTAAGCGACTATGCGCATTATCAGGAACTGCTTGGCACGGTTCTCGAATCATCGCAGAACAACATCTATGCCTTCGATCCTGCGATGAGCTATGTCTCCGACGATTGGGTCAACGCGGACCCAGCATTCTGGAACAAGAAATAGCCAGCAGGGAAGACATAATCTGGGGCGCTGCCGCCGCAGCGCCCTTTTTGTATGCTCCGGATTTGACACAGTCGATCCTCACTCGGAACACTGCTGGCAAGCTCACGAATCGTCGGATGACCTCTCTCCCAGGAGATCTGTCACATTGACAAACCGGCTTCTGTACGGCGGCGCTGTCTTTCTTGCTGCGTTCCTCCTTTTCCTTGTCGAGCCTGTCGCCGCCAAGCAGCTACTGCCCAGCTTCGGTGGCTCCGCAGCCGTCTGGCTCACTTGCCTTGTCTTCTTCCAGACGGCGCTGCTCGCCGGCTACGCCTACGCGCACTGGATGGCGCGTCCTGCGCTGCGCCGATGGCAGAGGTCTTTTCACATCGGGCTGCTGGTGCTGGCCACAATCTCAGCCCTTGCGTGGGCCGTGCGAGGCAGAGCATTCACGCAGCCACTCTCACACCCGGCCGGCATGATCTGCCGTCTGCTGCTCGTCTCCATCGGCCTTCCATTCCTGGTGCTGGCATCCACCAGTCCACTGCTCCAGGCATGGCTGGCGCGGCTGGAACAGGCTCGCATTCCATACCGCCTCTTCGCACTCTCGAACCTCGCATCGCTCCTCGCTCTGGCGCTGTACCCGACACTCATCGAGCCCCATCTCACCCTGCGCGCACAGCGCATCGCCTGGGCCTGCGGCTTCCTATGCTTTGCGGTGGCTTTTGCGAGAATCGCCTGGTCTGCTCGCGCGAACAATGCAGAGCTCGCCCACTCCATCGAGACGACCGCGCGTGCCGGCGACAACCGGCCATCCCTGCGAGATAGATGCCTCTGGCTGCTGCTTCCCATGGTGGCGTCTATGCAGTTGACGGCCGTCACCGCCTATCTCACCGCGAACATAGCCGCTATTCCGCTTCTATGGGTTCTGCCGCTTGCCGCGTATCTCATCAGCCTGATCATTGCCTTCGAATACGCCCGTTTCGTGCCGCGTCCCATCCTCACGCGCCTGCTGGCCGTCATGCTTGCTGGACTGGCGTTGATGCTGTCCAAAGTCGATGTCTGGTTGCCGGTCGGCATGGGCATCGCATTCTTTCTGACCGAGATGTTTCTTGCCTGCCTCTACTGCCATGTCGAGGCCTATGCGCTGCGCCCGCGTGCGTCCCGGGATCTGACGGCCTTCTACCTGCTGTTTGCCGCCGGAGGCGCCATTGGTTCTTTCCTGATCGGCGTTGCATCGCCACTGGTCTTTTCCTTCAACTACGACATCGTGATTGCGTTCCTGGCCACCGCCCTGGCGGCGCTTATCGTAGTCTGGCCCTTCGGATGGTCGCAGCGCGCGGTGATGTCTGTCGGTGCGGTGATGCTCATCTATCTGCTCGTGCTTCTGCACATCGCCTACCAGCGCGATACGCTGTTCGCAACTCGTAACTTCTACGCTGCCCTCCGAGTGAAGCAGACATACGATGCAAACCAGCGATTCGTGCGTACCCTGACCAACGGCACCATACGCCATGGCGCGCAGATTTTTTCCCCGGGACTGCGAACGACGCCTACCACTTACTACGCGGAAGCCTCCGGCATAGGGCTCGCGCTGCGTCAATGTTGCGAACACCGTCTCCGCAACGTGGGCGTTGTCGGCCTCGGCGCCGGTACCATCGCGGCCTATGGTCATGCTGGCGATCGCATGCGTTTCTACGAAATCAATCCGGTCGTCATACCCATCGCCCAGCACCTGTTTACGTATCTGCGCGACTCACCGGCGCAGATCACCTTTGCAGTGGGAGATGCGCGCTCCTCACTCGCGCGTGAAGCGCCACAGGGCTTCGATGTGCTGGCGATCGACGCCTTCTCCGGTGATGCCATTCCGCTGCATCTCCTGACCACTGAGGCGATGACTCTTTATCGGAAGCACCTGGCGCCGGGAGGCATCCTGGCCTTCCATATCTCCAACCGGCACATTGATCTCGAACCGGCAATCTATCTGTTGGCCGAATCGTCCGGCATGCAGGCACGGACCGTGCAGAGCTACTCGAATGACCAGACCGGCGCATTCGATGCGACATGGGTATTGGTAACCGCAAATGCCGCATTCTTCGCGCGTCCGGAAGTTTCGGCCCTTACGCGGAAGACGGAGCAGCGTCCAGGCCTTCGCGTCTGGACCGATGACTATTCAAGCCTGCTGCCATTACTGCGCTGAAAAAGCGCCGCCGCGGCAGCGCTTTCCCTTGCTTACAACCGGACCACCTACTGATGCGCGCGCGGCTGCTCCTGCGGGACCGCGGTGTGCACTACGGCCAGTGCCTCCGGCGCCTCTTCCTTCAGCTCCGGCAGCGGCGACTCGAGCGCGATCTTCAGCACCTCGTCCATCGTTTCGACGAAGTGCAGGTTCATCGCCTTCTTCAGGTTGTCCGGCAGCTCGGCCAGATCCTTTTCATTCTCCTTCGAAAGCACCGCTTCGAAGATGCCCGCGCGATGCGCTGCCAGCAGCTTTTCCTTCAGTCCGCCGATGGCCAGTACCTTGCCGCGCAGCGTGATCTCGCCGGTCATCGCCAGGTCGCGCCGCACCGGAATCTTGGTGAGCGCACTGGCGAGCGCCGTCGCCATCGTAATGCCGGCAGACGGGCCGTCCTTGGGAATGGCCCCTTCCGGTACGTGCACGTGAATGTCCACGTTGCGATAGAAGTCGCGCGGCAGCCCGAGCTGCTGTGCGCGGCTCCGAATGTAGGACAGCGCAGCCTGCGCCGACTCCTGCATCACGTCGCCAAGCTGGCCGGTCAGCGTCAGCTTGCCCTTGCCGTCCAGCACCTGAACTTCCGTGGAGAGGATGCTGCCACCCACTTCAGTCCACGCCAGCCCGGTCACCAGGCCCACTTCGTTCTTCTCGTGCGCCTGCGAATCGCGGAACTTCACCACGCCCAGGAAGTCGGCGATGTTGTCCTTGGTGATTGCTTCCTTGTGCTTGGGGCCGTTCTTCACCACGCGGCGTGCCACCTTGCGGCAGATGTTCCCGATCTCCCGCTCCAGGTTGCGCACACCCGCTTCGCGCGTGTAACCGCGCACGATCTCGGTAAGCGCATCGTCGGTGAAGGTAAGGTTCTTCTCGCTCAGGCCAGTGCCTTCAACCTGCTTCTTGACCAGGTACTGCTTGGCAATCTCGATCTTCTCCGCCTCGGTGTACCCATGCAGCCGCAGCACTTCCATGCGGTCCTGCAGCGGCCCGGGAATGGTGTGCAATACGTTGGCGGTCGCGACGAACAGCACCTGCGACAAATCGTATTCGACGTCGAGATAGTGATCCTGGAAGTTCGAGTTCTGCTCCGGATCCAGCACTTCGAGCAGCGCCGAGGATGGATCGCCGCGGAAGTCCGAGGCCATCTTGTCCACCTCGTCCAGCATGAAGACCGGGTTCTTCGTTCCCGCCTTCTTCATCGACTGGATGATCTGACCCGGCAGCGCCCCGATGTACGTGCGGCGATGCCCGCGGATCTCCGCCTCATCCCGCACGCCGCCCAGCGACATCCGCACGAACTTGCGCCCCGTCGCCTTTGCGATCGACATGCCAAGTGAGGTTTTGCCCACGCCCGGAGGCCCGACAAAGCAGAGAATCGAGCCCTTCGGATTCTTCACAAGCTGCCGCACCGCCAGGAACTCGAGAATCCGCTCCTTGATCTTTTCCAGGCCGTAGTGGTCGGCATTCAGGACCTTCTCGGCAGTATCGATCGAGCGGGTCTCCTTCGACTTCTTCTTCCACGGCACGGCCAGCAGCCAGTCCAGATAGTTGCGCGACACGGTGGACTCGGCGGACATCGGCGGCATCGCTTCGAGCTTCTTCAGCTCCTGCATTGCCTTGTCCATCACGTCCTTCGGCATGCCGGCGGCTTCGATCTTCTTTTTCAGCTCGTCAAACTCGCTCTTCTCGCCCCGGCCCAGCTCTTTCTGGATGGCCTTGATCTTCTCGTTGAGGTAGTACTCCTTCTGTGCCCGCTCCATCTGCCGCTTCACCCGGCCCTGGATCGAGCGGTCCATGTTCAGCTTCTCGATCTCCATGTCCAGGAGATCGGCGATGCGCGCGAGCCGCTCCGTGGGATCGAACAGGTTCAGCAACTCCTGCTTTTCGTCGACGGAGAGCTGCAGGTTGGCGGCGATCGTGTCCGCCAGCTTACCCGGCTCGTCCATCCGGACCGCCGCAATGATCGACTCGTAATTCAGGCTCTGTTGCAACTTCACATACTGCTCAAAAAGGCCGGTCACCCTCTGCATCAATTGTTCGGTCTGCGGCCCGGCCGGGGAAGTCCGCGGCACCCGGACGGTTGCGACAAAGAAGCCATCCGAGTCATTCACCTCGACCGACTTCGCGCGCTCCAATCCTTCAACCAGCACTTTAATGTTTCCGTCCGGCATCTTCACGCTCTGGACGATGTTGCCGATCGTGCCCACGGAATACACGTCGTCTGCCTTCGGCTCGTCAATTGAGGCATCGTGCTGCGTCGCCAGGAAAATACGGCGGTCGCCGTTCAGCGCCTCCTCCAGCGCGCGGACGCTCGACTCCCGGCCCACGATGAACGGCGTCATCATGTAGGGGAAGATCACCATCTCGCGGATGGGCATCATGGGCAGCTTGCGAGTCTCGCCCCGGGGCTCTTTCGGCTCTTTCGGTTCTTTCGGTTCTTTGCTGGTTGCCACTTCTGTCCTTCTGCTCACGATTGGCCGGTGAGCATCGGCCTGAACGGAAGATCGCGCTTTCACGCGGGTAACGAGGATTCCCTCCGCGTTGCCCGGATTGGACTTGCGCCTGCGAAGCTTCAGGCGTCACGCCACTCCGTTACAAGAGCGCTTCGTTGTCCCTGTCAGCAGGGTAAATCATCTGCCGCGTCCGGCCTACCAGCCAGTCATGACTTTGGGCATCTGGGGTGCAAACACAGACGCGCTGCCCTTCATGGCAGCGCCTCGTTTTCAATAGGATAGAAAATCAGCCGGCCTCTCGAGCAGTGTGCTCGCCAAAAGCTGCTAATCAGTAAATGGGTATCATTTCTTGCCTGTTCAAAGGCCCTCGGAAAACGCCCGAACGCGTCGATTGAACGCTGCCGCATCGTCCCAGAACGGTCCGTGTCCTGCCTCGGGGAATAGTTGAACCTGCGCACTGGCGAAACCTGCCTTGTGCTGATCAACGATGGCCGGTTTCACCACTCCATCCTGTGCGCCCTGGGCAATCAGCACGGGCTTGCGGATGCGGGGCAGAAGATCGTCGTTGTCCAGGAACCGGGAGAACATCGCCTGCCGCACATATGGCGGGACAGACAGGTTGTAACCCAGCATCCGGTAGAGGTCTTCGCTGGAGAGTTCCTCCGCGAAGCACAGGTGCAAGAGCGCTTCAAGGCTGCGCACACTGTCTTCGACCTGAGCGGAAAAGAAGCCCGGCACGAGACTGAGAAACTCCGCTGTGAGAACCGATGCCGCCTGCTCACTGCCTAGTTTCGTAACGCCGCCAACCAAGATGATTCCCCCGATATCATCCTCGCCGTAAAACCGAACATAATCGAGGATGACAAGCGGCCCGTAAGACCAGCCGCAAAGGATCGGCCGATCCAGCTTCAGGGCCTTTATGGCCGCATGGATGTCATCCGCCCAAAGTCTGGATTCACCGTAGCCATCGCGAGGTTTGTCGGAAGAGCCGTGACCCCGGAGATCGATCGCAACCAGACGGTGGTCGTCGGCCAATTCTGAGTTCATCTGACGGATCCATGTGAGCCAGCACTGCGAAATGCCATGGATGAACAGGATGGGACGCCCGCTTGCGTTGCCTGTCTCCACGAGGTGGAGTCGCGTGCCGCCGCCTGAGATCGTGTAGTTCTTCATCATCCGCCTCCTTTTATGAGCCCTCCTGACCCGCGTGCCGTCCAGCTTGTCACCGGCTCACGCTTCCCGAATCCTCCGCCTTGCCACCCGGGAAGTTCAAGTCATTGTGTGAGGACGCCTTCCCCCGGAAAACGGACTGAAACAAGAAGGCGCTGCCGGTTAGGCAGCGCCTCGTATGTTTATGGAGCAGGGAATCATCCGGCTTTTTCGAGCAGGTGCTCGGCAAAGTCCCGCTTCTCCACCATCTCCGCCGTGATGTCCAGCTCCTTGATCTGCTTCTTGCTCGGAAGGTGGTACATCAGGTCGAGCATCAGTTCTTCGAGAATCATGCGCAGTCCGCGCGCGCCTACCTTGCGGTGCAGTGCCTCGCGCGCCACCGCCGATGAAGCGTCGCCGGTAAAGTTCAGCTTCACGCCCTCGTAGTCGAATAGCTTCTGATACTGCTTCAGGATGGCATTGCGCGGCTTGGTCAGGATCTCGACCAGAGCGGCCTCATCCAGCTCGTCGAGGATTCCGATCACTGGCAGGCGTCCAACGAACTCCGGAATCAATCCGAACTTGATCAGATCCTGCGGCTCGGCTTGGCGAAGCAGTTCGGTGTCCCGCTGTGCCGCGCTCGCGCTTTCGGCCTTCACCTGTTTCTCCGTCAGCGCCTTGAAGCCCAGCGCCTTCTTGCCCACGCGCCGCCCTACCACCCGCTCCAGCCCGACAAAGGCGCCGCCGCAGATGAAAAGAATGTTCGTGGTGTCGACAGGAGTGAATTCCTGGTGCGGATGCTTGCGGCCGCCCTGCGGAGGCACATTGGCTACTGTGCCTTCGAGGATCTTCAAGAGCGCCTGCTGCACGCCCTCGCCCGAAACGTCGCGTGTGATCGACGGATTCTCGTCCTTGCGGCCGATCTTGTCGATCTCATCGATGTAGATGATGCCGGTCTGCGTGCGTGCCACATCGCCGTCCGCTGCCTGCAGCAGCTTCAGGATGATGTTCTCGACGTCCTCGCCCACGTAGCCGGCTTCGGTTAGCGTGGTCGCGTCCACGATCGCGAAAGGCACATCCAGCATCTTGGCGAGCGTATGCGCCAGCAGCGTCTTGCCGCTGCCCGTCGGCCCTACCAGCAGGATGTTCGACTTCGACAGCTCCACATCGTTGCCGCGCGTCCGGTTCATCTGCACGCGCTTGTAGTGGTTGTAGACGGCGACCGCCAGCTTCTTCTTGGTGGTCTCCTGCCCGATCACGTACTCATCCAGGAACGCCTTCACCTCTTGCGGCTTGGGCAGATGCGCAGGCGCCGAACCGGGCTGCGCCTCAGTCCGGTCATCGTCCAGGATGGAGTTGCACACTGCGACGCACTCGTCGCAGATGTACGCACGCGGATAGTCGCTGGGGGAAGAGATCAGTTTGGCTACGGCGTCCTGCGACTTATGGCAGAACGAACAGCGGAGTGTCTCGTCGGAACCCGTGCGCGTCTTCATGGAGTCTGCTCCTTCTCGCCGAGGTCCTTGTCGCCTGCCATCTTACGTGCGCGGACGATCGATGATCTCGTCGATGATGCCGTATTCCTTCGCCTGTCGGGAATTCATAATGAAATCCCGTTCAACATCCCGCTCAATACGCTCGAGCGATTGACCGGTATGCTTCGACATCAGATTGTTGGTGATCTCGCGAATACGCAGAATCTCACGAGCGTGAATATCAATATCGGTCGCCTGGCCGGAGAGCCCGCCCATCGACGGCTGGTGAATCAGAATGCGCGAGTTGGGCAGCGCAAACCGCTTGCCCGTGGTGCCGGACATCAGCAGAAATGCTCCCATCGATGCCGCCTGCCCAATGCAGTAGGTCACCACGTCGTTCTTGATGAACTGCATCGTGTCATAGATGGCCAGCCCCGCCGTGATCGATCCCCCCGGCGAGTTGATGTAAAGCTGAAGGTCCTTTTCCGGGTCCTCGCCGGAAAGAAACAGCATCTGTGCAATGACTAGATTCGCAATCTGATCGTCGATCGGCGTTCCCAGAAAAATGATGTTGTCGCGGAGCAGACGGCTGTAGATGTCGTAGGCGCGTTCGCCCCGGCTCGTCTGCTCGATGACCATCGGTACAAGTGCCATGCTCTTCCTTGTGCTCCTCGGCCCCGGCGCTTGCTCCGGCGGCCTGGTTCTCCTGCCTGTCCTCTACACATTCAGAACTACAACTAAAGTCTCTCGTACAGGAGCTTCGCGGTCTTATCGCGTCGAATTTGTTCCCGGATTCTAGCGATCGACCCATCCTGCGTCAATCGCACCCTCAGGGCATCCAGCGGCTCACGTAACTGCAGTGAGAGCAACTCCACCTCCTGCTCCACTTCCTGGTCGGAAACTCCGATATCCTCCGCGTCCGCGATGCGGTCCAGAATCAGCAGCGACTTCACCTCGCTGGTCGCCGAGTCGCGTTGCGCCCCGCGCAGCCGCGCAAAGTCCAGCCGCTTCATGTCTTCTTCGCGCATGCCCTGCGCCGCCAGCGCGCGCAAACCGCGCTCCAGCCGCGCATCCACCTGCTGTTGCACCAGCGACTCCGGAACCGGGAACTGGAAGCGCTCGCTCAGCGCCGTCAGCAGGCGATCGCGCGTGTCGCTCTCTGTGCGGCGGTCCTTCTCCGCCTGCAGATTCTCGCGGAATTTCGTGGTGAAGTCCTCGTAGCCTGAGTAATCTCCGAGTTCCTTTGCGAAGTCGTCGTTTAACTCCGGCTGCACCTTTCGTTTGATGCCCTTCACCGAAACGTCGTAGGCGACATTCTTTCCTGCCAGCCGCTTCTCGCCAAAGTCCTCCGGATAGCTCACCTCGAACTTCAGCTCCTGCCCCACCTTTGCGCCGCGCAGCGCATCGCTGAAGGACGGCAGCGTGTTCGAGCCGCCAACTTCCAGGATCACGTCCTCGCCGCTCAGTGGCGCCGCCTGCTTCTCCGCTTCGCCCTCGCCGGCCTGCTGCACCGTACCGGCGAACGTGATCTGCGCCCAGTCGCCATCGGCCAGCGCGCGGTCTTCCTCTACCGGCTCCATCGTCGAGCGCGAATCACGCACTCGTTCGACCTCGGTCGCAAACTCCTCGTCCGTGAACTGCGCGCTCGGCTTCTCCACCTTCACGTCCTGATAGCCTTCGACCGAGAATTCCGGCATCACCTCGAAACTCGCCTTGAACGACAGCGGCTGGTCGTCTTCCATCTTCATATCGACGACCTGGGGCTGCGACACGAGCCGATAATTGCCCGCCGCAATCGCCTGCTGGAAGTGCTGCGGCATCACTGCCTCCAACACCTCCTGCCGGATACGCTCTGCGAATCGCGTGCGGATCAGCGACTCCGGAACCTTGCCTGAGCGGAACCCCGGCAGACGCGCCTGCTTCTGGTAGCGCTTCACCGTAGAGCGCATCGCCTTGGAAACCTCATCGGCTGGAATCGTGACTTCGACCGAGCGGGTGACCTCGGGATTGAAAGCAGGTCCGTGCTGGTGCGGGTGATCGTGGCCGGCGTGCTCTTCGGGATGCTGCTCGGTGCCTGCCGGTGTCGTCTCGGGGGTATGGGTCTCGACTGTTTCTGTGCTCAAAGTAGCGCCTGAATGTGCCTTCCGTGAATGTCTGCGCCTGCAAATCTGATGGGACGGGGGACCGTGGCAAAGCACCACGCTCGTGGCAGGCGGCTGTATTCAATGGTAAGAGGCTTTCCGAAGAGGGTCAAACCGCGCAGGCACGCGGAAAAGCAGGTACGCAGTGTGCAGCGCGATACCGCGCCGGAATGATCAGGCGACCGGACGCTCCGAGGGAAGCGCCGCGCGTACATGGTTCAAGAATCGAGGGTCAGCCGCGCCACATCGGCGGAAGTTTCCCCGCGCCTGCGTAAGGCTCAGCAGGCCATTCGCGCCGCCGCGGACCACATCCGCATCTGCATCATCCTGGCCATCATCCTGCCACCAGCACACCGGGCATAGCTCGAAGGTTCCCGGAACAGTCAGCGTCCGGCTCCCGCAGCACAGGCAACGAACATTCGCGGTTTGCATACTGCTCTAGACGACGCCGAAATAGAGGAGTTGCTAAAAATTTTCGTGCAGATTCCATAGCCGGAATAACGCCTGAAATCAGAATCGAATCGGTGTCATCCTGACCGCCGGGGAGGCCTTGCAGTTTCCTGGGCTGAATCGCCATCTCGACTTCAGCCGTCACGCGCAACGTAAGCGCAGCAGTGGAGGAACCTGCTGTTTCCTCCGGTCGCCCACAAACGCAAACGTGAGCGACCGAAGGACGTGAACCCAGGAAAGCGCGCCGCAGGCGCCTTTGCCCGGAAGGCGAGTCCCTACTTGGCCGCGGGCGGTGTGAACAACTCCAGCTTCACCTTCCACGTCACGGATGCGCCCGGTTTCAATGTCACCATGCCGGTATCCATCCCGTGCCACTCCTTGCCGAAAGGATCGCCGAAGTTGAACTGCTCTTCGATGGCGACGAAATTTTTTCCCGGATCAGTCGGCGCATAGACCTGCACCGTCTTGATCTCCGGCGACGCGCCCAGGACATGCACGCCGTAGTTCGACGCCGGATCGGTCAGCCGTACATCCACGTCGCCATTGGTGCGCGTGAGCTTGGAGAAGTTGTCGTCCAGAAAATCTCCGTCCAGCGCCTTGCCGTCCGCTGCGTTGAAGTCGTACTTCGTGCCTTTCACCGGCTTCAGCCGTCCGGTGGGGAAAACGTCATCGTAGTTGTTCACCAGCGCCATCTGCGCCGCGGGAATGTGCAGTCGCGCCTGCGTGCGGTCGCCGCTCGGGATCGCGAAGTACGGATGCCAGCCGATCGCCATCGGCTCCTCCTGATCGCCCACATTCTTCGCGGTGATCGTCGCCGTCACATCCTTGCCCGCAAGCTCGATCGTGAAGTCGAGATCGGTCTTCGAAAACCAATGGCCGCCAAAGTCGCCCGCATGAATCGTGCCCGTCACGGTCTGCCCGTCGGCCGAGTCCGTCACCTTCACATCATCTGTCTTCGAGGTGAGGATCAGACCATGAATGGAATGCACCTCCGCTCCCGGCTTCTTGCCGGAGAAATTCGCCGGCAGCGTCAGCGTCTTGCCATTCCATGTCGTGGTGATCGTCTGCTTATCATCCGAGAGCTTGCCGCGGATGCGATTCGGGTACGGCACCAGGAACGCGCCGCCGAACGCAAACGATCCGTTGCCAAACTTGTCGGCCGGGTCGGAGCCGCTCAGCTTGTTCTGGACTTCGCTCAGCGTGGGCGCAAAGAAGACATTCGTCGTGCCCTTACCGGGAAGGTTCGCGGTGATCTGCAGCAGGTTCATGCCGCGCCCCGGAATCACGGTAGCCGAGAGGAACTCCGGCGCGCTTCCGCCCGAGGTCGCCTTGCGCTGGAGCGTGACCACGTCCTCGCCATTAATCTGCGGCGCTGTCGCAGGCACGTTCTTGGGATTGACTGACTCGGTTGGAGCCGGGGACTTGCAGCCGCCTGCCAGCAGCAGCGACGCTGCCAGCAGCAATGCAGGCGACACAAAGGTTTTGTTCACAGGCATGAATGCTCCTTACAGGAGGGAAGTATTGCCGTCGCAACGGACGAGGCCGCCGGAAGCGCCCCCATTCTACGCTCGCTCTCGAACTACTCCCGCTCGCAACGGCTGCTTTCGTCCGCAACGATCACGATCGACAAGCCGCCTTTGGAGCGGAACGACAGCGAGCAGACGTGCCACGGCCCTCGATCGCGCTGCACCCACGCAAACAGCGTGCCTCGCCCTTCGCTTCCATGCACCGGAATTTCGAGATCGGCGTTGCCGCCGCCGTCTCCTTCGCCAACGCGGCCATGCACGAAGATGCCCATCGAGAGAGAGGAACCGACTGCCTCATTCAGCAGACCGGAGTCTTGCGCGATCTCGATGGCGAGGCGTGCCACACGCCGGTTGGTGCCGTAATGATGGAACGCTGAGAGAGCCAGGGTAACTACCAGCAAAACGCAGGTCACAGCCGGCCAATAGCGCGTTTCGTTGCTCATGTCGCGTTGGTTCCGGCCTGGAGTCATCACGCGCGCCCGTGAAGTACGTCACGTTGAGGTCATCTCAGCAGCGGGGCAGCGCACTCGCAAAGTCCGCCAGCCATGCCACCTGTTCCGGTGTATCTGGTACGTCCAGGCCGCGGCCCTTCGAAATCATGGCGAATGCGCGCTCGGGCGACAGCCCTTCCACGCACAGGACGGCCCCCATCAGCAGCGCAGCGCGCCCGATGCACGCGCGGCAATGCGCGCCGATGTTCTTGCCGTGCAGCCTCTCCGTCGCCAGCGAATCCGCCAGCTTCTGGAACTCGCGATGCGAATCGGGCACGCTGCGATCGACAATTGGAAACGATCGGAATTCGATGCCCGCCCGCGCGCACAGCTCCTCCTCGCGAGACAGGCCCAGTTCCTTTGCTTCAGGAGGTGTCAGCAGCGATACGAGGATGTCGATGCCGTTCTTCCGAATGGCCGCCAGCTCCTGCGCCAGCCACTCCTCACCACGGGGCCGCTGCACAATGGCAAGCCGCCCATTGGCCCCTGGATTGATCCAGAAAACCGCCATTCCTGACCCTCGGAAAAACCTTCGACAGGCCGTCGCCCGGCGAGGGGAATATACGAAAGACCGTTCTGTTTCGCGAATGTCACCCGGTTTTACCGGTAATTCTGCTGGTTCCGGGTAATTTCTTGACCTTTAGAGCCTATCCTACCGTCCCATGCGCCGAATTGTTCTGTTATTTTCGGCCCGCAACTCTAGTTCCTGCAGATGACATTGCGGATCGATCACCCATGGATGGAATTGCTTCCGGCGCGCGTTTCGGAGGTGGCTCTAAACTACTCACAGCAGCCCGGCTTCGACAAGTAACCGCCCATGCCACCAGTAACTGCCATTCCAGCCACATTGGAAGCACTCAACCAGCGCATCATCGCCTGCGATCGCTGTCCGCGCCTTCGCGCCTGGTGTGCCGAGGTGGCCCGGATCCGCCGTCGCGCCTACCGCGACCAGTCTTACTGGGGCCGCCCCGTTCCCAGCTTCGGAGATCCCGAAGCCCGCGTGCTCATCCTCGGCCTCGCACCCGGCGCGCACGGTTCCAACCGCACCGGCCGCCCCTTCACCGGCGACGGCTCCGGCGACTTCCTCTATCCCGTGCTCTACGACGCCGGCTTCGCCTCGCAGCCCGTCGCCCGCAGCCTCGACGACGGCATGCGCCTGCGTGATCTTTGGATCACTTCCGTTGGCCGCTGCGCCCCGCCGGGCAATAAGCCCACGCCCGCCGAGCTGACCAACTGCGCCTCCTGGCTGGACCAGGAGATCGCGCTGCTCACCCGCCTGCGCGTCGTCGTCTGTCTCGGACACATCGCCTGGAATGGATACCTCCAGCACTTGCGCCGCAAGGGCGATGCCGTTCGTGCGACAGATTATCCATTTCGTCATGGCGCGGAGTACACGATGCCCGGCGGCCTCACGCTGCTCGGCAGTTATCATCCCTCGCTGCAGAACACCAATACCGGCCGCCTCACACGCGAGATGTTCCTCGACATCTTCGCCCGCGCCCGACAGCTCGCATCTCCTCAGCAGAGGGCGAAGCGGGGTGCCTGAATGATGATCACAGCTCTCTGGCTTGTGCCGCTCCTGTTTGCCGCCGCCGCTTTTCCGCGCTGGCCCTGGAGCCGCCGCTGGGGATATACGCCTGCAGTCGGGCTGCTCATCATCGCCGCACTGGTGTTCCTGATGCGCCTCCACGACATGATTTAGTGCGGCGGCGCCACCGGCTGCCACTTGAATCCGCTGCAGAAATACAAACGCGCCGTCTGGTTCGCCGGCCGCGAGATCAGCAGCATTCCCTCCGTCGTGCAAGCCTCGCCTGCCTTGATCACCGAAGCCGTGGACCCGACCGCGCCCTGCTCGAGTTCCAGCGGTCCGCTCACCTTCACGCCGCCGTCCACCGCCAGCCCGCCGGCCAGCCTCGTCTGTCCCAGCACGCCCGGCGGAATCTCAGGCTTGCCCTGGTAGCAGAGTTCATGCTGGCTCATCTTGCCTTCGCTCAAGCGCGAAAAAGAGTTCCGCAACACCACGTTGCTCGCGCTGCCGGCTCTTCCGGCCAGCACGTTCACCGCGCAACCTGTACCCGCCCCGCCTACACCTTCCTCATAGTTGGCTTCAATAACCGCTCCCAATACATAGCCCAGCTCTATTTCCGACCGATAGCCCGGAGCGCCCGCCACAGTGAAGTAGTTCCGCACCACCTGGATGTCGTAAACCTTGTCGCCGCCCGTTCCCGCCGCCACTCCTGCTCCGGTCGATTCGAAGTAGTTGCCTTCCACTACCGTGTGCGCGTCCCACGCCAGATAAAGATCGCCGACGTGGTTCCCTTCAAAGACATTGTCGCGGTATACATTTCCCAGGGCGCGTGTTGCAGGCGCATGGCCGTTATGGCTGTAGACTGCCCAGTCATTATTGAAGATTTCGTTGTCAGCCACATGAATCGCGTTCGGCGCGAAATGCGGAACCGTCACCATGTCGATGCCATGTTGGTTCCCGATAATTGCATTCGAGAGAATCTGCACGCTGTTCGCGCCGTCCAGTGAAATGCCATTGCCGTGCTTGAATCCGACGATGCGCATTCCGCGGATGACAAATGTGTTGCCGTGCAGCAGCCGGATTCCGCTCTGCGCGCTGTCATTGCCCAGCAGCTTGCAGCCGCCTTCGCCATCGATGCCCACATACGGGCCGCCCTTTCGCGATTCCACAACGATCGCGTCACCGCTCCCCGTGTAATGCAACTCGGCTCCCGCATCGCATTGCAGATGTTCTCCGCCGCCGACCAGCTTGATCGTGGTGGCAAAGCTGTAGCTGCCCGCCGGAATCCGCACTGTGCCGCCCGTCAGCGGCAGCGCCGCAAACTGGGCGCTCACCTTGGCGCCCATATCCTCCTGCGCAGATCCCATGCGGCCGCCCAGCATGCAGAAGACAATGAGGATGCCGAGTCGAAGAGCTTTCATCGCTGTTTCACAGGCCAGTCAATCGGCTTCTTGTCCGCTGCGGCTTCGTGGTAGTGAAGCGAAACCGGCTTCTGTCCCGACGTGACAATAAAATCCAGCCAGCCGCGCACGCATTGCTTCGGTTCAAGATGCGTCCGCTCGAGCGTTGGCTGCTTGCCCGAGCCAAGCGACCCAATCGCGCCGCCATCGGCAAAGTGCACCTGGAAGTAGGAAGGAAAGGCAAACGTCGCATTTGCGCCGGCGCAGACCTCAACGTTCGCGCTCACCGGGTTCGCGTCATTCGGCCATGCGATCGAGTAGACCGTCACCGTATTCCCGCCTGCGGTTGTTACTTTTTGGCCCAGTTGCTGGCCAAATGCACTCTCTCCGAATGCGCTCGACAACAGAACTGCGCATGTAGCCGCAAAGACAGACAGGCGCATATCGCCCTCCGCGAACGCCCTTGATCATACAACGGTGTCTGAAGGAAGCCTGAGGAGCGAATGGAGCGGGAGACCGGGATCGAACCGGCGACATTCAGCTTGGGAAGCTGACGTTCTACCACTGAACTACTCCCGCCCTGACGATTGCCATTATAGCCGAACTGTTCGCAGTATCCCGAGCGCAGCACCGCAACGCCGCAATCGCGCAGTCGAAGAATCTCCTGTTCTCGCAGCGGCGCTTCGCCTGGTTAGCTCATAATGAGTCATGCCGGCTCAGGGATTCAGCGGACTGCGCGTGCTCGCCCTCGAAAGCCGCCGCGCGGCTGAGATTGAAAGCTCATCCGTGCCGCGGGCGGCGAGGCCATCGTTGCCCCTGCCATGCGCGAGGTGCCGCTCGCATCAATCAGGAAGCGCTTCAGTTCGCGGAGCATCTCCTCGCGGGTGAGTACGATCTCGTCATCTTTCTTACCGGGGTCGGTATTCGTCGGCTGGTCGAAATCGTCGCCACGCAATACGACCGGGCCGGTTTCATCGACGCCTTGCGCAAGGTAAAGATCGCCAGCCGCGGCCCCAAACCGAATGCCGCATTGCGCGAACTTGGCGTACCCATCGCAGTTTCTGCGCCGGAGCCCTGCACCTGGCACGAACTCGTCACCTCCCTCGACGCCACCTTTGGTGCAAGCCTTCGGGGGATGCGCGCCGCCGTGCAGGAGTACGGCGCCAGCAATCCGGAACTGCTCAGCGCGCTCACCGATCGAGGCATGCAATGCACGCCCGTGCCCGTCTATCACTGGGCCCTCCCCGAGGATCTGGAGCCGCTGCGCAATGCCGTCCGCTCCATCGTCGCCGGGAGGGTGGATGTCATCGTCCTGCTTACTGCTGTACAGGTCATGCATCTCTTCCAGATTGCCGAAGAGATGGGCCTCAGGAACGATCTGCTTCACGCGATGCGCCGCACCGTCATCCTTTCTATCGGACCCAGCACCAGCGGTGAGCTCGCCGCAATGGGCCTCCATGCGGATTTCGAGCCATCCCATCCGAAAATGGGTATCCTCATCCATGAGGCCGCCCAGCGCGCCTCTGATCTGCTGCAGCCCAAGCGCAACCATGCTTAGGCAAGATCATGCAGCTATCGTGACCCCCATCGTCTGAAGTAAAGTTCTCCACATGCCATGAAGCGGGGCCCCCCACCCTTCTTTCTCTCAGGGGGATTGATGCCGAAGAAGCTGATCTTGTGTGCCGACGGCACCTGGAACACGCCACATGGGCATGAAGTCGCTGCCAACGACACGAATGTGCGCAAGTTCTTCTGTGCGCTCATCAGTGACAATTTACAGCAGCCTTCGTACGATAGAGGCCTAAACGGCGCCGGCACACCGATCGATCGCCTCGCCGGCGACGCGATCGGTGAAGCGCTCTTCCACAAGGTTCAGGAATGTTATCGGCGTCTTGCCGACGCCTGGTCGCCCGGCGCCTCCATCTATGTCTTCGGCTCCAGCCGTGGCGCATACATCGCGCGCAGCCTTAGCAGCATGATTGCCCGCTTTGGTCTGCCGACGAAGAATCTCGACGATGAAGCCGCCCCGCGCGTCCTTGCCGCCTTCCGCGAGCTCGATCCGGAAAAACGGGCCGCCATGAAGTACGCGCTCGAACAGCAGTACGACATTCAGGGCGCAGCCGTCCGCATGATCGGCGTCTGGGACACCGTCGGCTCCCGCGGCATCCCCGGAATCTTCGAACAACTCGACGAAAAGAGATACGGCCTGCTCGACACCGCTCTTCATCCCCGCGTTCAGAACGCCTACCACGCAGTCTCTATTGACGAACGACGCCGCCAGTTACAGCCGGCGTTGTGGACGAATCCAGATGGCAGCGAACGCGTGAACGATGCTCAGATCGAACAGGTCTGGTTTGCCGGTGCGCACTCCGATGTCGGCGGCGGATGTGCCGGCAGCGACCTCTCGGACATATCGCTCGCCTGGATGATGCGCAAAGCCATCCAGTGCGGCTTGGCCTTTGCTCCCACCGCCCTCAAGCAATATCTGCCCGTCGATCCGCATAGGGTCATTGGCGCCGCGCATGACGAATGGGAGATTGGTCCGTGGGGCCTCGCCGTGCATCGCACCGTGCCGCCGCGCTCCTTCATCTCCAACAGCGTGCAGGCGCGGCTCGATCAGCTTCCCGAATACCGGCCGATTAACCTGAACCTGTCAGATCGCAAGCTGCAGGGCTACGGCATCACCGACGTTCTGGGCTGACGGCCAGGCAGATCCGGCCAATACCCGCGGATTTGCCGAACGATCTCCGCGGTATCCAGCGGCCGCTCCGTATCCGCTTCGATCACCGGGCACAACCCGAACGGCTGATCATATGCGCGCATCGCATCGAGGGACAGGCTTTTCACGCTGTGCGCCGGATGATGCCGCTCCCGCTCTGCGCGCTCGCGAAAGCGCCGCACCGCCTCCTCGGGCGGGCAGCGGCAGTAGATCTCCAGCTTCCGTCCTTCAAGCGCTGCGAATCGCGAGCGTTCCTCTTCATTCTTCGTACGGAAATTCGCCTCCAGAATCACCTGCGGGCAATCCGGCGCAAGCGACCACAACACGTCCATCGCCGCGCGGCTCAGCATCGGCGACAACTCCTCTGGGGAACTGGTCCGCTCCGTAAGAAGCGCGCCAAGGCTCGTGAAGAGCGATTCCTTGAACGTGTCCTTCGAGAGCAACGAAAATCCAAACGCCGCCGCCAGCGCGCGAGCCACCGTGCTCTTGCCGCTGGCCGGCGCGCCGCTGATCAGAATGATCGATTGCTGAGTCACCGGCTGTACTTCAGCGTCACCTCGGCGCCCTTGCCGCTGTCCGCAATCGTGGCCAGCATCGCGCGGCGTTGCGAGTTGTACGTCACCAGCGTTCCGACCGTGCTCTCCGCCGTCGTTCCCGGTCCGCCATACACTTCAATATGCAGCACCGTCCACCATGGCGTGTAGCTGCCCTCGCGCGGCGCGGCCTTCACCGTAACCGTGTCCCCGCTCACCGTGCACGAGAACTGCTCCCGCATGAACTGGCCCTTCTGGTAATCCAGCGTCACGCCGTCATCCAGGTACACCGACCCCGCACATGGCTGCGTGCCCGTCTCCGTTGATCCGGATTGAGGCAGGTACACCCGCAATGTGAGCGGGCCCTTCGGCGTCTCCTTCGTGCTTTGCGTCAGCGGCGCAATCGGCAGGATCGCTCCCTCGCGCACAAACACCGGCAGCTCATCCACGCTCGGCTTGACGTGGAACGGCGCCATCAGCCGCGCCATCTCTTCCTTGGCGCCCGGCTGCTCCAGGTCGCGGCTGCTCATCTTCGGCAGTGGCGGCAGCTTCGCGCCGGTCCAGTAGTCGTACCAGGTCACCGGCGGCGCCTGCACAAAATAATCATCCAGCTCATCCGGGTAAGGCGCGGGAGCGACCAGTATGTCCGGCCCGAACAGAAATTCATTCCCCACGTCGACATCCATCGGATGCTTGTCAGCGGTCGCATCCGGGAACTCGACAAACAGCGGCCGCACAATCGGCACGCCCGTCCGGCTCATCTCTTCCGTCGTCGTATACAGATAGGGCATCAGCCGGTACCGCTCCTCGATGTATCGCCGCCGGATGTTTTCCTGCTCAGGGCCGCTTACCCACGGCTCCTGGTATGCCGTGCCATTCGCCGTGTGATCGCGATCGATCGGTTGGAACGCCGCAACCTCCAGCCACTTCGTCAGCAAGTCGGCCTGCGGCGTTCCGGCAAAGCCGCCCACATCCGCGCCGGCCATCGCGAAGCCGCTCAGCCCCAGGTTTTCCAGCATTGGCGTCGTCAGGCGCAGATGGTTCCATGTGCTCGAGTTGTCACCGGTCCACGTCGCCGCATAGCGTTGGCCGCCGGCATAGCTCGCCCGCGTCATCACAAACGGCCGCAGATTCGGCGCAATCGTCGCCATGCCGTCGTGCGTGCCCCGGGTGTTTTCCATCCCGTACACGTTGTGGATCTCCAGATGGTTGGCGGTCCGCTTCGCGAAACCCGGCTCATCAATGCGGTGCTGCACATCGTCCGGCATCGTCTTCGACGGCACTTTGAAGATCGCCGGCTCATTCATGTCGTTCCAGAATCCCGCCACGCCGTCCTTCATAAACGTCGCGAACAGCGTGCCCCACCAGTCGCGCGTGCTCTTCTGCGTGAAGTCCGGAAACACCGAAGGCCCGGGCCACACCGTCCCCACGTAAGTCGAGCCATCCGGCATCTTCACAAAGTGATCGCCTGCCACTCCAGTGTCGTACGGCTTGTATCCCGCATTCGGCACCTTCGCCACGTGCAGATCGACAATCGTCACTATGCTGAAATCTTCCGCCGCCAGGTCCTTGATCATCTGCTCGAAATGCGGAAAGCGCTTCCGGTCCACCGTAAACGGCCGATTGTCCTGCTGGTAGTCGATGTCCAGCCAGATCACGTCTGCCGGAATGTGGTCCGCACGCAGGTGCTTGGCAATATCGCGCACCTCCGACTCCGGATAGTAGCTGTACCGCGATTGCTGAAAGCCCAGTGACCACTTCGGCGGCAGCGGCGTGTGTCCCACCAGCCACGCCCACTCACCCAGCACCTGCTTCGGATCAGGTCCGTACAGAATGTAGTAGTCCAGCGGCCCGTTCGGCGCAGTGAAGCTCCACGCGTCACGCTGATGCTTGTTGAATTCCCAGCTCGTGCGCCAGGTATTGTCCAGGAAGAGTCCCGCCGCCCGTCCGTCATTCATCGTCAGCACAAACGGGATCGATTTATAAATCGGATCGGTCGACTCCTGAAACCCAAACGCGTCCGTGTTCCACATCGTGAAGGCCATGTTGCGCCGGTCCAGCGGCCCTGGCTTATCGCCCAGCGCAAAGTAATGCTCCGCCGGCGGCGACACCTTGGTCACCCGAAAGCCCTTGCCGTAGTACTCCACGGGCCGTCCTGCTTCGTCCTGATCAATGACGTCGCCTGCCAGGTCCGTCACCTTCAGCGCCATCGTCGCCTTATCCACGCTCACCATCAGCTTTGCTGTCTTGAAGCCGGCTGCGTCGCCGCTATTTGCCGCCGTCACCGTTACCTTTGCCGCGCGCGCCTCCGGCAGCACCGCCCAGGATGCATCCTCCGGCAGCGTCCCCTCCGGCCCCACCCGCACCCGGAGCACATCATCGCGCAGCGCCGTAATCGTCATCACTGCTGGTCCGCTATGCAGCTCGATTCCGTTCTCCAGCGGCTTGCTCGCCGTCACGCGGTCAAGCATCAGGCTAGGCCGTGCCGCCGTCTTCGGAGCAGCGTGAAGTGGCCGCGCCGTAGCCCCGCCAATCAGCAGAGCGGCCAGAGCCGTAGACAGAAGCGAACCTGAAGTACAGAAGGGCAGGGAAGAGCGAAGAGCGTTCAAACGCGCGGCCTCTTTCAGAGATAGGAGCAGACTTCGTAAGAGATTATCGTCTGCCCCGCCAAAGCTGACTAGTAGGAATCACGGTTGCCCCGAGTGCGTCACGATCATGAGAGGAATCGCAGCCAGCGCTGCCGCCGTAATCAGCGCCAGGAACACCACCCCGATTGCCGTCACCGCTCGGCTGTTCACGTGCTTGCCCATGATCTTCTTGTCCGCGGCGACGCGCAGAATCGGATAGTACGTCAACGGCATCACCACCATGCCGAAGATGATCGATACATTGACCAGCTTGAGCGGTCGAATGCCCAGCAACGCAATTCCGGTGGACAGCGCAAACGTTCCCACCCACGCTGCCGTATAGGCTGGCGCCTCGCGCGCGGGCAGGTCCTTTCCCCAGCGAAGATCGAAAAACTGGCACACGTTGTAAGCGCTGGAGAGCGTCGTCTCGATCGCCGCGCCGGTGATGCACGCCAGCGTTCCAAGAAGAGCCGTGATCAGCGCCTTCTGCGCGAAGGGAAACGCTCCTGCCATCACCGTCGTGCTCAGCAGATCGGGAAAAATCCCTCGCGGCATAAAGACCACTGCCGCCACCACCAGCAGCGCCACCGTAAGCAGCGAGCCCAGGATCGACCCGAAGGTCGCCACCATGAAGTTCTCGCTCAGATCCTTCACCTTCCACCCCTCCTCGATCGCGCCCGAGGAATAGAAGTGCACCTCATACACCATCAGCATCGCGCTGAATATCCCGACTGCGAAATACCAGTACAGCAGCGCGTGGTGCGTATCCGGCTGATGCAGGTGCGGCATCAGCCCGTCCGCCAGCCGCCTCCAATCCGGATGCAACACGATCGCCGACACGGCGAACACAATCATCAGCAGCCCGGAAAGCCCGAAGACTCGCTCGATCCACTGAAAGCGCAACAGATACACCATGCCGCCAAGCGCCAGCGCCGCGCCGATCAGAACCAGCTTTTCAGGCCAGCCGGTCAGCAGATGGATCACGATCGCCGTTCCCGCCAGCTCCGCCGCGCACGTAATCATGTTCAGCAGATTCGACGCGACCAGCACCACCGTGCCCAGCCGGAAGCCGAGACGCTTCCGCACAATTGCGAACACCGGTTCGCGCGCCACCACGGCAATCCTTCCGCACATCTCCATGTACACGATAATGGCCGCCGTGCCGATCACAATCGACCACAGCAGTTGATAGCCGAACATCGCGCCGGCCTGCGCGGTAAACACGATTTGCCCCAGATCGAGGAAGCCGCCCAGCGCCGTCATGATGCCCAGCGTCAGCCCCAGCAGTTTCTTCATTTGCCCGGCTTTTCCTGCGCGAGCGCGGCGCGAATCGCGTGCACGCGCTCTTTCGCGGCCATCAGCGCATCGGCATCTTTCATGTCGGAAGCGATGACCGCCAGCATGCTCGCAAGCGCATCCATCTGCGTGCGGCTGCGGGCCGCTCTCTCCTCAAGCCCCCGCTCGGGCGTCGAACCGGCAACTTCTTTGATAGTGTCGCGCAGGTCCCGTTCCAGGTAGTGAAGATGTCCTGCCGCAAAGTTCTGTGTCGTCTTTCCCTGCAATACGACCTCAATCGACATCTCCGTTTCGTTAGCTGCGGAAATCGCCGACGTCAGATCGGAACGCAATTCCTCCCGCGACAGAGTGTGGCGCTGCGCGCAGGATCCCAGCAATGCAGCGCCGCCCAGCAGCAGGGCAAGTACGGGCGCGCGCCAAACAATGCCTTTCATCTTCCGTTGCCTCTCACTCGCGTCAGGAGTCCGGACCCGTGTAGGGTGGATGCAATTCCTGATGCTCGTGTCGCGCCGCCTCTTTCTTCTCCAGCGTGTCCGCACAGCGCTCCACCCACAGCGAGGGCACCGCATACAGCAGCGCTACCAGAAAGATCAGCGCCAGCGAGATGCCCGTGCGATAGAATGCCGCCCCGATCGCAGTGGCATAAATGGCGATGGCAATCATGTTCTTGCGCTGTGCCGCCCGGCGCAGCAACACCATCTGTGGATCGGCGATGCTCTGCCGCGCCACCACGCGGTCCAGCACGGAAAACGCCGCCCCCGTCACCAGCATCGTCGCCGCATACACCGCCGTCGGAATCGAGCTCAGGCGCGAGCTCTCCATCCACGCAGTGAAGAAGGGAATGAACGACATGAAGAACAGCATCGCAATGTTCGCCCACAGCACCGGCAGGTCCACACGCTTCACCCGATGGAACAGATGATGGTGGTTGATCCAGTACACCGCGACATAAAAGTAACTGATGGCGTAGCTGACAAAGATCGGCCAGTCGTGCAACAGACCGCGTACATCTGCCGTCTCCGGCGCTTTCAGCTCCAGCACCATGATGGTCAGGATGATCGCGATCACCCCGTCGGAAAACGCCTCCAGCCGCCCTGGTGAGAGCGCCTCGTCGCCAACCATCCGGTTGCGTGCCCGTTCGTGCCTCATGCCCGTCAGTAAAGCACCCCCGCGGCCCCTAAGCAGGAAGTTCCGCTCGAGACACCGCAGGAGTTAGCGCTTCATCATCTCACTTCACAAAACAACGGGACGAAATGTTCTTCCATCTGCAGTCACCATGTATACGGGCGCTGATGTACGCCTAGAATCGGCCCGGGTCCTCTTCTGTGCGAGGCTCCTATGCGCATCGTGGTCTTTGCTCTTCTTGCGGGCTCGTTTGCCCCGCATGCCTTGGCTTTGTCGTCCTCTATCGATGCCGACTCCATGTTCCAGCAGCACGAACGCCGGGAAATGCCTGCCGCTCCTGTTCGGATGCCCGCCTCCTCGACAACCACTGTCGTGGGAAACTCACCCGATGCGGAAATACAGGATCCCATCGCGCGCCAGCAGCGCGCCCGCTACAACGCGGAGCAGCGAACTCAAGCAGTAGCCGATTCCCGGCGGCTGACGCAGTTGGCCACTGAGCTGGAGTCCGATCTCGAACGAGCCGGCGACGATACGCTTCCTTCGACAGCGGTCAAGAAGGCCGACGACATTGCAAAGCTCGCCAAAAGCGTGAAGGAAAAGCTGAAATCGCGCTGAAGCATTTTCGGTAATGCTGTAGATGCCGAGTTTCTCCTGCGTGGCTTCTCCTGAATGAAACGCCACAAGAGCGTTCGCCGGATGGTCTGAATCAATACCGAAAATGCTCTAACTCGCGGCCGCGGGAGCGCGTTCCCGCACGCGGACCGGCCATTCCGCATACACACACCATGCAACCCACGCAGGTGCTGTCCATAAATAGAAGCCGCTGGCGGGAGCCACGGCCATAAGAACCTCCGCCAGTCCGGCCAGCGCGAGAACCGCATAGGGCACGATAGAGCGTCCGCTGCGCGGCAGCTCCGGGGCCCCCAATTGTGCGGTTTTCGCAGATTGGGGTGGGAAAGTGCGCACAGGCCAAACAGGACGGCGGGCAGAGCCAAAGCCTCGTCCGTCACCCACGCATACGGCGCAACCATCACGCCCACTGCCATCAGAAACGAGCCATCGCGAAGCCATTCCCACGTATCGCGCCGGCGCCAGTAGTAAGCCATTGCCCACACCAGCCCGCAGAGCAACGGCACAAACTGCAGCGTCTGCCACTCACGGCGCACAAGGATTCGGAAGACACAGCTCAGCGTCGGTATGAATTCGTTCTCGATGTGCTCGCCACGAAATCCCACCAGGTAGTGCGACCAGATCTGCGGGTCAAAATAGCGTGGGATCAGGCAGCACATCAGCAGCGTCACGGCGCCGCCCGCGAGTGCCTGAAAGCGCTTCTGCCTGGCGCTCCACGCCACCAGTACCGCAAGCGGCAGCACCATCAGGTGCGGCTTTGCCAGGCGAGGTGGCGACCCCCGTTCCGCGGGCGGTGGCCGGGTCGCGCGTGCCCGGATGCCGGACGCCGAGGCCCTCGCGAACGCGGGCGGCGAGTCCCGATCTCTCCGGCCGTCGGCGGCCGCGCCCGAGGACCGGGTAGCCGCCGTCGGTCCTTCTCCCCTCTGCAGGCTGCCGGTCGTCCCCGCCGCAGGCGGCGCTGGAGATCGTCGGGCCGCCGATCGCGGAGTCCGGCGACGCCGGCTGCGCAGGCGGGTCCCGCCGGCCGGCAGCTCGGCCACGCCGCGCTGCGGCGGGTGACCGATCGTCCAACTCTCCCGTTCCCTCCACCGGCCGGGCTGCCGGTCCAGCGCCGCCGTGCTGCCGCATCCTGAGGCTGATGCGCCACA
>CAWILE010000001.1:0-635065 GCA_963836835.1 uncultured Acidobacteriaceae bacterium | reverse complement strand
CGCAGGACGTCTTCGACATCGGGCTGATCCGGTGACATCGCACGATCTACTTCGCCATGATCCCCGAAAGCAATGAGCGTTGCTTCGGGCATGGTGTTCACAGTAAGCGGCGCCGTCAGTGCCCTTACGTAGTACGTATCCGGCAGCCCCGGATCCTTTGTCCCAGTGCTTGCCCATAGAAGTCGCTGGGCGCGGGCGCCAAAGTTGTAGGCACGTTGCCAGCGCGGCGAGCGCAGCAGCGCCTGGTAACTCCGATATACTTTGCCGGCAACCGCAATTCCAAGCTGTCCCCTGAGATGCTCCGGTACCTTGGTCGCGACGGCCACGTCCCAACGGCTAATGAACACCGAGGCCACCGACTCGACAACCGGCTTGAGACCTGCAGCGATTCGCCTCTCAATTCCGCGGAGGTATGCTTCGGCCGCGGCAACATATTGATCGGACGAGAAGAGTAGGGTCACATTGATGGGGACGCCCACAAAGATCGCCTCTTCGATTGCCGGAAGGCCTTCAACAGTGCCGGGAATCTTGATGAAGACATTCGGTCGCGCTGCGCGGGCGAAGAGATCCTTCGCCGCGGCGAGTGTCTTTGTCATGTCATAGGCGAAAGAAGGTGGAACCTCCAAGGATACCCAACCGTCGACACCATTTGTGCGATCGTAAGCGGGTCGAAAAAGATCCGCTGCTCGCGTTATGTCTTTCAAAGCGAGATCGAAGAATACCGCCTCCCCACCTTTACCGCGACGCGAGCCATCAAGAATCGCCGAGTCATACGCGGCGCTATTCTTCACAGCGTGATCGAAGATCGTCGGGTTAGACGTCAGTCCCGTAATCGAAAGATCGTCGATGTAGTGTTCGAGTGTGCCATTGTTCAGTAGGTCACGAGTTATGTTGTCGAGCCAGAGGCTCTGGCCGAGATCTCTTAGCAGTGCTGTCGCCTTCATCGCTTCACCATTCCCTGTAAACCGTCTCATCGAAAAAGTGGAGTTCATCTGTCGTGGCTGTTTAGGTAGCGCGCATCCGTTCGAACTCGCGGTCGGAGTGCTAGCCAGAAGTCCTACGCTGTGAGGATTCCTCATCACACCTGATAGCGCGACATCGCTGCTGGTAGTAGTCATCCTGCATTTTTCTACAGGGACCGGAATGACCGTCGCGCATAGGAGTGTCCGGATTGGGTGAGATATCCGAAGCTGCTCCGAAGGATGACGCTGAACAAATGTTCAGGTGAGTGACTGGAGATGTAGGCGTGCCGAGATATCGATAGTTGACGCAGAGTATCGATATGCTGGTTGACCTGATTATGCTTACGGCCATGCTTAAGGTTGAGCTCGGCCTTCTTTTCTCAGAACTAGGCGAGACGATTTATCCCCCAGCTGGCAAACGACCGTCAGTGCGCATAGGGCCACCCGCTAGTTGCTCCGAAGAGGCAAATCCGTTGACACCCGCCGCGCGCACCCTGCACCGAAGCCTCTATAGCCAGCTAAAGAAAACTACAGCATTCCAACTAAAACGTTTGAGGGTGGCCGCGACTAGCTTCCGGCGCACAATCCTGGTGTGCTTAGCTGATCTTTTGCTGTTGTCGACTGCAAAGCACTGCGACATCAAACTGGCGAGATGTACGAGCCGCCAAAGTATTACTCATGAGCAACAAATCAGGAGGAAGAGGAGCCCGCCATGAAGTATTCGTTGCCCGACGTAGAGATCTGCAAGACAGGAAGAGTCGCAAAAATCGAGGGGGTGGGGGCGGCATTCCTTCGCTACGGTTTGGTGGTCGCCATCGGCTGGATCGCAGCGATGAAGGTCACCGAATACGAGGCAAAAGTCATCCAGCCCCTCATTGCGAATAGCCCATTCCTGAGTTGGGGCTACAGAGTTTGGAGCGTCCATCATTTCACGATGATCATAGGGGCCATTGAATTGAGCATCGCGATGTTGATTGCGCTTCGGCGATGGTTTCCAACGGCATCCGCGGTCGGAAGCCTGGGAGCGGTGTTTATGTTCTTGACCACGTTGTCATTCATCATCACAACTCCAGGCTGGGAGCCGAGCCTCGGCGGTTTCCCTGCACTTTCAGGTAATGTAGGAGAATTTCTAATAAAGGATCTCGTCCTGCTCGGTGCTGCGCTCTGGACGCTCGCTGACTCTTTGAGCGCCGTCTCCCCCCAACCCAATTTTCTGCGAACTCACGGGTAGTCGCCGATGTGTATCGGAGTCGGTTGACTCCGTGCGTCACAGCGCTGGTCATTAAACTCATAAAGCTTCATAACGGAAAGAGAGGTTTCTGTGCACTTCAAAGGAAAAGTAGCGATCGTTACTGGTGGCAGTTCGGGAATTGGCAAGGAAACGGCTAAGCGTCTGGTTGCTCACGGCGCATCTGTAGTTCTCAGTGGAAGAGACGAGGCAAAGCTCCAGTGCGCAGCTAAGGAAGTCTCCTCCGACCCTAGCGTTGTCCGTATTTTTTCTGGAGATATCGGCAGACCCGCAACCGGAGTGGCCCTTGTAGACCTCGCGGTGAAGCAATTCGGCGGCTTGGACATTCTGGTGAGTAACGCCGGGGTCTTCAAGCCGAAGCCCTTCCTCGAACTGACGGAGGGAGAGTACGATTGGTTCCTCGACACCATCCTAAAAGGGAAATTCTTCTTGGCGCAGGCCGCTGCTAAAGCCATGAAGAAGCGTGGTGGAGGAGCGATCGTCCATACCGGTTCGATGTGGGCGCTGCAAGCAATAGGCGCGACACCCTCTGCTGCGTATTCGGCAGCAAATGCTGGGGCGCACGCGCTCGTTCACAATCTTGCACTGGAGCTTGCTGCTGACAAGATCAGAATCAATGCCGTCGCCCCGGCCGTAGTCGAAACTCCGATCTACTCCACATTTCTTTCCAAGGAAGAGGTTCCGAAGGTTCTGCCCACCTTCAATGCCTTCCATCCACTAGGAAGGATTGGTCAGCCGGGAGATGTAGCAGAAGCGATTCTCTTTTTCGCATCCGACCAGAGTGCGTGGATCACTGGAACCATTCTGCCGGTGGACGGCGGCGTGATGGCCGGCCGAAACTAGGCGGATAACGGGGAGGGTGGCCCTTATGTTGTCGCCATCCTCACGCCCAATTGTGCGTCGCTTCGGGAGGTCTGCCCGGCCTTCCGGCGGAGCGATGTTTGGAGGGGCAGATTGCCCCGGTCGTATGCTGCACCATAGAGACCTCGATGTCTACGGTGCTGACAGTACCCATCTTCTTTGCGATGAAGGGAGAAGTATGCGAGAGTATCGCAAAAATCCAGAGGCTCTATCTAGACTGTCTCCGGAACAATACCGCGTAACGCAGCGCGATGGAACCGAACGGCCATTTGAGAACGAATACTGGGACAATAAGGAGCCTGGTATCTACGTTGATGTAGTGTCCGGTGAGCCTTTGTTCGCATCCGTAGACAAATTCGACAGCAACTCTGGGTGGCCAAGCTTCACAAAGCCCCTCGATACTGACAATATTGTCGAAAACACCGATACGAGCTACGGCATGGCGCGCACAGAGGTTCGGTCCACACACGGAGATAGCCATCTCGGCCATGTTTTCCCTGACGGCCCTCGTAACGCAGGTGGCCTGAGGTATTGCATAAACTCCGCATCAATTCGCTTCATCCACCTCGATGAGCTCGAGAGCGAAGGGTACGGAGAATACTGCAGACTATTCCAATCACCAAAAGAAAGTGAGTAGCAACATGAGCAGATCTACCGAAACCGCAATTCTTGCCGGTGGTTGTTTTTGGGGTATGCAGGATTTACTGCGCCGCTATCCTGGCGTCATTTCGACACGTGTAGGCTACACCGGCGGCGACGTCGTGAACGCTACATATCGAAATCATGGAACGCACGCAGAGGCTATAGAAATCCTCTTCGATCCAGAGAAATTGAGCTATCGGAAGTTACTCGAATTTTTCTTTCAGATCCACGATCCGACGACACTCAACCGGCAGGGTAACGATCAGGGGACGAGTTATCGCTCAGCAATCTTTTATACCAGCGGAGAACAGGGCAAGATCGCTGAGAGGACGATTGCAGAGGTCGAGATGTCAGGCCTTTGGCCGGGCAAGATAGTCACGGAGGTTTCGCCAGCAGGCCCATTCTGGGAGGCTGAGCCTGAGCATCAAGACTACCTTGAGCGTCATCCGAACGGCTACACCTGTCACTACATTCGGCCGGCGTGGAAGATTGCCAGCTAACCCAGGCTTTCCGCGTTTCGCCAAAGGAACAGGGCGGTCGAAGGACTTGAAAGGGACACGAATCGTTGCTGGAAGATTCACACCTCCATCGATAAATCATCACATTGACCGCAACCGTGTTGGATAAGAGCTAGTTCATACGTCTGGATATTGCCACATTTCTAATCTGTCAATCATTCGTTGTTTGACGGCAAAGGCCGATGGTTTGATTTCGAATTATGCCAACATCAGCCATTATCGGTTCAGGTCCGGATATCTGTATTTGCGGCGGTACGATTTCTACCGCGTGATCCGTGGGGTTCAGCACCGAATAGCAGACAGCTACCTGGTTCTCCCACTGCCGCACATCCCCGAGCGATGTCTCGATCTGCTTGTTCTCCCACTTGCTCCAGTCCGGCGTGTTGATCCGCTGCTGCTGCTGGAACTCCAGCTCCAATGCAGAAGGCGGGGCTCCTTCAGAAGCGGCCGAGCGTTTTGGACGAGTCGCGGCAGCGCGTACTGGGGATACGGACGTATCGGGATTGGTGCTGCCTGGTTCGGGCGTGACTTCACTCACCAGAAAGCTCTGCGCCGGTTTGTAGTCCAGCAGGAAATCGACCGGGGTCGCTCCGCCTGCGGACCCGTCGTTGATCAACTCAAGCGACACATGCTGTCCGGAACGGGTGGAGATCAGCAGATTCGATTGCGATGGCTCGGACTTGATCGGTTTCACGTATACGTATTCAGGCTCCCCCTCGCTGTGCTCTGCTTTGAAGTTCCCCGGGCTGCCGAGCACAACCGATGTGATCTCCTCCGGAAGATGGATCGTTGATTCGAAGTCGGGGCGGAGGTGAAGTACGGTCACCTCTCCGGGATGAATCGTTAGGGTCGCAACACGCGCCGGAGTGCCGGTATCGGCTGCGAGCAGCGGAAGCGAAACGAGTAACGTCAACGGCACAAGACGGACCTGCCTGATCACGGTTGACCTCCCGGCAGACTGGCTGCCGACGACATTCGCTGCTGATAGCGCCTGCGCACGGACTCCACGTAGGCGACGACATCCGGGTTGCCATAGCTGAGCTGCTTCTTTCGCACCCAGCGGTCGCCGGCGTAATAGGCGGCTGCGACGAGCCGCATGTCTCCGTGGACCTCCCACATGAGCGTGGTGAGGTAGCGCGTGCCAGCCGCAATGTTCTGCTCAGGATCGAAGGGGTCGCGTGCTCCGAATCGCTCTGCCGTTGCAGGCATCAGTTGCATCAGCCCCATCGCGCCTTTGTTTGAAACCGCCCGCGGGTTCCACCGTGATTCAACATCGATGAACGAGGCGATCAGCTCTGGCGGCACGTTGTAGTGCGCCGCATAGCGCTTGACGAATACCGATGTGACGGCCGTCCTCTGCGCGTCCGCCCGGCTGAGCGTGGCGCATATCAGCAGCAGACACAGCCCTACTGACCGTTTCATGCCGCGTCGCCTTCTGCCGCGCTATGCAACCGGCTTGCAAACACCTCGCCGTCATCGAGCAGGTGCTTGAACCCGGAGGGCAGCAGCAGATGTCGCCGATCCTTGTCCGTCTTCATCAGCATGGGCAGGAGAAGATCGCGGCTCTCTTCTGTGACCTCTTCGGTACCCAGAATCTGCAGACCCTTCGCGAGATCGATCATCTCGGAGACAGAGGGCGGCTTTTCGAGCGAGTAGTTGCGGAAGGCGAGAGCGATTCCGGCAATGCGGCGATGAAAGCCACTGCTGGCCTCCGGAGTGCGGCTGGCGATGATCTCTGCTTCGCGTTCCGGTGCCGGATGCTCGACACGGACATAGAGACTGCGGCGACGGATCGGATCGCCCAGCCGGCGCTCTTCGTTGCTGGTCAGCACTACGAAGGGAGTGCTGCGGGCGGATACGGTGCCAAACTCGGGAATGGAGAGTTGCCAGGCGGAGAGGATTTCCAGTAGTAAGGCCTCAAAACCTTCATCCACTTTATCCAGCTCATCGATTAGCAGCACACACGGCTTGTCATACTCAAGCGCACGCATCAGCGGACCGGCACGAAAGAAGTCTCGCCCCTTCAGGCTGGTCTGCAAGTCCTTCCAGCTACCATGCTGTCCCTTGGCGTACTCCAAATAGAGCCGTTGCAGGCTCTCATCGAAGCGGCCGATAGCCTGCTCCTCGCTGACTCCCCGATAGCACTGCAACCGTTCCACATGTGTGCCGGCACCGCAGCTACAGAGATCGCTAATTGAGTTTTGCCACTGCCAGCAGGTCCTTCCAGCAAGAGTGGTTTCTTCATCTGGTCCGCTAGGAAGACCACCTTGGTCATGGTTGGGTCGATGAAGTACCCGGTCTCTGACAGCTTCTGCGACAACTCTTCCACGGATTGAAACATGCGCGCTTCCTTTCGCCGGAGAACGGCTTTCTGTGAAGCGCAGCATCTCCCGGCTCGAAAACTCGGTCAAACCGATAAAATCGGCGGGACCAGCACGGACGGCTACTGGCGAGCAATCTAATTCTTGGGCATCTCCCGAAGTGCCTCCAGAATGGCCACAAAGCCCTGGCTGGCACACTGGAACCCGTTCACACCGTAGGCGCGGAGGCACTCGAGAGCGAAATAGCGGCCGAAGACTTCAGCGATGCGCTGCGGTGGCAAGCAGGCGGGAGCGCCCCGATATTGGTCGACCAGAAGTTCCAGTTCCGTCTCGAACACCGCAACGCCCTTATCCGCCAGTGTCGACTTCGCAGTCATTTTCGCCCTTCATCAACGTGACAAGGACTACCGACGACCGAATGCCCGCAAGCATAAAACCCGCTGGGTAGTTCCAGCGAAGTCTGGTCGGTTCCTCAGCATGGCGGTGATGCTATGGTCGGTTCGCGCGTCGGTCAAACTCATGCCAGAATGCAGCCCATGTCTTCTCTCCTGCGGCGCGCCTTTTCCCGACTCCTCGATTCGACGCCCAATTACGTCGAGGTCACCGCTGTTCTCGCCGTCGCGTTGATTGCAAGATGCTGTACCTAACGGACATCTGGAAAGCCAGCCCGCAACCCTGTGTAGTTGTCGCTCTCTTCGTCAGCGTATTTCTGTACGCCTGCGTCGATCGAGGGCGACTTTTCATTTATTTCGGGTGGGCTAAACCGCGCCGACTTGTCTTCTGGCTCTACGCTCTGCTCAGCGGCGTCTTAGCTGCGATAGTTGTGCTCTCCGTAGTGCGGATCGCTCACATGTCTCTAGGCGCCGCTTCTCGGGAGACGTTGCTCTACGGTGTCACCCTGGGTCCGATTCTCGAAGAGCTTCTCTTCCGCGGAGCCGCGTTCTCCGTGATCTATGTAACAGCGTCTTCGGTGAAGAGCCTGGCTCGGCTTCGAATTACGCTAGCAATCATCGGCTCTTCCCTGCTCTTCGCGCTTGCGCACACGAAAACCGTTGGAATCCCGTTGTTCTTGTTCTTTGGGACGGGAACTCTCTACGCGATGATGCGCTGGCGATCAAACTCAACCGCAACCGCAGCTCTCATGCACGCTACATACAACGCAGTGATTGCCCTGGCCATGCTTCGCGCTTAGGCCCGATCAGGACAATTCATAGCTTTGAACGGTTATCCTTTGCTTTATGCGGTAGCGATTTCGCTGTTCGACTGATTCGGAGTTGCGATAAACGCAACTTCTTGCTGCGTGGGTGCGGAGTTTCGCGTCACCACCGGTCCCCGCAAGGCGGTAACCCCGTTTGGGAAGTGTGCCATTTGACCGAGTTGAGGACCGGTTTTACACAGATAGCGCACGTTCTTCATCAAGCCTTGTGTGCAGGCGAGTTCTTCAACGGAGTCGAAATCCTATGCGCGAGATCCAAGCAACACGCAACTTCATGAACACAAAGCAATTATCCGTTCTCCTCGAAATACCCGAAGGCACTCTACGTCAATGGCGATGTTCCGGTGTCGGGCCGAAGTGGTACAAGATGCGACGCAGTGTTCGCTATGATAAGGCCGAGGTGGAACAGTTCATCCACCAGAGCGAGCGTATTCCGTCTGTGCGGGCAATCACGGAGGAACACCTTGTCTCTCTTTCAGCCGCCGGATAGTCGCTATTGGTGGTACTCCTTCTATTTCGAAGGGAAACGGTACCGCAATAGTACGAAGCAAACCAAGAGAACCGCAGCAGCGGTTGTCGAAGCCACGTTGCTGGCTCGCCTTCGGGAAGGCAGTGCCAGTGATGTGCGTCAGAAGAGACCACCGGTCCTCAGGGATTTTTCGAGTCGATTTCTGGAATGGGTGGACAGTTCCCAACGCCTGAGCCGAAATGGAAAGCGCTACTACCACTACGGTTGGCGATTGTTGAACTTCTCCAAGCTCGCCGGAATGCGTCTGGACCAGATCTCGCAGGATGTCGCTGAGTCAGTAATCTTTAGGCGTCCGGTCATCGACCGAAAGAAAAAAGTCGAAGAAGGGAGATGCGCAACGAAGAAGGAATTGGTTGTTTGCACCGGCCACTACATTAACCAAGCCCTGCGAACGCTCAATCGCATGCAGAGCAAGGCGATCGAATGGAAGCTACTGCGCGAGAAACCCAAGATAACGCTGGCCGAAGCTCTTGGCAGGGACCGGCTGATCGACGAGCGCACAGAGGATCACCTTGAACAAGCCTATGCGGAGCCGATCAAGCATCGTCGAACCAGGCGATGTCGAGAACAGGCTTGGCTGGTGATGGTGATCCTGCAGGATTGCGGAATGCGGCCTGATGAGGTGTTTCCCATGAGGATCGAACACCTTCATTGGGATGCCGACCGCATCTGGATACCTGAAGGCAAGACCGATAAGGCGCGACGCTTTGTAGCTATGAGCGAGCGAACGAAAACCATGCTTCGGCAGTGGTGCGGAGACCGCAAGGAAGGCTGGGTATTTCCATCCTCACGATCAAGATCCGGACACTTGATGACCATTGCGAAGGGTTTCCAGGCGGCACGCGATCGAGCTGGACTGGACAAGAAGCTGGTGCCCTATTCCGCTCGACACACCTATGGAACGTACACGATGGAGAAGAGCCGCAATGCCTTTGCCGTCGCCAAGTCCATGGGCCATGTCGACTTGAAATCGATGGAGCCGTACCAACACCAAGAACTGGAGCCGCTGCGAGAGGCCATCAATCAGCGTAACCAACGAAAAAAGTTTGGTCAGGTTTTTGGTCAGGTTTTCTAAAACGACGCAAATAGAGCAAGCAGGTCTTAGTCGGTATCTGACGGATAGGATTGGGTTTGATTGGTGGACGCGGTAGGAATCGAACCTACAACCTGTCGATTAAGAGTCGAATGCTCTGCCAGTTGAGCTACGCGTCCAGATGGAGCGGAAGGGTGCTGCGAATAGCAGGTAAGGAGGTTACCTGCTCCTTTGTTTATATCACGCTGAACTCAGAACGTGAAGGCGATGCCGCCTGCGATGGAGCGCTCTGCCTGGGCGAAAAAGAGCGTGCTGCCGTCCGGTGTCACGAACGGGCAGTATCCCTGTGCCAGCAGATTGCGCATATCGATGACAGCCTGTGTATTGCCCGGCAGAATACGCCCGACACGGATCGGCTGACGCAGCAGCAAGCTCAGATATGCATCGCTCGCTCGTGAAGCATACGGATTCACAGCAGTGACCGTATTCACCGGCTGCCAGCGATAGGAGGCGCGCCAGTAGGTACCGGCCTTCTGCACATTGCCCTCGGCTGCAACCGTAACCGCTGGAGTCATCCGCGGATGCAGCGCCGAAACCATCTGCGCTACAGATCTTGCTTCGTTGGCCGAATCCGAATTCGCAACAGAATCTTCCAATGCAGACCCGGCTTCCAGTTCTCCCGAGACTGCAATCATCGAGACCAGAGGAATCGTGGTTCCCGCAGAAAATCCGTAGCCGGAATAGCTCATTGCGGCTGTCCGGAATGCCCCGGAAACGGGATCGATCAGCACATCGCCGGAACCGGCATCCGCGTCGCTGATGGAGCCGCTTCCCTCCACCAGCGGATTCACCAGATGATCGTGGAATGCCAGCACCTCGATCGTCGCGCCCTTGTCCGACTTGTGGCGGAAACGAATCTCCTGGTGGAGACCATGTTCGAGCGTGGCATGATCGGCACGCTGCGCCACCGGAGCCATCAGCGTTTCGTCATCCGCGAGAGCGGCGGCATCCTGCGCCGTGCGCGAAGTGGACACGCGATAGGCGAGCGTCGTATCGTCCCCATGGATCATCAGAGATCCGAATGGACGCCCGGCGACCTCGGTTCCTCCCTGCACGCCTACCACTCGCGTGGCCAGCAGCTCATTTCCAATCTCCACGCGCAACATCGGAGTGAGATCGTTCGTTTCCGCGGTCCGCAGGCTTGCCGATTGAAAACGCCCGGCCCCATAGGAACCGCCGGTGAGGTCCGGCATATCTGTGTAGGCAGCCACCATCCGGACGACCCTTCCCGCGCCAATCTCATTCTCGTAGGCCGCCATGTATTCAGCTTGCAGGCCATCCGTGACATTCAGAGAAGTCCGCAGCAGCGTGTGCTCACCTTTCGCACCCGTACCCTCATATTCCAGTCCGTGGCGGAGACCGCCATCGCCGAAATCACGCAATCCGCCGCTGGTCGTAACGCGGGCCCGGCTCTGAGCCGGTCCATTGCCCTCGGAAACCATCATGGGCCCTTCGTCCGAGAAGCGAAGCACCGGACGATTCGTCTCCGATCGCAGCGTCCATTTCCAATCGTCGGCGGGCTCGCCTGCGCTGCGCCTCTCCGCTGGCAGCCACTGCACAGCGTCAAACAGCGTGCTCAATGTGACATTCGCGACCGTCTTGTGGTGGGCCAGGACACGCAGATTCTGCCGCAGCGAAGGCAGGAATGACTCTTCAGAGGCCTTGAGTTGATACACGCCGGGGAGAAGGTCTTCCAGCAGGAAAACGCCATGCGCATCCGTGTGCGCCACTGCGACGACGGAAGAATCCGCGCGCATGAGTTGAACTAGTGCGTCGATCTGCGGCGCGCCGCCACGGTCGCGCACCAGTCCGGAAACGGATGCGGTCTCACTCTGCGCCAAGGCGGGGGTAACCAAGGCGGCGGAGGCCAGAATCGAACAGGCGATTTGGACAAACTGCTGTCTCACTGCTGAGTCGCTGCCACCCCTTCCGCAGTTCGGGCCTGGACGGCACCCGGAACGACCCCGGTATAACTTGCCCCTTAGTCTACCGTGAACGGTGCCGATTCGGCTATTTGCTGCTTTTTAACGCTGTCATTCACCTTAATGGTTACCTTGTATTTGCCCGGGCTCAGACTGGCCAGGGGCACGGAATGCTCGACCGTCACCTGGTCGGATTTGGGAGATCGACTTGCTGTCTTCCGACGTATCCATAACGGTCTTGTTGCTGTCCATATCCATGATTTGGTACTGGATCGTGGCGGCATTTTGCTTGCTCTTGTCGTCGATCCCCAGGTTGTAGACCTGCATCCAGAAGTTCAGCTTCTGGTTGCGATGGAAGCTGACCGGCATCCGCATGGCCCGAACTCACCCGGGGACGCACGTAAGGTATTGCCGATGATGAACTGCCCGGCGCCGATCTGCTTGGTCGGCACCTGCTCCATCTTGTCGGCCAGAATCAACGAGGATGCCGAGAGATTTTCATCGTCGTACTTGGGCACCACGATTCCCTGCGCCCAGGTACCTACGTGGTCCGGGTTGTTCACATCCTTGATCGCGATATCCACGCGATACCGGCCGGGACTGCAGCGGCAATGCCCACCAGTGACCTGAGTCCTGTCGAGCGCCTTACCCAGCAATTCGCTCGGCTCCTCCACTTCAGAGTGTCTGCTCGAAGGTCTGCACCACGTGGTCGGTAATGGTGGCGACGCGGCCCAGAACGTTCACCTCGCCCTTGGATACGCCGTCCTTGGTGTTGAATGTGATGTCCTGTTCCTGATCTGCATGGTCAGCGGCACCAGACCGTATCCTCGGTCACCTTCACGTAGTCGGTCCGAACTTCAAAGGGGAAGAATGGCCCGCTCAGAACCTTGTGGTTCACCAGGAACGATTCCAGATCTTTGAACTTGATCGGCGGAGGGGCCTGCAGCTTTGCGTATTGCTCCAGGCGGTCGAACTCCTTGGCCTGGTTCGGGTCGCTTCATCGGGCCCAGGCCCAGATTCTCCAGGCCGCCGTTGAAACGGTCGGTCCTCTTCGAGTGTCCCATCTGCTCGCCCAGCGTCGCGCCGGCGCCCGGCACGTGCAGCAGGGCATCCTTCTCTGAACGGTCCAGCGTCATGTGGTAGTCGCCGCACATGCAGGTGTCCACAAACTCAATGTCGATGTTTTCGCCGATGCCTTCGATGTACCGGTAGTGCCATACTCTCAAAGGGAAGGTCGAGGTTTCGCCGCCACCCTCTTCCATGGGCCGCTCGTATGTGCCGCCGCTGGGGTGCGATTCAATGCTGTCCGGCTTGCCGTAGGCGATATACATGTGGCCGCGGTCGGTCTTCCAACCTGGCTTGCCGGCGGCGAAATGTTCGTTGGCATACGCGATACGGCGGTAGTGCTCTTCACGTAAATTCGTTTTCCGGGAGACTCGGGATCGGGATTGCGCCGCCGCCAGAAATTCTCGATGAAGTTTCGCGCTCTTCGTCGTTCGACAGGCTCTTGAATGCCTTCAGTCTCCTGATCGGTGATGATCCAGCGGACATCCTCGTCCAGCCACTTCTTATAGGGACCCTTTAATTCGTTCCTCAGTTCCTTCTGCTGCTTGAATTTTTCTTTGTCGCTCGAGTGGTGTGCTCAAGCGGGTCCTGAGCAGGTTGCTCGGACGTCTGCTGCGTTGCCTCCGCGGGCGAGCCGGACTGCTGGCCTGCGAGTGCTGCGCGGAAGAAGCGAGGCGACAAGCAGCCAAGTCAAAAGCAACAGATAAGGGTGGACTGAACCCTATACATAGGTTGCGCTGATACTCCTGGTCAGTGCAACCATTTTAATGGTTCTACACGGGGTCGCGACAGCTGATTCGAGCAGACAAAAGTGAGACCAGGCGTTCGATTCGCACAATTGAGGCACATGCATGGACCTTGATATCATTAAGAGGGCACCGCTTTGCCGCTGATTGGGCAGGCCACGGGGTCATGCACAACTCGGTAGCCGCCTTCCCGGGAACTACTCTTCGGCACAGAAGCCGTAACCTTACGTTGCTTCTACACGGATTTCGATCGCCATTAACGAGGATTGCGGGTCAACCTAAGCATGAATACTTAAGAGATCCTGTCATCTGCTGCCGGGGTTGTGCTGGTGGCGGTATTGCCGCGTGGTGCCTCATGCGCGCCCAGTCGGGTATACCAAAGTGCTTACCGGCAAGGTCGTTCGCGAAAACCTGGTTTCCATTGTCAGCGGCACCGGCCAGATCAAGCCCAAAACCTACGTCAACATCGGAGCCGACCTCCTTCGGCCGCATCACCCACCTCTACGTGAAAGAAGGCGATCACGTGAAGAAGGGCGCAGATTCTGGCGACCGTCGAGAGCGTGCAAGCCAGAGGCCGGTGTCGACGCCCAGAAGGCCAGCATCGCTCCGCCGACACCGATATTGTCTTCCTACCTCGCCGCGGAAAATACGGCCGAAGCCACCGTGCTCAGCGCAAGGCCGACCTGGAGCAGAAGATGCTCGACTGGCAGCGCGGCGCAGGCCCTCTATAAAGCCGAGCTGATCGCCAAGTCGGAATACGACTCCAAGAAAGCCGCCTACGACACCGACGTAGCCACGCCTGGCGCAGAGCAAAGCCGCGCTGGTGCAGGCCCAGGCACAAACGCCTCCGCGCGGGGCACGCTGAGCACGCCGAGGCCACCCTGCGCAGCAATATCGATGCGCTGAACAAGACCGTCAGCGCTCGCGCCCTTCGATGGCATTGTGACCAATATTCCGGTGCGCGAAGGAGAGACGGTCGTGGTCGGCATTCAGAACGCCCAGGGCAGCACGCTGATGACCCTGGCCGACATTCCGTCATCACCGCCGAGGTCAAGGTGGACGAGACCGACATCGTGAACGTCAGCCATGGGCCAGACCGTCGATGTGACAGTCGATGCCCTTCCCGGGCAAGGTCTTCAAGGGACACGTGACCGAGGTCGGCGACCAGGCAATTCTTCGCTCCACCGGCATCGCCACCAGCCAGAGCACCACCGGCACCGAGGAAGCTAAGGACTTCAAGGTCGTGGTCACGCTGACCAACACCTGCGACGATCTGCGGCCCGGGCTCTCCACACGGCGAAGATCACCACCGCGACAAGGCAAGACGTGCTCGCGATTCCCATTCAGGCGCTGGCCATGCGCGACGGCGGCCTCGCTGAGAGCAAGGCAGCCACGATGCAGACCGTGAATGCCGCATCTCGACCGCCGGCCGCGCAAGGATGCCCCGGTACAGGGCGTCTTCGTGCTGCAGCATCGAACGGCGGCAAGCTGCAGTCGCAGTTTTGTTCCCGTCACCACCGGCATCACCGGCACCACGGATATTGAAGTGACCAGCGGCCTGAAAGCAGGCGATGAGATCGTCATTGGGCCGTACAAGATGCTGCGAGACGCTGAAGAACGGAACGTCAAAGTGAAGCGGGACAATAGATGCGAAGCTGCGACCCAGACAACGGAATCGTCTACTAACATACACTGGCAGATAGCGAGCATGCAGTTACAGAGCAGAACAGGAGCCCGGATGGCGGCATCGACACCAACGAGCTGCCAACGCAAGCCGACGACAGCCAGACAGGCCCGCCCAGGGCGACGTCATCGTCGTCGAGGATCTGTGGAAGACATACGACATGGGCCCCGACCAGCAGGTCAATGCGCTGTGCGGCATCAGCCTGCGCATCCGGCACAACGAGTATGTCGCCATCATGGGGCCCTCGGGCTCGGGCAAATCCACCCTGATGAACCTGATCGGCTGCCTGGATACGCCGACCAAGGGCAATATACTGGCTCAACGGACACCTGGTCAGCGAGCTGAACGACGACGAGCTGGCGCGTATCCGCAACAAGGAGATCGGCTTCGTTTTCCAGACCTTCAACCTGCTTGCCCGCGCCACCGCGCTGCACAATGTCGAGCTGCCGCTGATCTACAACGGCACGCCCGCCGAGGAGCGGATCGAGCGGGCGAAAGCGGCGCTGAGCTCGGTCAATCTGGAAGAGCGCATGAACCACAAGCCCAATGAGCTCTCCGGCGGACAACGCCAGCGCGTGGCCATTGCGCGCGCGCTGGTCAACCGGCCCTCGATCATCCTGGCCGACGAGCCTACCGGAAACCTCGACTCCAAGACCGGCGACGAGATCATGGCGCTGTTCGATGATCTGCACGCCCGGGGCAACACCATCGTGCTGGTGACCCACGAGCCGGATATTGCCGAGTACGCGCATCGCATCGTGCACATCCGCGACGGCGTGATTGACTCCGACGTGCAATCCACACGCTCTCGGAATCCGCACACCAAGTCGCACAGTTAGTCTCCCCCGGCTAGCGCTGCAATTCCGCACCTGGGCCTATGGGGGTATCGTGGATAGACATTCCCTTCAAGGACCCTGCCTTCATGTTCGTAACCGCCTGTCTATTCGCGGCCGCTGTCGCCCTGCCGCAGACCCTGCCGCAACAGCCTCCCGCGGCCGCTTCTTCCTCCACGGTCAGCCAGCGCGAGAAGGCGCTGAACGCGGTCTTCTCCGACTATTGGGAGCAGGAACTGAAGGATTCGCCCGAGTTTGCCTCCTCGCTGGGCGACAAGCGATACGACGATCAGCTCAGCGACTACTCCGTTGCCGGCTATAACTCGCATCTCGAGCACGATCGCGGCTTTCTGGACCGGCTCGGCGCCATCGACTCCGCAGGTCTGCCCGACCAGGAGCAACTCAGCAAAGACCTGCTGGTACGCAAGCTGATCGACGAGCAGGAAGAGGCCCGCTTCAAGCCCTGGGAGATGCCGGTAAATCAGTTCAATGGCCTGCAACTCGGGTTGCCGCAGCTCGTTCCGCTCCTGAGCTTCGATAGCGAGGCGGATTACGAGCACTACATCGCGCGGCTCGGCAGGATTCCGACAGCATTTACCCAGATCACCGACGACATGATGACAGGCATGGACGACAACCGCGTGCCGCCGAAGTATCTGCTGGAGAAGGTGCTGGTTCAGGTCAACACCCTCGCGCAGCAGAAGCCGGAAGACTCGCCGTTCGCGCTCCCGCTCAAGAAGTTCCCTGCCGCGATATCGGCCGCGCAGCAGCAGGAAATTCGTCAGCAGGTGCTGGCTGCGATCGCGAAGCAGGTACTTCCCGCTTATGCACGCTTCGGGCGCTTCCTCAAGGCGCAGTACGTCCCGCACGGGCGCACCGAGCCGGGCATCTGGTCACTGACCGATGGCGATGCGTACTACCGCTTCCGTGTACGCATGAGCACCACGACCGATCTGACGCCGGACCAGATCCACAAAATCGGCGAGCAGCAGGTGGCCGACGACGAGGCGCAGATGACCGCGATCGCGAAGAAGCTCGGCTTCGCCGACCTGAAGGCACTGCGCGCATCGATCCCCAATAATCCGAAGCTGCACGCGACTTCGCCCGAAGCGCTGATCGCCGTCTATCGCGGTTACATCGATGGCATGAAGCCGAAACTGCCTCAGCTTTTCGGGCGGCTCCCGACGGCGCCACTCGATATCAAGCCGGTGCCTGACTTTATGGCGAAGGACCAGGCGGCGGCCTATTACGAGGACGGCACTCCAGATGGCAAGCGGCCCGGAGCGTTCTTCGTGAACACCTATAACTACGCGCAGCGCTCGCTCACGACGGCAGAGGCGGTGGCGTACCACGAGGGGTTGCCGGGGCATCACCTGCAGATCTCCATCGCGCAGGAGCTCACGGATGTGCCGGAGTTCCGCAAGCACAACTACTACACGGCCTACACCGAGGGCTGGGGCCTGTATGCTGAGCGCCTGGGCAAGGACGTGGGCTTCTACACCATCCTTACAGCGACTATGGCCGCCTGGAGGCCGACATCTGGCGGGCGATCCGGCTGGTGGTCGACACCGGCGTGCACTCAGAGCACTGGAGCCGGCAGCAGATGGTCGACTACTTCCACCAGCATTCCGCCATCGACGACACCAATGTGCAGGCGGAGGTGGACCGTTACATCGCGTGGCCGGGGCAGGCGCTGGGCTACAAGATCGGCCAGCTCAAGTTCCTGGAACTCCGAGCCAAAGCGCAGAAAGCGCTGGGACCGAAGTTCGACATCCGCGGATTCCACGACACCATCCTCGACGCCGGCGCGCTGCCGCTGGACGTCGTGGAGCAGCGGGTGGACACGTGGATCGCATCGCAGCAGGGCTCTAACTCCGGGAAGACACAGTAGAGTAGATAGATGACGGACCGAACGCAGTCCTCTGCACAGACAACCAGCACGAGCCTGAACAAGCGCGTCGCCATGCTCGGCGCCGGCAAAATGGGCTCGATCCTCGTCGAGGGCCTCATCCGCAGCGGTCGCTTAGCTGCCGACCAGATCACGGCGACCGTGCAGCACGACAACCGCGCGACGAACTTGGCCGAGCGGCTGAAGGTTTCGGTGACGACCGACAATGTTTCCGCCGCGCGTGATGCCGACTTGATCTTCATCGGCGTAAAGCCGTTCACCGTCATCGACGTAATCCGTCAGATCAAGCCGGTGCTGACGCCGGAGAAGTTGATCATCTCGTTTGCCGCGTCAGTAAAAACGAAGGCGATCGAAGATGCGACCGAGTTACTGGGCATGCCGGTGGTGCGCGCGATGCCGAACACGCCCGCGATGCTGGGCGCCGGGATGACCGCGTTGGCCGGCGGCCGTTATGCGACGGTGCAGCATCTGCAACTGGCGGCGTCACTCTTTGAGAGCGTGGGCCGCACCGTGCAGGTGGACGAGAAGCACCTGGACGCGGTGACCGGGCTCTCCGGCTCGGGACCGGCGTATATCTACATCATCCTCGAGGCCCTGGCCGAAGCTGGCGTCAAGGTCGGACTGCCGCGCGACGCCGCAACACTGCTCGCCGCGCAGACCACCTATGGTGCAGCCCGCATGGTGCTCGAGACAGGCGAGCACCCGGCGCTGCTGAAGGACGCGGTGACAACGCCGGCTGGTTGTACAGCCGACGGCCTTCTGGAGATCGAGGAAGGCGGCCTGCGTGTGACGCTGATCAAGGCGGTGATGCGGGCGACGGAGCGGGCCCGGCAGCTTGCCGGTGGGTAACGTGACCACCCCTCCCCCTCCGGTTCCCGGTGAGGCGACCTGTAAGCTATTCAGAATTCAGGGTTTTAAGGGGGCTTCGGGTGGCTAAAGTAGTCTATCTATTTAACTTACGAGCAAAGTCGTCTCAGCAAAAGAATTAGGGCGAAGTCTTCGCTGCGCCCCTGGTCGTGCATACAAAAATGGGTACGAGGAGCTGCGATTCCCGCAGATCGCCCTCTGGAACTCCCCGTGGCGCGGCCGCGTAACATCCTGTGTGCTCTGGTTCTACGAAAGTTTCTCTCCAGTTCTCTGGATCGCGTTCTCCATCTACTGGCAGATCAAAGCCGTCCACACGAAAGCCAACCGACGTATCGAGCCTGTCGCCTCCCGTATCCTGCGCGTCGTCATCTTCCTGATCGCGATTATCCTGCTCTCGACGACACGCATTCCGCTGCGCTGGCTCTATCTTCAAATCTGGCCGGTTGGGCTTTGGCCGTTCTGGCTGGGAGCTGCCGTCATGATCGCCGGCCTTCTTTTCGCGGTCTGGGCGCGAGAGCACCTGGGCAGCAATTGGAGCCGCTCCATCACAATCAAGCAGGGACACGAGCTGATCAGCACCGGGCCATATGCCAAGGTCCGTCACCCAATCTACACCGGCATCCTGGCTGGGTTCCTTGGCACCGCGATCGCCCTCTCCGAGGTGCGCGGGTTTATCGTTTTCGTCCTCGTCTTCCTCATATTCTGGCGCAAGCTCCGTATGGAGGAGCAATGGATGCGCTCCCAGTTTGGGGAAACTTACGCCGCCTATGCCCGTCATACCGCAGCCCTGGTGCCTTATCTCTTCTGATCGCATACGCGGCTAAATTTCCTGAAGCAACGCAGCGTGGAAATCGGCGCTTCGTTCCTGAAGAAAAATCCATCGCACCTCGAAATCAGTGTTTGAGGGGCGGCTGTACATCTGCAATAGCCGGACCCGAAAGATTTTGAGCGGATGACCGGGAAACCGGAAATCTCAATGATTCGCCTCTACTCGTCACTTTGCTTATCGCCTATATTGATGACCGGAGGAAAGCGGATGGATCGGCGGCGTTTTCTTTGGGTAGGAGGTGCGGCGACGGCGGCGACGTTTGTTGCCCGTGCAACGAGGGCCAGTTCTTTCTCCGTGAGTGCGATAGAAAACGTTTCTTCCGCGCAATCGCCGCTCCTGTTCGGCGCTGACTACTATCCCGACCAGACACCGGAACACCTCTGGGAAGACGACGCGCAACAGATGGCTGCGATGGGCATTACAAATGTGCGCGTCGCCGAGTTTGCCTGGGCGCTCATGGAACCATCCGAGGGCCGCTTCGATTTTGCGTGGCTCTCGCGCGCAATCAACATCCTGCACGCGCATGGGATCGCGGTGATCGTTGGAACTCCCTCGGCGGCGCCCCCGCCATGGCTCACGGAGAAGTATCCCGAGATCCTGATGGTCAACGACCATGGCGAGACGCTGAGTCCGGGCTCGCGACGCTTTACTTGTCCGACCAATCCGGCTTACCGGCGACTCTCGCTGACAATCGCGACCGCGATGGCAAAGCAATTCGCCGGGACACCGGGAATCATTGGCTGGCAGATCGACAATGAGTTCACGCTGGGCAGTTCCGGGCGCTGCTACTGCAAGTACTGCCGCGTGGGATTTCAGCAGTGGCTGCGCGAAAAATTTCGCACACTCGATGCGTTGAACGAAGCGTGGGGCACGGTCTTCTGGAGCAATACGTACACGGATTGGGCACAAATTCCCGTTCCCCTCCCCTCGGGCGCGCCGCCGAACCCGGGGCATGCGCTGGACTATGACCGCTACCAGAGCTATGCCAATGTGTCGTTCATGGGCGAGCAACTGGCGATGCTGCGCAAAGAGTGCCCCAGGCACTTCATCACGACAAACAATGTGTGCCAGGTGGAAACGATCAACATGCGCGATCTGTACCGCGACCTGGACTTTGTGGCGTCGGACAATTATCCGGGGTTTGCGGCGATCCACTGGAACGGCTCGGACTCGGGAACGGATGCGCCGTCGGAAGTGGTGGCATCGGCCATCGCGTACGGGCATGATCTTTCGCGCAGCGTAAAGGATGGCAAGCCATTCCTCATCATGGAAGAACAGTCGGGCAAGGCGGGACAGCCGATCTTTTCTCCACAGCCGGAGCCGGGCCAGTTGCGGCTGTGGTCGTACCAGGCGGTGGCTCATGGCGCGATGGGGATCAATTACTTCCGCTGGGACACGGCGAACTTCGGCGCGGAGGAATACTGGCACGGACTGCTGCGGCACGATCGCTCGCACAGTCCGGGCTTCGACGAGATTCAGCGGACGATTGCGGAGTTGAAAGGGTTGAGGCGCGAGGCGCTGGAGGCGCCCTACGATGCCGCACTGGCGCTGTGCTATGACAACGATGCGGCGTGGGCGCTTGCCATCCAGCCCGGCCAGCCAAAGTTGAAATACGGCGGCGAGATCGGGACCTGGCATGCAGCTATGGCTGCTTCGCACGCGGGCATCGACTTTGTGGACGCGACGAAGGATCTCTCGCGTTACAAGGTGGTGTGCGCGCCGGCGATGTACATCGTGTCGCGCGAGCAGGCAGAGCGCATTCGCGCATATGTGCAGGGCGGCGGCACATTTATCGCGGGCTTCCGGCTGGGCGTGAAGGATGAGCACAGCCGGATGGTAAACACGCCACTGCCCGGACTGCTGCGCGATGTGATGGGCGTGGAGCTGGTGGATTATCAACCGATCTATTCGGAGAAGCAGGCGGTTGAGTTTAAGGGACCGCCGGCGGGCGCGAATGCGGAGTGCCATGTATGGGCGGACATTCTCGACGCGAAGAAGGCCGACGTGCTGGCGAGCTACACGGGGGGAGCATACGCCGGCAAGGCCGCGGTTACGTGGAACAGCTTCGGCAAGGGAAAGGCGATCTACCTGGGAGCGCACCTGGAGCCGGCCGAACTCATGCGCGTGATGCTGACGCTTATCGCGCAGGCCGGCGTGCCGCGCACGATCGAGGCTCCACCGGGTGTGGAGGTGACGACGCGGCGCACAGACCGGCAGGCGTGGACGTATGTGCTGAACCACACGGCGAATGAGCAATCTGTCACTCTGCCGGGAACGTATGTAAATGCGTTGGATCGCTCCCCCGTATCAGGGCCGGTGCGGCTTGAGCCCTACGGTGTTCGGGTGTTCGTAAAGGATTGATCCCACCTTTCGCTCTGCTCGGAATAGAGAACCCTCATTGGGTCTCATTCGGTACGCAGTGCTTGTGCCGGGTCTAAACGAGTGGCGCGCCATGCGGGCATGATGGAGGCAGCCGCAGCGGTAGCGCCAAGGACGATCACGACCGTGGTGAATACGGTCCAATCGAAGGGGCTCATGCCATAGAGCATGGAGCGAACGAGCTGCACCACGGCCGTGCCTCCGGCGAGACCGGCAAGCAGGCCGATAAAGACCGGCGCAAGCCCATCGGAGAGCGTGAGGCGCATGACCTCCGCGCGCTGCGCGCCAAGCGCCATGCGGATGCCGAGCTCTGTCGTGCGCTGGGTGACGAGATACGAGAGCACGCCGTAGAGACCGACCGCAGCAAGCACCAGCGCAATGATCGCGAAGGTGAGGACGAGGATGGAGTTGAACTGGTCCTGCAGAGTGGCTTTGCCAATGTTCTGCTGCATGGTGAGAACGTCGGAGACGGGAAGGTCGGGGTCGAGCTGACTGAAGATTTTCTGGATAGGCAACGCGAGCGATTCGACATCGACATTGCTGTTGCCGCGCACGGCGAGGCCGGCGAAGTTGAAGTCGCCGCTGAGCAGTGGCACATAAAAGGTAGGACGCGGGGCCTCGGTGATGTTCCAGCGTGTGTCGCCGACGACACCCACGATTTCATAGGGCTTCGCCTGCGGTCCCTGGATATCAATCTTCAAATGCCGGCCGATGGGATCTTCGCCGGGGAAGTATTTCGCAGCGGATTCACTGATGATGGCAAATTGCGTATGATCGAGGCGTTCGTCGCTGCGGAAGTAGCGGCCGCGCATGAGTGGTATCTGCAGCGCCGCAAAGTAGCCGGGATCGACGGCGCGGCGCATAAAGTCAATGCCCTGCCCTTTCGGCAGCGGCGGATGCTCGACGATGGTGATGAGATTGTCGCCGCCCCAGCCCCAGGTGGGCAGCGAGGTGGAGAGACCTGCGCCCTGCACGCCGGGGAGCGCGCGAACGCGGGCGAGGAGCTGTTCGATGAAGGCGACCTTCTGCACGCGCTTCTCGTAGTGCGCATCAGGAAGACTGAACCCTGCGGTGAGCACGTTGTCGGCCGCACAGCCAAGATCGCGCGTGCGGAGCTGCTGATAGCTCTTGAGCAGGAGCCCGGCACCGAGCAGGAGCACGACGGTGAGCGAGACTTCCGCTGTGAGCAGAGCTTTGCGCAGACGGGCGCGGCTGCGGCTTCCGGAGTGGGAGCGCGAGGAACTCTGCAGTGATTCAACAAGCTGGCCGGCGTGCAGGCTGAATGAGGGGATGAGGCCGGCAGCGAGTCCGCTGATAGCAGATATGGCGATGACGAAGGCTAGAGCCCACCAGTTGAGGTAAACCTCCTGTGCGCGGGCGATGTCGATCTTCGAGTGCTGGAGCCAGGCGAGCGCGGCCCAGGCGAGGAGCAGTCCGAGCGCGCCTCCGGCGATGGAGAGCACAAGCGATTCGGTAAGGTGCTCACGGATGAGACGCCAGCGCGTGCCGCCGAGCGCGGCACGGATGGCGAGATCCTTCTGCCGCGCAGCCGAGCGAGCGACGAGCAGATTGGCGACGTTGAGGCAGGCGATGAGCAGCACGCAGAAAGTGGCGGCGAGCAGCGTGTAGAGCGGCGTCTTGAAGTCTTCAACCATGGAGTCGAGCAGTGGCCGGCCGACGGCGCGGGTGTGCACCGCGGGATCAGGGTGCGCGAGCTTGATGTTGCGCTGGACAGTGTCCACCTGATTGACCAGAGCGGCGATCGTAGCGCCGGGGGCAAGGCGCGCGACGACCAGGAATTCGTGATCGTCGAAGACACTCATCAGGGAAGGAGCTTCATGGCCTGCGGCGGTCCAGAGTTGGGTCTTTGCGTTGAAGTTCCATGCGAAGGACGCCGGCATGACGCCGATGATGGTGTATGGCTTCGCATCCAGGTAAACGCTCTTGCCGACGATGGCCGGATCGGCTCCGAAGCGGCGCTTCCAGAACGAGTTGGAGAGGATGGCGGTCGCCTGTGCATTGGGCTGATCGTCGGAGGCGAGAAAATCGCGGCCAAGCGCGGGTGCGACGCCGAGGACTCGGAATAGATTCCAGGATACAAAGGCGGCGCTGATGGATTCCGGCAACTGGCCGCCGGATGCGGAGACGTTATAGCCCTGCCAGGGAGAGAGGAGGGCCATCTGCGCGGTGCTCTGCGTTGCGCGCTGCCACTCGTGAAAGACGCCGCCGGCGACCGGGTCCCAGGGTGTGGGGTCGTTGCTGACTGGGTCGCTTTCGTAAAGCGAGACGAGGCGTGAGGAGTTCGCGTAGGGCAGCGGATTGAGCAGCACAGAGCGAACCACGGTGAAAAGCGCGGTGGTGGCGCCGATGCCAAGCGCCATGACCAGCATGGCCGTGATGGTGAAGCCCGGTGTGCGGGCGAGCGTGCGGATGGTGTAGCGGAGATCGCGCGCGAGGTTCTCGAGCGGCGCGACGCTGTTCTGCCGCCAAAGGTCTTCGTGTACGCGGCGCTGCGGGCCGAACTTGATTCGAGCCCGCCGCTCGGCTTCTTCCGGGCTGAGCCCACGCGCGATGTTCTCGGCGCGTTCGGCTTCCATGTGGGTGGCAATCTCGCGATCGAGATCGGCGTCGTCGCGGCGGCGGCGGAAAAAGCGCAGTAGGTTCATGGATGTGTCTCCTACTCGGTGCGGAGGGCTTGTATGGGATCAAGACGCGCGGCGCGCCGTGCGGGAAGGAGACTCGCGAGCAGCGCGACGGAAGCAAGGCCCAGAATGGCAACGATGTACGTGATGGCGTCGAACGGCTTGACCTGATAGAGCGCGGAGGCGAGATAGTGGCTCATCAGAATGGCGAGTGGCGCGCCGGCAACGAGGCCAATGACGGTGAGCCAGAGGCTGCCGCGCAACACCATCCACACCACCTGGCTGCGCTGCGCCCCGAGCGCCATGCGGACCCCGATCTCCGCAGTTCGCCGCGAAACACGATACGCAAGCGTGCCATAGATGCCGGTGGCGACAAGCACGATGGCGAGCAGGCCGAAGCACTCCGCGAGGCGCGCGAAGAGGATCTGCTGCGAGATGGAGCGCTCAAACTGCTCCTGCTGAAGCATGGGTTGGAGCAGCGGTAGGTCGGGATCGATCTGGCGCACTACGTTTTGTGTGGCGGGGAGGATGGCGAGCGGGTCGCCGGCGACGCGCATCTCGACATGCAGTTCGCCGACGCTGTTGCCTTGTGTGTATGGCATCCAGAGCATGGGAATGGTGTGCTCGGTGATGCCGGTATATTTGTGATCTTTCACGACGCCGACTATCTGCGCGTGCTGGGTCCACTCCCGGTTGCCTATGTTGTGGCCTATGGGATCCTGGTTGGGAAGAAAGCGCTGCGCGAAGGTCTGGTTGACGATAACGACGCCTGCAGAATGACGTGTATCCGCATCGGCGAAATCGCGGCCGGCGAGGATGGGGATGCCAAGCGTACGGAAGAAGCCGGGACCAACGTTGTTCATGCGAATCATTCCCTGCTCGCCGTCGGAGTTTGGCGGCTTGTGTCCGTCAATCATGGGGAGGCCGTCGTTGCTCGACCAGCCGGAACCGGGGCGATTTTCACTGAGACTGACGGCTTCGACACCAGGAAGCGCGCGGAGACTACCAAGCAGACGCTGGTAGAAGGCGATGCTTTCATCGATCGTGCGGGTCTGCTGCGGGTTGATCCCGAAGGCGACGAGGCCGCTGCTCTGGAAGCCGAGTGGCGTGTTTTGCAGATTGCGCAGGGTGCGGACAAGCAGGCCTGCACCGACGAGCAGCGTGAGGCAGAGTGCCAACTGGAGCGCGACGACAACGCGGGCGCTGCGGGAGTTCCCGGCAGACTGATTCGTCACAGCAGATGCGCTTCTCAATACAAGTCCAGTGCCGCCGGCAAGCGAGACGCGGAGGGGCGCCAGGCCGAAAAACAACGCAGCGAGCACGAGGACGGCGAGCGTGAAGAAGAGCGCAGTGGTATCCGGCGCGAGGCTGGAATCGATCTGCGCCCAGCGGGCCAGCGCATGCGTCCCGGCATCGGCGAAAAACCAGGATAGTGTGCCGCCAGCCGCAACAAGCAGCGTGGACTCCGCAAGCAACTGACGGAGGAGCTGCGAGGAGCCTGCGCCGAGCGAGAGGCGGACGCTGAACTCACGCTGGCGGCTGGCATTGCGCGCGATGAGCAGCATGGCAACGTTCGATAAAGCGATGAGCAGTACGAGCGCCACCATGGCCATCATTATCTTGAGTGGCGTGCCGTACTGTTCTTCATAGCCGGGGAACGCTTTGGCGGGATGGAGAGTGAGCACAGGCGGTTTTTGGCCAGGTCGCGGATTGCCGATCCCGATAAAGGCAGCCTGGGTTAAAACAGTTTGCGTCTGCGCGAGAGCCTGCTTCTGCGAGATGCCCGGGGCAAGACGCGCGAGCAGCCGCAGGCACCACCAATTCGGCTGTGTGAGGAAGGTCTTGCCATCGACAGCCGGTGTTCCCCACGCGTTCAGCTCACGGCGGGACTGGAGCGGAATCCAAAAGTCGACAGAGTCGCCGGCCTCAGTACCTTCAAAGCCCTCTGCGGCGATGCCGACTACGGCGAGCGGCACGCCTTTGACATAGAGAGTGCTGCCCAGAACATCGGGCGAGCGGGAGAAACGGCGCGTCCAATACTTGTAGCTGAGGACGATCACGGGCGCGTGCTGCGCTTCGTCCTGCGCACTAAAACCGCGGCCGCGTGCGATATGCACGCCAAGGCTGGAGAAGAAATTTCCGCCGACCATATCGCCTTCGGCGACTTCGGGGCCATTGCCTATACGCACTGCCGTCTTGCCGCTGTCGCTGAGCGGAACATAAGCAATCACGTCGGAGAGCGCGTGATCCTGACGGCGGAACGCGTCATATACCGGCCAGGAAAAGGATGAATCGGAGTTTCCCGTGTTGGTAGCACCGTCGGGCTGACCGTCGATGTAGAGATAGAAGACACGGCCGGGATCGGCGACGGGGAGCGATTTGAGCAGCACTGCATTTATCACACTGAAGACGGCCGTATTCGCGCCGATGCCAAGCGCCATGATGAGGACCACTGTGACGGCGAATCCGGGGCTCTTTGTCAGGGAGCGCAGAGCGTACTTGAAATCACGCAGAACACCTTCGAGAACGGCGAATGAGTTCTGCTGCCAGAGATCTTCGTGAACGCGACGTTCTGAGCCGAACTTGATTCGAGCGCGGCGGTCGGCTTCTTCCGGGCTGAGCCCACGCGCGATGTTCTCGGCGCGTTCGGCTTCCATGTGTGCGGCTATCTCGCGATCGAGGTCGGCGTCGTTACGGCGTCGGCGGAAAAAGCGCAGCGGATTCATTCTGTGCCGCCTTCCGTTACTTTCTCGGCTGCGTGCTCGCCCATGACGAGTGCAATGGCGCGGGCCATCCGGCGCCAGCGGCCGGCTTCAAGCATGAGACGGCGACGGCCGGCCGGAGTGAGACGGTAGTACTTGGCCTTGCGGTTGTTTTCGCTCGCCCCCCAGTAGGCGGCGAGCCAGCCCCGGTTCTCCAGGCGATGCAGAGCGGGATAAAGCGAGCCCTGCTCGACTTCGAGGACGTCTTCGGAGCTGCGCTCGATGACTTTGGCGATGGTGTGGCCGTGCGCGTCGCCGCTGGAGAGCGTGCGCAGAATCATCATGTCGAGCGTGCCCTTGAGCATGTCGCTGGAGAGTTGCTGGTCGCGAGCCATTACGGTGACCTTCCCCTCGGACTTCTATGGGTGAGAAGTGTACACCTAGAACTTCTATTGGAGCAAAAGAAGAAGCAGGCCCTGCTACTGCGCTTCGCTCCGGTTCGGTTGACGGCGGCTTAAAATCAAAGATGGAGCTGCGATGGCGACGGGAGCGGTACAGGCCGAGGTAGTGGCGGGAAATCAGCGTGCGGAGGAGCACGTTTGGCTGCGCCGGTATGCGTGGTTTGTCGTCATCTACAGCGTGCTGGTGGTGCTGTGGGGCGTGGTGGTGCGCGCCACCGGTTCGGGCGCCGGCTGCGGCGACCACTGGCCGCTGTGCAATGGCCAGGTGATCCCGGTCCATCCCAGGCTGGCCACGGTCATCGAATTCACGCACCGCATGATGAGCGGGCCGTCGGAGGTGCCGCTGATTGTGCTGCTGCTGGTGTGGGTGTATCGCGCAACCCCGCGCGGGCACCTGGCGCGAAGCTTCGCGGTCGCCGGCCTGGTGCTGACATTCACCGAAGGACTGCTCGGCGCGCTGCTGGTGAAGCTGGGGCTGACGGCGGAGAGCACGTCGCCGCTGCGTCCGCCGATGCTGGCGCTGCATCTTTCAAACACGCTGATCCTGCTTGGGTCGCTCGCGCTGACGGCGCATTTCGTCGGACGCAAAACCGCGGTGATGCGCGGTGCGGTGCGCTTCGTGCATAAGCTGCCTGCGATTGCGGGGCTCGCGGCCGCGATGGCGATCGGGGTCACCGGGTCGCTCGCCGCGCTGGGCGACACGCTCTTCCCTGCTGCTTCGCTGCGTGCGGCATTTGCGGCGGACTTCTCCAGGTCATCGGAGTGGCTGGTGCGGCTGCGGATATTGCACCCGCTGAGCGCCGTGGTCGCCGGAGCTTTCATTCTGTGGCTGCTGCGGCGCGCGGTGTTTGCGGCGCCAGATGAGGAGCACCGCCGGCTGGGGCTTTGGCTCGCGGGGCTGCTGGCATTTCAGTTTGCGCTGGGCGGCCTCGACGTGCTGCTGCGAGCGCCGGTGTGGATGCAGGTCCTGCACCTGGCGGGAGCGGATGCTTTCTGGTGTGTGCTGGTGGTGCTGACGACTGCGGTGACTATCCTTGCTGAGTGAGGCCGGGGGAGGAGAGCAGCGATCAGGACTGCACTTTCATAGTCGGAGTACCTTCAACCCTGTTCAATCGTGGATTGTTCCGGTTGATTTGAGTTGCTGCGATTTCCTCGATGGGTTTTTCTGCACTGGAGGCCGGAGCCTCCTGCGTCGAGTTTTCTACCTCGTCTGAAGAATTGGGCTGGTTGGATAAGGGGCGATTCATGCGAGTCTCCTTTCTTTCACCGGCTGTAGCCGGATGCCGGCATGGAGCTGTTGACCTTCATGGTCGGCGTACCGCCAGTGATGTTTTGACTCTCGTTGTAGGTATAGTCGCCGGGAGTAATGTCACTGCGGACAGTCGCGGACGCGGTGCCGGGTGTCGAACCGTTCTTCGCCGGTACGGAGTAAGACGACAGCGTCAGAAAGCTGCTGCAGTTGCTGATCTCCACCGATTTAGAAGAATTATTCTCCCAGTCGAACGTCTCGCCTAGCGTTACAATCCCGCCGTCCGGACACTTAATTTTGTTCATCTATCTCTCCTGTAAAAGACTTACTGGTGCGGTTGCGATGATTGGATGAGTTGCTGAAAGCGAGGCAGAGAACGCAGGTTGTCCATGGCCGGAGCCTTTGCGACGACCGAGCGGGAATAACCTGCGGCGATTGCTTTGCCAAGCCACTCAAGTGCGGGCCCCGTTTGGTGGAGTTGGTTGTAAATATTGGCCGCAACAAACATCAGCTCTTTGTCGTTGTGACTGATCGCGAGGGAGCGATTGAGATAATCGAGTGCGTTCGAGCTATCGCCAATCATGGCATGGGCATCGGCAAGAGCAGCAAGTGTGCCGGCATCGTTTGGTGTGGCCTGAAGCTGTTTTGTCGCCAGAACAATGGCTTTCTTGTAATCACGGGTGGCATCGTCACGGTGTCCGCCATAGTACTCCGCGTCACCCAACGATGACCAGATATCGTAGCGATCCGGAACGAGCTCGGTGGAGCGGCGAAAGTCCTCAGCGGCCTCGTCGAAGCGACGGAGCCGAAAGAGCGCGACACCCAGGTTATAGAAACCGTCCGCGGTCGGCCGCAAAGCGAGGGATTTCTTCAACGCGTCGACAGACTGCGCATCTTTCTCCTGAAACGACAGTGCAGCAGCCAGATTGCTATAGGAACGGAAGCTCTGCGGATCCTTCTCTGTAGCAGTACGGAACATTTGTTCCGCTTTGGCATAATCTGCAGTTCGGAAGTAGAAGCCGCCAAGTTGATCGTAGCCGCGCCAGTAGTTGGGACGGAGCGCAATGGCCTGCTTGTAGACGGCTTCGGCTTTGTCCGGTTGATTGAGCTCCTCGTAAGCTTTGGCAAGGCCGATAGAGGCCCGGTCGCTGGCTGGTTCGAGTTGCAGGGCTTTCTGGTATTCGGTCACGGCTTCGGCTGGCTTCCCTGTCTCCTCGGCAAGGGTGCCTAGACAGATGTGACCGTCTGCGCCTGCATTTCCCAGCAGTACTGCCTCATTGCATGCCGTGCGCGCCTCTCCAATGTTCCGTTGCTGGTGATTGTCGTCATAAGCGTAGAGCCAGGATTCGCCCAGGGCGGCCTGCGCGGCTCCATAGTTGGGATCGATGCGTAACGCCTCTTTGAACATTGTCCGGGCGCTGTTGAATCTCTCCGGGGTATAAGCCTCCAGCAGATATCCACGGCCCTGGAGGAAGTACTGGTACGCCTCGGGGAAGGTGGTGCCGTGGGCGGCGAGGGCGCGCTGCTCTTCCGTGCGGAGGGGGATGTTGAGCGCAGTGGCCGTCGCGGTGGCGAGCTGGTTTTCGATTGCGAACATGTCGCTGACCGGCGCGCTGACCGTGCCGGAAGCGAGCACGCGCGGCTGGGCATTGGATTGGGCGGGCGACTTGTCCGGCTGGCTGATGGTGTAGGTGGCGTGGACAAGGTCGCCGTCGCGGGTGAGTTTGATGGCCAGGCCGGAGGTGGCGCCAAGCTCCTTCGCTGCCTCGGCGAGCGTGACGGCCTTGCGGTCCTGGAGTTGCCGCTCCGAGAGAACCGCGATGTCATGATTCACGCTGAGGGCGGAGAGGCGCCTGGCGAGCGAGTCGGCGAGGCCGCGGCCGTAGGAAATGAGCTTCGCGTCCGACGCGTCGCCGACGGTCGGCGGCAGGACGGCGAGAGTGCCGGCGACGATGGGTGCGGGCGAGGAGGCAGTGTTGGCAGAGTGCGCGCTTCGCTTCTCCAGCAGATACGAGGACCAGGGAATGATGACGCCGGCCGCGATGCCGATGAGGGCGTAGAAAATGCCACTGCGGAGGAAACGTAACTTGCGTTGCGCAGGCGCGGCCGCGCCAGGGATGGCAGCAGCGGGCTGGGAGCGGACCTGGTCGGTATGGTTGAGGTCGTAAACGATTTCGTGCGCGGTCTGGTAGCGGTCGGCGGGCAGCTTGGCGAGCGCGCGGCCGACGATGGTGGCATACGCGGCGGGAACGGTGGAGACGAGCGGGCGTGGCGGCTGGTGCAGGACCTGGCCGATCATCGCGGTGGGGGTGGCGGCGGCGAAGGGGTGATGACCGCTGCTGAGCATCTCGTACATGACGACGCCAAGGGCGAAGATGTCGGAGCGGCGGTCGGCGGGCTCCCCATTGAGTATCTCGGGCGCCATGTACTGCGGAGTTCCGGCGAGCATCCCGACCATGGTCAGCGCGGTCGCGGTGTCCATGGTTTCGTCCACAGCTTGCTGGGCGAGCCCGAAGTCGAGCAGCTTAACCTGGCCAGGATGCGTGCCGGAGGCGGCCAGCATGATATTTTCCGGCTTGATGTCGCGATGCAGAATGCCTTTGTCATGTGCCGTGGCCAGGGCGGCTGCGGCCTCGGTGGCGATCCGGCGAAACTCATCGTGGGAGATGGGCCGGGCGAGGCGCGAGCGAAGGGTTTCGCCCTCGATAAACTCCATGACCAGCCAGGCTTCGCCGCCTTCGGTGAAGACGTCGTAGACGGCGGCAATGCCGGGATGATTGAGCGCGGAGGCGCGCTGGCCTTCGTGGAGGAATCGCTTGCGATCCGCCTCGGAGGCGCTGCGCTGCGTGCGCTTCAGGGCGACGAGACGGCGGAGTGTCGTGTCGCGCGCGCGGTAGACCTCGCCCATGCCGCCGGCGCCCAGGCGGGACTCGATCTGAAATCGCCCTGCCAGGACACCGTCGACGCCTGGGAGCGCGCGGGTGCCGGGGCTCACTTCAGATTCGAGCGGCGCAGGCTCTTGCATTGCGGGATAGGTCTCCGGATAGGGAATCCTATGTTAGGCCCAGCGTGCCGCCCGGACAAGTGGCTGGGAATGCACGGCTTTTGACAGGGGCGTGGTTCGCTGGCTATAAGCGAAAGCGATTACACACCTTCGATTGGCATGAGAGGCCTTGATGACGCTTCGTTCCTCCCGCTGTACCGCTCTTGCTCCTGCGCTGGTCTGCGGCGTCCTGCTGCTGCCGCAAATGGCTGGCGCACAGGCCACAAAATACCAGGATGCGCCCCCGGTTCTGCTGGGCGCGGCATGGTATCCGGAGCAGTGGAACGACGCGACCAACCAGCGCGACCTGGCGACCATGGAGGCCGCGCACATCCACCTGGCGCGCATCGCTGAGTTTGCCTGGAGTTCCATGGAGCCGTCCGAGGGCCAATACGACTGGGCGTGGCTGGATCACGCCATTGATGAAGCGGCGAAGCATCACGTGTACATCGTGCTGGGCACGCCGACGGCAGCGCCGCCGGCGTGGCTCACCACGAAGTATCCAGACACGCTGCGCGTGGACGAGAGCGGCAAGCGCGATGAGCATGGGAACCGCGCGCAGTTTTCGTTTGCGAGCACAAAATATCGCGAGCTCGCGCACGGCATTGCGGAGGCGATGGCGAAGCGGTATGGGCACAATCCGAACGTGGTGGGCTGGCAGTTGGACAACGAATACGGCGAGGACTCGTTCGATCCGGACGCGGTTGCGCAATGGCATGCGTGGCTGAAGAAGAAATACGGCACGATCGACCGGCTGAATACGCTTTGGACAACGAAATACTGGAGCGAGACCTACGACAACTTCGACGAGATACCGGCACACTCGAAGGAGGAGAATCCGGCGCTGCTGCTGGACTGGAAGCGCTTCGTAAGCGACACCTGGAAAAGCTATTCAGAAAACCAGATCTCTGCGATCCGCCCGAATGCCGATCCGCGGCAGTTCATCACGACGAACACGATGGGATGGTTCGACGGCTTTGACAGCTATGTCGTCCATAGCGTGCTGGACATCGCCGCATGGGACGCCTATGTGGGCGGAGACAACGGCGGCGACAACTACGACTGGGCAAACATGGGCGCGGCGCACGATCTGACGCGCGGCTACAAACAGAAGAACTTCTGGGTGATGGAAACGCAGCCGGCATTTGTGAACTGGCGCCCCACCAACAATCCGCTGGCGAAGGGTCAGGTGCGCGACATGGCATGGCAGGCCGTCGGGCACGGCGCCGACGCGGTGGAGTATTGGCAATGGCGGAGCGCGCTGAACGGGCAGGAGCAGTATCACGGCACGCTCGTCGGTCCGGACGGCAAGCCCGTGCCGGTCTACGCAGAGGCCGCGCAGATCGGCGCGGAGTTCGAGAAGGCGGGCAAGGCGCTGAGCGGCACCACGCCGGTAGCGAATGTTGCGGTGCTGCATGACTTCGACAGCCGATGGGCGATCGATTTCGAGCGGCACGCCGCGAAATTCGATCCCGTGGTGGAGATGGTGTCGTTCTACCGGCCGCTGCTCCACGATGCGCAGGGTGTCGACGTGATCGCGCCGACGGCAGACCTGAGCCGCTACAAGCTGGTGGTGGCGCCGGCGCTGAACGTGCTGCCGCAGGCGACAGCCGATCACCTGATCGCGTATGTGAAGCAGGGCGGCCATCTCGTGCTGGGGCCGCGCAGCGGCATGAAGGACGAGTACAACGCACTGTGGCCGGACCGGCAGCCCGGACCGCTGGAAGAGCTGCTCGGCGGACGCGTGCAGGAGTACTACGCGCTGGGCGGACCGATCGCGACCACTCCGGCTGTGGATGGCGGAGTGGAAGGTAAAGGCCAGGTCTGGGGAGAGCTGCTGGAGCCGTTGAACCCTGCAACCGCGGTGGTTGCGAAGTACAAGCCCAGCGCCTGGACGGCGGGATGGCTCGACGACCAGCCGGCGATCCTGACCCGCCAGGTCGGGAAGGGACGCATCACGTATGTGGGCTTCTGGCCCGATGACGACACGCTGGCTGCACTTACGGCAGGGTGGCTGAAGGATGCGAATGTAGCTCCGCTGGTTCCCAATGCGCCGGAGGGTGTGGAGGTATGCGAGCGGGCGGGCGATGCACGCCATGTGCTCGTGCTGATCAATCACACGACAGAGACGAAGCAGGTTGCGCTCCCAGGGTCTATGACGGATCTGCTGAAAGGTGGAAGTGCGTCGAACGTGGAGCTTGGGAAGTATGGAGTGGCGGTGCTGGAGGCCCGGTGAGCCTTAACTTCGCAGGTTGCTCGGGCGGCTCTTTCTCCGCTATGCTTCCAGCGATTTTTCCCTCCCCACATCTGATCCCGAAAGAGGCTTTATGCGACGCCGTTCCTTTCTGAAAGCGGCGGCTGTCTTGGCGCCTGCTGCGGGCCTGCAGGAATTTCTTGTCGGCCAGGCGCGGGCTCCCGCTCCCGCATCGCCAGCTTCCGGTGCTGTGCATGTTGTTGGCAACGGTGAGGACCGCTCTGGCCGTCCTTTCCGGATGCCTACGAGTTCCCTTTCCGTCAAAGTCGCCGGCAGTGAAACCGGCGGCGGGCTGTTCGTTGTGGAGCTTACCCATCTGCTGCCCGGCGGGCCTGCGCTGCACATGCACCTCTACCAGGAGGAGTGGTTTTACGTGATGGAGGGCGAGGTCGCCTTTCAGGTAGGCGAGCAAAGGCTGCGCCTGCATGCGGGAGAATCTATTGTGGGGCCGCGTCTCGTGCCGCACACATTTTCATCCGTCGGGGCGACGCCCAGCCGGGTGCTGATCGCCTTCTGTCCTGCGGGGAAGATGGAGCAGTACTTCCACGATATCCAGGATCCCAATGTACAACCCTCGGATGCGGCAGTCATGCAGCGCTACGACATGAAACGGATTGGCCCGTCTCCGTTCTGGAAGTCATAGGTCGGCTAGCGGCCGTCTGCCAGCGCTTGCGACGCAGGTGCACTGGCGATGGGAGCCCGGGAGGATTTGCGGGCGATCAGGGTGGCGACGATTGCGGCGCCAAAACCATTATCGATATTCACGACCGTGACGTTGGGCGAGCAGGAGTTCAGCATGCCGAGCAGTGCGGCAAGGCCGCCGAAGGCCGCTCCGTAGCCGACGCTGGTGGGCACGGCAATGATCGGCGCGGGTACAAGGCCGCCGACCACGCTGGGCAGCGCGCCTTCCATGCCGGCGCAGACGATTGCGACCTCGCAGCGCTGCAGCGATTCGTGATGCGCGAGCAGGCGATGCAGACCGGCGACGCCGACATCGAAGTAGCGCTCGACGGGTGCTCCGAGAAACTCCGCGGTGACAGCGGCCTCTTCTGCAACCGGAAGATCGCTAGTCCCGGCGCAAAGGACGGCCACGGTTCCGGCGGGAGTTGGCTGTGAGCCGGGTTGGCGAAGCGTGGCGGCGCGAGCGACGGCGTGGAAATGCGCATCCGATACACGCGCGGAGATGGCCTGCCAGGCTTCGGCGCTGACGCGCGTGGCCAGAACATCGGAGCCCGAAGCTGACGTGCGGGCGAAGATCTCGGCAACCTGCTCCGGCGACTTCCCTTCGGCGTAGATGACTTCGGGAATGCCGAGGCGCAGGCCGCGATGATGGTCGATGCGCGCGAAGCCCGCGTCCTCGTACGGCATAGTGCTGAGGCGTTCCAGCGCGGACTGCGGCGCGAGCGCGCCGGCGCGCACCCCTTCAAGCAAAGCAAGTACATCGTGTCTATTCATGATTCGTCACCACGGTAGCATCTCGCTGCTGCTTCCAGGCGTGCAGGGCCTCATTCATCACGTGCTTCAGCGGAACGCGGTGCGCGATGGCGCAGGCGTGGCAGTCTTCGTATTCCGGCTGCGCGTGGATGACGATGCCATCGAGCGTGGCGGTCTTCACGCGGACCTCGCCATATGGTGTGCCGACCGTGGTTTGGGCACGATCGAGGACGCGGCGCTGCTCCGTGCGGCTGCGGACTCCCAGCGTGGAGGTCTCGCGGAAGAGCAGTTCTTCAAAACGCGCCGCGTCTGCGGGGCGGCACAGGATCGTAAGCAGGATACCGTTGCGGCCCTTCTTCATCGCAACCGATGTCGATGTGACGTCGAGCGCGCCGTGTTCCAGCGCAAGCTGCGCGGCGTGTGCGATAACCTGCGGGCTCAGATCGTCGATAGCGCATTCCAGCACGGCGACGGTCTCGCGTGCGATTTTCTCATCCTCCAGGCGTGTGGCGGACTCGCCGATGCTGATGCGCAGGACGTTGGGAAACCGTTCAGGATTGCGCGAACCCGCGCCGTAGCCGATCTGCTCGAAGACGGCAGTCGGGCGGGTGAATTCACAATCCAGTGCGCGGAGAATCGCGGCGCCGGTGGGCGTCGTCAGCTCCATTGCAGGCCCTTCACTGCATGTAGGAATTCCGCGCAGAAGCAAAGCCGTCGCGGGTGCGGGCACGGGAAACAGTCCGTGTGCGCATTCCACGTGGCCGCTGCCGACGTTTACGGACGAGCAGTGCCAGCGATCGATGCGCAGCGATGTGAGGCCGACGGCGGCGCAGGTGATGTCGACGATGGCGTCCACGGCGCCAACCTCGTGAAAATGTACCTCGTCCAGTGGCACATTGTGGATTGCGGCCTCTGCCTGGCCGAGCAGCTCGAAGGCGCGAAGCGCAAGGGTGCGGGCGTCGACAGAGATGGGCGCTCCGTTCAGAATGGCGCGAATCGCAGGCAGGTTGCGGCCGTGGTGATGATGTCCAGGATCGTGGTCGTGATGGTGATGATGCGCGTCCGCTTCATGCTTCCCGGCCAGCACCCGCGCTTTGCGGGCAGAAATACCGCTGCGGTCTACAGATTCGAAGCTGAGTGTCGCCCCCAGGTGGAGCGATGCGGCGGTCTCGGCGAGGAGCGCGGGCGAGACACCCGCATCGACAAGAGCGCCGAGCAGCATGTCCCCGCTGATGCCGGCGAAACATTCAAGGTAGCCAATCTGCATGATGGCCTCTTAGAAAGGATACCGGCTATTTAATGTTGCTCTGCAGCACGCTGACCGGAAGGACTTCGTTCATGGAGCCGGAGCGGTAGCCGTCGCAGTCGATGGCGGCATACTGAAAACCGGCCGCGCGCACGGCGGCTCCGATGCGCCGGAACATCTCGCGGGTGAGCGCCAGATCCATCTCCTCCGGCGCAAGCTCGACGCGGGCTACGCTTCCATGGTGCCGGACGCGGAATCGCCGCAGCCCCAGAGCGGCGAGCGAGTCCTCAGCCTGCTCCACCTGCGCGAGAACTTCCGGCGTCACCCGGCGGCCATACTCGATGCGGGACGAGAGACAGGCAGACGCGGGCTTGTCCCAGAGATCGAGCCCGCCTATACGGGCGAGCGCACGGACGTCTTCCTTCGACAGGCCGGCCTCAGCGAGCGGCGCAAACACCGCATGCTGCGCGGCGGCCTTCTGCCCGGGGCGGTAATCGTGCGTGTCATCGGCGTTCAGGCCGTAGACAATGTGCGCGATGTTGCGCGCTATCCGTTCACGCTCGAGCACAGTAAAGAGCTCATCCTTGCAGTGGAAGCAGCGGCCTGCATCGTTGCGCGCGTAGTCCTCACTCGCCAGCTCGGCCGTCTGCACGGTCACCAGCGGAATAGATTGTGACTCGGCAAAAGCGATGGCATCCCGATGATGCCGGCGGGAGAGCGATGCCGAATCCGCGATGATGGCGAGCATGCTTTCGCCCAGCGCGGCGTGTGCTGCATACGCCAGGTATGCCGAATCCACACCGCCGGAATACGCCACGATGACGCTCCCCAGCTCGCGCAGGCGGCTGAGGAGCGCATCGTGCTTCACGCGCAGCGTGGGGGAAGCGCCCGCGAGATCCAGATTGAAAGCAGCCGGCATTCTCTTGCCTATCCCATCCAGTTCTATCCGAGGTACTGCGGGTTGTGGACAGTACCGTCAAACATGTTCGACGTCTTGTACTTCTCGTACTGGCCGGCAACCGAAGCATTCGTCGTCTTGGCCAGCAGGGCCGTCATCTGCTCCGCCGGCAAAGGCTTGAAGTTGCGAGCAAGATTCAGCGCCTGGTTGAGCACCTGCATGGAATCGCATCCGGTGATGGTGACGGAGACCGGCAGGCTCATGGCGTAGTGCAGGAACTCGACCGGCGTAGCGGCCTTGCTCTCGAGCAGCAGACCGCTGCCGAGTGGCTTCATGCCCAGGATGCCCATATCGTGCTTCCGCGCAACCGGCACCACTTTCGTCGTGAAGCTGTCGTAGTGCGCGTCCATCAGGTTCAGCGGCATCTGCACGGTATCGAAGGTGAAGCCGTGGCGGTCCGCGGCTTCGATCATGCTCAGGTGAATCTCCGGGCTCTTATGGCCGGTAAAGCCGATGTGGCGGATCTTTCCTTCCTTCTGCGCCTGCTTCAGCACGTCGACCACATACCCGGGGCGAAAGGCCTGCTCGGGATCGCCGGGACGGATGACCTCGTGAATCTGCATGAGATCGATGTGATCGGTCTTCAGGCGTCGCAGCGAATCTTCCAGTTGCTGCTTGGCAGCCTTGTTCGTGCGGCCGTCGATCTTGGTCATCAGGAAGGCCTTCTGCCGGTAGCCGTCCTGCAAGGCGCGGCCCATGCGGCGCTCGCTTTCGCCGTCGTTGTAGTCCCAGCAGTTGTCCAGAAAGTTGACGCCCGCATCGAGCGCCGCGCGGACGATGCGGATACCCTCTTGATCCGAAACGTGCGCCGCGCCCATGTGGTAGCCGCCGATGCCGATCACGGACACGGATTGGCCGGTACGCCCGAGTGAGCGGCGGGGAATCTCTCCCGGCGCGGCGGCAAAAGCCTCGTCGCGCAGGGCGACAAGGGCAGCCAGAGCGGCGGCAGATTTGAGAAAGTCGCGTCTCTCCATGGCGTGCATCTCCTTTTGCTGGTGCCCGGATAGCCGCTTTGCGTCTTCGAGCAGCCAGATTAGGCTTAGTAGGGACAACCGCCCACAGTGAAAGCGATCCCCTTCTTCCGAGCCGACACCCCATTGACGCCCGCCGAAAGGCTGGCGAAGCGGCGCCTTGTCATACAGGATACGCTTGCACTGCTCAGTGTTCTCGCCGTCACCTGCATTCTTGCTGTCCTCACCTGGCTGATCTTTCGTTCGTATTCACAACATCAAAGCGACGCGGCCGCGCGTTGGAAGCGCAGGGGGCAGGAGGCCTTGGCGCAGGGCAAGCCTGCCGCTGCTGTCTATGATCTGCGGACCTCCATGGGCTACGGGCTGGAAGACACTGGAACCCAGCTCGAGTTAGCTGAGGCGCTGGCGGAGATGAACACGCCGCGAAGCCTCGGCGAGGCTGCCGTCTACCTGAACACGCTCTGGGAGAAAGAGCCGGGCAACGGGAACATCAATCTGCAACTGGCTCGGGTGCTTGCCAAACAGAAGCAGACGGCGAGCGCCCTGGATCATTACCACGCAGCGGTGTACGGCGTCTGGCAGGGCCACGGCGCCGTGCTGGGGCGACAGGCACGGCTGGAGATGGTGCGCTACCAGATAGCACTGGGACGCTACAACGATGCTCGCGGCGAACTGCTGATTGCCGCCGGGAACGACTCTTCCACGGAAACGCTGATGGAAGTGGCCGGACTGCTGACAGAAGCGCATGCGCCGGCGGACGCACTGCACATGTACCAGGAAGTGGCCCGGCGGCGGCCGCTCGTCGTGCCCGCGCTGGAAGGCGCTGGCCAGATTGCCTTCACGCTGGGGCGCTACCGGACGGCGCGCGACTATCTGGAGAAGGCCCTCATCGCAGCCAATGCGGCGCACCCCCTGGCGGACAAGGCATCGGCGGAAAAGAACCTGCGAACAGCGGGCCAGGTGGTCGCGGTCTATCCCTCGCCCGCCTTGCCCCCGTGGGAGCGCCTGCGCCGGGTGGTGCAAGCCTTCGAGACAGCGCGCAAACGCTACACCGCTTGCGCAAACGGAAATGCGGGCGAGAGTCCGGTGCAGAGCGGAAAAACGCAGATACTGAACAACCAGGAGATGACGGCGCTGGGCAACCGATGGAAGGTGGCGCAGCCGCGATTGACCACCGCTGCCCTGGCGAATGACGCCAAACTGGAAGCGGCAACCATGCAACTGGTGTATGACACCGAGCAGGTAACCGCTCATGTGTGCGGCGAACCCGGCGGCGACGATGCGGCGCTGCTGCGCATCGCGGCATCTCCGGAATCAGTGAACCAGTAAACGGGGATGAATGGGCAGCGGGAATCAATGAGCACGAGCAGCACGCCACCCGAAACGACGATACCGGCACAGCCGATCGGCGAGCAGGCGGTAAGAGAAACCATGCCTGCGATCGAGCCGCTGCAAATGTCGCAGATCGACATGCTGAAGATCGCGCCGACGCGCGATGAGTGGCTCTTCCTGGTGCTCTCGATCTTTATCGGCATCATCTCCGGGCTGCTGGTGGTGAGCTTCCGCATCGCCATCAACTGGATCCAGACGCTGACCCTCGGCTCCGAGCCGCAAGCCGGGCTGCTGCGCCTCCTTTTCGTGCCGACAATCATGGGAGCGGTTGTAGCCGTTCTGGTCCAGTTCTTCTTTCCCGCCGCACGCGGCAGCGGCGTCAACCAGACGAAGGCCGCGCTCTACATCTACAACGGCTACATCTCTTTCAAGACGGTCATCGGCAAGTTCATTACCTCGGCATTGGCGCTGGGCAGCGGTTTCTCGCTGGGTCCCGAGGACCCTTCTTTGCAGATCGGCGCCGGCGTCGCCTCAGTCATCAGCCGCAAGATCGGCATGAGCCGCCAGCGGCTGCGGCTGTTTGCGCCGGTTGGCGCCGCAGCAGGACTGGCAGCGGCCTTCAATGCGCCAATTTCGGCCATCCTGTTTGTGATTGAGGAAGTCATCGGCCGCTGGAGCGCCGCTGTGCTTGGCTCCGTGGTGCTGGCGGCAATCTCGAGCGTCGTTGTGGCGCGCCGGTTCTGGGGCGCGGAACCCATGTTCCAGATCCCATCCGTCACCGTGACCGACTCACGCGAGCTGCTGGCCTACGCCGTATTGGGCGTGATCGGCGGCCTCGCTGCAAGCATCTTCTCGCATGCGCTTGGCTATCTGCGGCCCCGCTTGCGAAGCCTGCCGCGCTGGACCTTCTTTGTGCAGTCGCCGATTGCCGGCTTCTGCGTTGGACTGATCGGGTTCATCGGCTTTCCACAGATCATGGGGCCGGGTTATGAAGTCATGGATCGCGCCATGCACGGGCAGTTCACATGGCAACTGCTGATGGCGCTTGCGCTCTTGAAAATCCTGGCGACGACGCTCTCGTTTTCCAGCGGCACGCCGGGCGGCATGTTCGCGCCCACGCTCTTCATCGGAGCGATGCTTGGCGCCTCGATCGGTACCTTCGAGAAGGTCTTCTTCCCCAACCTGCACATCACGGTGGGCGCATACGCGCTGGTAGGCATGGGCGTGCTGTTCGCCGCGTTTCTGCGCGTGCCGCTTACCTCGGTCTTCATGGTGCTCGAAGTGAGCGGCAACTACTCCATTTTGCTGCCCGTGATTCTGGCCAACACCATCGCCTATCTGGTCTCGCGCATCCTGCAGACGCATTCCATCTTTGAAGTCTTTACCCGCCAGGATGGGCTGGATCTCCCTTCGATGGAGGAGCAGCGCGAAGAGGTGGTGCTGCACCTGGAAGATGCGCTGCGCCCCTTATCCGTGCCGGTCATCGATGGAGGCGCGACGCTGAGCGCCGCCGCGGAAGCACTGGACGCAAAACACGCGGAGGTCTTTCTGATTCGCCTGCCGGGGCATACATGGTATTCCATGACGCGCGCGGAACTCGGCAACCTGGCGGCCGTCAGCGCGCCGGAAACTGTGGTGGCCAACACCCTCAAAACCGAGCGCATCCCGCAGCTCTTCCCCGACCTGCCGCTGGATTCGGCGCTCCCTCACCTGGCGCGCTGGCCAATCCTGCCGATTCAGAACCGCGCCAGCCGCGGCTCCATCGATGGCACCGTCACCCTCGCCGATGTCCTCTCGCGGTACCAGTCGACGTGATGGCGCGAACCGTTGTGGCAAACTGGGGAGACCGTCTGTCGGCGCAGACCGCAACACCATGAGCCTGAATCACCGATTGATTGCCGGACTCGTTCTCCTGGTGGCCCTGGTCGCCGGGGTAGCGTTGATCTCGGTCAGGGCTCTGCATCGTGGAAACGAGCACGCTCTGCTCTTAGCCTCATGGATCGGGATCGCGGCTGCAATTTGCATCGCCCTTGCTGTGGCTATCGCTGTGCTGCGGCCCCTCCGCCGCGCCGCCAACCAGATGCGCTCGATCGGGCAAGGCAACTTCGAGGAGCGAGTGGAATGGAGCGCTGACGACAGCCTGGGCCAGATGGCGAACGACGTGAACCGCATGGCGGTGCACGTGCGCGATCTGCGGGAGACGGAGTTCGGCCGCAAGCAGATGGAGCACCAGCTCTCCGACGCAGTGGTGCAGTCGATCTTCGAGCCGGTGATCGTAACCGACGCGAAAGGTCAGGTGCTCAAACTGAACACCGCCGCCCAGCAGTTGCTGGGCGATGCAGCCGCCGACCGCATGGCGCTGGCCAACACGCCGGGCGGCCAGAAGATCATGCAGGCGGTGCGCGATGCGGTGTCCATGCAGCGGCCGGTAGCGCATGAAGGCGAAGCTGCGCTGCTGCCGATGCGCATCGGTCAGGCGGAGCGCAATTATCGCCTGCGTACGACCCCGATCCGCGACAAGGACGGCAAGCTGTTGGGCGCAGTCAGCGTGCTGGAAGACGTGACCGAGCTGCAGGATCTCGACCGCTTCAAGACGCGCTTCATCGCCGTGGCCTCCGACAAATTACGCACACCGCTCGAGCAACTGCGACTCGCACTGTACTCGCTGACCAAGGGCTTCGCCGGCGATCTGCGCGGACTGCAAAGTGAGCTGATCCATAGCGCGCAGGATGAGGCAGAGCGGCTGAATGATCTGATGGTAGACCTGATCGACGTGGCTGAGCTGGACACGGGCAGCCGCGACCTCCGCATGGAGCGCCTGCGGCCGATCGACATCCTGCGCGACGCCGCATTGCGGTTTCAGGAGGAAGCGAAAAAGCGCGATGTGCAGATACAAATTGAAGCTTTCAGCGATCTCTCGCCGATTCATGGCGACCGGCGCGCTCTGAAGAGCATCATGGACAATCTGGTGTCCAACGCGCTGCGGTTCACGCCACCAAAGGGTACGATCGTGCTTCAGGCGGAGGAGCAGAAGAAGCGGGTGCAGTTCTTTGTAAGGGATACCGGCGTAGGCATCGAGCCCGAGCGCATCAGCCGCATCTTCGGCAGATTCGTGCCGGGCGCTCGTTCTCCGCGGGAGGTGCGGGGCGCCGTCGGCAGTGCGGGACTGGACGGAACCGGGTTGGGCCTGGCGCTGGTCCGCCGGCTGATTGAATTGATGCACGGTCAGGTATCGGTCGAGAGCCGCGTCGGGTATGGAACCACGTTCAGCTTCACGCTGCCGCTGGCGCCCACGCGCCTTACCCGCCACGCAATCGAGGTGGGCTGAGATGAGCGATCAGCCGCTGAACCCCGCTCCGGATCCGCTGGCGACTCCAGCCGCGGATGCTTTGGAGCGCGCGCTTCCTCCGGAGCCGGCGAAGCTGAAAATCTATCTTGGTGCTGCGCCCGGTGTAGGCAAGACCTACCAGATGCTCGAAGACGCGCACCTGATGCGCAAGCAGGGCATCGACGTGGTGATCGGGTTCGTGGAGCCGCACGGACGCGCGGAGACCACAGCGATGATCGGCGAGCTGGAAGTGATTCCGCAGCGCGCGATTCCCTACCGCTCCGTGGTGCTGCACGAGATGGACCTGAACGCGGTCCTGGCGCGGCATCCGCAGGTCTGCATCGTGGATGAGCTGGCGCACACAAACGTGCCGGGGTCGAAGAATCGCAAGCGCTATGAGGATGTTCTGGAGCTGCTGGACGCCGGCATTGATGTAATGACAGCGGTGAACGTGCAGCACCTGGAGACGCTGAACGATACCGTGGCCCGCTCTGCCAACACCACGATTCGCGAGACCGTGCCCGACAGCCTGCTGAAGCGCGCCGACGAAATTGTGAACGTCGACCTCACGGTAGAGGAGCTGCGGTCACGCCTCAAGCTGGGAAAAATCTATGCGCCGGAGAAGATCGAGCAGTCGCTGGCAAACTTCTTTCGCAAGGGCAACCTGAACCTGCTGCGCGAGCTGGCGCTGCGCACCACCGCGGCGGAGGTAAGCTCGCAAGCCGCGGACTACCGGCGATCCCAGGGTCTGGAACAAGCGCCGATTCCGGAGAAGGTGATGGTGTGTCTTTCACCGCGAACCGGAACCGACCGCCTGCTGCGCGCCGGCGCGCGCATTGCTTCACGGCTCTCCACCATCTGGTATGCCGTGCGCGTGGAGACACCCGAGGAAGCCGAGCATCCGAATCTCGAAGCAAAGCACCGCATGGAGGAGTACCAGCGGCTGGCGCGCGACCTGGGCGCCAAAGTGGTCGTGCTGAAGGACAAGAAAGTGTCGAATGCGTTGATCCAGTTTGCCAAGCAGGAGGCGATCTCGCACGTCGTCTTCGGACAATCCGCGCGCTCGCGCATGGACATCCTGCTGCGCGGTTCGGTGATCAATCGCTTCCTCGCTGAGGTGCGCGACGTAACCGTGCAGGTGGTGCCGATGCAGAAGCCGCGACGCGCCGAGGCGAAGTAGCAAACGAAATTACACACAACAGGAGAAGAAATGGCAGAGACAAATGTGACAATCACGGCAAAGCCCAACGGACCGCTGCGCGTGGAAGGACCAATCCGGCTGATCGATGTGGACGGAACGGAGATCAACCTGGAGGGCAAGCCCGCGGTGTCGCTCTGCCGTTGTGGGGCCTCGACCAGGAAGCCTTTCTGCGACGGCACACACTCGAAGATCGGCTTCCAGGCGGCCGAAGCCGCTGTGGCCGCCGAGCAGAGGCAGACGGCGGAAAAACAGACACCTTGACAAGATGCGAGGCCAAGTGGAATCTACCCCCTGCCCGGCGCGGAGATCGATTCGTGCAAGCCAGCCGCGCAAAGGAGAAACGCATCATGATACGAGCCACCCGATGGATTCGAGTTGCCTGCTTGCCCGTTGCCCTCGCCGCCGGCATGCTGATGACCCATGCCAACGCGCAGACATCGAAGCCGAAGAGCAGCGCAAAAGCTGCCGCCACAGCGCCGGCGACCGACCTCGTGGACCTGAACTCCGCCTCGCTCGATCAGTTAAAAACGCTGCCCGGCATCGGCGACGCCTATGCGCAGAAAATTGTCGATGGCCGTCCGTATGCGAAGAAAACTGACCTGGTGAACAAGAAGATCATTCCTTCGGCCACCTACAATAAGATTTCCAGCCTGGTGATCGCGAAGCAGGCAAAGTAATTTCGATATATAAAGGAACGCGGCCGCCGAAGAACTTCTTCCGGCGGCCGTTCTTTTTTTTGAGAGGCTTATGTCAGGATCGCGATTTCAACCCCTCGCTGTGTGCCTTCTGTTCGCCGTCCTTATCGCTCCTGTTCTAAACGCATCTTCCAAGGAATCATCCTTCACGCTGGAGCAGGTGATGAGTGCGCCGTTTGTCTCAAACCTGACGGCAGCGCCCGCGGGCGCGCGTGTCGCATGGACCGCGGATACAGAGGGCCGGCGAAATATCTGGATAGCGCAGGTCGGCCCGCACGGCGGTGCGCAGCAGATCACTCACTACGACGCGGACGATGGACAGGAGATCAGCGGCCTCGCCTGGTCGGCCGATGGCGAATGGCTGGCCTACACACGCGGCGGCGATGCTGAGTGGCCGGAGAGGCCGGCGCCGAATCCCGCGCTGCTGATGCCCGGCGTGAAGCAGGAGGTGTGGCTGATCTCCGCGAAAGGCGGTACGCCACGCGACATCGGTGAAGGGCATGCGCCGGCAATTTCGCCCACCGGCGATGTTATTGCATTTCTTCTGAAAGGGCAGATCTGGACAGCAAGCCTGAAGGATGCAACCGCCAGGCCGCAGCAGCTATTTCAAGGGCGCGGCGAGGAGCAGGACCTGCGCTGGTCGCCTGATGGCAGCGCGTTGGCATTTGTAAGCTCGCGCGACGATCACAGCTTTATCGGCGTGTATCGCATTGCGACGAAGATGCTGGAGTATCTGTCGGCGGGCACGTACACGGACAGCGATCCGGTGTGGTCGCCGGATAGCCGGCAGGTTGCGTTTGTACGGCAACCGCTGATCTCCGACTATGCGTCGCGCTGGATGCGCGAGGCAGCAGTGCCTTGGTCGCTTTGCGTGGCTGACGCGCAAACGGGCGAAGGCAGCGCAATCTGGCATGCGGAGCAAGGCGCAGGCAGCATCTTCCGCGAGACCGGCGGCGCAAGCGAGCTGTGGTGGAGCGCCGATGGCAAGATCATCTTTCCATGGGAGCGCGGTGGATGGACACGGCTCTATGCTGCCGCCTCAACCGGCGGCAAAGCGGCGCTGCTGACTCCCGGCGACTTTGAAGTGGACCGCATCGCCTTCAGCCCGGACCGCAAACGTGTTGTCTACTCGTCGAACCAGCACGGCAGCGACCCACTGGATGAGGATCGCAAACACCTGTGGAGCGTGACGCTGGATGGCAGCGCGCCGAAGGAGCTGACTCACGGTGATGGGATTGAAACCGAGCCGGCAATCGCCTCCGACGGCACGGTGGCGATGGTGCGCATGGATGCGCGAGTGCCCGCACGCGCCGCAGTGCTCGAAGCAGGCAGCCCGCGCGACTTGACGCCGCAAACCATTCCCGCGGAATTCCCCTCCGCCAAGCTGGTCGTCCCGCAGCAGGTGATCTTCAGTTCCGCAGATGGCATGCGGATTCACGGTCAGCTCTTTCTTCCAAGTGACGGCAGCGCAAAGCATCCGGCTGTAGTCTTTTTCCACGGCGGATCCCGTCGGCAAATGCTGCTGGGCTGGAACCCGATGGGCTACTACTCGAATGCCTATGCGATGAACCAGTACCTGGCGAGCCGCGGCTATGTGGTGCTCTCCATCAATTATCGTAGCGGCATCGGTTACGGATTGAACTTCCGCCAGGCGCTGCACTTCGGCCCCGGCGGCGCAAGCGAGTTCAATGACGTGATCGGGGCGGGACTCTATCTGCGCAGCCGCGCGGACGTGGATGGCAAGCGCATTGGCGCATGGGGCGGGAGCTATGGCGGATACCTGACGGCGCTAGCGCTGGCGCGCGCTTCAGACCTCTTCGCCGCCGGCGTGGACCTGCACGGCGTACACGACTGGAGCCTGGAGATCGATCTTTGGAAGCCGTCGTCCGACTTCACCTGGGATCGCGCTGCCGCCTCCAAACTTGCATGGGACTCATCGCCCATGGCCTCGCTCGATACATGGCGGTCGCCGGTGCTGCTCATCCAGGGCGATGATGATCGCAACGTGCTGTTTGCGCAGACGGTGCGGCTGGCCAATGCGCTGCGGGCGCGTGGCGTGCCGGTGGAAGAGCATGTCTTCCCCGATGAAATTCATGACTTCCTTCTGCATCGAGACTGGATGACGGCCTACCGGCTGGGGTCGGACTTCTTTGACCGCAAGCTCGCAGAGCCAGGGACGAAATAACAACGCTAAAACTCAGTCTGCCTTGTGCCCCGGCAGCCGGGCTGTTAGTCTTTCCACAGCATGACTTTCCGTCTGCACTGTCGCCCTTGTTGTTGTGCTTGTCCCACAAGCCACGGGTGGCAGCTCGCGTGTTGTTAGCTCCGCGATAGATTCTTCTCCAAAACACCCGTTGCTGATCAGCACGGGTGTTCGTCGTTTTGGGCAATGATTCCCGGTTGATCAGCATTCACCACAGAGGTCCCGATGCTGGCTACCGAAATTGTCCCCGAGTACACTTCCCCGCCGCGCCTGAGCCATCTGCGCCTGCTGGAGGCGGAGAGCATCCATATTCTGCGCGAGGTCGCCGCGGAGTTTGAGCGGCCGGTGATGCTCTACTCCATCGGCAAGGATTCCTCCGTCATGCTGCGGCTGGCGCAGAAGGCATTCTTCCCCGGGCCAATTCCCTTTCCGCTGCTGCACATTGATACCGGCTTTAAATTCCGCGAGATGCTGGCCTTCCGCGATGCGATGGCGCGATCGGTAGGTGCGGAATTGCTGGTGTGGCGCAACGAGCCGGCGATTGCGGCGGGAACAAATCCCATCGTGCTGGACACAAAGCGCTGCTGCGGTTTGCTGAAGACCCAGGCCCTGCTCGATGCGTTGAAGCATTACGGCTTTGACGCAGCCTTCGGCGGCGCGCGGCGCGATGAGGAGAAGTCGCGCGCGAAGGAGCGCATTTTCTCCTTCCGCGACAGCGCCGGGCAATGGGACCCCAAGAACCAGCGCCCTGAGCTGTGGAGCCTCTATAACTCGCGCGTTCATCCAGGCGAAAGCATCCGCGTGTTTCCGCTCTCCAACTGGACCGAGATGGATGTATGGCAGTACATCCACGAGGAAGAAATTCCGATCGTCGATCTCTACTACGCAAAGCCGCGGCCCATGTATGTGCGCGGCGATGCGCTGCTGCCCATCGAGCAGGACTTCGTCGCGCGCCCCGGCGAGAAGCCGCAGATGGTGCAGTGCCGCCTGCGCTCACTGGGATGCAGTCCGTGCACGGGCGCCATCCGCTCCGATGCGGACACGCTGCCCAGGATCATCGCGGAACTGCTCTCGTTCAAATCGTCAGAGCGGGCGAATCGCGCCATCGATCACGACCAGGAAGGCTCCATGGAAATCAAGAAGCGGGAGGGCTACTTCTAGATGGCTGCTACGCTCACACAACCGGATCTGCACGCGACTCAGGCAGAGTTCTCCATCGATGCCTTCCTGGCGCAGGAGCGCGAGAAGGACCTGCTGCGTTTTTCGACGGCCGGCTCGGTGGATGACGGAAAATCAACCCTGATCGGCCGCCTGCTCTACGACACGCAGAGCGTCTATGACGACCAGGTGAACGCAATTCGCGGCAAGGGCGCTGCAGGGCCGCAACTCGATTTTGCGCTTCTCACAGACGGGCTTCGCGCCGAGCGCGAACAGGGCATCACGATCGATGTGGCGTATCGCTACTTCTCGACGCCGCGGCGCAAGTTCATCATCGCCGATACCCCGGGACACGAGCAGTACACGCGCAACATGGCGACCGGCGCGTCCACCGCTGACGCGGCGATCGTGCTGGTGGATGCGCGCAAGGGTGTGCTCCCGCAGTCGCGGCGGCATGCATACATCGCGACACTGCTGGGAGTGCGCCACATCGTAGTCGCTGTCAACAAGATGGACCTGGTGGACTACAACGAGGCGACGTTCTCGTCCATCCGGGCGGAGTTCGAGAGCTTCGCGCGCTACGCCGCATCGGAATCCGGCCATGCCCCCGATCTCCATTTCATTCCGGTGAGCGCGCTGCTGGGCGTGAATGTGGTTCGTTCGTCGCCAGAGACGCCCTGGTATGACGGCCCCTCGCTGCTCGAAGTACTCGAAATATTGCCGACGGCAACGCATCGCGAAGTTGCGCCCTTCCGCATGCCGGTGCAGCGGGTCATCCGGCCACACCATGGCTTCCGCGGCTTCGCCGGGCAGATCGCCTCGGGACAGATCGCTCTCGGCGACCGCATTATGGTGCAGCCCTCCGGCAGAAGCTCCACCGTGGAGCGGATCGTGACCTACGACGGCGATCTGGAAGCCGCGCACGCCCCTCTTTCTGTCACCGTGACCCTTACCGATGAGCTGGACATCAGCCGCGGCGACCTGCTGACACACGCAGCAGACCCGGCGCAGATCAGCCTGCGCTTTGCCGCGTCGCTGGTGTGGATGGATGCGCGGCCGCTCGATGGCTCGCGACGCTACCTGCTGAAGCATACGAGCCAGTTGTTGCCCGCGGAGGTACGGCTGCGGCATCGCATTGATTTAGACGCCTCCCGCACGCAATCCGCACACACATTGGAGATGAATGGCATCGGCGTGGCGGAGATCGAAACGCGCCGGCCGATTGCGGTGGAGCCCTACAGCCGGAATCGTGTCCTGGGAGCGTTTGTGCTGATCGACGCAGAGACGAACGCCACGGCTGGCGCAGGCATGGTCCGGGAGATTCTGCACGGCGAGCGCGATGCGCTTAACACCGCGCCGGTCACGCCGCTGGAGCGCGCCGCTCGCTGGGGGCACTCGGGTGTTGTGCTGCGCCTGGGCGCGCCGGCAGCAGTGGCGCATGCCCTGGAACGCGCACTGCTTGCATCGGGAGCATTCGTGCTGCGGCCGCCGGACCATGATCCAACCACGCCCGGCATTCTGGCAGAGGCCGGCGCCCTGGTGCTGGTCGCTCAGGAGCGCGACGACGCGGTGACGCTGCGCATCGGAAGCTCGCGCGAGGAATCCGTCGGCGGCAGCGATACAAATAGCGCCGTAGCCGCGCTGCTCCGATTGCTTGAGCGGGCGAAGGTGCTGAACCGCAAGCTGGATGGGGAGCGTGCCCGATGAGCGTTGTCTCAACAGAGCTCGAGGCCAGGCTGGCGGCAGTGCGCGCGCAGTTACAAAAAGCCTTCGCGGATGCGCCCGACGGAGACTCTTCGTGCCTGACCTGCAGCTTTCAGGCGGAGGACGTGCTGCTCTTGAAGCTGGCGCTGGAGCTTCGCCCTGCGCTGCCTGTGCTCTTTCTCGATACCGGCTATCACTTTGCGGAAACCTATGCCTACCGCGACCGCATTGCTCGCGAATGGCGCGTCCGGCTCATCAATCTGCTGCCGCTGACGACCGTCGCGGAGCAGGAGGCGCAGCACGGGCTGCTCTATCAGACAAGCCCGGACCGCTGCTGCGCGGCACGCAAAGTCGAACCGCTGTTTCGAGCGGTCGCACAGTACAAGGTGTGGATCACCGGGCTCAGGCGCGAGCAGGCGAAGACGCGCGCTGCGCTTGAAGAGTCCGCGCCGTTTACCTTGCCCGGCGGGCAGCAGGTGCTCAAGCTCAGCCCCCTCGCGCATTTCACCACCGCGGATGTCTGGTACGCGTGCGAACAGTTGAATATTCCGCTGCTGCCGTTGTACGCGCGCGGTTATTCATCGATCGGCTGCGAACCCTGCACGTCATTGCCGCTCGATCCCAATGACGCGCGATCCGGCCGCTGGGGCGGGCACAAGGTGGAGTGCGGCATCCACATCGCGGCAGCAAAGTAAGCAGCATCTGGATGGAAGCGTGGAATACCTGATCGGCTTCATCATCGCGATCTTCATCGCGCTCACAGGCGTAGGCGCCGGCACCATCACGACGCCCCTGCTGGTGCTGATGCTTGGCGTGCCCGCAGGCGCGGCGGTGACCGTGGGGCTGATGTTTTCCGCAGCCGTGAAACTGGTGCTGCTGCCCGCCCAGATTGTTCGTAAGCAGGTGGAGTGGCGCACGCTCGCCTATATGCTGGCGGGCGGCGTGCCCGGTGTGCTTGCCGGCTCATTGCTGCTGCATCGCTTCGTGGACACCGGCGCGAAGCAACTCGTAAACGGCACGCTCGGTGTTGTGCTCGTGCTCACCGCGCTCTGGCAGATCTTCTTTTCTTTCCGGCCGGTCCAGCAGCAGCGCGACCCGCGCAATCGCGCCCACCTGCTGCCCTGGCTGATGCTGCCGGTAGGCGCGGAAGTGGGCTTCTCTTCCGCGGGCGCCGGCGCATTGGGTAGCGCCGCGCTGCTCTCCCTCACACCGCTCGCGCCGGCGCAGGTGGTGGGCACGGATATCGCGTTCGGCTTTCTTACCTCGTCGCTGGGCAGCGGTGCGCATTGGTTTGCGGGCGCGGTGGATGCGCCGCTGCTGCTCCACCTGGTGGCCGGCGGCGTGCTGGGTGCGGTAGTGGGCACCGTGATGGCGGGCAGCGTGCCCAGGCGCCCGCTGCGATTTGCGTTATGGGTATGGCTGCTGGTGATCGGGGGCATCTTTCTCTACCACTCCGCGCTGCCCGCCGATCACCTCACGCTGGCGACGGTGCGCTCTTATCTTTCCTCCGTATGGTCGCATTATTGATCAGCGGCCTGGACCAGAAGCCGACACTCCATATGTAACCGAAGGTGAGATAAAGCAGCGCCATGCCCGCGCGCAGCCCCAGGTGATCGCCGATGCGGCCGATGATCGCGGTGACGATCGCGCCTCCCATGATCCCCGTGGTAAGTATGCCGGTGAACGAGCCGTGGTATTCCGCGACGGAGTTGAGCGCCAGCGAGATCAGGATTGGCCACATCACCGACGCGAAGAGCCCGACCAGCGGAAGCGCGAAAACAGAAATTTCTGCCGGACCCCAAAGCCCCAGCGACAGCAGGATGAGCGCTCCTGTCGCGGCGCCGATGAGCACACGCCGGCTGTCGAAGATGCGGAGAAGGAAGGCTCCCGTGAAGCAGCCGAGGGTCATAAGCCCCCAGAACCACGAGACATCGCGAGCACCGATCGTGTGCGGATCGTAACCATGATAGTGGCTTAGAAACTCGGACATCCAGTTCGCAGTTCCCTGCTCGCAGCCCACATAGGCGAATATCGAGAGAAAGTAGAGCCACACAACACGGCGCCGCATCAGGCTGCGGTACATGTTCACGGTACCTGGCCGTTCCTCCGCCGTGTGCTGCACGGGAGGAAAGCGCGACACCCGGAGCACAATGATCATCGTCACCGCAACAGCGGCGAAGATCCAATAGAGCGAGACCCATGGGAGATGCTCCGGTGTTACGTGGCGGAGAAGATCGAGGATCGGATTATGCTTGCTCGCGCGCGGAAGATTCACCACGAGATACGAGTAAATCCACGGGCTGATGAACGACGCGGAGCCAAACAGCAGTTGGGCAATGGTCTCGTTGAGCGCGAAGTGCTCTTCGCCGCCCGCCGCCCGCAGCAGCGGATTGATCGCCACCTGCAGCATTGCCATCCCAACGCCGATGACGAAGAGCGAGATGAAGGCCACGCGATACGTGGGATGAAGCGCGAAACCGATAGACCCCGCCGCCGCGCCGATGAAGGCGCCGATCATTACCGGTTTTTCGGAGTAGCGCTCCACCAGAAATCCGGCAGGAATGGACATCACTCCATAAGCGATGAAGAATGCGAAGACGAGAAAGCCCGCCGCACCCAGGCTCGCGGAGAACGTGCTTATGATGTCCGGAACAATAGGCCCAAGAATATTGCTGAGCAGGGAGATGACAAAGAAGACCAGGAAGATGAGGCTGACGAGAAACCGGCTCCTGGTCATGTCCTCTCCTATGGCTGCTGAGCGAAACGGTGATGCCACACCCGCGCTGCCCCGATCAGATTCGCGTCGTCGCCGAGCGACGCCAGGCTCACTTCGACCTTGTCCAGCGGAACAAAGCGGCATCCCTGCCGCATGACGTCGCGAATGCCGCCGAGAAAGGCGCCCGCACTCTTCATCACGCTGCCGCCCAGGATGATCGCATCCGGCGTGAACAGATTCACCAGATTCGCCAACCCGATGCCGAGGTAAAACGTCTCGCGCTCCACGCAGTGCGCGGCCAGCGGATCGCCGGCCATCGCATGTTCGTAAATGTTTCGCGCCGTAATATCGGCATCGCCGTTGTATTCAGGATGCGACTCCATCCATCGAGCCATTGCCGGTCCGGAGGCCAGCGCCTCCCAGCAGCCGCGCAATCCGCAGGAGCATGGCAGTCCATGCGCCTCGAGCACCTGGTGAGCAACCTCCGGATGCGCTCCGTCCACGCCGCGATAAAGATGGCCATCGAAAATCATGCCGCCGCCGATGCCCGTGCCGACCGTCACATAGATGAGGCGCGATTTGTTCTTCCCCGCGCCCCAGGCTGCTTCGCCAAGAGCGCCGGCATCGGCGTCGTTCTCAATCGCGGCAGAGACGCCGAACTCGCGCGCCAGATCCGCGACAGGAGATGCGCCGCTCCACTGCGGAATCGTATCGAGGTTTTCGAAGGCCCCGGCAAGCGGATTGACCGGGCCGGTTGAGCCGATACCAATGCCGATGATCGTTACGTTCGCCTCGCGCCTGCATTCTCGCAGCATTGCTGCAATAGCCTGGCAGGCCTGCGGCCAATCGCCCGCTGTTTGAGTCGGCGCTTCACGGCGCGCGAGCACGCGGCCGCCATCATCCACCAACCCGGCAGCGATCTTGGTGCCGCCGATATCGATTGCGCCGATTGCATTCACGTGTGCAGCAAACCTTTATCGCCCTGGACGATGTAGGAAGCGTAGCGGAATGTGTCGCAGTCCGCACCGGAGAGTCGCGCCAGAGCTTCCGCAGCAAGCTGCGCCGGCACGATGTCCATGAGGAACTGCCAGCCCGCCGGCCAGCGCGGTAACTCGAAAACCAGCTCGGCGGCATCCTGCGGCAATGCCTCGCCAATGAGCATGACAGACGCGCCAAGGCGGCGCAGGTCCTGCACAACCGCGAGGTCCGCATCTCGTAGCCCCTTCTTCGGATCCGTTACAGGATCGACCCACAATCCAAATCGCATCCCGGCAGTGACGATTTCCTGCGGTCCATGGCGGAAGCTGTCTGTGCCGAGTGCCGCCGCAGGCATTTTGGCGCCTTCTTCCCAAAGAAGCTGTGCGCCCAGCGCACTCGCCATGCTGGCGCCGCGCGCCAGGAAGTAGTACGTCGCGCCGGCCGCGAGCCATTTCGCTTTCACAAGCTGCTGCTGCCATCCGGGAATGCTGCGAGCAGTCGCCGCAATAGCCTCGTGGAGAGTGGAAACCCGTTGGGCGTCGAAGCCGCCGCCAACCGTCGCCGCGAGTGCGGCCGTTCCCGCCGCCAGCGAAACATAAGTGTTCGCGGAGATGCCATGGTCCGGCGTGACCGGGAGCAATAGCGGCAGGTTCGCGCGCTGTGCCAGCACACCGTCGGCAAAGTTGGTGATGCCGATCACGGTTGCGTTCGCCGCGCGCGCTTTGTCCAGCAGCGCAACAATCTCCACGCTGCTGCCGCTGCGCGACAGGATAATCAGCACCGATCCGGAAGGAAGCATGGCGGTATGCAGCAGTTCCGCCGCGTCAAGCAGATACACCGGGCAGCCCGCCGCATGGAAGTGGGCCGCCGCGCCCACCGCCGCGTTATAGCTCGCGCCAATGCCGGTGAGATAGACATACCGCGCAGAGCGGATGATCGCGGCCGCCTTCTCCACCCTGTCGCGCGCTTCGCCGTCGAGCAGCGTCAAAACCCGCTGCAGTTCCTCCGGCTGCCGCAGTATGTCTTTCAGAAAATGCGTCATATCAGAGCGCAGGTGTGATCACGATCTTGCGAAACTTGACGTGACCCTTTTCGCTACCCTGCAGGTAGATAGGCCCCGGCATCGCTTCATGACTGTCCACCGCGCCGCCCGTAATGCCCGGAATCTCCTGATCGTTGATCACCGTTACTCCGTTCTGCACCACCGTCACTTTGCGCCCGATCAACGTAATGTCGAGGGTCTGCCAGGTATTCGGCGTGCGCGGCTGCTCGGGGTTGGGCGCGAGGAATCCATAAACACCGCCAGTATGATGACTCGCGGGTTCCCCTTGCGATTCCGTTTCGATCTGCACCTCATAACGCCCGCGCAGATAAATGCCGCTGTTCGCATCTGTGCCGCAGTTGAATTCCACGTGCAGTTTGAAGTCCTGAAACTTCCGATCGTTGATAAATTCGTGTCCGTGTCCCGGGCTCACAATCGAGCCATCCTGAACAGTCCACTCGGGCGCGCCTGGCTTGTCCGGGTGCCATCCATTCAGGTCCTTGCCGTCGAAGAGCGCGATTGGCTTGCCCCACTGCGGCGTGCGGGTGTAGATCAGCGACGGAGCGCGATTGCCCACCCAGTGCCAGGTCGTTCCGTCAGGAGCATTCACCGTGCCGCTCAGCGCCTTACCGCTAAGTTGTCCCTCAAAAACCATGTCCTCTTTGCTGTCTTCGTCGGCCTTCGGCGATACGAACGTCAGCTTGCCGTCCGTCACCGCGACCTTCGGCAACGGGCGCGCATTGCCCCAGCGTCCGGTGAATCGCGCCTTGAGCTGACCGCCTTCTTCGCTGATCTCGATCCACGATGGCCACTCGCGATCCGGCGCTTTCAGCGTAAGATCCCAGCGGCCGAGGTATCGCGACGTCGCCGACTTCGCTTCCGGAGTGCCGGCCGGCGCGCCGGCACGAGCACTGGTCGGAATGTAGAGTACGCCGCACGCAATGGTCACAGCGAGCGCAAGCCTTGCAAATCTCACAATCTCTCTCCCCTTAAGCGATGGATTCAATCTTGCCTGCGGAGTCATTCCACCGCACCGGCGTTCCGCGGAAGTACGACTCATTCGCCATGTGGCATGCGAGCGCCGCGTGGTGGCCGAAGACTGCGTCCTGCACCACCGGCTGGCGCGAGCGCACAGACTGGAAAAACTTCTAGAGGTGAGGCTTCAGTCGTCGTAGTCCTCACTGCTGTAGCTGATGGTTTCAAGGGCGGGCTCCTGCCCCGGAACAGGATCGTGTTCCTTATGCCAGTTCGCCGTGTATGTCGCCCGCATCGCCCCGGGAAAGGAACCGGAATAGTAGCAGGGCGCTGTGTCGACACCCAGTTGCGGCAAATAGCCAACGCTGAACTCGCGCAGCTCAATCACTCCCTTCGACCCCTGGAAACGCGTGACCTCTCCCGATTCGCAACCGAGCGAGAGACGCATGTAAACCGGAATGCCCATGTACTCGAACAACACCGTCTGCACGTCTGGCATGTTGCGGCCGTCCTTCCAGCGATAAATGCCGCCGAGACACGGCGCGTTTCGGCGCCTCATTGATCCCGAGCGACGAACTGCATGCCGCTGATAAGGTGCACCATCAGGTCGCCCGCCACTCCCGTGCCGTACTCCTTCCAGCACCGCCAGCGCGCAAACGTATATGGGTCGAATGCCTTCTTCGGAGCCGTACCCAGCCAGGTGTCCCAATCCAGGTTCTGCGGAGAAAGGTCGGGCGGCGGCGGATACTCCCACGCGCCGGTAGGATCGTTGCGGCCAAGCGTCATCTCGATCAGGTTGATCTCCCCGAGTACGCCTTTGTCATAGAGCTCCTTCGCTTTCGCGCACAGCACGGAACTGGTGCGCTGTGCGCCAATCTGCACAATGCGGTCCGACTTCTTCGCCGCGGCCACCATGGCAAGTCCATCCGCCGGCGAGTGCGACATCGGCTTCTCGCAGTAGACGTCCTTGCCCGCGGCAATCGCATCCACCACCACCTGTTTGTGCCAGTGGTCCGGGACCGCGACGATAATCGCATCAATATCTTTCGCCTCGAGCAGGTCCTGGTAGCGGCGCGTGGTGCGGATCGGCTTGCCCACGATCTCCTTTGCCAGCTCATGCCGCCCGTCGTACAGGTCTGCCGCGCCAACGCATTCTCGCAAGCTGGATCGCGGTCGTCAGCAGCCCGGAGCCTTCCATGCCCACGCCGACAATGCCGAAGCGCACGCGGTCGCTGGGCGCGGCAGCCTGCATCGCGGCGTAGGCCGGCTCTTCAAGCAGCGCCCCGCCGCCCATCATCGACGCTCCCGCTACTCCCGCAGACGTCTGTAAAAAGGCGCGCCTCGTCAACGGCTTGCTCATCGTTCCGCTCCTCCATGGATTCGCATTCATTCAATTATCGATTGTTCACAGCGCGTTCAGAACGCGATGCGCCGGATTTATTGTCCGAGACGAAGGTAAGCCAAAATGCGGCGGACGCCAACCCCCTCGATCGATATTCGGGGGATTGAGGCCTGATGGCGCGCGCGACATCATAGCCAGCGGAACGGACCATCCGCCAAGGGCACCAGCCTTCCGATCCAAGCCGGTGATAGCCTTACCGCATTCGCAACAACACCAATTCCCGTCAATGAAAGTGAGGCCATGGGCAAACTAAGCACTTTTCTGTGCACTGGTATTTTGTTGAGTCTTCCTGCGGCAGGCGTGCTCGCCCAGCAGCAGACGAAGCTTCCCGCAGACGATCTGAATCCCAACTTCCAGCCGCCTGCACAGCAGACGGATTTCGACAAGCGCGTCGTCATGATCCCCATGCGCGACGGGGTGAAGCTCTACACGGTGATCGTGGTGCCCAAAGGCGCGCAGGACGCGCCGATCATCCTCACGCGCACGCCCTACGACGCCGCGCACGCGCCGAACGCGCGACGCGCGGCAGATGATCGAGTCGCTGCCGCTCGCCGATGAAGTCTTCGTGGAGGCCGGCTACATCCGCGTCTACCAGGACGTGCGCGGCAAGTACGGCTCGGAAGGCGCCTATCTCATGACGCCGCCGCCCGTGGGCTCCGGCTTCAACCCCAGCGGCGCCGACGACACGACCGACGCCTACGACACCATCGACTGGCTGGTGAAAAATGTGCCCGAGTCCAACGGCAAGGTCGGCATGATCGGCTCGTCCTACGAGGGCTTCACGGTCGTCATGGCGCTGCTGGATCCGCATCCCGCGCTCAAGGTGGCCGCGCCGGAAAGCCCGATGGTCGACGGCTGGATGGGCGACGACTGGTTCCACTACGGCGCATTCCGCCAGACCAATCTCGACTACTTCCTCGGCCAGACCACCGCGCAGCGGCAAAGGCGTCGACGTGCCGCGCGAGGGCCGCGACGACTACACCAACTTCCTCGACGCCGGCTCGGCCGGCGACTTCGCCCAGGCCCGCGGCATGGAGCAGCTGCCCTTCTGGCGCATGTCGAGAGCACCCGGCCTACGACGCCTTCTGGCAGAGTCAGGCGCTCGACAAGCTGATCGCGCAAAGCCGCTGACCGTGCCCACCATGTGGGAGCAGGGCCTGTGGGACCAGGAAGACATGTGGGGCGCCATCCATTCCTACCGCGCTCTGAAGCCGAAGGACACGACAACAACATGAACTATCTGGTGATGGGCCCGTGGCTCCACAGCCAGGTCAACCGCGAAGGCTGCGCGCTGGGCCCGTTGCGTCTGGGACGCGACACGACCGCGCAGTGGCGCGCGACATGCTGCTGCCGTTCTTCAATCAGTACCTGAAGGATGGCTCGCCCAAGGCCGACACGCCGCCGGTGTTCATCTACAACACCGGCGAAGATCACTGGGACCGCTTCGAAGTCTTGGCCGAGAGCTGCGAGAAGGACTGCCCGGCCAAGTCCAAGCCGCTCTATCTCAACGCAGGCGGCGAACTCTCCTTCGACGCGCCCGCGGCCAGCGAAGCGAAAGTTCGACGATATGTCTCCGATCCGGCGAAGCCTGTGCCGTATCGACCGCGCCCTGTCGTCTACCGACGACGACGCGGCTGGAGCACCTGGCTGGTCACCGACCAGCGCTTCGTCGACGGCCGCCCGGACGTGCTGACCTATGAGACGCGAGCCGCTGACCAGAGCCGTGAAGCTCTCCGGCGAGCCCTGGTGCACCTCGTCGCCTCCACCAGCGGCACCGACAGCGACTGGGTGGTCAAGCTGATCGACGTCTATCCGCACGCAGTCGCGCCGCCCGAGCCGAATGGGCGGCTACGAACTGCCCGTTGGCAACGGACATCTTCCGCGGCCGCTACCGCACCAGCTTCGAGCATCCCGAGGCGATCCCGCCGGACGAGCCGCTGCACTACATCTTCGGCCTGCCGATGGTGAACCACACCTTCCTGCCCGGCCATCGCATCATGGTGCAGGTGCAGTCCACGCTCTTCCCGCTCTACGACCGCAACCCGCAGACCTTTGTGCCGAACATCTTCGACGCGAAGCCGCAGGACTATCAGAAAGCGACGCAGCGCGTGTGGCACACGCCGGCCCAGGCAAGCTACATCAGCCTTCCGGTAGTCCCGGCAACGAATCCGTAAGCGCCTGCTCAAACCTCACTTCCAGCACGGCCGTCGCTGTTCGCGCAGCACGGCCGTTACTCTTGCTGGGCAGTCACTCTTCTCGTAACAATGCCAGCGGATCGGCCCCCAGCGCGCGCTGCGCGGGAATCCACGTAGCCAGCAGCCCCAGCAGCAGCATCGCGAAAACGACACCGGCCAGAACCAGCGGATCGCGCGGCGTCGCCTGGTAAACAACGAACGCCAGCACTCGCGTCGCGGCAATGCCGAGCGCAGGCCGGCCGCCGAGCCAGAGCCAGAAGCTGGAAAGCGCGTCCCAGCGCCGCTCCCAGCACTTCTTTGCGCTGCGCTCCAAGAGCGACGCGGATTCCCAGCTCGCGCAGCCGCTTGCTCACCGAGTACGCCGCCATTCCAAAGATGCCCGTAACTGCCAGCATCGCGCCAAGTCCGCCCAGCACGCCCAACGAAACCGTGGCCACGCGCGAAGCAAACAATGCGCTGTCCAGCTCGCTGTTCCAGGTCGGATGGTAAATGGCAGCCCGGCATCCAGATTGCGCAGGCTGCTCTCCATTGCCGCTGCCAGTTGCTGCGGGATCGCGGTTGGACCGCACCACCAGCCATGAGGCGCTTGACGGCGATTGCAGGATCGGGAAAAACATAGCAGGCTGCGGGTCTTCGGTAAGGGTCTTGTACTTTCCGTCCTGAACCAGGCCCACCACCTGTATACGCGTCCCATCTTCCAGCTTGTAATATCCGCCCACCGCGTTGGTCACAGAGCCGAAGACTCTGCTGCGCAAACTCCCGGTTCACCACCGCCACGCGCGGAGTGTTCTTGTCGTCGTGCAGGTGAACGTCCGGCCCGCAAGCAACACCGTGCCCGCCGCCCGAATATATCCGGGAGAGACGTCATACCGCATAGCGTCCGCTGCGGCATTCGACAGCCGCAAATCTGTTACATTCTCCTTGAATACAGCATTGCTGCTCCAGCCCATGGCCAGGGGGGCCTGTCGACCATGCCCGGCTGCACTTACGCCGGGAATCGCGCGCATCGCGTCGATCATGCGTTGCTGCATCGTCGCAACTGTGTCCCCGCTGTACCCGGCCATATCCAGATCGGTCTCCACCAGCATGGCGTTCTGCGGCCCAAATCCGAAATTGCTGCTTCAGCGATCGAGCCAGTCCGCGTACCGCCACCAGTGAAGACGTCACCAGCACATGCGCAGATCGCGATCTGCACAATCAGCAGCAGGTCGCGCACGGTAAATCGCCGCGCCGATTCCAACCCTCGATCCCGCCTTCACCATCTGATAAGGATTCGCGCGGAATACCTGCCGTACCGGAACAGGCCGAACAAAGTCCGCTCACCAGCGCCAGCAGCAGCGCCACACCATAGACACTCGCATCCGGATTTACCGGCACCTCGATCGGCAACGTCGGAGCGGCTGCCACGCGCTCAACCAGCGCAGCAGCACCACGCCGCCCGCAGCCCGGCATCCCTCCTGCCAGCGAAACCATCACCGCCTCCGTCAGCAGCTGGCGCAGAATTCGCCTGCGGCTCGAGCCCAGCGCCAGCCGCAGCGCCACTTCCCGCGAACGGTCTGCGGCCCGCGAGCAAACAGGCTGCCCAGGTTGGCGCACGCCGCCAGCAGAATCAGCCCTGCCAGCAGCATCAGTCCCGCAGAGAAAAGCACGCACAGGACCGCCCAGCATGTCGCCCACCAGCCCTGGACGCGCCAGCGAAAAGTCGATAGTGTCGTCCTCTTTCGGATATGTCTTTCGCCATTATGCGGCGACGGCATTCAGGTCGGCGGCAGCTTGCGCCGGCGTCACTCCCGGCTTCAAATGCTCCCACCAGCCACAGTCCGCGGCCGGTTTCGCGCGCGTTCAGCATGCTCCAGCCTTCCACCTGCTCCTGGTTCACCAGCGGCACCCAGAAGTCAGGCGTAAAAACAATTCCGTCCCGCGAAACTCGGGCGGCGCCACGCCAAGAATGGTAAAAGGATGTTTATTCAACTGCACGGCGCGTCCCACCACGCCCGGATCGCCTTGGAAGTGGCTGCGCCAGTAGGCATAGTTGAGCACGATGTAGGGAGCGCTGTTCGGCCCGTGCTCGTCGGACCATGAAAGAACCGCCCCAGATATGGCTGAATGCCCAGCACATCAAAGTAGTTTCCGCTCGCCTCATAGAGCCACGCCGGAGGGATTGCCGACCCGTGTCCAGTCCCGCGCGCGAGATATCTGGTAGCCCGCAATCCTCTCGAAACTGCGGTTGCGGTCACGCAGATCGAGATAATCCGGATACGACTGCATCGGAGACGTGTCTTTGCCGCTGCTCGATCGTCTAAAGACTCTGCGCCTGCGGCACATTCAGCGGGCGCAGGACCAGTCGCATTCATCACGCTGAAGACCACAGCATTCGCGCCGATTGCCAGCGCAAGTGTCACGATCGCGATGACGGTAAATCCGGGCGACTTCCATCAGCACCCGCACGCCGAAAGCGCACGTCCTGCATCAGCGTTTCGAAGAAATGCCCGCCGACGATTCGTAGCTTTCCTGCCGGTAGTGCTCATAGCCGCCGAACTCCATGCGCGCGCGCCGCTCGGCTTCGGCGCGCGGCATCCGGACGCGCTCCAGATCGTCGGCGCGATGCTGGATGTGCGAGCGAATTCCTCTTCCATTTCCGCTTTCGCCTGAGATCGGCGAAACAGCGTAGATCCAAGAGAGCGCAGGTCAGCCGAAGATTCTCATATCTCCTCCGGTTGCGCGGCAAGCGCGGCAGCCATCGCGCCGCAACGAGCCGGTTCCATCCTTCCGTCTCTTCGCGCAACCGCTTCCGGCCCCTCGCCGTCAGTTCATAGAATTTGGCGCGGCGATTGTTTTCCGACGTTCCCCAGTCCGCTTTCAGCAATCCCTGGCGCACCAGCCGGAACAGCGCCGGATAAAGCGCTCCCTGCTCGATCAGCAACGCGCCACCCGAATTTGCCCGATCCGCAGCAGCACGCCGTAACCGTGCAGCGGCCCCAGCGAAACCGACTTCAGAATCAAAAGGTCCAGAGTCCCCGGAAGAATCTGCGCCTGATCGGCCATATGCCTCCTAAGATGCTTAGGAATCTAAGCCACCTTTCCTAAGCTGTCAAGGAGAGACTACGCGCTCCAGTTCTATTCGGTTTGCGTGAATTCAATCCTCGAACACAACCGGCGTCCCCGCTCGCAGTGTGTTCTGGATCTCCGCCACCGCGTCCGTGTGCCGCATCAGCGCCAGCACCGCTTCGCGCGGTGCGTCGGCATCCACCTTGGCTCGATACCGAATCTGCCGCGCGCCCTCTCCCTCCGCGCCGAACGTGCCCTCCACCTCAACCTCCACGCCGCGCACGTCTATCCCGCGCTTGCGCGCCTCGCGATAGACGTCGTTGCAGTAGCAGGTCGCCAGCGCCAGAAACAGCAGCTCGCCGCCATTCACGCTCGAGCCCAGCCCATCGGCCTTCGCAGCAATCGGCAGGGAGTGCTCATGCTCGCCGGTCTTCAGCAGCACCGCGTGCTCACTTCGCCGGTTCACAACCCGCGCAGAAATGTTCATCGTTATCTCCTCGGAAAGAAGCTCGAACTACGGAACCTGCGACGGAGCAGGCGTGTACGGCAGCATGTCCAGCGAGCGGTCCTGCACGTCATCACTAAATCGCCGAACTGCGCCGCGGTTTGCTTCTTGATCGCCACCCACTCCCCATCGGCAAGAAATGCTTTCCATGCCGCGGCCTGCGTTGCGCGATCTTTCCACCGCAACAGATACACGAACTCCGCATGCCCTGCCTGGCCGCTCTGCGAAGTAAAGACAATATCGAAGCCATAGCGCTTCATGATCGGCATGCACTGATCGCGGAAACGATCGTGAAAATGCGCCTCATTGCCCGGATGAATCTTGTAGATCCGAAGCTGGTAGACAGGCTGCTGCGCAAGAGCGCCAATCCCGGCACAGATCCAGAACGCAAAGAGGATGACTAACTTACTCACGCAAGGCTCCTTCGAGGAAGCATCTTTGCAAACCAGCGGACACCACCCAACCGATGACGGACTCGTCGCGCACAGCATCGCCTGCGACATGACGGCATCCACGACGAAGCCATCGAGGAATCAATCGAAGGCCACGCCCGCACTGCGAACATCGACGACAACGGGGCCATCCGCTACGACGAAGGCAAGGTCACCAGCCAACGCCATCGCTTCGCATACAAATACGACGAGCGCGGCAACTGGATCGAACGCATCGTCTCCTGGCAGCCCGAACCGGACAGCGCATTCCAGCCCTCCAGCATGGAACGCAGAACCATCACTTACTACTCATAGTCGCGAGTCACTCCACCCAGTCATCAAACGCCCCTGCGCGAATCGCCGCCGACAGCTTGCGGATATCCTCCGCCAGCACGCGATCCTCGCGCAGCGGCGGCACAAACTCCCGCACCCGCAGTCGCGCCTCCTCCACGCGCAGCGCCGCGCGCAGCGGCAACCGGAACTCCAGCGCTTGCGCCGCCGTCATCAGCTCGATCGCCAGCACCATCTCTGCGTTCTCCACCACCTGCCGCAGCTTCAACGCCGCCGTCATCCCCATCGAGACGTGATCCTCCTTGCCTCCCGATGTCGGCACCGAGTCCACGCTCGCCGGATGCGCGAGCACCTTCGCCTCATTCAGCAGCGCCGCCGCCGTCACGTGCGCAATCATGAAGCCCGAAGAAATCCCCGGATGATCCGATAGAAACGGCGGCAGCCCCTCGTTGATATCCGGATTGATCAGCCGGTCAATGCGCCGCTCGCTGATGCTCAGCAAGTCGGCAACGCGATGACCGCATAGTCCAGCGCATAGGAGAGCGGCGCGCCATGGAAGTTGCCGCCGGAGAGGATGTCGCCTGTATCTTCACCGGTTACAAATATCAGCGGGTTGTCGGTCGCCGCGCCGGTCTCTGTCTCGATTACCGCCGCCGCGTGATCCAGCACCCCGCGCACCGCGCCATGCACCTGCGGCATGCAGCGCAGGCAATACGCATCCTGCACCCGGGGATCGTTCAGCCGGTGCGATTCGCGGATCTCGCTCTGCTCCATCAGCGAGCGCAGATGCTCCGCCGCCGCGATCTGCCCCGGATGCGGGCGCGCTTCCTGAATGCGCGCATCGAACGCCGCAGGCGTGCCCCGCAATCCCTCGAGCGACATCGCTCCCGCCAGGTCGAACAGCCGCGCCACGCGCTGCGCACGGTAAAGCGCCAGCCCGCCCACGGACGCCATCGCCTGCGTCCCGTTCAGCAGCGCCAGACCTTCCTTCGCCTCAAGCTTCAGCGGCGCAAGCCCCGCGGCAGACAACGCCTCAGCGGCCGGCATGCGCTTGCCTTCCACGATCACTTCGCCCTCGCCGATCAGCGCCAGCGCCAGGTGTGCCAGCGGCGCAAGATCGCCGCTTGCTCCCACTGATCCGCGCGACGGCACCACGGGATGAATGCGCTGATCGAGCATGGCTGCAAGCAGCTCCGGCACCTCCACGCGCACGCCGCTCGCGCCCTTGGCCAGCACATTCGCGCGCAGCAGCAGCATCCCGCGCACCTCGGCTTCGCTCAGCGGCTCGCCCACGCCGCAGCAGTGGCTGCGCACCAGGTTCTGCTGGAGCGCTCCCACCTGCTCTGGCGGCACGCGCACATCCGCCAGCTTTCCAAAGCCGGTATTGATCCCGTAAGCCGCTGCCTCGCCCGCCGCGGCGCGCTCTACCACCGCCCGCGAAGCCAGCATCCGCTTCTGCGATGCCGGATCGATCGCCACATCCTGCCGCGTGGCAGCCACGGCGTCCAGTTGCGCCAGCGTCAAAGGATTGCCATTGAGGATGAGCAAAGCGGAAAGATTTGTCATAGCAGAGCGTCAGGGAAACTCTCCACTATAACGATTGCGGCAACTGCGGTCACGCTGGAGCCGGCAGCCTCCGCCGCTTCAGCATCTGCACCCACCCGAAAAGCGCAACTGCACCCACAGGCAACAGCAGAAACGTCCAGATCGTTCCCCGCCGTGCCGAGTAGCTCGCCACCGTCAACTCCGTCACGGCATCGGCCTCGTGCCCCGCAGCGCGTACCCGCACTACCGCGCGCCATCGCCCCGCATGCGGCAGTTCCACCACTGCATCCTGCAGTAGCCGGTTCGTCGCATGCGCATGCGACAAATGCGCCACCACCGGCGCGCCACCGTCCTCCGGCGTGAGCGTCACGGTCACCTCCGGATCAAGCAGCACGCTCCCGCGCTCCTCCACCATCGCGCTCAGGTCCGCCTGCCCCACGCCCAGCGTTTCGGGCGTCGCGAACAGCGACACCACGAACGGCCCCGCCGCCTGCCGCATCAGCAGCCGCCCACCATCTGCATGGGCCGCCGCGGCCATGCACCACATCGCCAGAACCGCGAACAGCCGCTTCACATCCCACCCATCATCATGCCGCGCATCTGCATCGGCTCAAGCAGCAGCCAGAATCCAAAACCATACAGCGCCAGCATCAGCACCGCCATCGGCATCGCCTCAACCAACCGCCGCGTCATGCGCCACACCAGGTACAGCGAGAGCAGCAACCCGCCATCCAGCAAAAGCAATTGCACCTGCAGCAGACCATTGCCCTGCGGCATGCTCATCCTGCCCCAGTGTGGCGCGCCCATCCAGCCCATGCCAAGGTCCTGCCCTGCCTGCTGCAACAACGGCAGCAATGCGGGCGCCGCGCTCACAAAATGAAAGATGAGATGCGCTGCCCACATCCCGATGCCAAGCGGCGCCAGCGCCAGCGCGCCCCGGCAGAACGCCTCCCGCCGCGGCCATGCGCCTCGCCCCGCCTGCGCCACCGTCCACACCGCGCCGGCAAACAGCACTCCGGCCGCCACTACGCTGGCAAAGCTGCCTGCATCCGTCGCCAGCCACGGCACATGCCGTCCCATCGCCGACAGAAATTCGCTCCCCGGCCCCACCATCGCGGCCGCATTCACAAACCCCGCACCCACCACCACCAGCGCCACCGCCGCAACATCCACCCGCCGATGCAGCCGCCCCAGCGATGATGTCGCCTCGCTCGACAGCACATCCTCTGTCATACTGCGCGACACAAGTCCGATGTTGTCGTGCGGGCACGCCTTCACACAGTCCATGCACAGTGTGCAGTCGGCGTTACTGCGCTTCTCCGGCAGATACAACTCCAGCTCGCAGCCCCGCTGCCGCGGATTCCCGCGAATACAGTCGCGCGTCTCGCAGCTCGCGCAAACGGCGGCGCTGCGTACCCGCAGCGTCGTCGGCGATAAGAGCGACGCTGCAAAGTTGAACTGCCCGATCGGACACACATACTTGCAGAAGCTCGCGCCGCGAAACAGCGTGTCCACCACGAACGCCGCGCCCACATAGCCGATCAGCAGCCATGCCGTACGCGACGGGCTGTCCCACAACGCGAACCGTTCGTAGCCGAAGAAGAACACCAGCATCATCCCGGCGCCGACCCACTTCACGCGCAGCCATGACGGCCAGCGCAGCCGCGCCCATCCTAGCCGCCGCCCCAGTTCGCGTGGCAACGTAAATGGACACGCCATGCAGAACAGGTTCCCCACAAGCAGCAGCGCCACCACGCCCAGTGCGCGCACTATGTTCCACGGCGCCACGCCGGCCAGGTTCATCGCCGCCATCGGATGCCCGCGCAGCCCATCCGCGATAACCGCAATCATCACCAACAGACTGATCGCCTGCAGCGATTGCCTGCCATAGCGCGCACGCAGCACTCTGCCGATCACCGGCACTTGCAGCAGATCGAACGCGCGCTGCGCCCTTACTCTCCCCGCCGCAGGGGCGCCGCCAATCGTCACCAGCGCATGCCGCCGGGGCTGCCGCGAAAGCAGCATCAGCGTGATCCCGATCGCCGGCACTAAATAAATCGCCGAGCCCACCACCCACATGAACGCACCGGCGCCCGCCTGGTCCTGCATCGCGGTCAGACCGGATATCCGCGGCGCTGCCTCGTACGTCGGATACAGCACGCGATTCGAAAACGCCAGAAACGCCGACAGCGCGGTATTCACCAGATCTGCCGTGACGAGATACGGCACCACCGCCCAGCGCGACCAGAGCGTGCGGCTCGGCCACGGCTGCAGCACCGTCCACCAGAAGAGCAGCGAGGTAAACAGGAAGCACGCATGCTCCACCTCGTGCCACGCGGGCGAGCGCAGCGCCAGCTCGTAAGCCGCCGGCACATGCCAGCCCAGGTACGCAAGATTCATCGCAATCCAGCCCGTCGCTGGATGAACCAGAAATCGTCCGATAGCGTGCAGTGTTCGCGAGCGGAAGAGCGGCCCCACTCCTTCGCGAACCCAGCCGCGCGGCAGCCCGCGCAGCAGCGGCACCGTGGGCGCGCCCAGCAGCAGCAGCGGCGGCGCAACGGACATCAGCAGCAGATGCTGCACCATGTGCGCCACCAGCAGCCAGTTCCCCAGCACATCCAGCGGCGACGCAATCGCCAGCCAGATCGTCGCCAGCCCTGCTAGAAAACATCCCGCGCGCCACGGCGGCAGCTCCCGTTCACGTGTCCGCCGCGCAAGCCGCCATCCTCGCCAATAGACCAATGCCGTAAGCGCCAGCGACAGCGTCGCCCACAGCGGAAGGCCCCACGAGGCCGCGATCGCGTTTGATAGGTCAGGATTCACTACCGCTCCAGCCTACGGACGAAGCGACTCCACCGGCTCCTTCGGCGCAGGATTGTTCGTGTCCGCCAGGCGGCGCGAGACATCCATCGCCGGCTGCTGGTTGGCCGGATGCAGCGTCTCGAGGAATGCCACGAGTGCCGTTACCTGCGCCGGGCGACAGTTCTTGCCGTAGGCCGGCATGTTGCCGCCGCCCTGAGTCACCTGGCGGATCAGTTGGTCGTCCGTCAGCCGTGTCGCCACCTCGTCCAGCGCCGGCCCGCGCTGTCCACCCATGCCGCCGAGCGCGTGGCAGTTGCGGCACTGCTTGTCCTGGAAGACGAGCGCGCCCTGCCGTCGAGCGGCGTCGTGCCTTCGATAAAGTGCACCGGCACCGGGTGCGCCGCTCCAGGCATCCATCTGCGGGCACCACGGCGACGTACGTGCCCAGGTGCGTCAGCACCCCGAACGCACCGCCAGCACCAGCACCAGGCAACACCGCCACCGGCCGGCGATGCCAGCTCTTCTCGCCGAAGCCGGCATAGAACGGCAGCGCGAGCAGGATGCACGATCACCGATCACCGGCGCGATCAGCAGCAGCGGTGTCTCGATCGCAGGCGGCAGAAACGCCAGCGCCGCGTAGAGCCAGAGGAAGAAGTAGTCCGGCTGCGGCGCGGTCTGGATGATCGTCGGATCGGGGCCCGCCCGGGCCGAACGGGCCGAAGACAGCGCGCGCAGACCGCCACCGCCAGCGACCAGCCTGCCGCGAACAGAGCAGATCCTTCCGACGGCTCCGGCACAAACGGCATGCCGTCCCTGTGGCATCAGCTCCTCGTACTCCTCTAGATAGGTGTCGCGCGGGTACCATCCGCCCCGGCATCGGCCACTCGTTGATGCCGAGCTTGAGCACCATCAGCACGTGCAGCGCCGCAAACCCGAGCAGCAGCCCGGGAATGACAACACGTGCAGCGCGAAGAAGCGTGACAGCGTGGCGCCGGCAATGATCGGGCCGCCCAGCATGAGCTGCACCAGCGGCCGCCGATGAGCGGCACGCGGCCCATGATCGACGCGCCGATGCCGAGTCCCCAGTAGGCGTCCTGATCGAAGCGCAGCACCTGCCCGGTGAAGGCCATCGCCAGCGTCAGCAGCAGCAGGAACACGCCGAGGATCCACGTCAGCTCGCGCGGATACTTGTACGCGCCGAACAGGAACACCTGCGCCATGTGGACGAGCACCATGGCGACCATGAAGTTCGATCCCCAGCCGTGCATGCGCGCGCAAAAACCAGCCCAGCGGCAGTTGATGATTCAGCACCTGCAGGCTGTTCCACGCCTCGCCCGGCCGACGGCACGTAGACGAACGCCAGCAGATGCCGGTGACGATCTGCAACAGCAGCAGCACGAAGCTCGCGCTGCCGAAGACGTACCACCAGCTCGCCGTCCGGCTGCGGCACCGGATGCTCCATGGACTCCTTCACGAATCCTTCGAGCTGCACGCGGCGCTCTACCCAATCGTAGGCCTTGCTTGACCAGGGCATGGCAGAATTCCTTTCACTAGCGTTGGCTTCGTTCGCAAGCGTCGGCATCTGTCCGGCGTTGATCATCAGCTTGCCGCCGGCAATTCGTAGTCATAGGTCCACAGCCCGCGCGGCGGCGGTCCCGCGGCGCGCGACCCGTCCGCGTAGTACACGCCGCCATGGCAGGGGCACATGAACAGCTCCGACTGCGGAAACCACCGCACCGGGCAGCCCAGGTGCGCGCAATTCACTGCAAACACCGTAAACTTGTCGTCCGCCTCGCGCCGCACATAGCAGGCCACCTTGCCGGTATCGCCGTCCCATTCGTTCGTGAACGGGTTACGATATGTGGCCAGCACCGTCTCCCCTTCGCGGAAGTCATTCACCTGGCCGAGCGCGATCCATGAGTTGTAGCGGCCCCGCCTCCGAATCGGTCCCAGCAGGTATCCGACCACCGGCGTCGCAATCGCCGCGGCCACCAGCGCGTTCACCGCAATGCTCACCTTGAACAGAAAAGTGCGCCGCGAAACGCCCGCCTCGGCATCGACGGCGACTTCCTTCCCGCGCTCCACCACAGATTTCTGATCGGGCTCTGGCAAACCCGGTTCCCGGCTCATCGCACTCCTCCACTCATCTCCGGCTGGTGCGCTGGTCCCTGCACCGCCTGCGGGCCCTTGGTCCGCTCCGGCCCCGTCGCCGGCTTCTGCGCCACCAAAAATGCCACCACATCACTTACGTTCTGCGCCGTCGTCGGATGACCCTTCACCTGGTCGCGCCAGTCCGGCATGCCCAGGTCCGGCCGTCCCACAATCACTGAGGTCCGCAGCGCCTGCGGCGTCATCAGGGCAAGGAAGTCCGGATTCAGCACCGACCCCGACTTGCCCACCTTGCCGCCCGCCGGCCCGTGGCAGCGCGCGCAGTTGGTCGCATACACCTGCTCGCCCGCCTTCGCATCGCCCTTCCCGCTGTCGGCATACGAAGGCAGCGCCACGCCCGCCGCCGCATTCCCCTGATTCCAATCCGCGCGAATCCCACGCACAATCGCGTCCACCTGCGCGTCCGTCAGGTCGCCGCCATGGCTCTTCGCAAACGCGGGCATCATCGACTGCGGCACGCCCTGCGCGATCACGCGCCGCAACGTCGCATCATCCACCAGCGCCTGGTACACCGGCGATGCCAGCGGGGTTGCCGGCCCGTGCAGGCCATCCGCTCCATGGCAGCCCGCGCAATTTTGCGCATAGAGCACCTTCGACGACATCACGCTCTCCGGCCGCGGCACGTCCGGCCCCGGTCCCGGCTTTCCCGGCAAGCTGTTGCACCCGCCCGCCAGCAGCGCGCACGAAACCGCAAAACACAACACTCCGGCTCTCATCGGCGGCCCTCATCGTCCGGATTCGGCGGTTCCGGTCTCTCCACACCCAGCCGCACGGAAAGCGGCACGCCGCGCAGCGCCTTCAGCCGTCCTTCGCGCGCCACCACCCAGCCCGCCACAATGCCGTAGCCCACCTGCGTCACTGCGAACCAGTACCAATTGATGTGGTCGTCAAAGAACGGATTGAGCAGTCCAAGGATCGAGTGCAGCAGACCGGTCCACAGCGCCGGCGCAATCAGGCCGCCCAGCACGATCGGATGTCGCGGAAGAATCGGCAGCAACGCTCCATACAGCAACCCGACCAGGAACGACGATGCGGTGTGGATCACAATCGCGATCAGAAATGCAGCGAGATGAAAGTGCGCCAGGTCGGACTCGGTAGGATTCGACCAGCCCGCTACGCCCGCGCCGCCCAGCAGGTTCACCACGTACCAGATGCTGTGGAAGCGCGCCACGCCATAGATCTCTGCCAGCACGATCATCACCGTGCCGCCCGCGAATCCGCCCTTGATGCCCGACGAAATCGGATACGTCGACACCGGCGTCATGCTGCGGCCCGTCACCGGATGCAGATGCTGGACGCGCGCCACCCGCCGTCCCTCGCTCTCGATCTCGATCTCCTCGTCCGACACCGGCAGCATCTCGTGCGCTTCCTGCGGCAGCACCTGACGGAACCAGCCCACCGCGCCCGCGATCGTCATCGCAATGCCCAGCGCGGTGATCATGAAATTCGTCACCAGCCCGGCAAAGGCCAGCGTCAGTCCCACCGCCATGACCAGCGGCCACTGCGTAGGCGCCGGCATGTGGATGGCGTTCTCTTCGTGAAAGTGCGCGTGCCCGTCTCTCACTTGCCCGTGTTGTGCGTCCGTGTTCATTCCCTATCGTCCAATCACATACACCACGGTAAAGACCACCACCCACACCGCATCGACAAAATGCCAATACAGCGCCAGCACTTCAATCTTCTCCGTGTGCTCCGGCTTCACCGCGCCCATCAGCGTGAAGATCAACACCGCGGTCAGCATGATCAGCCCCACCACCACGTGCGACGCATGCAGGCCCACCAGCGAGTAGAAGGTCGTGCCGAATAGATTCGTGGCGATCGTCAGGTGATCGTGCTGGATCAGCTCATACCACTCCCGGCCCGTGCCGATCAGGAAGATCGTGCCCAGCGCAATCGTCGCCGCCCACCACGCGCTGAAGACGCCCATCGCCCGCTTCACCAGCGCGCGCTCCGCAAGCATGATGGTGGCGCTGCTCGATAACAGGAAGATCGTGTTCCAGATCGGCAGCTCCAACACCTGCCGCGGTTGCGGCCCATACGCGCTGCGGCCGATGTTGTACATGTACGCCACCACGAAGATCACGAAGATCGCCGACTCGGCCACGATCAGCGAGAACATGCCGACCCGTCCGCGCGACGGCAGCGGCCAGTCCGGGTCCACGGCGTGGCCGTGTGCGTGTGCCATGGGAATCGTGCTCATGCCTGTGACATTCCGATCTGCTCTCTCATTCCTGTTCCAGTGGCTCGTCCGGGTCGTCCGGATGCTTCAGGTCCCACATCGGCCGGCGGCTGCGCACCACCGGCTCGGTGGCAAAGTTGTAGGCCGGCGGCGGAGATGGCGTTGCCCACTCCAGCGTCCACGCATCCCACGGATCGGGCCCGGCTTCGCTGCCCTTCAGCGCGGAATGAATCATGTTGAAGACGAAGATCGCGACCGCGATCGCCTGGATAAGCGCGCCCACGCTCACAATCTGGTTCAGCCCCGTCCATCCGCGATCCGCCTCGTAGGTATAGATCGAGCGCGGCATCCCCAGAATGCCGGGAATATGCATCACGTCAAAGCACACGTGGAACCCGATAAGAAACAGCCAGAAGTGCCATTTGCCCAGCCGCTCATCCAGCATCCGCCCCGTCACCTTGGGGAACCAGTAATAGAATGCCGGAGAAAATCGCGAACAGAATGCCGCCCACGATCACGTAGTGAAAATGCGCGATCACGAAATACGAGTCGTGCAGCTGCCAATTGAACGGCGCCACCGACAGCATGATCCCGGTCAACCCCGCGATCAGGAACTGCACCAGGAATCCCACCGCAAACAGCATCGGCGTGCGAAAGCGGATCTTCCCGCCCCACATCGTCGCAATCCAGTTGAAAATCTTGATGCCCGTGGGAATGCCCACCAGCATCGTCGACAGCACGAAGAAGCGCATTCGAGATCGACGTCATCCCGACCGTGAACATGTGGTGCGCCCACACGCCCAGGCTCACAAAGCCGATGCCCACCGACGCCGCCACCATCGCCGGATACCCGAAGATCGCCTTGCGCGAGAACACCGGGATGACCTCGTTCACGATGCGCGAAGGCCGGCATCACCAGCACGTAGACCTCGGGATGGCCGAAGATCCAGAAAAAGTGCGCCCAGATCACCGCGGAGCCGCCTGCCTGGGTGTCGAAGAAGTGCCCGCCCAGGTAGCGGTCGATCAGCAGCATGATCTGCGCCGCGGTGAGCGGGCTGACCGCGAGCAGCACCAGCCCGGACATCACCAGATAGAGCCAGACGAGCAGCGGCATGCGGAACAGCGTCATGCCCTTGCAGCGCATGCAAAATGCGTGGCGATGAAGTTGATCGCCGCGCCGATCGATGCCGAAGCCGCGAGATCAGAGCGACAGCGCCCAGTAGTCGGTCGTGTGCCCGCGCGAGAAAGCGCTTCGAGGTCAGCGGTGCGTAGGCCAACCAGCCCACGTCCGGCGCGCTGCCCGCGCCCTGCAACCCCACGCCGCCGATAAAGCTGTAGTAAAGCAGCAGCCCGCCGAACGCCGTCATCCAGAAGCTGAAGGCATTCAGCCGCGGAAACGCCATGTCGCGCACGCCCATCATCAGCGGCACGAGGTAATTGGCAAAGCCGAAGACCATCGGCATGGCCACGAAAAAGATCATCGTGGTGCCGTGCATCGTGAACAGCGGTTGAATGTCTCGCGGACTGACGAAGTGGTTGTCCGGGAAGAAAAGCTGGATGCGGATCAGCAGCGCCTCGATGCCTCCCACCACGAGGAACAGAAGCGCGTAGAGCACGTACATGACGCCGAGCTTCTTGTGGTCGACCGTCACCACCCAGCTATGCAGATACTCCAGCCAGGTTGTGCCGTGAGCTTCGGCGGTTGCCGCGTCGGCGGCTTTGCCTAACCCTCCAGGTACCGGTATGCTCCCGCTCTGCCATCTGCGTCCCTGCTCTCCGTGCAACTGCTACTTCAATGTATTGAGATATGCCGTGATCTCGCGCACCTGGTCTGGCGTCAGGTGCATCGCGGGCATCAGTGAGCCCGGCTTGATCGAATCCGGATCCTCAATCCAGCGCTCGAGGTTCTCCGTTGTGTTGTCCGCCGCGCCGGAAGCCAGCGTCTTGCGGCTCTGCAAAATGCGTCAGGTCCGGGCCGAACTGTCCGTGCGCCGCGGTGCCCGCAATGGTGTGGCAGTTCATGCATGCCTGCGATTCAAATTCGTGCCGCCCGCTGCCGCCGCCGGGTCCTGCGCGCCCGCCTGCTGCTCCTGCTTCACCCACGCGGCAAACTGCTCCGGCGTGTCCACATACACGCGCAGCAGCATCTTCGCGTGCTCCACGCCGCAGTACTGGGCGCATTGCCCCACGTACAGCCCCGGCGTGTGCGGATCCATCCACATTCGTTGATCCGGTTCGGGACCAGGTCGATCTTCCCCGCCAGCCGCGGCACCCAGAAGCTGTGGATCACATCCGCCGACGTCAGCCTCATGACGTGGGCCGCGGGATCGGCATCCGACTCACCGGAACATGCAACTCGTTCGCGGTTGTAATGTGCAGCGCAGGATAGCGGAACTCCCACCAGAACTGATGGCCGATCGCTGTCACGTCCAGTGCGGCAGGTGGCTTGGGCGCATCCTGGATGGCGAAAATCATCCGCGCCGTCGCCAGGAACAGCACCACCACGATCAGCACCGGGATGATCGTCCACGACAGCTCAATCTGATTGCTGCCGAAGATCTGCGGCGGTTCGCTGCCGTCGTCATCCGGCCTCTGCCGGAACTTCACCGCCGCGTAAGCGATCAGGCCGCCCACCACGAGAAAAATTCCGCCTGTGATCGCCAGCACAAACAGCGAGAGATCGTAGATCGAGCGCGACGGCGAAGACGCCGGCGAGAAGATGCTTGTGTTAGTGTTGCTCGTCAGCGCGAGCGCGTTCCGCGCGCCGGCCGCGGCCAGCACCACCGCTGCACTCAGCATGCGGCGCGGGCAAATCAACAAGCATTGCCTTGCACACGCACCTGATCGAGCCATACCTTCAGCATAACGCAATCTCGCCACATGGCTAAATCCGACATCGTCGATGCGCGCTCGAGGCGCACGAAAACAGTTGCAAACAAACGCGCGCGTTGGAACATCGCCTTCCTGCTCGGACTCGGCGTGCTCATCAACTTCTTCGATCGCGTCAATCTTTCCGTCGCGCACGATGCGCTGCGCAACACCTTCCACATCGACGAAGTCGCCTTCGGCTATCTCGCAGGCGCATATAACTGGACCTACGCGATCTGCCAGTTGCCGATCGGCGCGCTGCTGGATGCCTTTGGCGTCGCGCCGTCGGCCGCATCAGCTCTTTGCTCTGGGGACTCGCCACCTTTCGGCGCCGCCATCTCGCCCTCCTATCGGCACCCTCTTCGCTTCGCGCATGCTGCTCGGCATCGGCGAGTCGCCCATCTTCCCCGCAAATGCGAAAGCCATCGGCCTGTGGTTTCCCCCGGAAGAGCGCGGCCTCGCCCACTGCCATCTTCGACGCAGCCGCAAAGTTCTCCACCGCCATCGGCGTCCCGCTCATCGGCATCGTGCTGCTCGCCGTCGGATGGCGCATGCGCTTCGCCGCCACTGCCGCCGTCAGCCTGCTCTACTTCGTCATCTTCTACTTCCTCTATCGCGACCCGCCGCCCGGCCGAGCGCTTCGGCGACACCGCCGATACCCGCGCACGCCCCCGTTCCCTTCCGCTATCTTCTGCGCCAACGCAAGATCTACGGCCTCTCCATCGGCTTCGGGGCCTATAACTATGTCTTCTACCTGCTGCTGACCTGGCTGCCCACCTATCTCTCCGCCGCGCTCCATATCGATCTTCTCCACTCGTTCCTCTACACCGGCTTCCCTGGCTCTTTGCCACGCCACAGACCTGTCCGCCGGCCTGCTCGCCGACTCGCTCATCCATCGCGGTTACGCCGCCAGCCGCGTCCGCCAGGCCATCCTCGTTCGTCGGCAGCCTTCGGCCTCGGCATCTTCGGCGCCGCAGCAGCCGCACACTCCCCGTACGGGCGCTCTTCTGGATCAGCATCTCCATCGGCGGCCTTTCCGCTGCCGCCCCCGTCAGTTGGTCGCTTCCCGCCTCATCGCCCCGCCCGGCAGCCCGGCCCGTCGGCGGTATCGTCAACTTCTCCAACCAACTCTCCGCTATCGCCGCGCCCGTCATCACCGGCTACTCTCGCCTACACTCATTCCTTCGCTCGCGCCTTCAGCATCCCGCATCATCTATCTCTCATTGCGGATCGCGGGTTACATCTTCCTGCTCGGCCGCGTTGAGCCAATTGCCGCTCCTCGCCTGCAATAAAAATCCAGCCCGCCGCTGTATCCTGTCCGCAGTCCATGCCCCTGCCAGCACCGGCCTCGTCACGATGATGCGCATACGCCCCACCGCCGCCCGTCACGTCGCCGCACTCGCCGTCCTCTTCGCGCTCGGCTCCTTCCTGCCCCTCCACGCGCTCGACCCCGCTCAGTCCCTGCGCCAGTTCGGTCAGCAGCTCTGGCGAACCGACAATGGACTGCCCCAGAACACCGTCCATGCCATCCAGCAGACCCGCGATGGCTATCTCTGGCTCGCCACCGACGGCGGACTGGTTCGCTTTGACGGTGTGGACTTCACACTCTTCGATCGCCACTCCACTCCCTCGCTGCGCAGCAATCTCATCGGCGGACTCGCCGAAACCCCGGGCGGCGTCCTCTGGGCCGCCACCGCCGACGGGCTCCTCCGCCGCACCCAGGGCAGCCTCCTCGCGCTCGGCCCTGCCAACGGCCTCCCCGCCGGCCCAATCGCCAGTGTCGTTCCCGCAGCCAAAGACAACCTCTGGACGCTCACGCCGGAAGGCGTTTCCTACGGTGCATACGGCCGCTTCGTCCCGGTCGCCGGACTCGACGCGCCGCTCACCGGTCGCGACGGTGTCCCCATCGCCGCTCGCGCGCCCGACGGCTCGCTCTGGCTCGCCACCGCGCGCAATGTCGTGCAACTGCGCGATGCTCGCATCGTCACCACGCTGCCCGGCTCCGCCGACTTGCTCGCCGCCGCGCCCGATGGCTCGCTTTGGCTCACCCGCGAGGGCGCACTGTTTCACTACCAGGGCAGCGCGCTCACGCCCGTCCCGCTGCATCCGCCCTCCGCCGCCAAAGCCGGCAACGCGATCCGCGCCCTCCGCGCCGGCCCCGGCGGCCGGCTCTACATCGCCGTCGCCGGCGCCCTCGGCATCCTCCAGCCGGGCGGCGCATTCCTCTGGAAGACCGCGGCCGACGGCCTCCCCGCCAGCCGCATCCTCCATCTCTTCGAAGATCGCGAAGGCGCGCTCTGGATCGCCGCCGAGGATACCGTCGCCCGCCTCGCCAACGGCCGGCTCGAGACCCTCCGCCCGCAAAGCGGCGCTGCCGGCGTCCAGGCCTTCTACGAAGATCGCGAGGGCAATCTCTGGCTCGGCACCGACTCCGCCGGCCTGCTCGAACTGCGCGAGCAGCGCTTCACCACCCTCACCATCGCCGATGGCTTGCCGGGCGATGGCATCCGCACCATCCTCGCCGGTAAGGACGGCATCTGGGCCGGCACCGATGGCGCCGGCCTCGCGCATCTCAGCGGCGCAAACTGGCAGACCATCACCACTCGCCAGGGCCTCGCCAGCAACACCATCCTCTCCCTCGCTGCCGCGCGCGACGGCTCACTCGCCGTCGGCACACCCGACGGTCTCAACCATCTCGCCAACGGCCACGCTGCTCCCGCACAGCCTGGCGATACCCTGCCCGATGACTTCGTGCGCTCCCTCCTCTACGATCCCGACGGCGGCCTCTGGATCGGAACCCGCCGCGGCCTCGCGCACCGCACCGCCGCCGGCAAGCTCGCCCTCTGGGACCGCGGCAACGGCCTCGGCAGCGATCTCGTCGGCGCGCTCGCCCTCGACCATACTCAGCCCGGCCGCACTCCCCCCGGATTATGGATCGGCACTCGCGGCGGCCTCAGCCATCTCGCCGACGGGCAAATCACCAACCTCACCACCCGGAATGGCCTCTCCTCCGACGTCATCACGGCTCTCTACCAGGACGACTCCGGCGATCTGTTCATCGGCACCAACGGTGGTGGCCTCAATCTGCTGCGCCAGGGCCGCATCACCGCCTTTCCCTCCGCGTCTACCGGGCTGCCCGAAGTCATCCACGCCATCGTCGAAGACGGCCGGGGCGATCTCTGGCTCGCCGCTGCCACCGGCATTTACCGCGTCCCGCTCCGTCAGCTTCAGGACTACGCCCTCCACCCCGGCGTGCATCTCGACGTCGCCGCTTATAGCATCGCCGACGGCATGCGCATCAATGAGTGCTCATCCGGCCATCCCGCCGCCGTCCGCGCGCCCGACGGGTCGCTCTGGTTCGCCACCCTGCGCGGCATCAGCGTCACCAACCCCGAGCGCCAGCAGGAAAACCGCCTGCCCCCGCCCGTCGTCATCGAAAACGTAACCGTCGATGATCAGCCCGCGACCGTCACCGCCATCCGGGAAAATCAGCAGGTGCGAGTGCAGCCGGGCCCATCGCGCCTCGCCCTGCACTACGCCGCCCTCAGCTTCGTCGCGCCCACGCGCGTCCGCTACCGCTACCGCCTCGAAGGCTTCGACCCCCAATGGATCGACGCCGGCGCGCGCCGCATCGCCTACTACACCAACATCCCGCCCGGCTCTTACACATTCCGCGTCCTCGCCGCCAACAACGACGGCGTCTGGAACCAGACCGGCGCATCCCTCGAGGTCCGCGTCCTGCCCCATCTCTGGCAGACCTGGTGGTTCCGCACGCTCCTCGGCTTCGCCATCCTCTTCCTCGCCTACGAGATCTACCGCATGCGCGTCCGCAACGTGGAGCTCCGCTTCAGCGCCGTGCTCGCGGAGCGCACCCGCATCGCCCGCGAGATCCATGACACCCTCGCGCAGGACATCGTCGGCATCGGCGTGCAGCTCGAGCTCGTCTCTCGCCTGCTCAACTCATCGCTCGATGCCGCGCGCACCCAGCTCGACGCCACGCGCGCTCTCGTCAAAAGCAGCCTCGCCGACGCCCGCAGCTCCATCTGGAACCTCCGCTCTGCCGCCGGCGCGGCCACCGCCGCCGATGCCGACCTCCCCGTCCGGCTCAATCGCACTGTCGCTCCGGTCGCCTCCCGCGGCGGCGCCAGGCTCCGCTTCCAGGTGCAGGGCACCTATCGCGCAGCGCCCGGGGCCGTCGAAGACCAGCTCGTCCGTATCGCAACCGAGGCGGTCAATAACGCCGTCCACCACGCAGCCGCGTCCGTCATCCATGTCACCCTTGCCTATGACATCCGCTCTGTCCAACTTTCGGTCGATGACGATGGCCGCGGATTCACGTACGATCCATCAGGCTTCGCGCAGGGCGGCCACTTCGGTCTGCGCGGCATGCAGGAACGCGCGGCCGAGATCGGCGCTACACTTCACATCGACTCCGCGCCGGCGAAAGGAACGCGCATTTCCCTGCGCGCCGATATACCATGAGGACGCCTGAGCATCGCCGTGACTCCATCCGCTGATTCCGCCACAACACCTGTTCGCCTGCTCGTTGTCGACGACCATCACATCGTCCGCCAGGGCCTTATCGCGCTGCTCGCCACCGTTCCCGAAATGCAGGTGGTGGCCGAAGCCTCCGACGGTAAGCAGGCGCTCGAACTCTATCGCCGCCACCAGCCCGACGTCACCCTCATGGATCTGCGCATGACCTCCATGAACGGCGTCGAAACCACCCGCGCTATCCGCGCCGAGTTTCCCCACGCCCGCATCATCGTGCTCACTACCTTCGACGGCGACGAGGATATCTACCGCGCGCTGCAGGCCGGCGCGCGCGGCTATCTGCTCAAAGGCATGGACACCGAAGAGCTGCTGGCGGCGATTCGTGCCGTCCACAGTGGCAAATCCCGTATCCCGGCCCCCGTCGCCGAGCGCCTCGCCGAGCGCATGAATGCCCCCACGCTCACCGAGCGCGAAACTGACGTCCTGCGCCTCATTGTCGGCGGCAACAGCAACAAGGAAATCGCCGCCGCCCTCTTCATCTCCGAAGCCACTGTGAAGACTCATATCAACAGCCTGCTCGGCAAACTCGGCGTTACCGACCGCACCCAGGCCGCGACCACCGCCTTGCAGCGAGGCATTGTTCATCTTGATTAACTCCTCAGGCTTGACTCGCTCCCGGAACCGTTCTCAGACTTGCTCCCTGACCCGTTCTCAGACTCGCCGCCGCTTCCTGCACCTTGCTCTGGGCTCTTCTCTCGCTCTCCTGCTTGCGCCCGCCGCGCTCCATGCGCAGCCGGAAGCCTGGCGCGCCGCCACTCCCGAAGAGCTCAAGTCCGTCATCCCCGCCCGCGCCCCCGTCATCTCCGAGCGCATCGAAACCGAGTTCCGCACCGCCTCCGGCATCACCGACGGCAACGGACACTTCATCGCCGGCGTCGTCATGATCACCGCCGGCTATTCCGCCGAAGGCAAATACTCCCACTACTTCATCGTGCAGGCCCCCATCCGCGTCGGCGAACTCGACCTCTCCCGAGGTGACTACGTCTTCGGATATACCCGCTCCGATAACGCCCTCAAGGTCAGCTTCTACGAGGCCGCCACCGGCAAGCCTGTCGGTCAGGTCAACGCACTCCGCAACACCGCCATCACCCGCGTGGAAAGCTTCCGCATCTGGCCGCCGCGCGGCTCCGCCGGCGAACCCCGCTCCGCCATTCAGATCGGCCGCTTTTCTTTCCCCTACACCATGCAGAAGTGACGGCTCCGCGCACGTGCAAATCTAGTGCACGGCCGCCGGTTCAGGCACCCGATCGAGTGCCTCGTCCAGCATCTGCGAGACGAAGAACACAACCCGCACCTTCTCCTGAGCCGGCACATAGGGCGCCAGCACCGCATGGTGCATCCACGGCGTGATGATCACCTTCAGGTTTCGCTTCCGCAGCGCCTCGGCCTGCGTCCATTCTGCTTCCGTGCTGGGGATAATGTTGTCCACGGCGCCGTGCAGAACGTAGAGGCGTGCACCTGCTGGATTTTTCCCGCCGGTGAGAGATACGCGAGCTCCGCGTGATGGCGATCCAGCACCGCGTGATACCGGGCCCGCATCTCGGGCGTCTTCACATGCAGCAGATCGTCAAGCATCGCGCGCTGGCCGGGAGTGAGAGCCGGCTGCCTGTTATCGGCGAGCGCATTCAGCGCAGCCAGCATCGGCTGCACCGCCGCCGCAGGCACCAGCTCATCGATATATTGCATCGCCATTGCAGTCAGCGCAGCCCCATCGGGAGCCACGGCATACGGCCTGCCGTTTGGTCCGGCCGCGCCATCGTGCAAATAAAATCTCCCCACCCGGTCGACGCTGTTATATCCCGAGACGCAGAAGACCATCTTTATAAGATCCGCATAGCCCGGCGTCGCGGCGGCAGAAACCGCCATACCGCCCGAATAACTGATGCCGAACAGAGAAACCTTCTCGCCGGAAGCCTTCGCACTCCAGCGAACAACGTCGTCAATCTCGTCAACCGCCGCCGGATCGATCCGAAAGTTCTGCTCCGACGCAATATAGGGCACCACCACGCGCAGCCCGCTCTTGCAAAGTCCTTCCGCCAGCGCACTGATGACCGGATTCTGCGCGCCTTCGCGCACAAAACCATGCACCAGGATGATCATCGGCGCATTCGGCGCCCCTTTGGGCGTCAGCATCCTGATCCGCAGCCGGCTCTTCCGGCCCTGAATCCAGAACTCACTGACAGTCGATTGATCGGCAAAGAATCTGGAATAAACCTTGACCGGCGCCGAACGCGGCGCATTCGTGAGGCTGTAAATCATCGCCGCGGCCCGCGTCATCCGAAATCCGAAAATCGTGGCTCCGGCAGATGCCAGGACAAACAGAAGCCATATCAGGGGGATGGACCGCCAGCCGGATCGGTCGCTTTTCCGTTGACCGGTTTCCGCCGTTGCAATCAATTCCGGTATCAGAATGCCGGCGCCCGCTGGCCCGCGCTCTTCAAACATGGAAGGGCAAATTTCCTCGCAAAAATCAGCGATTCGATATCTTTTGACGTGATTGTAGGAGGTAGTGCGGTATTTCAAAAGAAAATTACTTCTTCACGCCCGTCATGATTTCCGCCTTCAATAACCTGCCGCCCTCCGCCAGCACATATAACTTGTTCGTCGCCAGGTTTTTCCAGATGTCCCGCTGGCCGCTGGGCCAGCGTATCTCTACCGACTCCACCTTCTCCGCCTTGTCCAGCCCGAAATGCAGCCGCAGATCGTTCTGCGAGTAATAACTCCCGCCGCTCCGCACCTCGTCCACCTGCACCAGCGGCTTCTCTGATTTCGGATCGGTCTTCGCCGTCACCGTCACCCGCGCGCCAATCCCCGTCCGGTTCGACTTCACGCCCACCGTCTTGATCTTGATCCAGTTGCGCTTCACGCTCGCGTCACAACGCAACAACTGCGGATACGTATTCACGCAGTTCACCACCACGTCCACATCGCCGTCGTTGTCGTAATCGCCAAAGGCGCACCCGCGCGCCGGGGCTGCCGCCGCGATTCCCGGCCCCGCCTTGTCGCTCACGTCCTCGAACCGCCCGTTGCGCAGGTTGCGATAAAGATATTTGTGTTCCGCATAAGGCGCTTCCGTCTTCGACGTGGTCACCTCCGGATACACATGGCCGTTCGCCACCAGCAGGTCCAGCCAGCCGTCGTTGTCCATGTCGAAAAAGCCGATGCCCCAGCCCAGGTAGCGCGTATTCATGCCCAGCCCGCCCGTACGTCCGGTCTTCAAAGTTGCCGTCGCCCTGATTCGCATACAGCGAATCCGTGTCGCCGGCAAAGTTCGTCTTCGACTATGTCCAATGTTGCCGTCGCGGTTGTAGTCCCCCATCGTCACGCCCATCCCCGCCTGCGGTTTCCCGTCCGGCGAAAGCGCCGCGCCCGCCTCGATCGCCACATCTTTAAAGGTGCCGTTCTTCTGGTTCTGATACAGCGTCGCCGCGGTCGAATCGTTCGCCACATAAATATCCGGCCAGCCATCGTTGTCCAGGTCCGCCACCGCCACGCTCAGCGCAAAATTGCCGATCGTGCCCCACATTCCCGCCTTCTCCGACACGTCCGTAAACGTGCCGTTTCCGTTGTTGTGATACAGAATGTTCTTTCCCCGGCTGCAGTCCCGGCGGCCCGCATGCCACCATGATGCCCTTGTACATGCACGGCCCCGACTCCGGCACTGGCGCGGTCTTCAAATCCAGATCGATGTAATTCCCCACAAACAGATCCAGGTGCCCATCGCGATCGTAGTCCAGGAATGCGCATCCCGAGTTCCAGCGCGTCTTCGGCTGCGTCAGCCCGGCCTTCGCCGTCACGTCGGTAAAGGTGCCGCCGCCGTTGTTGCGGAAGAGCGCGTTCTGCCCGTAATAGCTCACAAACAGATCGTCGTGACCGTCATTGTCGTAGTCGCCCACGCAGCAGCCCTGCCCCCATCCACTGCGCGCCAACCCCGCCTTCACCGTCACGTCCGTAAATGTGCCATCGCGATTGTTACTGAAACAGATGGCAGGTCGGCTCCTGTCCCTTGGCAAATCCCTCCAGCCGCCAGCCGTTCACCAGGAAGATATCGATCCAGCCATCTTCGTCGTAGTCATAGAACGCCACGCCGCAGCCGGTCGTCTCCAGCAGGTACTTGTTCTTGCCCACGCCGCCGTAGATCGTCTTCTCATTCAGGCCGCTCTGTTCCGCCACATCCACAAAGCTCACGCCGAGCGGCGTGCCCGCAATCGGCGAAGCCGGCCCGGCAGGCGGCGCCACTGGCTTGGTTTCGTACTCGTGCTGCGCGGCAGGCCCCTGCGGCTGCTGTGCGTCAGCACGCCTCCAGGGCGGAACCGCCATCGCCAGCACATCGGCAAACGGAAGCACCCATGCAGTCCGGCTCAGCGAGCCCAGCAAGCGCCGTCGGGTCCAGTTCAACTCCACCTCTCACACCCAGGAAAATTCGCTCCAGTATAGCCACCCGCTTTGGGCGAAGGTGGGGTGCCCCACATCTCGCAGAGATGTGGATACAGTGCAAACAAACAGTAGCCCAAAAAACCGAGGGTGCCCTACTCCGGCGCAGCCGGGGTCGGGTAGTTGCCAGCAATCCAGCCGACGCGAAGCGTCCACATTAGGTCTGCCGTCCCGACCGACGCGAAGTGGAGAGTTGGGTGTCCCACATCTCGGCGAGATGTGGGTACAGTGCAAACAAACAATAGCCCAAAAACCGAGGGTGCCCTACTCTGGCGCAGCCGGGGTGGGGTAGTTGCCGGCAATCCAGCCGACGCGAAGCGTCCACCTGTTACCGGCGGTGCTGTTCTCCACAACAAACCTGCCGGTTCATTCCCACCCAATTCGCTACAATAGAAATAGAGAATGAAAGAGAAAAAGCCACCAACGCGGTGGCTTTTCTATTTGTGCCCAACACAGTCGCACATAACTCCAATGATTGGATATCTTTAGCCTCTAAGTCCTTTAGACACCGCACTTAGCTATCGGCACATCACCTAACCCCCGGAAAATAAGAGGCTTATGCCGCGAGCTGCCGGACGGGGGGGGGGGGGTACCCCGGCCGTTCATGACCCGGGCAAAGCAGTGACCCAGCTTCTTCGATGGGAACAACAGACCCGCCGGGTTCGACGTTCCAGACGAGCTTCGACTCGCGTCACTGTGCAATGCGGGTCGTCCGCAGCGCCGCCGCTTTCTCACGCTCTGCAGCCGCCTCCGCAGTGCGCCCCTGCCGCTCCAGCGCCGCCGCCAGTCCGGCATGCGCATCGGCGAAGCCGGGATCGCTGCCGATCGCATCCTGGAACTGCGACAGCGCGTCGGCCACATGTCCCTTGGCCAGCAGCAGGTTTCCCGTATTCGTCGCAAAGGTCGCGCGCTGCCGGTTCACGGCGACGCGTGTCAGCTCCGCAGCCTGCTTTCGCTCCGCCGCCGCCTCGGGGCGCTGCCCCTGCTGCGCGAGCACGCCGGCCAGCGTGATATGCGGCCCCGGCTGGTTCGGCAGCAGCGTGATCGCGCGGCGCAGCGCATCCGCCGCCTCCGGCAGCTTGTTGTCCTGCTTGTAGACCGTGCCCAGCACCGACCATGCATCGCCATTCTGCGGACGCAGCTCCAGCGCGCGCCGCAACTGCGTCTCCGCGTCGCTGAAGCGCCCGGCCTGCATGTAGAGCACGCCCAGCGTATACGCCGGATCGGGCGAGGTCGGATCGAGCCGCGCCGCCGTCTCCAGCTCAGGAATCGCCCGCGCCGTGTCGTCCTTCAGCTTGTAGGCGAGCCCCAGGTTGTAGTGCAGTTGCGCGGAGTTACTGTCCACCTTCAGCCCCGCTTCAAATTCGCGAATCGCATCGTCGATGTCGCTCTGCTGCAGATACGCCACGCCGAAATCCTCATGCACCACGGGATCGTTCGGCGTCAGCGCCGCCGCGCGCGCATACAGCGGCGCTGCTTCCTTCGCGCGCCCCTGCTGTACGAGTGATAGAGCGTAATTCGTCAGCGCGGATGCATTGTCCGGCTCGGCTTTCACCACGCGTTCGAACAGCGGCATTGCCTCCTGCTCGCGACCCAGCCCCTGCAGCGCGAGCGCTGTCTGGTACGCCGCCGCAGTGTTCGCGGGCGCCAGCCGCATCGCCTCCTGGGCAAGCGGCAGCGCCTTGTCGTAGCTGCCCTGTGTGCTCAGCGCCAGCGCCAGCGCATTCAGCACGTCTATATTCTGCGGTGCTTCGGCGCGAGCCGCTTCGAGCGTGGCCGCCGCGTCTGCCGGCTGGTTCATCTGCATCAATACGGTCGCCAGATGCAGCCGCGCCGCCACCATCTTCGGATCGAGTTCCACTGCGCGCTCAAACTCCGGCTGCGCTGCCGGCCACTGCTGCTCCTGCGCCAGCAGCGATCCCAGCGCGTCATGCAGCGAGGCATTGTCCGGCGCAGCCTGCGCCGCGGCGCCCAACCGGTTGATCGCCGCCGAACGCTCTCCATTCAGCGTTAGCGCGCCCGCATAAGCAATCTCCACTTCGGGCGGAAGCGTCGCCCCCTGCTTCTCCAACTCACGGAAGAGCGGCATCGCCTCCGCCGAGTGCCCGGAGCGCACCTCTGCCAGCGCCAGGTTCATCGTCATGCTCGGATCGCCCGGCTTCAGTGCGAGCCCGCGCTTCAGCTCCGCCGCCGCTTCCCCCGGCCGCCCTAAGCCCAGCAGCACCGACCCCAGCGCCGCATGCCCCTCGGGAATTTTCGGCTCCAGCCGCACGACCTCGGCGAACGACCGCCGCGCCTTCTCCAGGTCGCCGGAGTTCGCCGCGTCATAGCCGGTGTGAAACGCCGCCGTCGCGCGGTCAGCAGAGGTCTGCGCAGCGCCATCCGTGACCAGACACGCAAACAGCACGCCGGCCGCTACAGCCATGAGAGCCCGACGCCTCATGGCTTCGAAAGCTTCGGCGCCGTCGCGGCCTGTAGCTCCACCGCCTTCGCCGTCTCGCGCTCCGCGTCCTCGCGGCGCCCGGCGGCGCGATACGCCTGCCCCAGCAGGCTGCGAATCATGAAGTTGTTCGGGTCCATGTTGCGCGCGCGCTCCAGATACATGGTCGCCATCGCAGCATTCCCCTGTTTCAGCAGCACCTTGCCCAGCAGGATGTACGGCCCCGTCGACGACGGATCCAGCAGCACCGCACGATTCAGCGACTGCTGCGCTTTCTCGTACTCGCCGGCCCGCAGATAGGCATCGCCCAGCCGGTCGTACAGCCCGCCGTACAACGGATTGATCGCGCGTTCCTTCTCGAATTCCGCGATCGCGTCCGCGCCGCGCGATTGCGCCAGCGCAATCTCGCCCAGCAGCTCATGCACCAGCGGCATCTTCGGCGAAAGCTCGGCCGCCTTCTGCGCCGACGCGATCGCGACCGGCAGATACTCCCGGCGCAGCAGCAGCCGCGCCGCCAGCAGATAGGCTTCCGCGCTGTCAGGCGCAAATCCATACTGCGCCGCAAATGCGCGCCGCGCATCGTCGTAGCGGCGCGTGTCCATGTAACACAGGCCGAGCACGTAGTTCCCGTCGACATTCGCGGCCGCCACCTGCTGGTTGCGCGAGCGCTCAAGCAGCGGAATCGCATCCGCCGGCCGACCCAGCCGGAACAGCGCAACGCCATCCATCTGCGCCGCCTCGATGTCGTGCGGATCCTGCACGGTCGCGCGCGCGAACGCCGCTTCGGCATCGGTCAGCTTGTTCTCGTGATACAGCGCCATGCCTCGCAGCTTCTCGACGCCGGCAGGCTCCGGCGTCTGAGCCGCCAACCCATCCAGCATGCGCAGCGCATCGGCCGTGCGGTTTTGCTGAACCAGCTTCTGCGCCTCGGCAAGGTTTGCTGGCGAAGGCGAAGCTGCTGGCGCGGGCCCCGCTTGCGCAAACAATGGCAGGCATCCCATCGCGGCGGCCAGCAGCAGGACGCCGCGCCGACCGAGCGAATCAAGACATAACTTCATGCAATCGACTCTATCCGAAAAAGAAGCGAGGAGAGCCGAAGCTCTCCTCGCTGTAAATCGTTCGTCGTTTAAAACTGCAGGCGAACGGAGAACTGCAGTTGCCGGGTCGGGAACTGGCTCCCGCACAGTCCACCGATCGTCTGATCGCCGTTGTCGATCGAACCTCCCGGGTTACTCAGACTCATGTGGTTGAAGACGTTGTACGCATCCATACGGAACTGTGCGAAGATCGACTCCTTAATCGGGAAGTTCTTCTGCACAGCTAGGTCGGTATTGAAGAAGTTCGGACCGAATGTGCTGTTTCTTCCGGTGTTGCCGATCTCATCCAGACCCGGCGCCGTGAAGCCCTGAATGGCTGTTGGGTCAGCGGCGTCGTAGCGCCATGGAAGGCCAGACGGTTATGGTTCGTTGTATTCAGTCCTTGGATGTGAAGCTTCAGATTGTTGCCGCGCCCGTTCGGATAGCAAGGTGGGCCGTTTCCCGGAATCGCGGTGCTGCACTCCTGATAAGTAAGGCTGAAGGGCGTCCCGCTCGCATAAGTCACCACCGGGCTGATCTGCCACCCGCCGATGATCTGGTCACCCCACCCCGAAACATTGGACCCAAACTGCTTATTGCGTCCGAATGGCAACTCATAGCTACCGTATGCCACGATCTCCTGCTCGCGGTTGGAATCATCGCGGCCTGTTCCGGCCGTTTGTTCCAGGTAGCATAGCCCGACGCCTCGGTTGATCGAGCGCTGCCATGCATAATTGGCATTGAATGTCAGACCCTTGGTGAATTGCTTCGCGACACTGACCTGCAAGGCATTGAAGTGCGTGTCCATGTCGGCCGAGCGGAACTGTATGCCTTGACTCCAACCGCAGGCTCCCGCGGGAAGCCCCGGAATATCTGGCCGCTTGTAATTGGGATCGCTGCAGGCAAGCAGTTTGCCGCCGTAATAACGCTGCAGCAGCGTCGAGTTATTGGTTCCGTTGTCGGGGTAGATGCCCAGCGCGTCTGGCACCGCAGAGCCTTCTGCCGCTTGGGTCGTGTAGTGCAGTTCCTGGCCGTTAATGCTGAACTGCGCCGGCAGGAAAATGGCGGACTCGTTCGGGTTGTTCGTGTTGCTGACAGCACCGCCCAGCGTATGCGTCCCCTTGTTGCCCACGTAAGCCATCGTTACCGAGAGCGTGGGCGTGATCGACCGCTGGAGGCTCAGGTTCCATGCATCGATGGTCGGCAGACGGAGCGGATTGGGACGGGCTATCGAATTGACTGTGCTGCCAGGATTCGGCAACAGCCCGCTGGCAGGAACCGGGGTCACCGGAATCGCTGGCGGACCACTCGCGAGAGTGAAGGCAGACGTGTTGGAGGTGGGGCCGTTCGGCTCAACAAGCGACTGGTTTGTGAGAATCGGCAGGTTCTGCGTCGCCGAATGGCCGAAGATTGAGCCGAAGATGCCCAGATCGAAGCTACGTCCATATCCCGAGCGGATCACCGTCTTTGGGTTCAGCTGATAAGCAACACCGATACGCGGCGTAATTGCTTTATAGGTCGGGCTAAACCCCATGTTGCTGCCGAACTTTCCGTACTCCGCGACCTGCAAATAGCCGGTCGTAGTCGTTCGGGTTTTCCATATCAATCAGCGCGCCATTGCCCTTCCCGTTCACCGTTTCGGGGTAGTACAGCTCATATCGAACACCCAGATTCAAGGTCAGGTTCGGTGTGAAGCGCCAGGTATCCTGCGCATAGAAGAAAAACCTCTTCTGGAACTCTTTTGCGTTGGTTGAGGTGCTTCCATAGCGGCCAAACGTGGACACGTCTCCGAGAACGAAGGTCGCAAAGCCCAGGCCGCCGACACCTTGGTTGGCCGTCGGTCCGGTGCCGAAATTAAGTTCGCCCGCCCGGTTTACGTCGCTCGGGACGCGCAGGTTGCGCGCATACCGAAGATCAGCGCCGAACTTAACGGAGTGGTTGCCCAGGATCTTCGTCCAGTTGTTAACCACCTGGAACTGATCCTCCTTCTGTGTGACCGGGCAGTTGCAGCGGTTCACGTTCAGGCCGCTGCCGTATTGTGGACCGACGTTGGACCCGTTGGTCGGATCGCCGGTCGACCAGGGTCCGACGAGGTTGAAGGCCGAGGCCCCGCTGGTAAATCCGGAATCCAGGTTTAGCCCCGGGATGCCCAGATCCTTCGAAAATGAGCTGCCCTGGTCATATTTGCTGGTAAGGATGTCAAAGCGGTAATAGCCAAGACGGAAGTCTGTCAGCAGTGTGGCATTCACCGCCATGTCCGCACCACCCGCAAAGCTGTCGTTGGCGCCGGTCGATGAACCACCGTAGCCCTGGAGACCGAAGCCCGTGCCGCCGGCTGCTCCAAAGATCGTCCCACCGGTCAGCGTATCCGTGAAGCGACTGAAGCGGCCAAAGGCGTGAATCTTCTGCGTGACCTGCATGTCGCCGCGCGCATCCCACTGATCGGCGTTGAAGAGGCCCGTGCCGCTGGCCGAGTAGTTTGCCACGCAATGCCCGTATTTCCCTGGGCTCCACTTGGAGCCGTTGTTGGCGCATAGGGCTGCAGCAGTTTGAAAAGATTCAGCGCTTGCGGAGAAAGACGCGCCGTGGGGATGACGTTATTCGGAAACTGCTTTCCGGTCCGCGGATCGTAAATAAGAGGATTGTTGGGGCCACCTGCCAGTTGTGTCGCATATTGGCTGAAGTCGCAACCCGGGATACCGCTGGGGCCAACCTGTGCACCCAGGCAGGAGTCCATCAGCAATTTCGTTGGCACAGTTTGCGTACCCGAAATGCCGGCTCTCTGCCGCTGCCCCTGATAGTCACCGAAGAAGAAGAGTCGATCTTTTATGGCCGGACCGCCGACCGACCCGCCAAACTCGTTGTAGAGACCGCCGGGAAATGCGCCGGAACCTGGAGACTGACTGAAAGGATTGCGCGCCAGATTCGCGTTGCTACGGCGATAGTCGAAGGCGCTGCCGTGGAAGTTGTTGGTGCCCGACTTGGTCTGCGCCGTCACCACGGCAGACACAGCCTTGCCGAACTCAGCGTCGAAATTTTGCGTTGCGATCTTCGACTCGGTGACCGCGTCGAGCGCCGGATTCACAACGATGATGCCCAGAATCGGATCCTGATTGTCGGTGCCGTCAAGTTCAAACGCGGTACCACCGAAAGCCTGGCCATCGATCTGGATCTGTTGGCTCGCCTGCGGGTTCTCGTCGGCTGCGTGGCCCCAACCCAACTGCTGTGCGCCAGGAAGGAGCAACTGCAGGCTGGTAAAGTTACGCCCGGCGACCGGCAAATCCGAAACTGTCTTCTGGTCGAATGTAGTGGCCACGTCCGCGCGATCCGTCTTCAATTGCGGGATGGCATCGGCGTTGACGTTCACCGTCTCGCTCGCGCCGCCGGTCTGCATCGCTGCATCTACCTTCGGCGACGTGTCAGCCAGCACCTGCAAATGATTTGTCTCAAAGCTCTTGAAGCCGGTCATCTCCACCTTGACGGTGTAGAGATCCGGGATCAAGTGCTCGATCGTATAGCCGCCCGAATCGTTGGTTTTCTCGGTGACGGAGGTGCCCTTCGCCTCATCTGTGACTGTCACGGTTGCACCAGGGATGGCTGCACCTGATACATCTGTCACTGTGCCATAAACTGAACCGTAGACCGCCTGTGCGCGTACCGTATGCGGAAGAAAGGCTATCCCAATACCAAGGCAAGCGGTTAGGACCGCCTGTGCGTGTCTTGTCATAATGGTCTCCCTGAAAATGCTGCTCTGGCGCCCTGCCGTGCCCTCTGAAATCTGCACCAGCAGTTATGCGTTTGCTACCGGGCTGTAATCAGCGGTACTGCTTCGTTCTCCGTCGAATGGATGATTACTTCCCGGCGTCGAACTATAAAGATCGACCGATATCGGTGTCAAAGAAAAAAACCGGCGGTCGCGTCGCCTCGTTTCACTACAATCGAACGCAATGCGCCGGCCGGAAAAACGATATGCGAAAACGCTCATAGTTAGCGTTTACTTGGCTTTCTTTTCTCTCGCCGCCCTCGCCCAGAAGGCCGTTCAGAAGGCATCTGAACCGTACCCCGCCGGTACTGTTCATACCCCTCCCGCCTGGTTCGAAGACGTCGCTCCGCAGGCTGGCATTAAGGTAATCAATGTTAACGGAGGAGTAACCTCGAAACGCTACATTATTGAGGCCACCGGGTCCGGTGTCGCTATCTTGGACTACGACAACGACGGCTACGCAGATATCTTCTTGGTCAATGGCGCCTACCTACAACCGCAGAACGCAAAAAACGGCCCTCCACCCACCAGCCATCTCTTCCATAACAACCACGGCGGCACCTTCACTGATGTGACCGCGAACTCCGGCCTCGCCGATACCGGCTGGGGTCAGGGCGCCTGCGTCGGCGACTACGACAACGATGGCCTGCCCGACCTGTACGTAACCAGCTACGGTAAAAACCGCCTGTATCACAACGAGGGCCACGGCCGCTTCCACGAGGTTGCCGAACAGGCAGGCGTCGCCGGCACAGGCAAGGAATGGGGCACCGGTTGCGCCTTCGTCGACTACGACCGGGACGGCAAAGCTCGACATCGCTGTCGCCAACTACGTCCACTTCGACATCAAGGACGTGCCTGAGCCCGGCAAATCCCCCGGCTGCATGTGGAAGGGCGTAGCCGTCATGTGTGGTCCGCGCGGTCTCGAATGGGCGCCTAACACCCTCTACCACAACCTGGGCAACGGCAAATTCGAAGACGTCTCAGTCAAGAGCGGCTTCACCAAAACCACCGGCCACTACTGTTTCTCCGTCTCCACCATCGACGCCGACGAAGACGGGTGGCCGGACATCTACGTGGCGTGCGACTCCACCCCCGCGATCCTCTACCGCAATAACCATGACGGCACCTTCACCGATCGCGCACCCGATGCCGGCGTCGCTTTCAACGAGGACGGCCGCGAGCAGGCCGGCATGGGTTCCACGCTCGGCGACTACGACGGCGACGGCCATCTCGACATCTTTAAGACCAACTTCTCTGACGACACCGCCACCCTCTATCACGCACACGGCGACGGGATCTACGAGGACGTCACCTATCTCGCTGGCCTCGGCATCAACACCGACAAGCTCGGCTGGGGCACCATGTTCCTCGACATCGACAATGACGGCTGGCCCGACATCATCTCCGCCAATGGCCACGTCTATCCCGAAGTCGACTCCAGCCACCTCGGCTCCGACTACCGCGAGTCCCGCCTCCTCTATCACAACCTCGGCAACGGCAAATTCGCCGACATCACCAAAGACTCCGGCCCCGGCATCACCACGCCCGCCTCCGCGCGCGGCCTCGCCGTTGCCGACCTCTGGAATGATGGCCGCCAGGAGGTCGTCATCAACGACGTCAGCTCCCTCCCCATGCTGCTGTCAACTTCGCGCCTAACACAAACCACTGGATCGGCTCTCGCTCACCGGCACCAAATCCAATCGCAGCGCCATCGGCGCACGCGTTGCCGTGCGTGGCACTGCAGCCGGCAAGGAGCGCGTCTGGGTGAACGAGGTGCGCAGCGGTTCCTCTTACAACTCATCGAGCGACCTGCGCCTCCACTTCGGCCTCGGCCCCGCACCCGTGCTGCGCGAAGTCGAAGTGAGCTGGCCCTCCGGTCTCACAGAGATCTTCCCCGCCCCGCCTCTCGATCGCATCACCCCGCTCACCGAAGGCGCAGGCAAGCCGCTGAACGCGAAAGCAGCAAAGTAGGGCCTACCCGCACTCTTTTAGGCGCACTCTTTCCGCCACCGGCGAAGGACCTGCAGTTTGCTCGAATCGCAGCAAATGCGAGTCGGAACCAGCGAATCCGAACTCTTATATCTCGATACTGCCTGGACGATTGAACGGACATGCGCTACGGGCGCACGAGGCGCTAGACTGAATTTCCACTCCACATGCAACACCTCGCATCGTCTCCGTCATGCACGCGCCGCCGGGCGATTGCTTTCCTCGCCGCCGGCCTCGGCTCCCTTTTCGCATCGCCGCGCGCCTTTGCAGATGACACGGTCGTCTACGGCAAAGACATCGATGACCATAACGAGACTACACTCGCCGCCCCCGGCACAAAATACATCGCAGCCATCTTCGTCGCCACCGACTGCCCCATCTCCAACCGCTATCTCCCACTCCTCGCCCAGCTCGCACATCAATTCGCGCCGCGCGGTGTCCGCCTCTGGCTCGTCTATCCCAACCCCGGCGACACGCTCGCCGCCGTCCGCGCCCACCAGTCGCAATACCCTGCCGCCGCCGCATTACCGCAGCTCATCTCGCCCGACCCGCGCTTCCTCGCCCACGCGCACGTCCACGTCACGCCCGAATCCGCCATCTTCCGCGGCGGCGCTCTCATGAGCCAGCCCATCCTCTGGCACGGACGCATCGACGACCGCTATCTCACCTTCGGCACCCAGCGCCCCGCCGCGACGCAGCACGACCTCGCCGACGCTCTCGACGCCGCACTCGCGGGCCAGCAGCCCAAACGACCCGCAGGGCCCCCCGTCGGGTGCGCCATCATCCCGCGCGCATGACCCGAAGATCGCAATTCGTACTCAACGCAGTGACGATTCTCGCCGTCGTCGTTTGTTCCGCCCGCATCGGCCGCGCGCAGGCAAACCAGAACGACGCCGCGAAGCAAGCTACCCCGCCCTCCTGGTCACACCAGATCGCTCCCATCCTCTACAACAACTGCACTACCTGCCATCACCCCGGCGGCGCAGGTCCCTTCAGCCTGCTCACCTACGACGACGCCCGCCGCTGGTCCGCGCAAATCCTCACCGTCACCCAGTCGCGCTTCATGCCGCCGTGGCTGCCCGAGCCCGGCTACGGAGACTTCGCCGGCAACCGCCGCCTCTCCGCCGAAGACCTCGCCAGCATCAAGCGCTGGGTCAGCGCCGGCATGCCCGCAGGCATCGCGGCCCAAGCGCCTCCCGCGCCAAAGTACACGTCGGAGTGGCAGCTCGGGCCGCCCGACCTCGTCCTCACCGCGCCCCGCTCCTTTACCGTCCCCGCAGACGGCCAGGACCTCTTTCGCAACTTCATCTATCCCGTAGATGTCACGCGCACCCGCTACGTCCGCGCCATCGAAATACTTCCCGGCAATGCCCGGGTCGTCCACCACGCCAACATCCTCATCGACCGCACCGCCGAGCTACGACGTCAGCACCCCAGCGACTGGCGCGCCGGCATCCCCGGCATGGAGCTCGAAATCGGATCCGGCGATCGCTTCGATCCCGACAGCCACTTCCTCTTCTGGAAGCCCGACACGCCCGCCGTCGTCGAACCGCCCGGCATGCCCTGGCGCATCGACCCCGGGAACGACCTCATCCTCAACACCCACCTCAAGCCCACCGGACGCGTCGAAACCGTCGAGCCGCGCATCGGTCTCTACTTCACGGACAAAGCTCCCACCCGCGCCCCCATGCTGTTGCAGCTTGAGCATGACGCCGCGCTCAACATCCCCGCCAGCGACAGCCACTTCGTCGTCGAAGACCAGCTCCGCCTGCCCATTGCCGTCTACGCGCTCGGCATCTACCCGCACGCCCACTATCTCGGTAAGCAGCTCGAAGCCTGGTCCGTCGCACCGGACGGCACGCGCACGCCGCTCGTCCTCATCAAGGACTGGGATATCGACCGCCAGTCCGTCTACAGCTATCGCCAGCCGCTGCTATTGCCCGCGGGCTCCGTGCTGCACATGCGTTACGTATACGACAACTCCACCGCCAACCCGCACAATCCCGCCAACCCGCCCGTCCGCGTGCGCAACGGCAACCACTCCACCGACGAGATGGGTCACCTCTGGCTTCAGGTGCTGCCCGTCCACCCGGCAGAACGTAACGCCGGCGGTCACGAGATCGACGCCCGCATGCTCCTCGAACTCGCCTGGATGGAGCACCGCCTCAGCCGCGATCCCAACGACCATCTCGCTGCCTACAATCTCGCCTCGCTCGACACCATGAGCGGCAACCCTGCCGGCGCGGTCGCGATCTATCGCAAGCTCGCCGCGGCTGAGCCCAACAACGCCCGCGTCGCCACCTCGCTCGGCGCAGCGGAAGCGCAAAGCGGCAACTGGCAGGCCGCGCTCGCCACCTACAAACACGCGCTCATCCTCGACCCCAACTACACCGATGCCATCTACGACCTCGCGACCCTCGAACTCCAGCATGATCAGTACGACGACGCGGCAACCGGCTACCGCACGCTGCTCGGGCAGCATCCCGATGACGCCGCCGCGCACGGCGGCCTCGGCGCAGCGCTCGCTCAGCTCCGGCAGCCTGATGCCGCCCGCGCCGAGTTCGATCGCGCCCTCGCCCTCGATCCCGCGCAGCCCGACACGCTCGCCAACTACGCTTCGCTCGAATTAGCCGCGAACAATCCCGAGCACGCGCAGGAGCTGCTCACGAGAGCCACCGCGGCAGGCGCGCACGACGCGGCCACATACCAGCAACTGGCCTTCGCCGATCAACAGACCCACCATCCCGCCGAAGCCGAAGCCGCACTCCGCTCCGCCATCGCCGCCGATCCCGCTGACCCCACCAGCCATTCCCTGCTCGCGCAGCTACTCGCCGCGCGCGGCTCTCTCGCCGCCGCGATCACCGAGCAGCAGGCCGCACTCCGCATCAACCAGAAAGACGCCGACGGCTGGAGCAACCTCGGCGTCCTCCACGCGCAATCCGGACAAAGCGGAGCAGCCCGCAGCGACTTCGAACACGCGTTAACCATCGACCCCCAGCACGCTGAGGCAAGAGCCAACTTAGCTCGTCTGAACAGCGGCCCAGCAAAACAGTGAAGCGGATTGGCCGCGATTTACTTTGAGCCTAGTCATCCTGAGCGAAGCGAAGGACCTGCAGTTCGCATGCATCACCACAAACGAGAGTGCTCTACGCGCAGAGCGTAGGGTGAAACCAGCGCACAAGCTAGAGCAAGGTTGTCGCGGAGATCGTCTTCCCCACATGGTGCTTGTGAAGTAATCGGAACAAGCGGGTACACAGCAGCCAGGCAAGCAGGTTGCCGGATACCTCGATGTTATCGGCCGAATCGCAATTGCAATGCCATTAGACGTTCTTTTACTGGTCGCGCTGAACGAAAAGCATGGATCGGAACGGCTTCGGGCGACCGAGTTTGAGGGCCGGGATGTACTTCCATCCCGCCGCCGCGGCCAGCCAGTTCTTGTCCGATTCTGTGCTCGGCGCGCTGGCCACTTCCGGCATTGAGAAATTATCGAAGATTGGAGTCATGATGCGGGCAGACCTCACTTTGCCAGCTTCGTCAACGACCAGTTCCATCTGCTTTGCTTCGGCCCAGTGTTCGGCATTCTGCGGAGGAGGGATGCGAAGCAGGATCTGCCGCGGGGCGGTATCTACGTGGTCCGGGTGGACATCGCGCCCGTACTCGACACCACCGTAGGATAAATGGTCATTGATCCGGGGATCAGAGCTGACTGTTTCATAGATCATCACGTTGCGACTGCCGAAACAGCAGCACACCGACAAGCTCGGCTGGGGCACCATGTTCATTGACATCGACAATGACGGTTGGCCCGACCTAATTTCAGCTAACGGTCACGTCTACCCCGAGGTCGACTCCAGCCCACCTCGGTTCGGATTACCGCGAGCCGCGACTGCTCTATCACAATCTTGGCAACGGCAAGTTCGCCGACATCACCAAAACCTCCGGTCCCGGCATCACCACGCCCGCATCCGCCCGCGGACTGGCTGTTGCCGATCTTTGGAACGACGGACGCCAGGAGGTCGTCATCAACAACGTCAGCTCGCCTCCAATGCTGCGCGTCAATCGGGTCGCAAATTCAAATCACTGGATCGAGCTGGCGCTCACTGGCACGAAATCCAACCGCAGCGCTATCGGTGCGCGCGTTACCGTCCGCGGCACATCCGCAGGCAAGGATCGCGTCTGGGTCAATGAAGTACGCAGCGGATCGTCCTACAGCTCCTCGAGCGACGTGCGCCCCCATTTCGGTCTGGACTCCGCCCCGGTCCTGAAAGAAGTGGAAGTGCAGTGGCCCTCCGGGCTCAACGAGGTCTTCCCCGCCCCAGCGATCGACCATATTACTGCACGCACGGAAGGGGCAGGAAAGCCTGTAAAACCAGTGAGCTAGAGCCCGGTTGTCTCTCTGCAGAATTAGCGACGAAATCCCAACGTTTACCAAACTCCCGCTTAATCAAGCATTAAGCAAACTGCGGCGTCGATTGCGAATCCAAATGATCGTTTGCACAAGCCTCACGCAAAACACACAATCGAAAAAGACCAATATCCGAATGATGAAGAGCTACTTATTTTCCAGTTCAAATTCGCATTCATCCACTTCGGGGCACGACCGAAAGCTGGCGTGCACCGGTGTCCCCGGCCTCGACGAGATATTGCACGGCGGCCTGCCGACAGGGTACCTCTACCTCGTCGAAGGAAATCCCGGCACTGGAAAGACCACGCTTGGGCTTCAGTTTCTGCTCGAAGGCATCCGAAACGGCGAACGAGCTATGTACGTCACTCTTTCCGAGTCGGAGACGGAGCTGAAGGAAACGATCCACGCGCCTGGGTGGTCGCCTGAGTCTCTGCTGATCTGCGAAATGGCCACCACGGAGGAGGAGCTGACGCGCGAGGCCCAGTACACCGTCTTCCATCCATCGGAGGTTGAGCTCCCGACACGATCGCCGCCATCTTCAACGAGATCGATGCGGTACGCCCGCAACGGCTTGTCTGTGACTCGCTCTCGGAGCTGCGCATGCTGGCCCGGGATCCGCTCAAATATCGCCGCCAGATCCTCGCTCTCAAGCGGCACCTCTCCGGACAGGATTGCACAACCATCCTCCTGGACGATGGCACCGCCGAGGGGGGCAGCGATCTCCAGTTGCAAAGCATCGCCCACGGTGCGATCCGGCTGGACACCCTTGACCAGGAGTATGGGATCGACCGTCGACGCATTCAGATTCGCAAGGTTCGCGGCTCTGCCTTCAGCGAGGGCTTTCATGACTACACCATTCAGAAGGGCGGCATTTCCATCTATCCCAGGCTCGTCGCCGCGGAGCACAAGCACGGATTCGAGCGCAAGTCGGTGATGAGTGGCATGCAGAAGCTCGACGACCTTTTTCGCGGTGGCGTCGACACTGGAACCAGCACTCTGCTGATGGGCCCAGCCGGATGCGGCAAATCAACCGTCGCCTTCCAGTACGCTTATTCAGCCGCCCAGCGAGGCGAAAAGTCCCTGATTCTCACCTTCGACGAGTCCGCGAACACGCTGATCCATCGTGCCCGGCATCTCCGCATGGATCCCGATCCGTTGTTCGAGACAGGCGTCCTTGAGGTACAGCAGATCGACCCTGCGGAACTTTCGCCCGGCCAGCTCGTCGCTCGCATTCGAAATGTGGTCGAGGTGGAGAACTTGCGCGTACTCGTCATCGACAGCATGAACGGCCTTCTCAACGCCATGCCCAACGAGCAGTTTCTTGCGATGCAGTTGCATGAGCTCTTCGCCTATCTCGGCCAGCAGGGGATCGCAACCATCCTCACCCTGGCACAGCACGGTTTGATAGGAACCGCGATACACGCGCCGATCGACATCAGCTACCTCGCAGACACGGTCCTGCTTTTTCGGTACTTTGAAAGGACCGGTCAAATACGCCAGGCTTTGTCCGTTCTGAAGAAGCGCAGTGGCCCCCATGAGCGTACGATTCGCGAACTCATCTTTGAAAAGGGCAGAGTCTATGTTGGTCAACCGCTCACGGATTTTGAAGGAGTCCTTACCGGAGTGCCCCGATTCCTCGGCGGTACATCCTCCAGCGAGCCGGCGATCTCTGGAGGAGATACGGGAAGCCACTGATCGCCGCGCCATTATCCTCGCGCCGACGGGCAGGGACTGTGAGCTCATCGCAGGGCTTCTCCAGCGCGGCGCCCTGCCGTGCCATCCAGTCGGTTCGGTCGCCGAGTTAGCCTGCGAAATTCAACAAGGTGCCGGTGCGGCCATCGTTTCCGAGGAGGCATTGGCCGGAAATGGGATACAGGAGATCCTCAAGGTCATCAATCAGCAGCCCTCCTGGTCTGACTTCCCGCTGATCCTGTTAACCGTTGGAGGGCAGGTGACGGCGGAGAGCGAGCGGCTCCGCGAGTTGCGAAGGCCCCTCGGCAATGTATTCCTTCTCGAGAGACCGATTCGTCCCGAGACCCTCCTTGGTACGCTCGAAATTGCTTTACGCGGACGCCAGCGCCAGTATCAGATTCGCGATCAGATGGTGCAGTTCGAACGCGCTCAGGAGGCGCTTCGCCGCTCCGAGAAGCTGGCCGTCACCGGACGTCTGGCCGCCAGCATTGCGCATGAAATCAACAACCCGCTGGAAGCCGTCACGAACCTTCTCTATCTGCTGAAATCTGGGCCTTCATCCGATACTCAGGAGCGCTATTTGGCAGAAGCAGAGCTCGAAGTGGCCCGCATGACGGAGATCACTACCCACACGCTCCGCTTTTAACGCGAGCCGAATAAACCGGTACGGACAGAGCTGGCCGGCGTACTCGAATCTGTGCTTGTTCTCTACCATCCTCGACTTTGCGCCGCCAACATTATCGTCGAACGCGATATCCGGATGCCTTCCGCGGCAGTGCTCTCCAGTCAGGGTGAAACCCGCCAAATCATCGCCAATATCATCGGCAATGCTCTTGACGTTATGCGTCATGGCGGCCGTTTGCGCATCCGCATCTCCAGCGCGAAAATTTGCGATGGAGTCGAGGGCGTCCGCCTCACCATAGGAGATACCGGACCAGGCATCGCACCGGGGTGCTGCCCAGGATCTTTGAGCCCTTCGTGACCACAAAGGGAGAAACTGGCACGGGATTGGGCCTGTGGGTGACCGCGGAGATCGTTAAGCGTAACGGTTGGACGATTGCCGTCCGCAGCTCTCAGCGTCCCGGCCGGTGCGGTACGGCCTTTTCATTGCACATGCCTCTTGTCTGAACAGGCCCACAGTAGGCCGGGACGGAGATCGCTCTCGCGCTTCATTTTCAGAGCGGCTGCTATTTCGCTTTCTCCAGCGCCTTCGCATTGTCGAGATGCTTCTGGAGTGTCGCCAGGGCCTGCTCGGCATAGGATTTCACTGCCGCGTTCTGCGCATCCGCCGCTACCTTCTTGTAGACCTCAATTGCCTTCGTGTGGCCGGCAACCATCTCGTGCGCGTACTTCTTATCGAACGCCGCGCCCTTTAGCTTCTGGAACGGGTCAATCATCAGCTTATTGTGCTCGTCATCAATTGCGTTCGGCCGCGTCAGGTTCGCCTGCTGTGCCACCTTGTATAGCTCGTTGAAGTCCATCGTGTGGTCGCCCACGAGCATCTGCCCGTAGTTCTTGACCTCATCCGAGGCGCCCACGGACGACGCCATTTGTCCAAGATTAGCTTCGACCATGTCGGTCTGTGCAGCAAAATCAATGAACTGCTGATCGGTCATCGCCGCTGCCGGCTTTCCCTTGGCCCAAGCCGGCATAGTGCAGAGTACGAGACAAGAGACTGCTGAAAGAACAGCTTTCATCGGGCTTTCCCTCCGGATCAAAAGTCGTTTCGATTGACTTAGATGCCGTTGCGCAGGCAAGCATCAGCATCTCCGCGAAAACACATTGATCCGGTGCAACATTCTCCGGCAGTAATTTCACGACGGACGCGGCAACATCTTCAGGTGATGCCGCAAATGAGCAATGTAGTCCTCGATAATGAAACCGAGAGTCAGGTCTTCTCCCTCGTAACGCCACGTACGCCCGAGATCTTCTTTCTTCACATGGGCGATCGCATGTGTCAGATGAATGTCCAGCGCTTGCCATAGCGCGAGTACATCGTTCCACGGACGATCAGTATGGTGCTGCACGGCCACCCAGAGGTCGCCATCGTAACGGGGGAAATCCAGCGTCGAAGCCAGACTCAGCCGCACAATGCGCTGCAGGTTGTTCCCCGCCTAGTCGATCAGGTGCCCGAAGACCTCCTTTACGCTCCACTTGTCTTGCGAGGGTCGGGCGGCTGCGCCGCGCTCTTCGTAACGTTCTGCGGTCCGGACCGCTTCATCCATGGCAAGCACAGCGATTGCGACAGTGCATGCGGGTCGAGGCAACCTGTATCGGTGGGCTGCGTGAAGATGGCCATGCTTCGAGCCTAATGCTGGAGCGGCTCGCCACAATGCTGCGCGCGATTCCCAATGGCCGAGGCGAGCGCGCGTGCTCGCTGATTATCCGGAGCAAAGCTCAGCAGCCGCTTCAGCGTGGCCTCGGCAGCCTCCCCTCTGCCCAGGCGGCACTCCCCCAACGCCAGGTTGTAGCCGGCCGCGGTCTGCGCAGGATCGGCGTCGAACACCTGCTGCCACAACTGCACTGCGGTCACGTAGTCGCCGGTTTCTGCAAACAGCACTGCCAGGTCGCCGCGTCCGGTCGCGTTATTCGGATCAGCCGCCAGGGCCGCACGATATTCCCGGTCCGCCCCGCGAATATCCCGCGCTTCCTGATCCAGAAAGCCCAGTTCCATATGCAGCTCTGCATCCTTCACGGTTGCTCCCTCATGCGTCTCTGCCTTTCGTAACAAAGCCTGCGCTCTTTCTCCGCTCGCGCGATCGCCGCGGTGCGCCATTTGTGCATAAGCCAACCCCAGTTCGCGATCGCCTGTTTCCTCATGCCCGATCGGCGTCAGTGTCCCGACCGCGCCTTGATGCTCCAGTTCGCTCTTGCGGGGAATCTGAATGCGATGGTCCGTCACCTGCTCATGCGCCACATCCTCGCTCTTGCTCCGCGGCATGTGGCAGCGCGCGCAGTCCGGCTGCTCCGGATGATGCTCCGTCGCATACTTCAACCCGGTGTGGCAGCTCAAACACTTACTCCGGTAGAACGCTACCCGCTCGGGTGGCGTCGCGTTTGTCTCGCTTTTATGGGGATCATGACAGGTGGTGCACGTCATCCGATCGCCGCTTGCATGCTTGCATGCGCTCTCGAGCAGCGCTTCGTATTGCGATGTCGCCCGCCCTCCCGGCCCGACCTCGCCTTGGTGCACGAAATATGCCACGCTGTCGAAGAGCGACTCGCCCAATCGATACTCCGCGAGTGAGTGGCCCAATCGGTAAATCGCCGTCTCGCCCTCCAGGTGACACTGCAGGCACACGGAATCGCGTCGAACCGCGTCCAGTTTCGCCGGGTTCAAGAGAGGCGCTTTTCCTCCAGTTCGCACATGCTCCGAGCCATCCCCGTGGCACGCCGAACACCCGATCCCACCCTGCGCAAATAGAGCGCTTGCAAAACGGTTCCGCGCCTCGGGCAACGAAGCCGCTACAGCAGTGGCATGGCAGTGCAGGCAATTCGGGTCTACCGGAAGCGTCAGCGGCATTTCACGCGCGCTCTGATAGTTCGGCGCCATGTCCCACACGCGCGTCTTCGCGTACCAGTTCACCGGCGCCTCAAACCAATAGCCCTCCCGCTGGAAGAGATAAGTCCGGCCGCGCGTGTTCGACCCGATAAAGTACTCGAGCTTCACTTCGCCATCGAGATAGCCGCCCGCTGCCGTCGCCGGCCGCGCATAGCTCAGCCATGCGGCGCCATCGCGGGCAAAGATGCGGTAGCGCACGCCGGAAGGCTCATGGGTAAAGCTCCCGCCCATCAGCCCGTCCATCGCGCGGCCGCTCGCCCGCGCCATTGGTGTCGCCTGGTAGTGTTCGTAAATCGCGTGATGACATTGCGCGCACGCAGCATCGGGCGACCCGGGCTCGGACGCTTTCATTGGACGATCCGAAGAACCTGACATGCCTCCCGCCGCCAAAGCGAAAGCCATAGTTGCCGCGACCAATCGCACAGCATCCACTATCGGGATCTCCGTTCGCCTGTATACCATCTTCCGCGCAGGCTTTTATATTGGCGTAACCGGCGCAGCATTCAATTCGATCTGAATCCGCTGCGCCGATTGCATCTCAACAGCAGAGACCCCGCGCCGCTCCCAAACACCCGCCCCAAGGAGATCGCCATGTCTGCCGCCGAAGCGCCCGCCGTCACAACAAAACAGCAGGAACAGGAATTGGAGCTGATGGACGCCTATTGGCGCGCCGCGAATTATCTGTCCGTCGGTCAGATTTACCTCAAGGACAATCCGCTCCTCCGGCGGCCGCTCACCCGCGATGACGTCAAACCACGACTCCTCGGCCACTTCGGCACCACTCCGGGGCTCAATTTCATTTACCTCCATCTCAACCGCATCATTCGCCACCAGCACGCCAACATGATGCTGGTTGTCGGTCCGGGCCACGGCGCGCCCGGCATCGTCGCCAACACCTATCTCGAGGCCACTTACACCGAGATCTATCCCGATATCGAGCGCAACCTTGACGGACTGAAGCGTCTCTTCCGCCAGTTCTCCTGGCCCTATGGCATCCCTTCGCACGATGCCCCGAACGTTCCCGGCTCTATTCACGAAGGCGGTGAGCTAGGCTACTCCCTCCTTCATGCCTACGGAGCAGCCTTTGATAATCCCGACCTCGTCGTTGCCTGCATCGTGGGCGATGGCGAAGCGGAGACTGCTTCCGCCGCCGCTTCGTGGCACTCCAATAAATTCCTCAACCCGATTACTGACGGCGTCGTACTTCCCATCCTCCACCTCAATGGCTGGAAGATCGCGAACCCCACGGTCCTCGCCCGGATCGAAACGGAAGAACGTAAGGCCCTTTTCGAAGGCTACGGCTACACGCCGTACATCCTTGAAGGCGACGAGCCCGCCGACATGCACCGCCGCATGGCCGAAACCCTCGACGCCATCTACGCCGAGATTCGGCGCATCCAACAGCACGCCCGCGACAACAACGATGCCCAGCCGTCCGCGCTGGCCCATGTTGATCCTGCGTACGCCCAAAGGCTGGACCGGCCCCAAATCGTCGATGGCAAGCAGGTGGAAGGAACCTGGCGCGCCCATCAAGTGCCGCTTTGAAGAAGTACGGACCAACCCCGAACACCTCAAGCGTCTCGATGAGTGGCTCCGTTCTTACAAGCCGGAAGAACTCTTTGATCATCATGGCCGCCTGAATGACTCCATCGCTGCCGCGGCGCCGCGCGGTCTGGAACGCATGAGCGTCAATCCGCACGCCAATGGCGGGCTGCTCCTCACCCCGCTCGATATGCCCAACTTTCGTGATTTCGCAGTCAACGTCGAAAGACCCGGCGCTATTCATGATTCCGCGACCTCAATCCTCGGCAACATGCTCGAAGAGGTGATGCGTCGCAATCTCGCCACGCGCAACTTCCGCATGTTTGCGCCGGACGAGAACGCCTCAAACCGGTTGCAGGCGGTCTACAAAGCGAGCGGCAAACGTTGGGATGCGCGCATGCTTCCGGTCGACGAGAATCTCTCCGCCGACGGCCGCGTCATGGAAGTGCTCTCGGAGAACCTCTGCGAGGGCTGGCTCGAGGGCTACCTGCTCACCGGCAGGCATGGCTTTTTCTCCTGCTATGAGGCCTTCATCCACATCATTGACGCCATGTTCAACCAGCACGCCAAGTGGATCAAGGCCACGCACTCGCTCAACTGGCGCAAGCCCATCGCCTCGCTTAATTACCTCCTTACCTCTCACGTCTGGCGTCAGGACCACAACGGCTTCTCTCATCAGGACCCCGGTTTCATCGACCACGTCGCCAACAAGAAAGCCGATACGGTCCGCATCTATCTGCCGCCGGACGCCAATTGCCTGCTCTCCGTCGCCGACCATTGCCTGCGGTCGCGCAACTACATCAATCTCATCATCGCCGGCAAGCAACCGCAGGAGCAGTGGCTCAACATTGATGATGCGGTCCAGCATTGCATCGCAGGCCTCGGTGAATGGGCATGGGCCTCGAACTCCGACGACCCGGAGGTCGTCATGGGCTGCGCCGGCGACGTCCCAACACTCGAGACCATGGCTGCTGTGACGGTCTTGCGCGACTGGGCGCCTGATCTGCGCCTTCGCGTGGTCAACGTCGTCGATCTGTTCACGCTCGAAACATTCGAGGAGCACCCGCACGGCATTGAGCATGAGGCCTTTGATCGCCTCTTCACCGTGGACAAGCCGGTCATCTTCGCCTTCCACGGCTACCCGACCGTCGTCCACAAGTTCACCTACAAACGCCACAACCACACCGGCTTCCATGTACACGGCTACAAGGAGGAAGGCACCACCACGACTCCCTTCGACATGACCGTGCTCAACGGGCTCGACCGATACTCCCTCGCACTCGACGCGCTCAAGTACATTCCCCGTTTTCAGTCGCGCTTCCCCGAGTTCCACCAGCAACACTCCGAGATCATGCAGAAGCACAAGCTTTATGTCTCCGAGCACGGCGAGGACATGCTCGAGGTGCGCAACTGGAAATGGTTACCGCGCTAGACGTGAGCGTTCCTGTCTCTGTCGTCAGTCACTCGGTTATTCTCCCAATTGCCGGCAAATTCTGCTTCGCAGCTTGGATATCCCGTCGCGATTGCGAATGAGTATCGTCTTATGCGGGAGGCATCACCGTTCCAAATACTCACTTTCGCGAGACCATTCGCCACCCAGCGAGCGGTGAACGCAAATACATTCGCTACTTTGACGGACGCGGTCACTTCGGACATGTGGGTTTGCAACTCATACCTCGTCCGGGTGAGCGTTGCGCGACCTCAGTCGACGCGGCGTGCGATTTGCCACCACAGGCCAGCACTGCAGCAGAACTTGCTATATCGGAGCGGTTTGATCGCAGTCCTCAGTATCGTCTGCCATTTATCGGCTTCGAGGTCCGCCTCACAGGCGGTACCTGGCTTCCTCGATATTCCAATCCCGAGACGTGTGCGATCGCTGCAGACATGGCTTTCGAAGAAGCGCTGCGTCGGGCTGCTCCCGTAATCGTAGAGCCATACACCTGCGTTTCCCTGCTCGTAGGACTTGATGCCTTGGCTTGGACGATTCGGGCGCTTGGGGCCCTGCTAGGCGAATTGCGCTCAACCTATCGAGTCACAGAGACCGTCCGGCTAGACGCTGAGATACCAGTTAGGCTCCTCGATGAAGTCCAGGGGCTCGGCTTACGAATCTTCAGCATGACTCCGTTGGCAAAGCAACTGCAGTATCAACCGGTTCCATTTTCCGGAGGCAGCCTGCCTGGCGCTCTCGACGATTGGACATGAGAGTCCTCCGCCGCACATCTGCGAGAATCATGAGCGATGCGCCTGATTCCCAAGTTCCTGCTCTCCGCCACCTCGCCTGATCACTTCCCGCCGCCCAGCGCGCCGGAGGTTGCATTCCTCGGCCGCTCCAACGTCGGCAAATCGAGCCTGCTGAATGCCCTCGTCGGCTCGAAGCAGGCGCATGTCTCTTCCACTCCGGGACGCACGCAGGCCATCAACTTCTTCGCATTGCGCGACTCGGCAGCCAGCTCGCAGCCGGCGCTGTTGTTTGCAGATCTTCCTGGATATGGCTACGCGAAAGTATCGAAATCCATTTCAGCCGAATGGCCAAAATTCATCGAGCCCTATCTCGCGCTGCGCTCTACGCTAGCGCTTTGTGTCTGCTTAGTGGACAGCAACATCGCGCCCCAGGAAAGTGATCTGCAGCTCATCCATTACCTGAAGGAAATGGAGCGGCCGTTTGTTGTGGTTGCCACCAAAGCGGACCGGCTCTCCGGGAATGAGCGAATGAACTCCGCCACCCGGTTGAAGCGCGCTCTCGGCGTGGACGAACTGCTGCTCTGCTCCGCGAAGACGGAACTGGGACTGAAAGAGTTGTGGGGACGCTTGCGTGCGGTTGCCACACGCTAAAGCGTTTTCGATGTTGGTTTAAGCGGTCCAGCGACTGCTCTTGGGTTTTTCATTCAGGAAAGGCGCCCCCGAGCAGAATCTCGGCAATCCAATGCGTTACCGCAAATGCTTTCGTCAGCCGAAGCTGCGCGCTTGGCCGTCAATCTCGATCGACACCTTCGCAGCGAACGCTCCCTGCCCGGAGCGCTCTTCGGCGGCCACCAGCAGGGCCTTTTGTTCCGCCTCATTCATTGTCACGTGGCGCTGCAGCCGCATGGCCCGCGGAAGATAGCGCGGCGCGCGGGCAATCCAGTTCTGACGCTCCGCGTCGTCATGCGGAAGCACCTGCGCAACCAGCAGCTCCACCTGGCGCAGAACGGCTCCGCCTCCTTCAGCCGCGCTCCAGCAGACATTGCCCGCTCGCTGCAACTCCGCGTCGTCGGCCGCGGGCGCCGGCTCTGCGCCGCGTTGCTTCAGTGTTTCGATCGCTGTGTTGGATGTGGTCCAGCGGATCACGTCCGGTTGTGCGCCGCGCTCCACCATCTCCGCCAGCACACCGGCGGATTCACTCTCCAACAGCACCGCCACTGGCTGCTGCTTGCGAATTTCATTTTTGAGGATACGAAGCGCCTCATCGAGCGTCTTCACGGCGAAGTCCACGATGCCGTTGCGCACGCAGTAGCGCACTGCTTCGACGCGCGTTTCAAGCGCCAGCGATGCCGCTCCCGCGATGCTGGCTGCAACCAGCAGCGCATCGCCTTCCTCCGCGAGTCCATCGATCAGCAACATTCGTCCCCCGAGGGAAGCACTGCCGAGGCGCCGGGCTGCAGCCGCACAAAGCGATGTATAGCGCGCACGAACGCGCGGAACCGACGGCGTCTGGAAGGGCGTTGGATGGATGGTCGCGCTTTCATCGTGCATCGTGAGAGCTTAGATGCAGCGGATTTCAGCCTCACCAGGTGGAATACGGCTGTCCATCACTTCCCGTCTCCTCCGATCCGCTGTGGACATCGTTCACGCCTGGCTCGCTCTGATCGATATCCTGCAGTGTGTCGTCAGTGGCGGTAACCCAGGTTGTGTCACTGTGCGTCATCGGGTCGCTCGGAATTTTCTTGAGGTAACCGGCCTGCACCAGATCGTCGAGCGACTGCGGCGCCTTTTCCTTGTCCGCCGTGTAGGCATCGATCGCACCCCGCAACACATGCAGATCCTCCTTGAGGACCGCCTCCTTCGCCGCCTTGATCGACGACATATACGCGGGAATGGCCACTGCCGCGAGAATCGCCACGATCAGCATGACGATCATGAGCTCCAGTAAAGTAAAACCCGCTTCGCCTTCCTTCGCGCGAAAACGGGCCAGCCTACCATTCGGCATATTTGGTTCCGTTCAGGGCCGTACCCTGCGATTTCGAATAGACATCGAACAAGTTCTGCCCGCCGAAGGAGTCGCTGTTCGGGTCATCCTGCTCCGACCGCAGCCCCCAGTCCGCCTTGCCGGTCATGGGATCGACAGGAGTACGGCGTAGAAACCGCATCTTCTTCCCTTTGACCTCGACGCCCTTCACCAGCGTGTCCAGGTCCGGCGGGTAGTTGTCGCTTTCGACCTTCGTCTGAATCCCGCCCTTGTCCGCTACATCCTTGTACTTGTCGATCGCCCGCCGCATCTCCCACAGGTCGGAGCGCAGCTCGCGCTCCTTGATGCGCTTGATGTTCCAACGTGCCACCGGCACCGCCGCCGACGCTAGCAGTGCGAGGATGGCGACCGTGACGATCAGCTCGATCAGGGTGAGGCGGCCTCCCGTCCATCGGGCGAAGAAGACCTGCCGGTGCTCAGGCTGCGAATCATAACTTTCCCTTTAGCTTACGCGGCTGCGTCTGCCTGTCGTCATGCGCGACGTGTCATTGCGCGACGTGGACGATCGTCCCCGACGTAATGACGGGCAGAGCCTGCTGCTTGCTGTCGCGGGCGTTGGCCTTGATGACGCTGACGATGCTGTCGCCCGGAGCCTTCGCCTGGAATGTAAGGACGCAGAGTTGCCCAGTTCCGTTCACGCCGGCGACGCCCGGAGGCCGCGAGGCCGAAATCGCCACCCCGCCATTGCCGTCATCACGATGGACCAGGGCTACCGTCTGGCCGTCGCGGCCGAGATAGTTGCCTGAATCAACATTGATCAGCGTCAGCTTCGCAGCATCGTACTGAAGCTGAAGGGGAACCGAGAAGACATCCGACCCGCCGGAGACGTTAACCGGCACCTGGAAGGTCGTGCCCACCTTGGGCGCGGCAGACGGCGCGGAGAGCGCAACCGAGATCGGGGCTGCATTGTTCGCGGTAGCGGCCTGCTCCATCGCCTGCTGGGCTGCTCCCTGCAGTCCCTGACCTTGCGGCTGAGGCTGGCCAGGCTGGGCTGGAGCCGGCGCCTGAGCACCCTGCTGGCCGGCGGGAGGTGACTTTGGCTCGACGGCCGAAGCGGGCACGCGAATGGTAGCAATGCGGCGCAGCGACACGCTGGTTCCCGTGCCGGTGTCGATCTCTTTCAGGTTCAGCGGATTCAGATCCTCAGCGCGGACAACATGCGGAATGAGCATGAAGATGATCTCATCCTGGGACTGGATCTTATCGTTGTTGCTGAAGAGGTACTTGAGCAGCGGAATCTCTGATAGCCCTGGAATACCCGAGAAGTTGTTGGAGAGGCTCTGCTGTAGCAGTCCTCCCATGATGCTGGCCTCGCCTTCCTTCAGCCGGATCGTCTGGTCGACGGTACGCTGGCTGAAGATTGGCTCGTTGATGCCGCTCAGGTTCACGACTCCGCTCTGTTGGGAGATCGCCATCTTGAGCTTCAGTGTCACATCGCGGTCATAGTGGATCGCCGGCGTGATCTCGATCTCCACGCCCACGTCCTGATATTGGAACTGCGTGTTGACCAGCGAGCTGACGACCGCAGTTGCCGCGCCCGTCTGGTACGAACCGGTGGCCACCGGAATCCTCGAGCCGATCTTCAGATCGGCCTTCTGGCCGTCCGTGGCACGGATGCGCGGATTCTGCAGTACGCGCGTGTCGCTGTCGGTGAGCAACAGGTTGGCGGTGGCGGTGCTGATGGTCATGGCAACGTTATTCGCGTTCAGATTGGCGAGCGTATTCAGCGTCAGGCCGTTGTTGGTGCTTGTGCCCGTGCCGGTTCCCGTCCCCGTTCCTGTACCGTTGCTGTTGCTATTCGTGGTGGTTGACGTGGTTGTGCCCTGCAGCGTGGCGGTCACCTGCTGTGGCAGGATGATTCCCAGGTTGCGCTCCTTCTGCCGGTTTACTTCAAGTACGGCAACGTCAACCACCACCTCCGGCCGCGCCTTGTCCAGATCGTCGATGAGCTTGCGCGCCAGCAGCAGCTCGTCCGGCGTTGCGCGCATCACGATGGCGTTCTGGCTCGGCACCGCATACAACTTCGCGTTGGTGAGCACGTTGCGCAGCGCCGTCTGGACGTCGTTCAGATCATTTGTCTGTGAGGTGTTCGAAAGATAAAAGGTCTGCACCGCCTGCGCGTCCAACTCGGTGCGCTTGGCGCGGGTGTTCTGCGCAACGAAGATCGTGTTCGCCGTGACCGGCCGCCAGAAGGTGTTCGAGATCACCCCGAGGATGTGCAGCGCATCGAGCAATGAAACATTCTGCAGATCGACCTGCACGCGCTTGCCCGTATAGTCCGGATCAAAGAGCACATTGATGCCGGCGATCTTGCCCACTGTCTGATAAACCACCTTCGAATCTTCAAAGGCGTGAATGGTGATGGGCTCGTTCGATGTCGGCTTCAACTGAGCAGGCGACGCAATGTCGCCGAGTGGCTCCTCGCTCTGCGGCGTCTCGGCCGGCTGGGCCGTTGGGGTGGCAGCGATCTTCTCTTTCGTAACCCGGATATCCTGCTGCGCCAGCTCGTTCGCTGGATCGATCTCGAGCGCGCGCAGGAACTCGGTCATCGCGCCGCTCATGTCGCCCTGGTCGCGCAGCTTCTCGCCCTGGTGCGTATGCACGGCGGCAGCCGTGAACTTCAGACGCTCATATGAGGTCTTGTAATAGAGGTTCTTAGGGTCTTTCTGGAAGGCGGCGGCGTAGGCCTCATAGGCGCCCAGGTAATCGTCCTTCGCTTCTGCCGTCAGGCCGTCCTTATAAAGCTGCTTCGCCGATTTCTCTTTCGCATGCACGACCGGCGGGACCGGAACGACTGCGGGTAAGGTGAGCAGGAGAAGGATGGGCAGGGTCCAGTGTAGGATGCGTCGATTCATGAAACTCCACAGGTGTAAGAAGCGAGGGTGCGCACAATTCCGACCCACCGCACACGGCCTCCAGTCCAGCTCCTCGCGGCGCTGTCGAGAAACGCGCCCGAATGCCTGCGCGCCTGGTTCACGAGAGCTGGCTCGCTGAAGCGGGATTATAACAAAGGCCCACGCACCAAATTGAACGCGAAGTAACCCGTGCATCGCGGTGCTACGATAAAACTTACGCCTATGTCCCGGCAGACAAGCCATACGATGCAGGCAACCTCCCAGAAGTCTGCCGCGCAGAAAACGAAAGATCGCGATCCTGTCGCCGCTGGCGCGCGGGATGCCGCGGTCAATCGCGCCGCCAGCCATAACTACTTCCTGCTCGAAAAATACGAAGCCGGGCTCGCGCTGCGCGGAACCGAGGTGAAATCCATCCGCGAAGGGAAGGCGAACCTTAAAGATGCCTATGGATTGATCAAAAATGGCGAGGCTTTCCTTCTTAATGCGCATATCGGTCCGTATTCCCACGGCAATACTGGCAATCACGAGTCCCTGCGGACCCGCAAACTGCTGCTGAAGCGGGAAGAGTTAAGGAAACTCGAGGGAAAGACGCAGATCAAGGGCCACACGCTCATCCCCACCCGGCTTTATTTTCGCCACGGGCGGGTCAAATGTGAGCTGGCCGTCGCCAAAGGCAAGCAGGACTGGGACAAGCGGGAGACGGTGAAGCGCCGGGAAGCCGATCGCGAGGCCCGTGCCGCCATCGTCCGCAGCCAGCACCGCAACACCGCATAACAATGACTTATCTCCAGGAGATCCATGAATACAGAACTGTCGTCGCTCGCCCCGGCCTCCTTCGAGACGGAAATGCTGGCCGTTTTCGCAATCAACAAGGCTGATAAGAAGGACAAGAAGGCGGATCCGCAGATCGAACTGCTAACACCCGACAACACCGTGATCGAAGCGGCGAAGCAGGCCGTGAGCGGGCGCGAATTCTCCGCCGGCAGCTGCGAGACGCTGCTGCTGCATCGCCCAGCGGGTCTCAAAGCCACGCGCCTGCTCATCATCGGGCTGGCCCAACCGACACTGACCGAGCTGCGCAAAGCCGCCGGCGCCGCCGTGCGCTTCGCCAAGCCGCGCAGCATTCGCTCGCTCGCGCTCTTGCTTCCTGTCGCAACAGATTTTCCTGCCGTCAACACGGTTCGCGCCGCCATCGAAGGCGCCATCATCGCCGACTATGACTCGGACACCTACCGCAGCGACCGCAAGGACCGTAGCATCGAGCGCGTGACGCTGCTTGCTGCCGGTGGCGCGGCGGAATCCATCTACAAATCCGGCCTGAACGAAGGCGCAATCATCGCGGAGTCGCAGAACTTCGCACGCGCCATGATCAACGAACCCGGCAACATGCTGACGCCCACCGAATTTGGACGGCGCGCCGCCGCTATGGCGAAAGAGAACGGCCTCGCGTGCGAGGTTTACTCCACGGACAAACTGAAAGAGCTGAAGATGGGAGCATTTCTCGGCGTCGCCCAGGGCTCCGCCGAACCGCCTGCGCTGATCGTGCTGCGCTATGAGCCGACCAATTCCCCGAAGGATGGCCCCGTGCTGGGACTCGTCGGCAAGGGCATCACCTTCGATACAGGCGGCATCTCCATCAAGCCATCCGACAACATGGAGAAGATGAAGTACGACATGGCGGGAGGCGCTGCGATGATTGGCGCAATGCGCGCCATCGCCCAACTGAAGCCGAAGGTACGCGTCGTGGCCGTCATCTGCTCCACCGAAAACATGCCCGGCGGCAAAGCCTACAAGCCTGGCGATGTACTCACCGCAATGTCCGGCAAAACCATCGAGATCATCAACACCGATGCGGAAGGCCGCCTCGTACTCGCCGACGGTCTCCACTACGCGCAGCAACTCGGCGCCACGCATCTGATCAACGCTGCAACGCTCACCGGCGCGGTCGCTGTCGCGCTGGGTCAGATCAATGCTGGCGTCTTCTCGAACGATGACGAAGAATACGCGCACTTCGCGAAGGCAACCGAACAGTCCGGCGAACGCTTCTGGCGGCTACCCCTGGAAGACGAATACCGCGAGCAGATCGTCTCCCAGATCGGCGACATCAAGAACACCGGCGGTCGCTATGGCGGCTCAATCACGGCCGCAATGTTCCTGAAGGAATTCGTCGGCGACACGCCATGGCTGCATCTCGATATCGCCAGCACCGCCTGGAACGACGACGCGAAGCCTTGGATCGCCAGCGGCCCCACCGGCATCGCAGTACGGACCATCACGGAGTGGGTGCGGACTTACGCGTAACCGCAAACGAAACAGACAACTACAGACAAAGCCAGAAGACGGCAGAAAAAGACGCTCCTCCGCCGTTACCTGGTATTGTCTGCGGTTGTCTGTTTCCCTCTAACTCGCTTTTGCCAATTGCGGCTGCTTCGCCACAACCTCAATCACCTTCCTGCTGAACGCCGGAATGTCATCCGGCTTGCGGCTGGTGATCAGGTTCCCATCCTCCGTCACTTCTTTATCCACCCACTTCGCCCCGGCATTGATCAGGTCCGTACGGATAGACGGCCATGAGGTCACGGTCTTTCCCTTCACGACGCCCGCCTCGACCAGCATCCAAGGTCCGTGGCAGATGGCTGCAACCGGCTTGCCGGACTCGACAAACTTCCTCACGAACTCCACCGCCGGCTTCTCCATCCGCAGCTTGTCCGGATTGATCTGCCCGCCGGGCAGAATCAGCGCGTCGTAGTCATCGGCATTCGCCTTGTTCACCAACTTGTCCACCCGCACACTCTCGCCCCATTCACCGAACTTCCAGCCCTTGATCGATCCTTCTTTCACACTCACGACCTCGGTGTTGCACCGGCGTTTTCCACGTTCTTCTTCGGGTCGGTCAATTCCACCTGCTCAAATCCGTCCGTCGCCAAAATGGCGATTTTGCGTCCCTTTAATTCACCGTTCATACATGCACCTCTGGTATCTAGGACTCTGGAGGTTTCTCTGCCGGTTGCCAGAGATCGTCGAAGAGCGGAGACTACTTCCGACCCCGCAAGCGGCTGTAAGCTCTTGCCGTAGGCGCACACTGCACGATCAGGAGATTCCCGAACGTGAGACACAGCACGAAAGCCATCCTTGCTGCCGCCACCGCACTGCTCTCGCTCACTGCCTGTAACACCACGAAGAAGACGCAGCTCTCCGGCGCAGGCAGCACCTTCATCTATCCCGCGATGGGCCGCTGGACCGCGGACTACCAGCAGTTACGCAAGAACATTCAGATCAACTATCAGTCGATCGGCTCGGGCGGCGGCATACAGCAGGTGAGGGCTGGAACGGTGGACTTCGGCGCATCCGATGCCGCGCTCACCGATCAACAGCTTGCCGCGATGAAGCCCGTGCTCCAGTTGCCCGAGTCGGCCGGACCCGTGTGCGTGACCTATAACTTACCGGGATTGCAGCAACCGCTGCATCTTTCTCCGCAGGCGCTGGCCGGCATCTTCCTCGGGACGATCAAGAGCTGGCAGGACCCTGTCATCAAGCAGGCAAACCCAGGCGTGACGCTGCCGACCACCGGCATCGCCGTAGTGCACAGGGCGGACGGGAGCGGCACCAGCGCGATCTTCACCACCTATCTCTCGCAGGTCAGCAAGGATTGGGCAACCAAAGTGGGAAAGGGAACGCAGGTGAACTGGCCTGCGGGCAATGGCGGCAAGGGCAGCGAAGGCGTGACAGGCCAGCTTCGCCAGACGCCCGGCGCCATCGGCTACGTCGAGCTGACCTATGCGCAGCAGAACAATCTGCCCGTCGCCGCGATTGAAAACCAGGCCGGTCACTATGTGACGCCAAGCCCACAGAGCACAACAGCAGCCATCAATGGCTTCCTCAATCAGCTGCAGCAGGACCCGCGCATCACCATCGTGGACCCGCCGGCCGGTGCGAGCGAGGCTTACCCCATTGCGGGACTGACATTCCTGATTATTCCCAAGGACGGCGCCGATGTGGACAAGCGACAGGCGCTGAAAGATTTCGTCAAGTACATCGTGACCGATGGGCAGAATGTAGCCGGCTCACTGAACTACGCTCCCCTGCCGGAAGGCCTGAAGCAGAACGATCTGAACCTGCTGAGCCAGATGACGGCACAGGGAAAACCGCTGCAATAAGCGAGCAGCTCAGTAGAGCAGCAAGTCTGCGAGTCAGCCACGGGATCTGCCGACTGGGATTGGTTTGGCTGACGCGCTGACTGGGCGACCTGCTGCTCTACATCACTTCCGGCACTTCAATCCCCAGCCACCCGAGCACGCTGATCAGCTCGCGTTCTGCCACTGCCGCAGTTGCCATCAGCAGCTTCTTTCGCTCGGCATCCGGCTCGGTCAAGATGTGGAAGCGGTGGTAGAAATTATTAAACTGCTGCGCAAGCTGGAAGGCGTGCTTCGCCAGGTATGCCGGTTCAGCGGTCGCGATGCACTGCTCCAGCAGTAGCGTGGTCTTCGAAGCGGTCTGCCATAGTTCCCAGATATCGCAGCCATCGTCGTCTTGCAAAAACTTGGCCAGCGACGCGCCATCCACGGCCGCCAATGCCGCCGCGCGCGTCGTGTTGCCTTTGCGAAAGATGCTGTGGGCGCGCACAATTGCGTACTGCACGTAGGGGCCGGTCTCGCCTTCAAAGCTGAGCGCATCCTGGAAATCGAAAGCAATCACCGAGTTGCGCGTGTACTTCAGCATGAAGTAGCGCAGCGCGCCGATGGCAATGCTGGTGCTGATGCGTCAGCCGCTCCGCATCATTCAGCTCGGGATGGCGCGCATCCACTTCCTTCTTCGCCGCGGTTATCAGCCGGTCGATCAGGTCATCCGCCTTCACGCCGAAGCCCTTGCGGCCCGAGACCTCAATGTAAGCGCGCCCTCGATCTTGTTCCGAAAGCGCATAGCCCAGTTCCCGGGCGCAGCGCGGTGTCAGCGCGACCATCTCATAAGAAAAATGCACGTAGCGATCGGCGGCCTCCGTGTAGCCAAGCCCGCGCAGCGCTTCAATGACGTTGGCCTGCGGATCGGCCTGCCGCGAATCGATCACGTTATAGATCGCCTGAGCATCGCCGAAATGCGGATGTTCCGCTTCGCCAAGCTCGGCAGAGATCCAGCACGTGTGGTCTGGATACTCAAAGAAGCGCCGATAGCCAAAGTCCCGGCCGAGCAGCCCGAACTTCCATAGGTGATAGGCGATGTCCTTGCCGACATAAGTCACCGTGCCGTTCGAGCGGACGATGACCTTGGCATCCTCGTCCGGCACACCATCAGCAGCCGCGCCTTCCGTGCCCGCGCGCCGCATCACCCAGCAACCTTTGTTCTTTCCCTCCTGCTCCAGATAGAGAACGCCGCGATCTTTCATTTGCTGGAACGCCAGGTCCCAGAAGTGCAGCTGTAGTATCTCGCTCTCGCGTGGCAGAAAGTCGTACTCGATATCCAGCCGCAGCATCGTCTCCAGATGCCGCCGCAGCACCGCGGTGGAAATCGTATCTGCGGCCGCGGCAATCTCGTTGCCGCCGGCTTCGATTGCATGCAGGGTTCCCAGACGCAGCGCGCGACGCGTCGCCTTCTCTTCGTCGTTTCCATCTGCGTCATACCAGGCAGAAACCTTCGCATAGACGTCCCAGCAGTAGTAATCCAGCCGTTCCTTGTGCTCCGCCAGCCCGCGAAAGAGCGCAGCGATCTGCTCCTGCGAGAGGTTTTCCAGATGCATGAGCCCGACGACAACATCTGCCACCTGCACGCCGGTGTTGTCGATGTAGTTCTGCACGTCCACACGCTGTCCTGCTGCCCGTAGCAGGTGAACGAAGGTATCGCCCAGAATCGCGTTGCGCAGGTGACCGACATGCGCCGCCTTGTTGGGATTGATGCTCGTATGCTCGACCAGCGAGTGAGTGCCCGCGCCGAAGCTCGCATCCCGCTGTTCTCTGGCGGTCGCACTCAACGCCGCGCCACGATCGAGCCGTGCATTCAAATAACCCGCGCCCGCCAACTCAAAGCTCGCGAATCCAGGCAGCGGCTGACTCTCGAGCGATTCCAGCAGCTCCGCCGCAATCTGTCTCGGCGAACGGCGCAGCGGACGCGCCAGCTCGAAAGCAACCGGCGTGGCATAGTCGCCCATCGCGACCTGCGGAGGTTGCTCGATGTTGATCTTGGCGGCCACAGGCGCGACCGCATCTCCGTAGCGCTCCAGCAGAATGCTGCGCAGTCGCTCGCGCAGCCGTTGTTGCATCTCTCTGTACAGGGCAGGGGTCCTTGCGGCTGCGGCATGCATGATGGCCGCGAAAGCCTTGATTTTATTGCCGATTCTAGCAGAGCGGCGATTCACGCCCGTTCGCGCCTGCTCTACTTGTCACATGTTGGTGCGCCACCTAAGATGAAAGGTGCCATACGTGTAGCATCTGAGTTTTCGCCTGCAAACCGCCGGAAAGTCCACCCTGCTGATGCCTGATCGTCCACCGTACTACCTGACCACGCCGATCTACTACGTGAACGCGCGGCCGCACCTCGGCACCGCGTACTCCACGATCGTGACCGACACGATCGCCCGCTATAAGCGCGCGCAGGGCTTCGACGTCTTCTTTCTCACCGGCACGGATGAGCACGGGCAGAAGATACAGCGCTCTGCCAGAGCAATGAACTGCACGCCACAGCACTTCGTCGACGAAGTCGCCGCCGAGTTCCGCGCGCTATGGGACAAGCTGGGGCTCACCTACACCGATTTCATCCGCACCACCGAACCGCGCCACAAGCAGGGTGTGCAGCAGCTGTTCACGCTGCTGAAGGAGCGGGGCTACATCTACAAGGGTTCCTACACCGGCCAGTATTGCGTCTCCGATGAAGCCTGGGTCGATGTAGCCCCAGGCGAGCCGTGCCCTGACTGCGGCCGCGTCACCGAGACGGTGACCGAGGAGAACTACTTCTTCAAGCTCTCGGCCTTCGAGCGCAAACTGCTCGAACTCTACGAGCAGCAGCCCACGTTCATTCGTCCAGACACGCGCCGCAACGAGGTGCTCTCTTTCGTCCGCGGCGGCCTGCGCGATCTGTCCATCAGCCGCACCAGCTTTTCCTGGGGCATTCCGGTGCCCGGCGACGAAAAGCATGTCATCTACGTGTGGATGGATGCGCTTGCCAACTACATCACGGCGCTCGGCTGGGGCTCCGCAGACGACAAGAATTTCCAGCGCTACTGGGCTTCAGACAGCTTGCGCCCCGCGGGTGCGCCGCTGCACATCATCGGCAAGGAAATCTCACGCTTTCATTGCGTTTACTGGCCCGCGTTCCTGATGGCCGCCGGGCTCCCGCTGCCGCAATCCATCTTCGCGCACGGCTGGCTGCTCTTCGATCAGGACAAGATGTCGAAGTCCAAGGGCAACGTAGTGCGCGCCGAAACCATACAGGATGTGCTCGGCAATGACGCACTGCGCTACTTCCTGCTGCGCGAGGTCGTCTTCGGCCAGGACGGCAACTTCACCTTCGACGCGCTTGTGCAGCGTTACAACGCAGATCTTGCGAACGGCTACGGTAATCTCGTCAGCCGCACGCTCGCGATGATCACCCGCTACTTTGGCGGCGAGGTGCCCCAGGGCACCGGCTATCCATACATACGCGAGGCGGCAGAAAACACCGCCAGCGTCTTCCGCCGGCACATGGATGCGTTCGATTTCTCCCGAGCGCTGGAAGCCGTCTGGCAGTTCGTCGGCGAAGTCGATGGCTACATCACCGCCACAGCGCCGTGGAAACTTGGCGTGTTCAACGATGACGCGAGCCGCGCGCAACTCGCCGACATCCTCTACACCTGCGTCGAGTCAATCCGCATTATTACCGCACTGGTAGCGCCTGTACTGCCGGACGCCACCGCTAAAGTCTGGCGTCAGCTCGGCCTCGACGACATCACCGAAGCCGATCTCACCAACATCGCATGGGGAGGGCTCGTCCCGGATACCAGGCTCGGCGAAGCCGCACCGCTCTTCCCCCGCGCAGAAAAGGATGCCGTAACCCACATGAAAGAGATGGAAGAGAAACGACCGAAGAGCCCGCTGGAGCAGGCGCTCGCCTCCATTCCCACAGTCCGCGTCGAACCGTCAGCCGTCGATACTTCTGCTGCAAATCCCGCCGAAAAAGCTGATACTACAGCGCCGCATGCCGGGCCCAAGCCGCTCACGGTCGAGACGCCGAGCGTCCCGGCAGCAAAAATTCCTACGCCTCCCGCTGCACCCGGCCAGATCACCATCGACGACTTTGCCAAGGTCGAGTTGCGCGTCGCCCAGGTGAAAGTAGCCGAGCGCGTGCCCAAGGCAGACAAGCTGCTCCGACTCGAAGTCGACCTCGGTACGGAAACGCGGCAGATTCTCGCAGGCATTGCCGAATCCTACGAACCTGAATCGCTGATCGGCCGCAAAGTCATCGTGGTGGCAAACCTCGCGCCGCGCAAGATGCGGGGGCTCGAATCGAACGGCATGCTGCTCGCCGGCTCTATCGAAGGCGGCAAAGCCGTGCTCGCCGGCTTCCTCGAAGATGTGCCGCTCGGAGCGAAAGTCAAATAGAAATGCTGGTCGATTCTCACGCACATCTTGACAACCCGAGATACGACGGAGACCGTGAAGCCATGTTGCATGCGGCGCTTGCCGCTGGTGTAGGCGCCGTGCTTTCCATCGGCATCGGAGACGGCCCTGACACAATGCATCGCGCGCTCGACCTGTGCCGCGAATACGCCGGCCGTACGGACGTGCCGCGCCTGTTCGCGACAGCCGGCGTTCATCCCGATGACGCAGCGAAGGTCGACACGCACGCGCTCCACGCGCTGAACAAGCTGCTCTCCGCGCCAGAGGTGATTGCCTGCGGCGAAATCGGTCTGGACTACTACTGGGACACCGCGCCCCGGGCCGTACAGCAGGAAGCATTCATCGAGCAGATGGAGGTCGCCGCCGGTCACAGGTTGCCCATCGTCATCCACTGCCGCGCTGCTGAGCGCGCCGGTGTTGGCGATACGGCGGCATGGGACGACACCCTCGATCTGCTCGATCGTCACTGGCGTCAGACCAGACTCGGCGGCATCCTGCACTGTTTTGCCGGAACGGCTGAGCATGCACGCCGCGCCATTGAATTCGGCTTCCTCATCTCGTTTGCCGGCAATATCACTTTCCCCAAGGCGCAACCGATTCGCGATGCGGCCCACGCCGTGCCGCTCGAAGCGCTGCTGGTGGAGACGGATGCGCCGTTTCTCGCGCCCGTGCCGCACCGCGGGCAACGAAATGAACCCGCGTATATCACCAGTACCGCCACAAAACTCGCCGAACTGCGTAACATGGACGCAACAGAAATTGCCCGGATCACGACACAGAATTTTGAAAGGTTGATGCGACTTGTTGCCTGAAATAAAGCAACCATGAACGTCGGGGCCCGCAGACTACAAGTCGATCGATTCATCCTGGAACAGATGGACAGCGTGCCTCATCTGGAGGCCATGCTGCAACTGTTCAACAGCCAGCCGAAAGTGTGGTCCGCGGAAGAGATCGCCGCTGCCATCTACGTGCGTCAGGACATTGCCGAAAAAATCCTCGAGAGTCTGCTGCAGCGAAATCTGATTGCCGCTGACCCGCACAAGCCTGATACCTACTACTACAGCCCAGACAACGAAGACAGGAACCGGCTGCTCGAATCTGTGAATGAAATCTACCGCCGGGAAGTGGTCCGCATCTCATCGATGATTCACTCCAAGGCCTCTGCCGGTGTGCGGGACTTTGCCCGCGCATTCCGCATCAAGAAGGACAAGGAATAAATGGCTGGAGCGGTCTACATTCTTGGCGCTTTGCTGGCTCTTTGCTGCGGCGTGCTGCTGTTGCGGGGATATCGTCGAGGACGGCAAAAACTCCTGCTGTGGAGCGGCTTCTGCTTCATCGGCCTGGCGATCTCGAACTTTCTCATCTTCGTCGATCTGATTGTGCTGCCGGCCGCGGTCGATCTCTACCCGCTCCGGCTCGCGACCGATTGCGTGGCCATGCTGCTACTGCTCTTCGGCCTTATCTGGGAGGCACAATGAGCGTCATCGAAGCATTCATGCTGGGCGTTATTGCCACCTCCTCGGTCACCGCGGGCGTCTTCTTCCTCAAATTCTGGAGCAAAACCCGCGATTCCCTCTTTCTCGCATTTGGACTCGCCTTCCTCATCGAAGGGTTGAACCGCTGCGCGTTTCTTTCGCTGGCGAGGCCCAACGAAGGGAATCCTTACATCTATTTGGTCCGGCTGCTCTCGTTTCTACTGATCCTCGGCGCCATCCTTTACAAGAACTACGGCAAGGCTGAGTAAATCGAAGTCAGAGAAGGCGTACTATGACACGTTCTCAGAGACGCATTATTCGTGAGTAAGAAAGGATCGTCATATGGCAGCAGAGAATTCGTTTGACGTCGTCAGCAAAGTCGAGATTCAGGAAGTCCGCAACGCCATCGATCAGGCGCTCAAAGAAGTGCGCGCGCGTTTTGACCTCAAGGACTCACACTCGGAGATCAAGCTCGAAGACCAGGACAAAGCGATTCAGCTCGCCTCGGCTGATGAGTACAAGCTGGAAGCAGTGAAGGAGATCCTTTCGCAAAAGCTGGTCAAGCGAGGCGTGTCTCTCAAGGCGCTCAAGTACGAGAAGCTCGAACCGGCTACAGGCAAGAGCGTCCGTCAGAAAATTACCCTGCAGCAGGGCATCCCCGGTGAGAAGGCCAAAGAGATCGTGAAGCTCATCAAAGACTCGAAAAAGAAGGTCCAGGCCTCAATCCAGGGCGAGACGGTTCGCATCAGCGGCAAGGACCGCGACACGCTGCAGGAAGCCATCGCGCTGCTGCGCGGCCACGACTTCGGCATCGACTTGCAGTTCACCAACTACCGCTCCAACTAAACCGAAATTGCGGCCCTTTGCTGCATTGCTGGGGCATCCTGTGTCTGACCGGATACACTAGTGCAAGGAGAGCCCGCGGCTACGTGAGCACACAGGCGATTGCAACAGCCAAAGAGGTATTCGACCTGCTGCGGGATGATCTCCGCGCCGTGGAGCGGGAGCTCGCGCGCGATTCCGACTCCTCCGTCCAGGCCATCACAGAAATTGCCGGTTATCTCCGCGAAGGGGGCGGCAAACGCATTCGGCCCACCCTGCTCCTGCTGGCCGCGCGGGCTCTCGGCTATCGCGGACGCGGCAGCGTACGGCTGGGCGCCGTCGTCGAGATGGTCCACACTGCCACACTCGTCCACGACGACATCATCGACGCTGCAGACACCCGACGTGGCCGCCCCTCCGCGAATACCACCTGGGGCAATTCCCGTTGCGTGCTAGTGGGTGACTGGCTTTACATGCAGGCCTTCCGCGTGGCGCTCGAGGAGCGCAACTTCAAAGTGCTCGATCTGCTCATCGGCCTGACGCAGCAGATGGTCGAAGGGGAACTCCTGCAGACTGAAACACTGGGTAGGGTGGTCTCTGAAGCGGAGTACTACGAACTGATCTATCGCAAGACGGCATGTCTCTTCCGGGTATCCATGCGGCTCGGCGCGGTGCTGGCAGAAGTCAATCATGGTCTCGAGGAGCAGCTCGGCGAATACGGCCGCAACCTCGGGGTCGCCTTCCAGATCGTGGATGACGTGCTCGATCTCACTGCCAACGAAGAGACGTTGGGGAAGCCCGTAGCCAGCGATCTGCGCGAAGGCAAAGCCACACTACCGGTGATCCATGCTTACCAGCACGCGACGCCGGCCGAACGCGCCGTCATCGATCAGGTGGTTGGAGAGCAATCCTTCGAGCGCGTCGCCCATGCGGACATTCTCGCGATCCTCGAGCGGTATCGTTCGGTCGACTACGCGCTGACAAGCGCCTATCGATATGCGGACCTCGCCCGCGCCCTGGCAGCCGATCTGCCGGAAAGCGACGAGCGTCGCGCCCTGCTCTGGATGCCGGACTTCGTCGTCGCACGCGACAAATAGCCAATGTTAGTGCCAGAGGCGTGCGATCACATACAGCACGACAGAAAGCAGAATGCTGAAAAGAATGCAGGTTCCGATCGGCGCAAACACGGCAAAACTCTTACCGCGGTAGGTGACATCTCCGGGAAGGCGTCCCAGCGGCACTCCCAGCCGCCCCAGGGCGACGATCACCAATCCAGCTGCAATGAACAGGACTCCGAGATAAATCAACAGCCGACCCATACCACCGATTATCGATCGACTACAGATCGGAGGGAAGACGATGGTCGCCCCGCACTTTAAGCAGCCGCACGCCCCTTAGCAGAGCGCGCGGCCCGCTCGTACCGATTAGCTGCGGAGTCCACCCGCAGCCTGCAGCAGTGATCCAGTGATCCAGCGCGCATCGTCGGACGCCAAAAACGCCACCACCGTCGCGATGTCATCCGGTTCACCCACACGGCCAAGCGGCGTGTTCTGCACAAACTGCTTTTCAAGGTCGCTGCCTCCCACGCCCTGGGTCCGATAGCCTTCTGTCGACACCGGTCCCGGGTTCACAGCGTTCACCCGGATCTTTTTTGGCCCGAGTTCCTTGGAGAACACGCGCGTGATGGTGTCTACCGCGCCCTTCGTGCCGCTGTAGACCGATGAGCCCGGCACACTGCCCTCGCTTGCCACCGAGCCTATATTGATCACGCTGCCACCCTCCGGCGGGAAAAGCGCTACGCCCGCTTTCGTCGCCAGCAGTAGCCCCTTCACGTTCACGTCGAAAATCTGATCGATATGCTCTTCGGTGATCGCCTCGAGCGGCTGAAACGCATAGATGCCGGCATTGTTAACCAGCACATCCACCTTGCCATAGGCCTTCTTCGTCTCCGCAAAGAGCTTCTCAACGTCCCCCGCCTTGGCCACACTGCCGCCGACGGCGATCGCTTTGCCACCCGCCTTGGTGATCTCGGCGACAACTTTGTCGGCGCCTTCCTTGCTCGAGGCGTAGTTGACGACAACCGACGCACCCTGGGCCGCCAGTTCCTTCGCGATGCCCGCGCCAATGCCCTTCGACGCCCCCGTGACCACTGCAACCTTTCCTGTCAGCTTGCTCATAACCGCCTCCTCGATTCGATATTGGTCGAATATTTCGACGTACATCGAATAGATGTGCGGTCGGCTACATGGATTCAATGCGCCTGTGGATTTGGCTCCAGATCAGCTTTGTTTCCGCCGGCCGGCAGCCAGGGTCCCGGCGCCGATCGCCGCCGCGAGGGCCGACGCTGCCAGAACCGCAATGCGCGCCAGCGTGTACTGTCCCTCCGTCTCAAACGCCAGCCCCGCGAAAAATCGACACGGTAAATCCATGCTGCTTGCCGACTCAAACTGCGCGAAGCGGAGGAACGGCTGCATCAATCGTTGCACGCGGCGTCGTTCGGTCCTCTGCGCCAGGCTCGTCATAATCACGATGCTAGCGACATTCGGAGTAGATTGCAGAGAGCTGCTGCCGGATCAGAACCATCTACGATGGAGTCCGGTCCTGCCCTGCTGTGATATCCTCCTTCGTCCGATGCCTGAAACCACTGCACCGCCGATCCGCGTTCTCGTTGCCAAGCCCGGCCTCGACGGCCATGACCGCGGCGCCAAAGTGATCGCCCGCGCGCTGCGCGATGCCGGCATGGAAGTCATCTACACCGGCCTTCGTCAGACCCCCGAGATGATCGTCAACGCCGCGCTTCAGGAAGACGTGGACTGCGTCGGCCTCAGCATCCTCTCCGGCGCACACAACGCCATCGTGCCACGCGTCACTGCACTGCTGAAAGAGAAGGGCGCCGGAGATGTTCTCGTCGTCGTCGGCGGCACCATCCCCGAGCAGGACGTGGAGTTTCTGAAGCAACAGGGCGTGGCCGCCATCTTCGGTCCCGGCACATCCTTGGACGCCACCGTCACATTCATCCGCGAGCACGTTAAACCGCGCGATCTTCTTGTCTGAACCTTCAGGCCGCCTCCCTCAGCGGCATGCCCGAGCGCCAGCAAATCGGTTCCACGCGTTGAACCATCCATACCCACGCGCATCCACCCGCGAAGGACATGACGGCTGTGACCGCCAGTGCCGTCTGGAAGCGCCCTGTACGCTCGATAAGCAGCCCAGTCAGCGCTGGACAGAGCACGCCGGCAAAGTTCGCGAAGCCATTCTGCAAGCCCGCCCACCGGCCTGCGCCCTCAGGACCGGCAAGCGTCTGACCGAAGGCGAAGACACCAGCGCTCGCAATCCCGCCGCCAATCCCCGTCATCAACAGCCCGTAGAGGTAATTCTGGTGCGTAGCCACAGACAAACCGATGAGCGCGATTCCGGCCAGCACGCCGCCCGTCATCATCGAGGTCTTTCGGACCACCGCGACTCTGCCTCCATGGCGCATCCACCAGTCCGCAACCCACCCGGTTACAAAACAGGATGCGCCGCCCGCGAGAAAGTAAAGAGCTGCGACGCGCGACATCGTACTCATCGAGAGGTGCTGCTCCCGGACAAGATAGTAAGGAAGCCAGGTCACCATGAAGTACAGCACGTAATTGCTGCAGAAGTGGCCCACCGCGGTTCCCCAGAATGACCGCTGCCGGATGATCTCGCCGAAGGCTGGAATCTGCCCATGGATCACTTCTACGGGTGCCTGCGACGCGCGCGGCTTCCATTGCCGCCACGCAGGCAGCCACAGCAGACTCAACACGCCGACTCCAACAAACACCGGGCGCCATCCATACCTCGCCATCAGCAGCCCGCCGCCAAAGGTTCCCACCACGGAGCCGCACTGCATCGCGCCGCAAATAACTCCATTCGCGAAACCGCGCGATTCCTCCGGCAGGTAACGAGCCAGAATCTGCGACGAAGTGGGACAGATCACGGATTCTCCCACGCCTAACAACAGACGCAGCGACAGGAGCATTACGAAGCCGGTTGACATTCCGGTGAACGCGGTAGCGATCGACCACACCAGGAAACCAAGCGCCAGCGAATGACGAGGATCGAAACGGTCCGTCAGCCAGCTGATCACAAACTGCATGGCCGTATAGGTCCAGAAGAACGCGGAGAAGAGCGCCCCCAGCGAAGTCGCGCTCAGGTGCCACTCATCCTTCAGCAACGGCGCTGCAATCGAAAGGTTCCCTCGGTCCACATAGTTGATCAGCACCGCCAGAAACAACAGAAACAATGCCGCCGCAAAGCTGGCCTGCTGCCTTTGGCCGACACGTGCGCTGTCCATGGAGAACCTGCAGGATTCTCACCTCGTCATGTAGAACTTGGCAAGTACCAACGAAGCCTGGCGCGTCAGGCAACTTCTTGGATCTACGCGGGGCAATGCTTGTGGTCAATCCCATGATGACGGTGGTGTGCCGGAACGTGGCTAACGCGGCGCGTGCACGCCGTCCAAGCTGCGCAACGCTGTCGCAAACCGCTCCGGCAGAGGCGTCTTCTGCATATTCCGATCGACCACCACATGAACCGTCTCGCCCTCGGCCAGCAGCGCCGGCTCAGCGTCCTCTGTCGCGTGCAGCAGCCTGTAGCCAAAGCGGATCATGGAAGTTCGCTGGTTCAGCACGCGTGTCTCCAGGGTCAGTAGATCGTCATAGCGCGCCGGCGCTCTGTAGCGGCAGTTCGCTTCCACTACGGGAAGAAAACACTGCGCCTGCTCTTCGATCTCGCGATAATCAAAACCGAGCGAGCGCATTAGCTCCACTCGCCCGATCTCAAACCACACAAAGTAATTGGCGTAATACACAACGCCCATCTGGTCGGTCTCTGCGTAGCGGACCCGAATGGAAACAGTGTGAGCTGGCGACATGAAGACAGTTTAACGAGCGGCTTCTATTTCGCTGCGCGATTGGATCCGTGCATAGCCCAGCGCGACCGTAATCGGCACTACCGTGATGGCAAAGGGCACAAAGATGCGTACTTCCCACGCAATACCTAGCGTGTAGAAGAACGCGAAGTGCACCAGCGAGCCCAGCAAGAGTCCCACCGACCACCCATCCAGCGCGCGCCACTGCCGCGCTGCCCATCGCAGCGTGGCCCACCATGGAAACAGCGCCAGCACCACGGCAACGTAGTTCAACCACTCCTTGAGATTGTTGAGGAGCTGAAATGCCGCTACCTCACGCGGAGCGCCCGGAAAAACGCGGTACATCAGGATGTACTCAATGCCCGCCGCCGCCGCAATGGCAAGCAGGCTTGCCGTCATCTGGAGGCCGCGGCCCAGCGGCAAGCTGCGAGACTGAGGAAGCAGACACGCCGCAAGAAAGCCCGCATGAAAAGCCACCACGGCATCGGCTCGCACCGTGGCTCCGGCTGCTGCAAGCAGAACCAGCGCTAACACAGCCGGAACGCGTCGCTGCGATCGGGTAGCCACAGCGCTCAGGACCAGCAGCAGCAGTGTCGCGTGAGTCTCCGGCTTCTGATACCAGAAGGTCCAGAGCAGATAGGACAGAAAGCATCCCAGGGCCACGCTCCCCTGCAGCCAGCGGCCCATGCGATCTGCACTGCGAAAAACTTCCATGCTCCGAAGCACGCGCAGCAGAACCCATAGGCTTAGGCCAAGGCAAACAAAGTCGATGGCGGCGAACATGTGCCGTAGTTGCAGGTGTGTGAGCCGCGCCAGCAGATTGGCTGTGTACAGGACGCCGATACGGTACTGTTCTGGTGCGAAGGCGTGGCCGTTCAGCACGGTCTGCCATCCGTAGGATCCACCTTGGTGATCCGTGCGGCTGTAGTTCCAGTAGTCAAGGAATGTGTAACCGCTGGTTACAAAAAGAACTGCCCAGCCCAGAAAACGTCCGAGCAGCGGATCGACGGCAGATTGTGCCGCCGTCTCTCCGGTCAGCGGCCTCGCTTCTGCCGGCTGCCCTGCGGCCACTTACGGTTTGACCTTCGAAAGGATCGGGAGCTTGGTGATGTCGTTGATCATCACGAACGCGGCGAACAGCAGCAGCAGCACAAACGCGCCCTGGTAGATGCGCTCTTTAAACTTCTGATCGAGATCGTGCCGCAGCACGCTTTCAATCAGCAGCAGCAGGATCACGCCACCATCCAGAATCGGCACCGGAAGCAGGTTGAAGATGCCAAGGTTCAGGCTGATGACTGTCATCAGCGCAATAATCGGCTGCCATCCAGGCGAGGTCGCAGCCAGCCCCGTCTCGCGCGCGATGCCGATCGGTCCGCTCAGATTCTGCACCGCCATCTGCCGCTTCACCATGCGGTGCAGCACTTCGATGATCAGGCTCGAGTTCTTTACGTTGAACTTCACCGACTGGATAATGGCGGCCGGGAGTGCCAGCTTCTGCACGTGGAATGGCGGCGGCTCAGTCTCAAAGCCAAGCTGGTATACCTTGCTGCTGTCCCCGGAGTCGGCCATCCGCGGAGTCACCCGCAGCTCATGGACGGTGCTGCCGGTCTGCACCCTCAGCGTCACGGTCGCGCCGTGGACCTGTTGCAGGTAAGAGAGAATGGCAGACGCAGAATGCAGTGCATGTCCGTCGACAGAAAGAATCTTGTCTCCAGCCTTGAGGCCCGCCTTCACTGCCGGCATGCTCGGTTCAACCGCGTGGACCATGATCGGCGTCGTCTGCATCATCGGGACCAGACCCAGCGAATTGAGCGAGAAATCATCCGGATCGCGCGGCATAACCACCGCGAGCGTCGTATCGATCCGTTCGCCATTGCGCAGCACCGTCACCGGGACCTTCTGCCCCAGGTTCACCTCAACGCGCAGCCAGAGGTCATCCCACGTCGGATTGTTGCGGCTGTCGAAATGAACGATGCGGTCGCCCGCCTGGATGCCCGCATTCGCGGCCGGCGAGTTCTCGACGACAAAGTCGATGTCCGCCGGCTTGGTGCGGTACGCATCCACTTCGTTGTGCATCATGTACAGCGCGGTCATCAGCACCAAGGCCAGAATGAAGTTCGCCACTGGCCCAGCCAATGCGATCAGAATTCTCTGCCAGCGCGGCTTCGAGTTCAGGTCTCCCGGATCGATCACTCGCCGGTTGTCCGCTGGATCGGTCCCGCTCATCGGCACCGTGCCGTCTCCGCCCAGCTCGCCCTGCATCTTCACATAGCCGCCAAGCGGCAGCAGACTCAGGCGGTAATCCGTATCCCCGCGGCGGAAGCCGAACAACCGCTTGCCGAAACCTATGGAGAAAACCTCAACCTTTACTTTAAAAAACTTGGCTACCGCGAAGTGACCAAACTCGTGCACCAGCACCATAATGCCGAGCACAATCAGGGTGGACAGAATACTGATAACAACGAAGGGCATAGTTAAGAGAGGCGGCTTTCCTTCCCGGCGGACTCAAGGCCGTTCAATCGCCGCGACGGCACTCTCCGTTGCCTCATGCGCGGACTGGCATATCCTTCCTTGCCGCTAAAGCACCCGCCTCTGTCACGGCGCGGGCCCGCTCGCGCGATTCGGCATCCACCGCCAGGACCTCCGCAATCGTTGCCGGATGGCTGGCCGGGGTCGCCGCCAGAACTTCTTCGATTGTACGCGGGATGTCCGGAAACGAGATACGTCGTTCGAGGAATGCTTCAACCGCCACTTCATCGGACGCATTCAACGCGATTGAGTGAGCGCCACCAGCCTCCGCCGCCTCATAGGCCAGCCGCAAGCAGGGGAAGCGCTCCATGTCCGGCGGTTCAAAGTGCAGATCGGCCAGCGCGCGCATGTCAAAGGTCAGCTCGCTCTCCACTCGCTCCGGATAACTCAGCGCATACAGGATCGGCAGCCGCATGTCCGTTACGGAAATCTGCGCGAGGATCGACCCATCAACGTATTCCACGAGCGAATGCACCGTGGACTGCGGATGCACAGTCACCTTCACTTGTGCTGGCGGCAAATCGAACAAGCGGCAGGCTTCAATGATCTCTAGTCCTTTGTTCAACAGGGTCGCGGAATCGATCGTGATCCTTCGCCCCATTACCCAGGTTGGATGCTTCAGAGCCTGCTCGACTGTGATGTGCTCAAACTCACCCAAGGGCGTCTCCCGAAACGGACCGCCCGAGGCCGTGAGCCATATCTGCCGGACTTCCTGACGGGTGCCGGCCCGCATGCATTGGTGAATCGCATTGTGCTCAGAGTCGATGGGCAGTAGCGGAACCTTCTTCTCCCGTGCCGCGGCCGTCAGGATCTCCCCCGCCGCCACCATGCATTCCTTATTCGCGAGTCCCACCGGCTTCCCTGCCATCACGGCAGCATAGGTGGCTTCCAGCCCCGCGACTCCAACAATGGCCGAGACTACAAAATTCACCTCCGGCAGTGTCGCCGCGCGTACGCTCCCCTCAGTTCCGTGAACCACTTCGATTTCCGTGATCCCCGAAGCGCGCAGCCGCACTGCAAGCTGCTCGGCAAGCTCCGCCGTCGCCATCGAGGCCACCCGCGGCTGCCACCGCCGGCATTGCTCGAAGGCCAGAGCGACATTCTGGCCTGCCGCCAGCGACGTCACACCAAACCGCTCCGGATAGCTCTCCACAATCGAAAGCGTGTTGGTACCAATAGATCCGGTCGAACCGAGAATAGCGATCTGTTTCAAAATCTGCGCAAACTCCTTACCCCTACTCCTTCGACCAGGCAGGCACGATGCCGTGCATACGCGCGTAGGCGACGAGTTGACCCATATGCTCATTCGCGTGGACAATCATCCTCAGATACATCCCATCCACAGTAACTTCCTTGCTGCGCATGCTGATCTTCCGCTCCAGATCGCCAGGCTTGAGCTGCGTTCGGGCGGTGTTCACTGCATCGAGCGACCGCGTCAACCAAGGGATGACTTCCGCCTTGTTCATGACCGATCCATCTTGGGTCGCCCACGTCAGATCAGGAGGCATGTGTGGTCCGGTAACACTCAAGAGATAAAAATTGGCGAGAACGATATGCATCAGAACTTCACTCACCGAACGCACGCCCGCAGCCGGCCTCCACGAGTACTCGGCTTCCGGTATTGTCTCGGCCATCGCGATCAGCTGCCGGGAAACATGACTCCATTCGCCGTCGAAGCCCTCCCACAGACCTGCGCTCATGCCCTGTCTCCTACCCTTTACTTACGGAAGGACCGCAAGCCCGTCCGATTCTAAAACGACTGCTGCACAAGCTGCGCATACCACAGCACCGGCGCCGCCAGCAGCAGCGCGTCAATGCGATCCAGCACCCCGCCATGTCCAGGCAGAAGATTCCCGGAATCCTTCACCCTGGCGCCCCGCTTTAGCGCCGACTCCACCAGGTCTCCGATCTGCGCCGCCACATTCAGCGCCACGGCTAGCAGCAGCCAGTGCCACCAGCTCCCGTCATAGGAAAGCCCGGTCAGGTTGTGCCCCTGCATCCAGCGCGCAATCAGCACCAGCAGCACCGTCACCACCACGCTTCCCCCCACCGAGGCAAGCGAGCCTTCCCACGTCTTGTTCGGGCTCAGCCGCGGCGCCAGTTTGCGCCTGCCCAGCGAGCGGCCGACATACAACGCCGCTATGTCCCCGCACCACACCACGCAGAACAGCAGCAGCAGCAGCGATGGCCCATGTTCCTCCGCCCAAATCAGCGGAACTGTCACCAGCGACATCCCGATGTAGAGCAGCCCGAAGATCGAAGCCGACGTATCCACCAGCACGCGCTCCGCCGGCGAGCGAAAGGCAATGACACAGAAGAGCACGAGGGAGAACGCGCTGAAAGCGGCCAGCATCATCTCCGGGCGACAGAAATTCACCGCAAAAAGGGCAACCACGCCGATCAGCACCAGCCAGCGCGGCGTCCGGGCGCCGGTTCCATCCGCCAGCCCCAGGTATTCCCAGCACGCCAGCACCGCAACCGCGGCCGTCGCCACTGAAACAAGCCAGAACAGACCGCTGAAGAGCAGAACGACGACCAGCGGGACGAGCACCAGCGCAGTAAGGATGCGTGCCATGACTGGCACTCAGCATAAATGAGTTGCTCGGCGCCTCCTTCCAGCTGTGCCTGTGACGATAACTCCAATGGGCTCATTCTGTTTTGATAATCCTATCCGCCGAAGAGCAACCCCGGCGCGTAATCCGTGTCCAAGAGGACATGCACGAACGAACGGCAAGCGATAGACACGGCAACACTTCTTCAGCGAAGTTTCATCTTTCTCGGGGCGCGCGGCTTGTTTCCATCGGCGCCATGGCAATTGCGGTCTTCATTCCCGGCTGCCGCAGTTCGAGCGTGCACGCCGCACAGGCGACGCCGGATCCCTCGGATGTAAACTCGGCCGCCGCGCAGGGCGCCTGCCCCACAGGCCAGGTGCTCATGAGCGACGGAAGCTGCCAGGCGGGTGGCCAGGCTGCGCCTCCTCCGGCCGCCGGCTCGCCGCCCCCGGCCGCCTCGGACACATCCGACCAGCCAACCTACGCGCCGGAAACCAGTAGTTCACCCCAGCAGCAGCCGTACAGTTCCCCGCAGGAACAAGATCAATACGGCGGGCAGAGCAACGACTCCGACGCCTACGATCAGCAGAATCCCTACGACGACCAGACGTATCAGCAGGACGCCTACAACGACGGCTACCAGCAGGGCTATGAAGCCGGCATCCAGGCTAGCCAGGCGCCTCCGCCTCTACCCGTCTACTCGCAGCCGCTTTGCCCCGGCCCGGGCTACATGTGGAACCCCGGCTACTGGTACTGGGGATCCGGCGGCTACTACTGGGTACCGGGAGTCTGGGTGCTGTCTCCGTATACCGGCGCACTGTGGACCCCAGGATGGTGGGGCTTCTTAGGAGGCTTCTATCGCTGGCATCATGGCTACTGGGGACCTCACATCGGCTTCTATGGCGGAATCCCCTACGGCTATGGCTACACCGGTAATGGCTTCCATGGCGGCTATTGGGATCACGACCGCTTCATGTACAACCGCTCCGTCACCAACATCAACGTCACGAAGATCACCAACGTCTACAACGTGAAGGTCGTGAACGTGCACAACACCCGCGTGAGCTATAACGGCGGACGCGGCGGCCTGACCGTACGGCCCACACAGAGCCAGTTCGCCGCCATGCGCGAGCAGCACGTGCGTCCGCTGCCGACCCAAGTCACGCATCGCACGCAGGCCATGCAGAATCGCCAGCAGTTTTACAACGTGAACAAAGGTCGTCCCGTGAATGCGGTCATTACAAAGCCGCTCCCTATACATCGCGTGGCGCCGCGCCCGGTCGTCGTGAATCCCGGCGTCCACGGCGCAACCCGGGCCACACCCCCAATGACGAATCCAACCCGGCCGGCCCAACCGGGTGCGCATCCGGCGCCTGCAAATCCGAACACTCCCGGAGTGCGCCCCACTGTACCGCCGTCGCATCCGGTAGCAACGCCGAACGATACACAACCCGTCCACCCCAACGCTCCTGTCGAGCATGGTCGTCCCACGGTGGAAGCGCCGTCGCACCCGCAGCCGGTGCAGCCTGCCCCCGGCCGGCCCGAAACAAGGCCTGCGCCGCAGCCGACGCACCCGGAACCGCAACCCACCATGCATCCGGAGCAGCCAAGGCCGGTACCGCAGGCGTCTCCGGAGCCTCGCTCCCCAGAACCCCGATCTCCGGAGCCCCGATCTCCAGAATCGACGATGCGGCCGCAGCAGCCGAGGCCCACTCCGCAGCCGCAGCCTGCTCCACAAATGCGGCCACAACCGTCGCGGCCAGAACCTTCCCACCCTGCGCCTCAGCCGCGTCCCGAATCTCGCCCAGAGCCGCCCAGGCCCGAACCGCGACCCGAATCGCGGCAGTCCCCGCACCAAAGCGCTCCGCATGAGCAACAGCCGCAGGGCCGCGATTCACATTCGCATCCCTGACCATCGCCTCTTGCCGCCGCTGCTATCCTTTCTCGGATAGCAGCGGTTTTGGTAACCATCGGAGGCACCTTTGCGTCATCCCCTGTCTCGCGCCATTCCACCAGCGCTCCTGCTCTTTCTTTCGCTTCCCTGGGCATGGACGGCTCTTCCGGCAGAAACTCATCACTATGATCTGCGAGACCCAGAATTGGCGCGCGCCGCGCAGCGTTATGACTGGGCTCAGGAAGGCAACGGCAACCGCGCCGAATTGGAGAAGTTGGTAGCCGACAACTACACGCTCTTCCGCGGAAACGGCGCGGTCACCGGCAAGTCCGGGCTGATCGACCTGATCTGCCATCCGAGCGCCTACACCAATCCGTACACGGTCGAGACGCCCTTCGTGCGCGATCTCGGGGACACCGTGATTCTCGGCGGCTGGGTTAGTCTCACCGGCAAGGACAACGGAAAGCCCTTCCAGCAGAAAGCGCGCTTCGCCGATATCTGGCACAAGGGCGCGAAGGGCTGGCAGATCGTCTTTACCCAAGTGACGCTGAGCGATCACCCGTAAACATGTAATATCCCACGTTACATTTGACTCGGCCGCGCCAAAGAGCAGAATTCTGAAGCCCGTGAGAAAATCCGATTGCCGGAAATTTCACCCCGCATCGTGAGTTCAGAATGCCGGATATGCCCCGCCGCCCTCTTTGCCTGCTTGCACTGCTTGCGTCTTCCGTCTTCTTCGCCCACGCCCAGACGCAGGGCACGGTTCCCAGATTCACCCGAAACTTTGGCGGCACCAGCTACACGCTTGCCGGACGCGATCCCGCGCAGAAAGGAACCACCGTCATCCCTACCGTGCTGGTTCCCATCGCGCTCACCTTCGAAGGCAAATCCACGCGCATGGACGCCGCGCCCGACGTGCCCGGCATTCTGAACTCGCCCGTCTACGCGACTTATCATTTCCCGCGCGGCAAAACGCAGTATGCGGACGCTCTGCTCCGCTCCACCTTCTCTGACGGGAATCATGGTCAGACCCTGCTCGGCAAACCTGAAGTCAAGCCCGTCACCATCGCGGTTCCTGCAGGCGCCGGCTATCTGCTCACCTCGAAAAGGAGCGGCCAGTCCTTTGCCGTGGTGGATTTAGCGTTCATCCAGACGCAGCTGTTCCAGCAGATTCCGCGCCAGGACGGCAAGCTGGTCATCGCCGTAACGCACAACACCACCTACTATGCTGACTCCGATGCGACTGTCTGCTGCGGCTGGGGCACGCACGGCGTCGATGCCGCCACCGGGAACTCCTTCGTGCTCGCTTCCTACATTCACAATGCGCCTGCCATCGTGCGCGATCAGGACGTTCAGCCCCTCACTCAACAACTCGCAGAGTTCTTCAACGACCCGCTGCACAATCCGCAGATCTACTTCCGCAGCCTCGCCGCGCCGGGCAACTACTTTACCTCCTGGCTGCTTCCGCCGGTTTCAGACGAGGAACGCGGATGTGGAGGTACAGGCGTGGGCTCCGATTACTTCCTGCTCGAGCCCACCAACACCAATCCCAAGAACGCCTTTCCCGCGTCGTCTGCTTACACCGCACGCGTTGGCCATTTCACTTACCACCTGCAGAATGTCGCCCTGCTCTCCTGGTACCTGGGCGGTGCCGCTCCGCGCAGTAGCGATCTGAGCTTTCCCGACGCGCGCACTCTGGCCGCGCCTGCACAACCCTGCCCCGACCGCATGGCAGCGCTCGCCAACGAGCCTGAGCCCAGCGCCACCCCGACCCCATCCTCCGGTCCAAAGAATGGTCACGAGCTCATCGGATACTGGACCGGCTCGCGTCTCACCGGCGGAACTCCGTTCCAATTGCATGAAATCGCGCCGCAGTGGGACGTGATCCTCGTCGCTTTCGCCTCACCCGCAAAAGGCGCACCCGACGGCACGCTGCAATTCCGGCCTCCGCGCGGCATCACGCCCGATCAGCTCAAACAGGACATCGCTGCGCTGAAGAAGCAGGGTAAGAAGGTCATGATCTCCCTCGGCGGCGGCGGCGAATACTTCAAGCTCGATCACGAACAGGACATCCCCAACTTCGTCTCTTCTGTCACCAGCATTGTTTTTGAATATGGATTTGAAGGCGTCGATATCGATTTCGAAACGCCGTCACTCGTCATCGCCCCCGGCGACACCGACTTCAAGCATCCAACCACGCCTTCCATCGTCAACCTGATCGCCGGCCTGCGCCAGTTGCGCGAGCACTTCGGGTCCGGCTTCATGATCAGTCTCGTGCCTGAAGGCTCACAGATTCCCGGTGGCTTCGCGACCTACGGCGGTCAGTTCGGCTCGTATCTGCCGCTCGTCTGGGGACTGCGCGACATCCTCACCTTCGTCGATGTGCAGGACTACAACACCCCGCCGCTTCAGGGACTCGACGGTGAAATCTACGAATCCAGTTCCGTCGACTATCACGCCGCGATGACCGAGCTGCTGCTGCATGGCTTTAACGTGGGTCGCGATTCTGCGCACGTCTTCCCGCCCCTGCCGCCCAACAAAGTCGCCGTTGGCTTCCTCACCGGCTACTCGGCACCCACGATCGTCAGTCAGGCCATGGACTTCATCATCGCCGGTAAGCCCCCCGCGGAAGCAACTTACAAGCTGCAGAATCCGGCAGGATATCCGGGTATGATTGGCGCCATGTTCTGGACCATCGACGCTGACGGTCACGACAACTATCGGTACTCCAATCTAATCGGGCCGCAACTGCACCGTTATCCACCGGCCCGATAAGGGTTGTCTCCGGGTAAGAGAATGCGGATTTTCCTGTGTCCAAAATTCCTGCGGCAGCCGGCAAACGAAGAATCTCCGCCGCATCCAATTAAACAAGGGCCATGCATCATGAATATTGCCGAATCGAGTGAGGTGGTCCATATGACAACGCGAGAGGCAAAACGAATCTGGCGTCATCGGCAGGCAATGATTGCCGCTCAAATCCGCAACCTGGAAAATTCACCGGAGAAGAGATCGCGCGACGGCGGCATCATTCAATGCATCATCGATCGCTATAGGGCGGAATGGCATCGCTATCAGCAACTGGTCCACGCAAGCGATCGCGTTAGGCTGCAACGACTGCACGCATAACAATCCGCCCTAAGATCAAACAAAAGGCCTCACGTAATGGTGAGGCCTTTTTCGTATCTAACAGTTCCGCTGCTTTTACGCGTTTGCGTGTTCGATTACCTGCTCCCGCACTTCTCTGTCGTGCTGTTGCTCGCTCTTGGACTTCGGCAGCGCCACCGCGAGTACATCGTCGATCGTGTTCGCATAGTGGATCCGCACACCCTCGATCTGCTCCGGACCCAGGTCCTCTTCTAGGTTCTGGCGATTCTCCGCGGGGAGGATCACGTCCAGCACTCCAGCGCGTTTGGCAGCAAGGAACTTCTCCTTGATGCCGCCCACCGGCAGCACATTGCCGCTCAGCGTGATCTCTCCCGTCATCGCGGTCAGCGGATGAATCGGCGTATCGGTCATCAAGGAAACCAGCGCCGTGGTCATCGCCACGCCCGCAGAGGGCCCATCCTTCGGAATCGCGCCCGCCGGCACATGGATATGCAAGTCCTGCTCTGCCGTGAAATCGTCCTTCAGCCCTATCTGCGGCGCATTCGAGCGCACCCAAGTCAGCGCGGCCTGCATCGACTCGCGCATCACGTCGCCGATCTGCCCGGTCATCGTGAAGCCGCCCTTGCCCTTCATGCGGTTGGCTTCGATGAACAGCACATCGCCGCCCGCCGGAGTCCACGCCAGGCCGACGGATACACCCGGCCGCTTTGTACGCTCCGCGATCTCCGTGTCCACCCGGACCTTGATGCCGCCCAGAAAGTCATGGATCGTCGCACGATCGACAACCAGCGTTTCGGTCTTGCCCTCCGCGATGCGCCGCGCCTGCTTGCGGCACACCGTGCCGATCAATTGCTCCAGCTTGCGCACCCCGGCCTCGCGCGTGTAGTGCCGCACGATGAACTGCACGCTGTCCTCCGGGAACTCGATCAGCGGACGGCCATCTTCGCCGGGCTGAATGCCATTCTCCTTAATCTGCCGCGGAATTAGATAGCGGAATGCAATATGTACCTTCTCCTCTTCGGTGTAGCCGGAAAGGTCGATGATCTCCATGCGGTCCAGCAGCGGAGCGGGCACAGGATCAAGCATGTTCGCCGTGCAGATGAACAGCACCTTCGACAAGTCGAACGGCACGTCCAGATAATTGTCACGGAACGTATTGTTCTGTTCCGGATCGAGCGTCTCCAGCAGCGCCGACGCCGGATCTCCGCGAAAATCACGGCCCAGCTTATCGATCTCGTCCAGCATGAAAACCGGATCATTCGTCTCCGCGCGCCGCACCGCCTGCATGATCTGGCCGGGCAGCGCGCCGATGTAGGTGCGCCGGTGCCCGCGGATCTCCGCCTCATCATGCATGCCGCCCAGCGAGATGCGCTGAAACTTACGTCCCAGTGCCCGCGCAATCGAGCGCCCCAGCGAGGTCTTGCCCACTCCCGGAGGCCCGACAAAGCACAGGATCGGTCCTTTCATGTCCGGCTTCAGCCGGCGCACGCTCAGATAGTCCAGGATGCGGTCCTTTACCTTCTTCAGGTCGTAGTGGTCCTCGTCCAGGATGTCTTTCGCCTTCGCGATATCCACCGCGCCGCCGGAGCTCTTCGTCCACGGCAAAACAGCCAGCCATTCAATGTAGTTGCGTGTCAGCGAGTAATCAGCGGCCATCGGCGACATCCGCGACAGCCGGTTCAGCTCCTTGGTTGCCTCCTTCTTCACCTCTTCCGGCATGCCCGCCGCTTCAATCCGGTCGCGCAGCTCCTGAATGTCTTTCTGACCTTCGTCCTGTTCGCCAAGTTCCTTCTGGATCGCCTTCATCTGCTCGCGCAGGTAGTAGTCGCGCTGCGATTGCTGCACCTGGTCCTGCACCTCGGACTGAATCTTGTTCCGTAGCTGCTGGACCTCGAGCTCCTTTGCCAAATGCTTGTTGATCCGCTCCATCCGCGCGACCACATCGGGCGTCTCGAGCAACTCCTGCTTCTCGGTCGTCGGCAGGAACGGCAGCGAAGATGCAATGAAATCCACCAGCCGGCCGGGATCCTCGATGTTGAGGGCGATCGTCTGGAGTTCGTCCGAGAGAGTCGGCGAGGACGTCACAATCTGCTGAAACTGCGCGGTCACGTTGCGCTGCAGGGCTTCGATCTCCGCGCCCTTGGCTGGAGACAGCTCCCCTACCGCTTCCACCGCTGCGGTCATAAACGGCTCGAACTGATTGAACTCGCCCAGCTTGACCCGCTGCGTGCCTTCCGTGAATACGAACAGGCTCTGGTTCGGCATCTTGACGACTTTGTGCACAGTCGCCAGCGTGCCCACTGAATGCAGGTCGCTTGGCTGCGGCGTGTCCACGCGTGCATCGCGCTGCGCCACTACCACGACAGTCTTTTCGTCGCCGAGAGACTGGATGAGCTGGATCGAGCTCTCGCGGCCTACCGTGAGCGGCAGCACCGCATGGGGAAACAGGACCGTGTCACGCACAGGTAGGACCGGCAGGACCCGGCCGCCCGATTCGCCACCCTCACCCGGTTGATTGCGACGGGAGGGTTCAATAATGCTGAGAAAATCGCTAGCCATGAGTGTCCTTATATCAAGAATGTACACATTGGACGCATCAGATTTGCAAAGGTCGCAGAAATCGTTCCCCATCCGGGCAACCGACGCATCCCAGCCACTCTTTGGATAGGATGCATGCCCGTGCTTCCCTGGCACATCGCCCCCAGAGTCTATCGGCCCTCCGGTGAAATTGGCCTCAACTTTGTGGTTGTCTCACGCACATCGGTGCGTTACGACCGGTTCTAGGCACCCGCCGCCCTTTACAGAGCCGCGAACTCCGGGGCAGCAACAAACCGGCCGAGCACCTTGGACTCGGTGCCCAGCGCCTTCATCGTGTCCAGCAGGCGATCGGTGGCACTGGCTTCGGGCATAAAAATGTCCATGAACACGTAGTAATGCCACGGATGGCCCTCCACCGGGCGAGACTGGATATGAACCAGGTTTCCTGAGGCGGCTGCCACCTCACCCAGCACCTGGGCCAGAGTTCCCGGACGGTGTGCGACCCGGCAGCACAGGCTCAGTTTGTGCGCGCCCTCTGGGTGCGAAGCGGCGGTACCCGCCCGTACCAGCAGGAACCGGGTGAAGTTCTTTGCATCATCTTCCACGTTCTGCGCCAGCAGAGCGCCGCCATAAATCGTCGCCGCATGCCTACCGGCGATGGCGCCCGCTGTGCGGTCGCCCTGTTCCATCACCTGCTTCACCGCTCCCGCTGTGTCGTAGAAGGCAACCGGTTCCATCGACGGATGCTCCCGGAAAAAGCGCCGGCACTGCGCCAGCGCAATGGGATGAGAGTACACGCGTCGCATCTGCCCCAGCCGGCTGCCCGGAGTCCCGATCAGATTGTGCTCGATGCGGATCACCGCCTCGCGCTCAATGAACACATCGCCGGCCCGAAGCAGGTCGTAGTGCTCCACCACCGAGCCGGCGAGCGTGTTCTCGATCGGGATCATGATCGCGTCCGCCGCGCCAGTTCGCAGTTGCTCAAACACATCTGCGGAAAGCGCGCACGGCATGATCTCTGCATCCGGTACAACGCGAAGAGTTGCCTGATGGCTAAAAGAACCTGGCTCGCCTTGAATAGCTATCTTCATAATCTGCAACTAAGAACTTATTTTTACCTCTCAACGGCAACTCCATCCGTGCCAAGCGCACCATACCATACCGGAGCGCACTGAATTAGCAAGGAGACGGATACAAATGCTCTGGACAATCTTCGTAGTACTCCTGGTGTTATGGCTGGTGGGATTCATTGGCTTCCATGTGCTGGGCGCCTATATTCACATTTTGCTTTTGATCGCGCTGGTTGTGCTGATACTGCAGCTTGTCGGCGGCCGGCGAACAGTGGCCTAGCAACGATGATGCGCCGCGCCCTCCGGGAGAGCGCGGCGCACCATCGGGATTTATCCAGATCCGACGGAGGGAATCTATGGACAAAGATCAGGTAAGCGGCAAATTCGATCAGACGGTAGGAAAGGCGAAGGAAAAACTAGGCGACGCCGTAGGCAGCGACAAGCTTGCGAACGAAGGCGTGGCCGATCAGATGAAGGGCGCCGCTAAGGAAACATGGGGCAACATGAAAGACGCCGCCCGCACCACCGCAGATCGCCACACGGCTGAGGCGCAGGATTCCGCAGCGGCCCGCCGTGAGAACATCACGCAGAACGTCGACGATATGAAGAAGAAGGCGAATGCCAACATCGACGACTTCAAGGATCGCGAACGCGCAAAGCGCGAAGCTTCTTAACGGACACACCCAGGGCTCTTGATGGCAGATACACGGCCTGCGCTTCGGCGCAGGCTTCTTTTTGCCTTCCTCTAGCGGCGGAACGTTACCGCGATGGCTACGAAGCAGAAGAACAGCACGGAGATGATTCCGTTCAATGTGAAAAATGCCGCATTGAGCCGTCGCATGTCTTTCGGAGACACGATGGAATGCTCATAGAACAGCAGGCCCATCACCACCACTAATCCCCACCATGCAATTGGGCCCAGGTGGAAGAGATGCAGCAGCCAGACCAGCAGCAGCAGCATGATCCCGTGCATGGCGCGAGCCATACCGAAGGCCTTATGCAACCCCAGCGACTGCGGAATGCTGCGCAGTCCCACGCGGCGATCGTGCTCCGCATCCTGACACGCATAGAGCACGTCGAAGGCGGCGACCCAGAAGAGCACCGCGGCCGTCAGGACCAGAATGCGCGCATCCAGGCTACCGCGAACCGCTATCCACGCCGCCGCCGGCGCAATGCCCAGCGCCAGCCCCAGCACCAGGTGCGACCACCGCGTCACCCGCTTCGTGTACGAATATCCCAGCACGATGGCCAACGCCACAGGCGAAAGCACAAACGTAAGCCGGTTCAGGCGCGACGCTGCGAAGACAAACATCAGCGCCATCATCAATGTGAATGCCCGGACAAATCCGCGCGAAAGTAGCCCTGCTGGTATTGCCCTCGACGCGGTCCGCGGGTTCGCCGCATCCAGACCCGCATCGGCCCACCGGTTGAACGCCATTGCCGCGGAGCGCGCCGTCACCATGCAGACCACAATCCACACGATCTGCATCGGCCGCGGCCAGCCATCCGCCGCCAGCACCGCGCCGGTCAACGCAAAAGGCAGCGCGAAGACGGAGTGCTCCCATTTGATCATCTCCAGCGTGGTGCCCAGGCTGCGCAAAAGAGCCATCCGCCGCTCCTCCCGTCTTAGTCTAGCCGGGAAAACGCAGCGGATGGCTCCTGCCGTTCTCGCGCATCAGTCTGATGGCAGCAGAAGGCCGCAGCTACTGGCGTTTCTCCTGAGCCGCGCCAGCCACCTGCAGATTGTTCGTTACGCTGAAAACACCGGGCACGGCGTTCGCCTGGATGCCCGCCACATTCTTGTCCGACTCGCTGTCCACGACACCCGAGAGAGTGACATGGCCGTTGATCACTGTAATGCGTATCGGGTTCGCCGGATTGATCGCATATCTATTCAGCGACGGAAAACCATAGACCCGCCGGGCTACCTGCACGCGCAGCCGGTCATCCATGGGCGATACCGGATCGACCTGGATATTGTCGATCACGTTCTGAACGCCCGGCGTCCGCCGCGCTATGTTCAGCGCCGAGTCCTTCGCAACCGGATCGAGAGCGTGTCCGCCCATCGTCACGACGCCGTTCTGCACCGACGCCGTAATCGCATTGAAGGCGTTTCCATAGCCGACGCGATCGTATGTCAGTTGCTTGCCGATCTTGTCCGCGATCTGCTGGTCGTTCGTCTCGCCCGCCTGCACCTGGATGTCGTTCATGACCGAGTCCACGTGTTTGACTTTGCGAACGTTCTTTTCCGCATCCTGCTTGTCCGCATAGAGCGGCACCGAGCCAGTCAGCGTTAACATGCCGCCGTTCACCGCAACCTGAACGCCATTGAACTTCTTGTTCTTCAGCTTGTCCTTCGCGTCCTTCAGGATCTGAGCATCGTTCTTGCTGGCCTCATCGGCCGTCGCTTGCGCGGCAGAGGGCAGGGTGTAGAAAACAGCCGGGGCAACCAGCAGGGCCGCCACTATCGTGGTTCGCAGAATGCGCATCGTCGTTCTCCTTGCACTGCACAAAAAAGAGTGGGGAAGGATGAGATGAAATGAAGTCAGGCGAACCGAAGCCTATCACCATCCCCGCCTGTTTGTTAAGACGATAGATGCGCAGGCTTCGTCACCGGTATCGCTTGTGTACCTTGAAAAGCAGACTGAAGACGTCGGCTTCGTCACGCACCGCAGTTACGGAGAAGGTTGGAGTCAGGTTGACCTGCGCCTGGATTAACTGCTGGGTGGTCGAGTTGACGCTCGTTGCGTAGGTGAGCAGCACCTGCTGCCCGATGTTCTGTGTCACCGTAATGCGGGCGCTCGATTGACCGAGCGACCCCGTGTAAGTCGGATCGATCTTCACGCTGCCGACCCCGAACAGCTTTTGGATGCGGCTGCTGACCGTGGCATTCAGGGCGCTGCTCAGCAGGGCGTTCGTGGTTCCGTTCACCCCCGCCGCCTGCTGCTGGCTGGTGTAAATCGACTGCTCTTCCTGCGTGCGCCCCTGCGCCAGGAGCGAGATCACGTCCGCCTCTGGCAGCGGAGGCTCCGACCGGAAGGTCGGCGTCAGCTTGCTCGCGGTTCCGTGCAGCCCGATTGTCACGTCATACTCCTCGATGCGCGTCGTCGCATCGAGATCGATGATTGGCTCGATCTTCACCGGATTGGTGAAGAAAATGTCACCGTGCTGCAATTGATAAGTTGTGCCGTTATAGGTAGCTTTGCCGTCGGCAATGTTGATGCGCCCCAGCACCGCCGGTTGGGCCACCGTACCCCGGATGCGCAAGTCGACGCTGCCGGCAATCTGCGCAAACGAGTTCTGAAAATCCATCTGTGGCGCGGACGTGATGTGCACATCCAGCCGCACCCGATTGCCGAAGGCGTTTGGGTCGGGCGGCGGCGATACGGCCCCGCCGGTCAGTGCGGCAAAGTCCACGTTCGGGCCAACCAGGAAACGAGTGATCTGCACATTGCCGCTCACCAGCATCGAGCTCTCCGTTCCCTGCAGCCGTATCTTCGCGTCCGCCGTGCTGCTCAACCCCGCATAGCGGAAGCGAGTGCCCTGGAGCGTTGCGGTCACATCGCCATACACCCCGCGCTGGTACACGAGGAATCCGCCCAGCGTCACTGAACCGCCGCCCGTTGTGCCGACAAGGTTGCGCAGTTCCAGCCGATCCTGGTTGAACACCATCGCGCCATTCAGGTGACTGATGCCGTTGGGAATCTGCTGGTAGGCAAAATTCACGTTATCGAAATTGAACTGCCCTTCCAGGTCCGGCTGCTTTAGCGCTCCCTGAGCCGTAAGGTTGAAATTGATGTGGCCGGAGGAAGAGATCTCCGGGCTGAAGCTCTGCGCCAGCTTCGCGTTGATGAGCCCGTGTGCCTGCACATCAAGTCCCCCGTCGCCCATCAGATCGGCCGTGCCGCCGGCGACCAGGCTGGTGTCCTCGGCATCAATTTCGAATTGGTCCAGCCTCACCACGCCATCCTTCAGTGAGGCGCGGATCGGGCCTTTGCTGTTCAGCGTCATGCTCTGCAGCATCACGCGGAACTGATTGATCTCCGCCGTACCGTCCAGCAGTTTCGGCGTTTTCGCCGGGCCGGACACCTGCACCACGCCGGCCAGTTGTGAGTTTCCCTTTACCCCGACAACATCCAGCAGCGACAGCACCGGTGCAAAGTCCAGCTGGGAGAAGTTCACTTTCGCGTTCACCGGATAATCCCCGGTCAGTTGCATCTGACCATTGGCCAGCAACTGCGCGCCCGCCAGCCCGGCAGTGGCGTTCAGCAGGAGCGTCTGCCCCGTTGTGTGCACATCCGCATTCAGATTCCCTGCCGGCTGGCCGTTCAGCGTCAGGTTCGCAAGAGCCAGCGTACCGTTCACCTGCGGAGCTGTCGTCGTGCCGCCGGCATGCAGATCGAAAGTAAGCGCACCCCCCATTTGCCACTTCGCGTTCTGAAGCCGCTGGATGTGCGAGAGATCGAACGCCGAGCCCCGCATGTCTGCGCGAATGGTCTTCGCCTGAATGTTGTAATCGGCGTCGCCGGTAATTCGCCCGCCATCCTTCACAAAGACGAGATTCGTCACCCCCATCGACTCGCCGGCAAACTTTATGTCAGTGTTCAGGCTCTTGTACCCTTCGCCGTAGATGTCGCCGCCCTCGATCGACATGTGCCCACCGCCGCTGAGTGCGTGCAGCGCGCCCCCCGCATGCGCGTGCAGATTCAGCGTGCCGGTCACCGGCAGGCTCTCGCCGCCAATGGACAGCAGATCGGTCACGCTCGCATCCGTAATCTGGGCGGTCGCGTTCAGTGTGGAGCTGTTGTCGTAAGTCAGCTTCCCCCGTCGCCCGCGCGTCGCATGCAACTGGCCTGAGCCAAGGATTGACGTCTTGCCCCGCGTCAGCGACAGGTTCGAAACCGAGATCAGCGCCGGGCTGTACTCCGCGTCCAGTTCCAGGTCGTCCCATTGCACGGTCTGCCGCGTCCCCTGCGAAGGCGGCGGTGGATGTGGCGGCTCCGCGCTTACCGGAGTCGCCGGCTGGGGCGGCGGATGTGTCGCAGCGGCGGTTTCAATAACCGTGGCAAAATCCTTCGCGCTCAGGTGACCCTTGACGTCCGGATTCAGCAGCGATCCGGTCACCGTTCCATGGAAGCCGGCCTTACCGTGCAACTGCACCGGAATCGCCGCCACACCGCTCTTCCCGTTCGCCTTGACTCCAAACGCGATCAGCGCGCGATCAAATTCGTTCAGGTTGCTGGTGGTGAAGTTCGCGGTAAGGGAACTCGCTCCCGTCATCGGAATGAACGCCGCCAGCCCGCTCGCCGTCAGCGACGATGCCGGCGTATGCAGCTCCACGTGCCGCGCGTCCAGTTTGCCGCCGCGCATTGCAAAGCTCGCGTCGATGGCGCCGTTCACCGGGATCTCGTTCGGCGTGGGCGGCCGCGGCGGTGCCAGAGTCACGTTCGCGCTCGCCACCATGTTGTTCAGCGATCGCTTCCAGCGCACCTCCGCAGTGCCGTCTGCCTGGGTGTCGAAGCCCAGGTTCTCGTATTTCTCAAGCGCGATGATCTCAAACACCGTCTCCGGCCGGATGCCGAAAACACGCGCGCGGATCGTGCCCTCTTGTTCAGAGGCCTTCGCTCCCAGGTAGTTCACCAGCCTGGCATTCGCATCCACCCCGCCCCGCAGCAGCCGCACCTTCGCATCCGGCAACACGATCTCATCCTGCGTCATGCGCAGCGAACTCGTCGCGTTGATATGGCTCAGCAGCAGCGCCGGTGAGCGATATGTTGCATCCCGTAACTTCAAGTTGCCGCTCACCACAAACGATTCGGCCTTCGTTCCCTGCCCGCTGATCTCGAAACCTGCTTCTCCCGGACCCAGCCCATCGAAGGCTTCCAGCGCCGCCAGCTCTCGCAGATCGATCGTCCCCTTTGCCCCGATCTGCCAGTTCAGCCTCGCCAGATCCGGCACGGCGCCCGACGCATCGAGGCGTGATTCGCCGGAAACAAAATGCAGTCCGTCCAGCTTCAACGAATGCCGCGCCATCTCCACATTGGCGTCCAGCTTCGAATGCACCGCCGGAGCCTTGCCCTGCTCCGCCGTCAGGTCTTCGATGTGGATCGTGGCCAGATAGCTTTTCGGCTTCGGCCGATACGTAATCAATGTCGAGAGATTCTTCGCCGCCAGGTTGAATGGCATTGCCCGCTGGTTCAACAGCAGTACCCCATCGCTCACCACCGCCCGGTTTACCGCGAGATCGAAGATCGTGTCCGTCACCGGCTTGTTGCTTTCCGTCTTCCGCTTCGGCGTCGGCTGGTTCGTCGATCCATCGGGATACACAATGAGATGAATTACAGGATGATCGACCTCCAGCCAGCGCAGCCCCACCTGCGCCTTGAACAGATCGATAATCTTCGCCCGCAGCGCAACCTTATCGACATGCGCATATGGCACCTCACCCGGTGCTTCGAGCCCATGAATGGTAAGCTGGTCCACCTCCGCTTCCAGCTTTAGCGGATGCCACCGGAACCCGCCCACCTCCACTCGTCCCCCGGTAGCGGTTGACAGCACATCCACCAGCTTCGCCCGCACGTAGTTCGCAAACGAGGCGGTGCTCGCAAACCACAGACCCGCCAATACCAGCACCACAATCCCCGCAACGAAATACAGCACAATACGCCCGAACCGGCGCAACCCGCGGTGCCGGGAACGCCGAGGAGCGGACTGCGGCGCCGTGCTCATGGCTCTCCTCTACGTCGCGGCGGCGGAAAGTCGCTGCTGCCGCTGCTCGTGCTCGAGGGTGATGCGTTGCCCAGGCTGTTGTACTGCGGATCCAGAATCAGCACACTGCCCGCGTCTTTCAGACTGCGGAGATAGTCGCCCAGCAGGACATTGACGTGCTCCTGCAGCAGTACCTCCTCAATGCGATCAGAGACCTGTGCCAGCGGCGGAGCCTTCAGCTTGCGCGCTTCAAACTCGGGCACCAGCTTTTCTTTGTAATACGTCTCAATCTCCGGCTTCGTGATGTGGATGCCGGTGCGAAAGCGCGCGCTGATGAAGTCCAGTAACTGCATCCGCTCTTTCCAGCGCTGGTGCATTTCCTGCTCGGTAAGGCCGTGCGCCGCAAGGAAGCGCCGCCATCCTTCCTCCGTTTCGCAGCCCTTCTCCGCGCACGCGGGAATATGCTTCCGCAATTCATCGATCTGGCGGTCTACGTCTTCATCGGTCGGCGGCTCTGTCAACTGCTGGTCTTCCATCTGGTCCAGCAGCAACTTCCGGTTGACAATATGCTGCATCGCCTCGAGTGGCGTGAACTGGCCACCAGGCATACCGTACGGCTCGAATACGGCGAACTCCTGCTGCTCCCGCACATCGCTCGCCAGGATCATCTCGCCGTTGATCACTGCCACCGCGCGATCCAGCAGCAGAGGCTTCTCGTGCAGGGCTGCCGCCTCGCCGGCCAGTTGCGTTTCCCCGCTTTTCTGGGTCGCCAGGTTCACCACGCCGTCGGTCGGCTTCAGCTCAGGCAGAAACGTAAGCCCGTCGATGCCGGGAGCCACCTTGTTCTGTTCGGGATTGGTCTGCCGCGACTCCGCCGACGCGCCTGCGGAACCGATCGGCGTCGCCTGCGTACTCTGCGGAACCGTGCCGGTCTCCTGCGCAGCCGTGTACGGCGCCGCGCCGCAGGTTGCCGCCAGCGCTATCGCCGTCCACCAAGCCGCTCTCGCCTGCGTCGTCATCAGAACGTCTGCCCGATCGAAAAGAAGAAGTTAAAGTGATTCGCCTGACCCGTCGTCGGCTGCGGCACGTTGGAGGTCGAGCTCTGATAGTCATATACCTCCGGGAAATACGGCGGGTTCAGGTTGTAGCTCATATCCACGCGCACCGGTCCGATCGGCGTGCGGTATCTCGCTCCCAGCCCCAGCGCATGCGACCAGTACTTGAAGCTGCACGGCGGCTTCGCTTCCGTAATATTCAGAGAGCCGTCCGGATTCGTGTTCACCGTCGGCACGGTCCGGCAACTGTCCTCATTCGGCTGGTGAAAATTCACAAAGCTGGGCCACACGTCGCTCGAGCGGTTGAAGACGTTTCCCATATCGTGGAAGAGCACGAAACCGAGATTGTTACCCACCAACGGCAGATTGGGATACGGCATGCGCAGCTCAAGCGTGTTCACCACCACTCCCGCGCCGCCCACCGGATACCCCGTCTGGGGATCGCGAGGGCCCGCCGCATTGATGGCAAAGCCCCGGTGCGACGTTGCGCCGCCGGCGTAGAGTCGCTCCGGCAGTGGTATCAGGAGTTGCTCGCCATCGCCGAACGCGCGCTCCTGCCCATATCGCAGCTGACGGGCAAACACCCAATGCCGCTTGCCGAAGTCGTAATACGACGAGTTCGTGAGGTCGATGCGGCTGAAGTTCGCCTCCGATCCGAACTTCGCGTCCGACAGAAAGATCTGTGCCGTGTTCAACGTCCCATGGTGTGCGTCCAGCGGATCGTCGCGTGTGTCGCGGATCCAACTGAATCCCGGGCCACCCACGCGCGTCGGTTGCGAAAGCAGTGGAATCAGCGCCAGGCTCACCTGAATGCTGTTCGGGTCCACCTTCACCTCGCGGTATGACCACGAATAGATCAGCGTGGTAGGCCTGGTCACATGCTGCGTGACTCGCAGAGTGGCAAACAGCGACGATGCGGAAAACGTCGTCACGTTCTGGCTGCTGGTGTAGCCGCCCGAGATCGATGCGGTAAAATTCGGATTCTTAAAGAGCTCCGGGTACTGATACAAAAGCACCGCCTGCTGCTCCAGGGTGCCGTAACCCGTCCGCAGCGTCACCGACTGGTTCGTCCCAAACAGGTTGATGCGCGACACATCGAAGATCAGGTTGGGACTGATTCCAAAGTGGCCGTTCGATCCCCCGGAAAACGTGTCCGGGTTAATGCCCTGCTGGATCAGATACGCCGAGGAAGGCGTGTTCCGGTACGGCGTTCCCGTCTGCGCCTGGAAGCCGAAACCGTAGGTCACGTCCCAGCGCTTCGCTTCGGTCGTCAGCAGCAGGACGTTCTTGCGCGGCTGATCCGACGAAGGATTCTGCACCGCGGTATCCACTTCATTGAAAAGCGCCAGGTTGTAGAGCTTCCGCTGCGAATCCAGCAGCGCCGACTGATTCAGCGCCGCGCCCGGCCGCACCGTCACGCGCGGCGCAACCACCGCGGGACGCGTATAGTGCAGGCCGGAAATCAGCACCTTGTTGACGAAGACCTGCGAGCCCTCATCTACGTTCATCGTTACATCCACGAGCTCGTGATTCTTGGCGTCGCTGTGCTGTTCCGCAGTGACCTGTGCATTCTGATAGCCGTGGCTCAGGTAATAGCCCTGGATCAGGTCGCGGTCTCCGATCACGTTCAGCGAGGAATACGGCTGCCCGACCTCGGTGTTCAGCGATGGCCGCAGCACGCTCTCCGGTATCTTGTGCATCCCCCGAATCGTGTAGCTGCCGATCTTCTGCTGCGCGCCTTCGTCGATCTTGTAAACCACCGCGATATGCGCGGAAGTTTTGCCGTCCGTCTCTTTCGTGTCGATGTCCTTGATCTGCGGGGTGACCGTGACGTGACTGAAGCCATTGCCCTGGTAGAGCCCCGTCAGGTTGTCCACGTCGCTTTGCACCATCGCCTGGCTATAGGTGCCATGCCTTTCGATAAAGTTCGCCGGTCGTACGCTGATGTGCTCTTCCAGCGTGTCGTGATCGAAATACTTCGCGCCCTCGATGCGCACCGAATCCACACGATGCTCCACCCCCCGGTCCACTTTGTAGAGCACCGTGATCTCGTCTGCGCTGTTGTGCACCGGCTCATGGGTCACGCTGACGTCGAAATATCCCTTCCCCTGCAAATCGGCGCGGATATTGTGCGCGCCCTCATTCACCAGGTCCAGGTCCACCGTGCCTTCCTCATAGATCGGCACCAGCCGCTCAATGGTGCTGCGCCTGTACTTCACGCCCTCGATCTGCACGTTCACCAGCGGACCGTCCTTCGCCTGGAAGGAGTAATCGAGCTCGTTGGCGCCTGGACGGTACTCTTTCGACTTCAGCGTGACCGCTCCGGCCCAGCGTTGCTTCTTGTCGTAATACTTGCGAAGCTTGGTCAGCGCGCGGCTCACCGTCTGCCGGTCCACTTTCTTGCCCGCCTTCAACTTGCTTCTTTCGCGGAACTCCTCGAGCGACATGCCTGGTGTGCCATCCACCTCCACATTGCCGATGCGCGCCTGCCGCCCCGGATGGATGTTGTAGATCACATTCACCTGCGAGTTCGGAGCATCCAGTTGCAGGCGCCGCTCTACCGTTGCCTGGTAGAAGCCGTTATCCGTAAGCGCCTGCTCGATCGATGCCTGGGAGTTGTCCATCTTGCGCGGCGTATATCGTGTGCCTGGCTGCAGCCGTGCCGAGCCCTCCAGTTGCGCCTGCAGCCGATCGTTGCTCACCCCAAAGATCTGCACCCGCCCGATGAACAGCCGCGGCCGCCCGGTGAAGACCACCACAACCCCGCCATCCGAACGCAGCCCCTGCACCTGGATCGTGTCGTACAGACCGGAATCGTAGAGCCTCTTCAGGCTCGCCTTCACCCTCTCATCCGTCAGCGTATCTCCAAGCTGCAGCTCCAGTTGCGACGGCAGAGGTCCCAGCATGGGGGCTTGCACGCCGTCGAAACGAATGCCCCTCACCTTGCTGCCGGCAAATGCCGCGATACCGGGCAGTGAAGTTCCCCCAGCGGGCGTTCCGGCTGGGGTCTGGCCGGTCCCGGCTTGTGTCGTGTTCAGAGAATCCTGCGGTGCATTCAGCAGCGAAGAGGGGTCCGGCTGCGATGTCGAAATAGACTGCGCGCGGCACAGGGCTACTCCCGCCAGCAGCAGGAACAATGCCCAGCCCGCACGCCGGCGTGCCGACACACATTCGCCGATCCTCCGCCGTTTTTGCGGAGGACTGTTACGCACTTCAGTCAAAGAACCTCTCCGCGGAGAGCGCCATCGGGGTAGGATCCGGTGGAGCTGGCGTCGTAGCGTAACTCGGAAGCATCACGTTGGATCAGATGCGAGGACAAACCAGCGCCCCACGGCCCGGTACGCGTCTTTCTATACTAGACGCAATGCACAGCGCCAAAACCGCGACAGAAGCGAACCTGCAACGCTACTCGCGCCAGGTGCTCTTTGCCCCCATCGGCGAAGAAGGACAGCAGCGCCTCGCCACATCTACCGTGGCGATCGTGGGCTGCGGCGCCACCGGCGCAGCGGCGGCCGCCCTGCTGGCGCGCGCCGGCGTAGGTACTCTCATCCTCATCGACCGCGACTTCGTCGAAGAGAGCAACCTGCAGCGCCAGGTGCTCTTCGATGAAGCGGACGCCGCGGCCGCCACGCCCAAGGCTGAAGCCGCCCGCCGCCAGATCGCCCGCTTCAATAGCGAGATCCAGGTCCGCGCCCACGTCGCCGACCTCGTCCCCGGCAACATCCACGAACTGTTCGCCGGCGCGCAGATCATCCTCGATGCCACCGACAACTTCGAAACCCGCTACCTGATCAACGACTACGCAGTGGAGCAGAGCAGCCATGAGCGGGGTAGGAATGACAGCCCTGAGCGGGGCGGCCATCCCGTTGCCTGGATCTACGCCGCCGCCATCGGAGCTTACGCCGCCACCATGAATATCCTGCCGGGTCAGACCGCCTGCCTCGCCTGCCTCTTCCCCAAGCCCCCCGCCGGCTCGGTCGAGACCTGCGACACCGCCGGCATCCTCAACACCGCCGTCAACTTTGCCGCCTCCCTGCAGGTCACCGAAGCCCTCAAATACCTCGCCGGCGCGACCAAAGATATGCGCCGCACCCTGCTCGCCTGGGACCTCTGGCGGAACGAGCGCTCGGAGATCAACGCCGCCGCGCCGCGCCCCGGCTGCGAGGTCTGCGGCCTCCACGATTTCGCCCATTTGCGCGGCGAGGGCCGCCCGCACATCACGCTCTGCGGGCGCAACTCCGTCCAGATCCACGAGCACCATCGCCCGGTCGACCTTGCGGCCGCCGCCGACCGGCTCCGCCCGCACGGCGAGGTCCGCCAGAACGGCCTTCTCCTCCAGTTCCGCCGTGGACCTCATACCCTCACCCTCTTCGCCGACGGCCGCGCCCTCATCCAGGGCACGACGGACATTGCCCTCGCCCGCACCCTCTACGCCCGGTTCGTGGGAAACTAGAGGTATGTCCTTCACCCGATCCTTTATTGAGCTTCACGTGCGTCTCCTGAACGAGGGCACGGAAGTCTTCCGCCCCACCCGTGGCTTGAAACTCGGTGGAGGGCTTTTCAAGCTGGTCGCTTGCGAGAATTACGATCCGCGGCTCGAAACGTGGGAGCATCCGCCAGGTTCCACGGTTCGCGTTGTCCTCTACCATGGCCGCAAGGGAGACTTTCCCCTCGCAGTAAAGGCCTGAGGCACCGAGAAGTCTCTGGAGTGGCAGTGCCCTCCGGAAGCAGGGATAAGCAGCGCCTGGATGCGCTTCCAACTTGCTGATTTACAATGTGTAGGCAACCCCCGTCCCTATTGCCGCGTCAGAAAGTCATTGCCCCATCCAGATCTCTGGGTCAGACGAACAAAATAGGATCTCCATGACGACTGCGCTGGCGGCACGTAGACACATGACTAAATCCGTTACTAATGGCGTCTTTTCACCACCGGCGAAGACCTCGGCTGCGACTGGCCCGGAACGTCAGAAAACCAACCAGCACCTCCGCCGCAATCCGCCCATCGCCGGGGAAGCCGAGGCCATTGCCGCCGCGCAGGCCGGGGATGGCGCTGCCTTTGAGCGCCTTTATAGCCTCCATAAGCGCCGCGTCTACTCGCTCTGCCTGCGTATGCTGGGCAATGTTGCGGAAGCCGAGGACCTCACCCAGGAGGCCTTTCTGCAGCTCTATCGCAAGATCGGCACCTTCCGCGGCGACTCGGCCTTTTCGACCTGGCTGCACCGGCTCGCCGTCAATGTCGTGCTCATGCATCTGCGCAAGAAGGGTCTGCCCCAGGTCTCCCTCGAGGAGACCCTCGAGCCCTCCCAGGAAGACGGGCCGCGCAAAGATATCGGGGCGCGCGACCTCATGCTCTCCGGCTCCATCGATCGGGTCACGCTCGAGCGCGCAGTCTCCGATCTTCCCCCAGGCTACCGCCTCGTCTTTGTCCTGCACGATGTCGAAGGTTACGAGCACAACGAGATCGCCGATATGCTGGAATGCTCCATAGGCAACAGCAAATCGCAACTGCATAAGGCGCGCATGAAGCTGCGCGACCTGCTGCGCACCGGGCAGACCAGTTCCCGGCGTGAGGCGCTGCAATGAACGCGGCTAAAAAGAACGAATTCATGACCACACACGACCCCAACGACTGCGCTGCCTTCCAGGAGCAGTTGCCCGAACTCTTCGAGTCCGGCGCCGACCTGAAACAGCAGCAGCACCTGAAGACCTGTGAGCAGTGCTCTGCGCTGGTCAGCGATCTGGAGTACATTGCGCAGCAAGCCAAGCTGCTGCTCCCGATTCACGACCCCAGCCCGGCCGTATGGGAAAACATCCAAAGCTCGCTTTCTAGTGAAAAGCAGAACTCCCGCACGAGCCGGTGAAATGAGCGTCGGCCCCTCCGGCATCGCGCCGTCGGAGCGCATCGTCCTCACTGGATTCATGGGTGCCGGTAAGTCCACCGTGGGCCGCATCCTCGCCGCGCGCCTCGGATGGCCTTTCCTCGATACCGATTCGCTCCTCATTGCGGAACACGGCCTGTCCATTGCCCAGATCTTCTCTCTCCACGGAGAGCCGCACTTCCGCCGTATCGAAGCAGAAGCGGTGAGCCGTGTGCTCGACTCCGAATACAAACACTCGCACGCCGTAGTCGGCCTTGGCGGCGGCGCGATCGAGACCGAAGCCGTCCGCCAGCTCCTCTTTCCTCCATCGCCATCCGTGCCAGCCGCCGTCACAATATTTCTCTCCGCTCCCATCGACGAACTGCTCATCCGCTGCCGCCCCGCTGCCAACGGCACAGCAGAAGCGCCCATTCGCCCTCTGCTCGCAGCCCCCGAACCACCCGAAGAACGCCTCGCCCGCCGGCTGCCCCACTACCGCCGCGCGCATCTCACCGTCGAAACCGCTGGCTTGACTCCGGACCAGGTTGCCGGCCATATCCTGGCCTGGCTCCGCACGCCCGTGGTTCCCTGATCGATTTTGAGAAGGAGGCCCATAATAGGAGGCACCAGCGAGAGCGACCTCATGCCTGACCCGATCAGACGCTATGACATCCAGACCACCGATCTGGAGCACCCAGTGCGGGGGCCCCTGTATACCCGCACGCTGCGCAGCGACATCGTCTTCACCTTCGCTCTTGGCATCGGCCTCGCCGTCGCCTGGATGCTACGCAAGGAACTGGCGCTCCTCTACGTCAGCGCGCTCTTCGCCGTCGTGCTCATGCCGGTGATCCGTGGCGTCCAGCACATCAAGATCGGCAGATGGAGTCCCGGGCGCGGCGCCGCCATCCTGATCATCCTGCTCGGCGTCGGAGGCGCCATCACGCTCTTCGTCATGTTCGCTCTGCCGCCGGTCATCCACGACATGCAGGGATTCATCAAAGACCTGCCAAAACGCGGCCCGGAGATGCTGGAACGCGTCAAGCACCTCCCCTTCGCCTCGCATCTCGACGTGGCCTCGCTTAATGCCCGCATCCAGGACTACGCCTCAAACTTCGCCACCTACGTCGTTACCTCCGCCGGCGCCTGGGCCAGTGAGCTCTTCAAGATCATCGCCGGCGCCGTGCTCACCATCTACTTCATGCTCGAAGGCGAGCACGCGTACAACTGGTTCCTCTCCTTCTTCGCTCCGCTGCGCCGCGAGCGCCTGAACCAGGCGCTGCTGCGCGCCGATGTCCGCATGGGGCGCTGGCTCCTCGGCCAGGGCACCCTCATGCTCATCCTCGGCGTCTACTCCACCATCGTCTTCACCCTCCTGCATGTGCGCTATTCATATGCTCTCGGCGTCCTCATGGGGGTCTTCAACATCATCCCGGTCATGGGCGCGATCATCTCCATGGCGCTCGTCCTCATCGCCTCCGCGATGGACTCCTGGATGCGCGTTGTCTATGTCCTGATCGCCTACGGCATCTATGCGCAGGTCGAGAACTCCTATCTCACTCCTCGCATCATGAAAAGCTCGGTCGATCTTCCCGGCCTCGCCATCATCGTTGCCCTGCTGATCGGCTCTGCCCTCGACGGCATCGTCGGCGCAATGGTTGCGGTGCCTACCGCCGTGCTGGTCGCCGTGCTGCTCGACGAGTACGCCGTCAAGCGGGACGAACTATAGTCTGCGTTCAACCAGTGATGAGAGTGCCTATGCCCGCTCTTCGTGATCGCTGCGCTCGCTTGCTGCCCGCCTTGGCGCTTGCCCTGTCGCTCGCCGTGTACGCCTACGCACAGCGAGCACCCGTCCCGCCGCCCACCGCCCCGCAAGGCAACTGCACCCACCACGACGACGCCACCCGCCCCGACTGCCCCGCCGCCATCGCCTTCCTCGCCAAATTCCAGGACGCACTCAAGAGCAACGACAAGAGCGCCGTCGCCTCGCTGATTCACTATCCATTGCTTGTCGTTACTGCAGGTGGAAAGCGCCGCATCGCTCGCGCGGAACTGCTGGCTAACTTCGACCACACCTTCAACCCCACGCTTCGGGTCGCCGTACTCAGCGCCACTCCCGATGACGTTTGGGGGAACGCCAACGGCTTCATGGTCGCGCGTGGTGCCATCTGGTTTGACGCCGTCATCCCGCGCAATGCCCCAACAGACGAGAAGAGCCTCGCGAAATACCCCATGAAGCTCATCACCATCAATCCGGTCTATCCCTAGCTCACAGTCACTGTGAAAGTCGCCGTCGCCGTGGTCTTCGCCGGATCGTTGCCCGTGCCCGTAACCGTGAAGATATAGGTTCCCGGCGTTGTCCCGCCCATCGGAGCGGAACTGGTCACCGTGAGCGTCTCGCTCCCCGTGGCCGCGTTATAGTTCGCGTCACCCGAATAGGACGCCGTCAGCACATTCTGCCCTGCCGGCAGCGTGTTCGCCGGAATCGTAATTGTCACCGCTCCGTTACTCAACCCAGCAGCCGCCGAGCCGTACTTGCCGGAAGTCAGCGTAACCGTGCCGGTCGGCGTCGCCCCGGAACCCGTCACCGAAATAGCAATCGATGCAGCCGCGTTGCTCGCAATCGATTTCGCCGCCGGCGTCACCGTCACCGTCGGAGTCCCCTTGGAGCTTCCGCCCGAGCTGCCGCCGCTCTTGGATGACGTCGATCCGCATCCCACTCCAGCAAGAACAAACGCCGCCGCCAGCATCGAGCAGCACAACATCGCTCTCCATCGGCTAATCCTGCCCGGGAAGCACAACACCAGCAGCGCCAGCACACCCGAACTCCCCGCCGCCCCGAACCACCTCATTCTGCCCACGACGCCGGAAGTCGCTGCCGTCGTCTGCACCGACACACTCGCCGTCACCGTGGTCGCGGTAGCGCTCAACACAGCCGGTGAGCCCGCCGCCGCGCACGTTGGCTGATTCATAGCACCCGCGGGAGCGCCGGTCAGCGCGCAGCTCAAAGTCACGCTGCCTGCGTAGCCGTTGCTGCCCGTAATCGTCACTGTGGAAGTTGCACTCCCGCCCGCGGCAATCGCCGGCGGACTCGTCGCCGCCAGCGTGAACGTAGCGGGTGGGGGCGGCGCCACCGCCGTCACCGTCAGCGTCCCCGTCCCCGTTGCCGGCGCATAATTCGCGTCCCCGCTATAAGCCGCCGTGAGCGTGTCCGTGCCCACGGCCAGGCTGTTCGCCGGAATAGTAATCGTCGCTGTGCCATTTACTAGCGACATCCCAGCCGACTCATACGTGCCGCTCGCCAGCGTCACGGTGCCGCCTGGGGTCGCCGCCCCGCCTGAGCCCGCCACCGCCACCGTCACCGCAACGCTCTGATCTACCGGAACGGAAGCCGCGGGTGTCACCGTCACGGTCGCGGTCGCGCCTGTCGTGGCTGTGCTCCAGAACTGGATCAGTTGCGCCGCGTCGACGCTGCCTAACCCGCTCGTCAGGTCGTAGCCTGTTCCTGCGTTATAACCCGTCTCGTAGTAATAGCCGTTCTTGTTTTTTGCGCAGTTCGCGCTGCCCTTCTTGCACGAAACCGAATTGTTGCCCTGCGTAATGTCATGGAAGATCGTCGCGGCGTGCGTGCCGTTGTACAGGTTGTAAATCTGCGCGGCTGCCTGCCCCAGCCGTGCGCCAGTGCTCTGCTCCACCAGCGCCAGAATCCCCGCCATGGCCGGCGCAGACGTGGACGTGCCTCCATACGCCGCAAAGCTGAAGCTTCCATCCGATTGCACCGTGCAATCGTTCGTCAGCCCGGTACTCAGATTCGTAGTGTCGTCGCACACCAGCCACGTCGCGTCCTCAAATCCATTCCCCGCCATTAGCGAAACATCCGGCAGATCGCGCACGCCATCCACCGGCACCCCCGCGCCGTGCTGCCACGCTGGCTTGGCATAACCGGAGACGCAGCTCCCCACGCTTCCTCCGGTGTTGTTGGTCGAGCAAGAACTCACGCCTCCGCCAGCGGCGTCGATGTTCGCCGGAAAGCGCGCCAGCCCCACGCCCCACGGCTCGTTGTTTTCCAAGCCGTTATCGAACTGGCTCGAGTCGTTCCACACCGCTTCCGGAATGTATTGGAGCGCGGTGCGGTAGTAGGTCGCTGCGCTGCCGCCGCTGGTGGAATAACCCGCGAAGTTGTGGGTCAGCGCGGGCACATCCGTGCCCCCCACCGCGATGTTGTTCGGCGTCGAGGCCCATGCGTTGACCCCCAGTCCCCTCAACGCCGTCGCATTGTCCTGCCCGCTGGAATCCGTCGGATCATCGCAGTTGGCCGAGCCGCTGTCGCCCGTAGCCACCGTCACCGCAATTCCCTGTGCCGCCGCCTGCTGCCAGAAGTTATTGATGGCCGCGTTGTCCGATGTCGTGGCCAGCCGCTCGCATTCGTAATAGCTGAAGCTCAGAATGTCGATCGTGTTATCCGTCAGAGCGTGTTCGATCGGTGTATTCAGATCGTTAGCCAGGTAATAGTGAATCGCCGCGCCCGGCGCCAATCCACCGGCAATTTCCACATCCAGGTACGGTTCATTGCTGCCGTCGGTAAAAGTGACGCCATCCAGATTCGTGATCGTCGGCGCGATCTTGTCGCCCACAAACTTCGAGCGATAATTCTCCACCGTGCTGGCTTTGATCAGCGAAGTTCCCGTCACTCCGATCGTCACACCGGTCCCGTCAAACGTAGCGCCCGCGGTCGCATTCGCATTGAACTTTGGATTCGGCGTGTCGTAGATCGTCGCGGCGTCACCCGCCACCAGGTACAGGTACCCGCCGCTCGGGTTATAAGCGGGCCGCGCGCGATTCACGTTTCCCATCGGCGTAAGCCGCTTCGTCACCGGGTCCATCCGGCCCGCAACGCCCGGCACTGCGCTTGCCCGCGGGCTGAGCGTGTTCAGATGCGCAATCCCCTGCACCACCGGCGCCAGCGCCGCCGGAATCTCCGGATCGCTCGTGTTCGAGTAGAACCGCTGCCCACGCATGTCATACGCATGGACCGTGGTGTGGAAGGCTTCCTCCACCTGGCTCGCCGTTCCAGAAAAGGCAATATCCGCGCGGCCCGGCGCAACCGGCTCCACCTGGAAGCCGTGCGACTCCAGCCATCGGGTCAGTGCGGCAATGTCCGCATCCGCCGGCCCGAAGCGCCTGCCGAACTCCTCCGGCGTGAGCCAGCGATGATAGTTGGGCGACGAGGTCTCCTGGAGTTCCTGTTCCAGGCGGTTCAGCGCAGCCAGCTGCGCCCGGGATCGCGCCAGCACCAGCCGTATATGCATCAATTGCGTCGAACCCGGCGCCTCGCCCAGGTCCCATTGCGGTTCCGCGGCCGCGGTAACATTCCCCCGCAGCCGCACGCGGGACCCCTCATCGATCGGTCCGCGAATCCGCGCCGCCGACTCGGACTGCGCTCTGCCAAGCGCCGCCCCCACAATCAAGATCACCCAGGCAAAAACAGCAAAGAACTGCCAGCGCCGCATAGAGGAATTCCCCCGGCCACAGCGGCTAAGAGTCTGCAAGTGCGAAGGAAGGATGCCAGCGGCGTGCTGCTTCCCGCATCGCGATTTGTTTTGATGACGCCGCGTCCGACCGGACTCGCCCGCGAAGCCTTGGTATCATGAAGGTCAGGCGCATGCACGCTTCGCGCGTGCCCCCGCCTCTCTCGCTCATGCAGGCGCCCCGAATCTCAGCTGCGAGTACGACTTGGCACGAGCGTTTTCACTGTCGGTACGAGCTCGCACGACGCTGCTTACGTGGCTTTTCCGTTCAGAAAAGCCACACCTCATCATTGTCAGGTGGTACTCGGCAACAGTGAAATCGCTCTTAACAATCGCACAGGCCGGTATCCCCGCCGTTCCCGACCCGGAAACTGCGACGCTCACGCCGGAGTCCGTCCCGCAAAGCAAGCCGCGCCGACGCGCGAAAGCGGCGCCAAACCTGCTTACCGATTACATGGAGTTCTTCAAGGCCCGCGTCACTGCGCTGGTCGTCATTACCGCCTGGGCTGGCTTTTATCTGGGCTCCGTGCGCTCCGCCATCCCCAGTTTCCATATCGGCCTGCTCGAAACCCTGACGGGTATCGCGCTCATCTCGGCCGGCGCCGCCGCGCTTAACGAAGTCCTGGAGCGCCGCTCCGACGCCCGCATGATCCGGACCGCTGACCGACCGCTCGCCGCCGGACGCATCAGCCTGCCCCACGGCCTCCTCGTCGCCTTCGCCGCCACCGCGCTCGGCTCCTGGATTCTCCTGCGCTTCACCAACCCGGTCACCTGCGCGCTTGGCCTGCTCACTGTCTTCACCTACGTCGCCATCTACACGCCGCTCAAGTACCGTACCACGCTGGCTACCTTCATCGGCGCATTCCCCGGCGCCATGGGCCCCCTGCTCGGTTGGACCGCCGCCCGCGGACGCATCGAATGGCCAGCCGTCGCGCTTTTCGCCATCCTCTTCGTCTGGCAGTTTCCGCATTTCATGGCCATCGCCTGGCTCTATCGCGAAGACTACGGCCGCGCCGGCATCCGCATGCTGCCGGTCGTGCAGCCCGACGGCTGGTCCACCGTCGTCGAGGCGCTCATCTACGCCATCCTCATGATTCCCGTCTCGCTGCTGCCCTGGTACTTCCATATCTCCGGCGGCATCTATGCGGCGGCGGCGCTCGTGCTCGGCATCGGCTATCTCGGGTACACCATCCGCTTCGCCAGGATCCTCAAGGCGCCCACCTTCGCTGCGTCTCGCGCGCACGCGCGCGACTTGCTGAAGGCGAGCGTCATGTATCTGCCATTGCTGCTCACCGTCATGATGCTGAACGCTACCGCAGGAGGGAGATAATCGCCTGATGTCCGCAACACTCGAGCCCGCTACCGTCGCTGCCGCCGCCGCCCATGGCGACGACCCCATCGTGCTCGCCGGCCTCACCCATGACTACGGCACGCGCCTCGCGCTCGACCATCTCTCTTTCTACGTCCCGCCGGGCGCAAATCTTCGGCCTGCTCGGCCCCAACGGCAGCGGCAAGACCACGCTTTTCCGCATCCTCTCGACACTCATGATTCCCTCCGGCGGCGTCGCCACCATTCGCGGCTTTACGTTGCCACCCAGCCGAACACAGGTCCGCCAGCAGACCGGCATCGTCTTCCAGGCGCGCAGCCTCGACATCAAGCTCACCGTCGATGAAAACCTCGCCACACCAGGGTCATCTCTACGGACTGAACGGCACGCATCTTAAGCAGCGCATCCATGAAGTGCTTCGCGCGTCGGTCTGCTCGACCGCGCGCAAAGATAACGTCGAAACGCTCTCCGGCGGCATGCAGCGCCGCGTAGAGCTCGCCAAGGGCCTCATCCACTCGCCCTCCGTCCTGCTGCTCGACGAGCCTTCCACCGGTCTCGATCCCGGAGCGCGTCGCGACCTCTGGCAATACCTGCGCATGCTGCGCGACGAAGAAGGCGTCACCGTGCTCGTTACCACCCACCTGATGGAAGAAGCCGAGCACTGCGACCGTCTGGCGATTCTGAGCGAAGGCAAACTCGTGGCGCTGGGTTCACCCTTCGAGCTCAAGTCCGACATCGGTGGCGATGTCGTCCTCTTCGAAACCGAAAACGAAAACGCCGCCAAGTCGCTCGCCGCCCGTATGTGCCGGCCGCTTCGTTGTCTCTCCCTCCGTGCTCGGCAATACCGTCCGTCTCGAGCGCGAAAAGGTCACCGCTTCGTGACCGACGTGCTCGACGCCTTTCCCGGCGAGGTCGAAGCAGTCTCCGTCTCCCGCCCGCGCCTCGAAGACGTCTTCATCCAGCGCACCGGCCACCGCTTCTGGACCGAAACCAGACGCGAGCCAAAAGGAGCAGGAAGGAATTGACGATGGCCACCCTCGCAACCACAGCACCACGCCACACCATCCGCACCGCGCGCCCTAGCCTCTGGATCTGCCTCGTACTCGCTCTGGCTGCGTGAGATCGTCCGCTTCTATCGCCAGCACGCCCGCGTCGTTGGCGTCATCGCGTCGCCGCTGCTCTTCTGGGTTGTCCTTCGGCTCCGGCTTCGCGCACAGCTTCTCCATAGCGGCAACACCGGCGCCAGCGGTCAAGCCTTCGGCTACTTCTTCCCCGGCGCCGTCGTCATGATCGTGCTCTTCACCGCCATCTTCACCATGATGTCGCTCATTCAGGATCGCAACGAAGGCTTTCTGCTATCAGTGCTCGCCGCCCCCGTCTGCCGCTCGGCCATCGTGCTCGGCAAAGTGCTCGGCGGCGCGACGCTTGCAGCCATCCAGGGACTCTCTTCCTCGTCTTCTCACCGCTCGCCGGCGTCCATCCCAGCTTTCGAAGGCGTCCTGCTCGCCGCCACCGTCATCCTGCTCATCAGCTTCGAGCTCACTGCGCTCGGCTTCGCCATCGCCTGGCCCATGGATTCCCCCCAGGCCTTTCACGCCATCGTCAACCTCATCCTGCTACCGCTCTGGATGCTCTCCGGCGCGCTCTTCCCCGCCGAGCGAAGCCTCCGGATGGCTGCGCGACTCATGCTGGCCAATCCGCTCACCTATGGCGTGGACGCGCTGCGCAACGGCCTCATCCCGCCGCACCACACATTTCAGCCGACACTCATCAACCTAGCCGTCACGGTTGCCTTCTGCCCGCTCACCTTCGCCGCCTCCTGGGCCATCGTCAACCGTCGAACCAACAAGCCCGCTGCCTGAACCTATGGCCACCGCCCTCGAGCCCGCGAACAAGCCTGCCGCCTTCCCTGTCGGCATCGCCGTCGGAGCGATCATCGCCGTCTCCGCTCTCGCGTCCGCATTTCTCTTCTGGCTGGTTTACGCTCCACCACGCGCCGGACGCCTACAACATGAAGCTGCGCTTCCTGCCCGCACTCAACGCGCTCTTCAATGGCCTCTCCGCCATCGCGCTCATTTGCGGCTTCCTGCTCATCCGCCGCAAGCGCGTCGCCGCGCACCGCGCTGCCGATGCTCACCGCCTTTGGCTTTTCATTGCTCTTCCTCGCCAGCTACATCACCAACCACTGGCTACACGGCGATATGCGCTTCCCCGGCCCGCACAACGCCATTTGGATGACCTACATCGTCATCCTCGCCAGCCACATCCTGCTCTCGGTCGTCGCGCTGCCCATGGTGCTCATCACGCTTTTCCTCGCGCTCACGCGCCGCTTCTCCACCCACAGAAAGTCGCCCGCTGGACCTACCCCCTCTGGCTGTATGTCTCGGTCACCGGCGTGATCGTCGGCGCCATGCTCGCCGGCTGGCACGGATAGGCGTCATGTCCACCCACCTCACGAACCGCCGCCACCCACACCGAAACAAGAGCCACCCGCGCGCACACGCCGCTGCCGGACGACGGCACCCGCAGCTCCTCCATGGCGCATTCTGGACGCTCATCACCGGCTTCCTCGCGGCTCTAGCGACGAAGTTTGTCTTCGGCGGCATCGGCGTCCACGGACCCCACACCAACGCCGGATGGATCGCCCTCATCGTCACCATGATGTGCCTGCCCTTCGGCTGCATGCTGCTGCTGCTCGGCGGCGCAAAATACCTCCGCAACCGCCGCCTCGCCCGCAAATCCCGCTAGCCTCCGCGCCGCTGGTTTCACGCCGGAAGTCACGAAAGTTCCTATGCTTAACCCGTTTCCCCGTATCCTCGTCATGCGTCTCGCATGATAAGGTTGCTTGAATTCCCCTGAGTTCAGCGAATGATTCCCATCGAGCGCACGTTAGTGGGCCCATACGAGCTTCTTGACAAGCTCGGCAGCGGCGGCATGGGCGTGGTCTTCCGCGCCAAGGACACTCGCCTGCACCGCGAAGTCGCCGTCAAGCTGCTCCATGATGGCTATCTCGGCGCAGGAACTCCCGGCAGCAACTCCCAGGAGCGCTTTCTGCGCGAAGCCCGCGCCGCCTCCGCGCTGAATCATCCGAATATCTGCACCATCCATGACGTCGGCGAGCAGGAAGGCAAACCCTATCTCGTCATGGAACTGCTGCAGGGCCAGACGTTGCGCGACATCATGCACGGCGAGCCTCTCCCCTCCAGCCAGATCGTCGAGTTCGGCATCCAGCTCGCCCGCGCGATGGAAGAGGCCCACCAGGCCGGCATCATCCATCGCGACATCAAGCCCGCCAACATCTTTGTCGTTCGCGCACAGCAGGGCTCGCAGCAGATCAAGGTGCTCGACTTCGGCCTGGCCAAGATCACCGCCATCCTTCCCGGCATCAGCACCAATGGCGATTCGAGCGACTCCACGGAAATGGCCGCCACCATCGGCGAAACGCTGACCATGGCGGGATCGACCTTCGGCACCATCGCGTATATGTCGCCGGAACAGGCGCGCGGCCAAAGCATCGATGCGCGCACCGACCTCTTCTCCTTCGGCGCAGTCCTTTACGAGATGGCCACCGGCAGGCTTCCCTTTCCCGGTGACAGCACCGCCGATATCCTTGCGTCGCTGCTCGCCCGGGACCCCGAGCCCGTCCGCAAACTGAATCCCGCAATTCCGAAGGAGCTCGAACGCATCATCCACAAGCTCCTCGCCAAAGACAAAGCGCAGCGCTACCAGAGCGCCTCCGAGGTGCGGGCCGATCTGGAAAAGCTGGCCGGCCGTCCCTCAACCGCGCGCACGGCCGTCGCCGTTCCCCCGCCTCCGCAAAAGAGCAATACACTCCGCAACCTGGTTGCCGGCGGCCTCCTCCTCATCCTGCTTGCCGCGGGCGCGCTCTACTGGTGGAAAAGCCATCGGCCCGCGCCCTCCACCAAGACCGCTGCCTCTCCCGTCGCCGGCGAAAAAGATTCCATCATCCTCTCCGACTTCAGCAATCAGACCGGCGACCCGGTATTCGACACCACGCTCAACCAGGCCCTGGCCATCCAGCTCGAGCAGTCGCCGCTGCTCATCATCGTCAGCGAAAATCACCTGCGGCAGAGCCTGCAGTATCTCGGCAAACCCGCCACCGATAAGATCACTCCGGAGATTGCCCGCGAAATCGGCATCCGCGAAGGCATCAAGGCGATCATCAACGGCTCCATCTCCAAGCTGGGCAGCCAGTACATCATCACCCTGGAAGCGCAGGCCACCGCCACCGGCGATGCCATCGGCAGTGAGCAAGCTGAGGCCGCCGACAAGGAACACGTCCTCGCCGCGCTGGATCAAGCAACCAAAGCGATGCGCGCGCGGTTGGGAGAGTCTCTCAGTTCTATCCAGAAGCTGGATACCCCCTTCGGGCAGGCAACCACGACATCTCTGGAAGCCTTCCGCGCCTATGCGCTTGGAGATGTCGAGCACATTCAAGGGAAAGACATCCCCCAGGCCGAAGAACACTACAAGCGTGCGATCGAACTCGATCCCAAGTTCGCCATGGCCTGGGCGCGGCTCGGGGTCGTCTATTCCAACACTGGGGCCGCTGGAAAAAGCCAGCCCTACTATCAAAAGGCCTACGACCTTTCTGGAAACGTAAGCGAGCGCGAAAAGCTCTATATCGCCGGACACTACTATACGAACGTCACCGGCGACCTGCCCCGGGTGATTGAGACCCTGGAACTGGGCACCCGAACCTATCCCAAAAACCTCGACTACTGGATCAATCTGGGCTCTGCCTACAACGCCATTGGCGACGTTGAAAGGGCGAAAGTGGTAACCGAACACGCATTGTCCATGCAGTCGGACGATGCCATTGCAATTGAAAATTACGTTCAGACGCTGATCGCTCTCGATGAGCTAACGGAAGCTAAGCAGGTTGCGGAGCGCGCCCTGCAAACTTCGGTCGCGGGCGCTGCAGAATTCCGTCAATATCTCATTCCCCTCTACATCCTGCTCGGCGACCAGGCCGACGTACAGCGGCAGATCGATTGGGCCGCCGGAAACAATCAGGAATTCATCATCAGTCAAACCGTCGCTTTCGGCAGGGAGTATCAGGGCCGCTATCGCGAGGCCGACGCCCTCTACCAGAAAGCCTTCGATCAGGCCCAGCAGCAGAAATTTTCCGATGTTGCCGCGGCGATCACTTTATCCAGGGCGCAGGGCAAGGCACTCGCCGGGATGTGCAATGACGTTCCAGGACTGGTCAGGCATGCCCTCAGCCTCGACCGTTCCGCCGCGACCATCCGCGCAGCGGGTCTGCCGGCTGCGCTCTGTGGCGAAGCCAAACTCGCAATCCCATTGCTCGAAGAGTTGGCGAAGAAATATCCGCAGGACACCCTCACCAACACCGTCGCTCTGCCCCAGACCCGCGCCGCCGATGACCTCTTCCATCATCGTCCGGAACAGGCGCTGCACGACCTCGAAGCCATGGGCAGCTACAACTTCATCAGCCAGCAGGAATATCTCCGCGGGCTTGCCTATCTCGACATTCACGACGGCGCAAAGGCCGCTGAAGCCTTCCGCAAAGTTACCTCTCACAGAGGCGCAACCCTCGCCAATTTCCTTCAGGACTATCCCCAGGCCCAGCTCGGCCTGGCCCGCGCCATCGCCATGCAGGGCGACAAGGCTGCCGCCAAAAAGGCATATCAGGACTTCTTCGGCACCTGGAAGAATGCCGACCCCACCCTGCCCCAGCTCGCAGCCGCGAAAACCGAATACGCAACTCTGAACTAAGCGCAAGCACCCATCCGGGTGCCCCATCGCTACGGGAAGCGCAGGGTGGGTAAGGTATGTCGAAGGAAGCATCCGCCTTTGCCGATTACGACACAATTTGGGGTGACAACTACGGCGGCGCGGGCGTCTACAAATACCTATTTACGAATCCACCTGCTTACATGCCTCTGTTTCAGGATGAGAAGAATTCAAATCAGTACCCAAAATGGTCAGCCGACGGGCAGAAGATTCTCCTTAATTCCACCAATAGTGGTAATTGGGCTATTTGGTCGATGGATGCTGACGGGAGTGGAAGAGCTGAGATTGTGAATGGCAAGTATGGGCTCCCTCAGGAGTCTTTCGACTGTAGCCGTTGCCAACGCTTTGATGTTCTTCAGTAGGAAAATATGCACTTTACGCGAAATCGACGGATTATGTGCGAGGTAAAGTGAAACATCGGGTGATAGTTGTGATTGCAGTTCTAACCGGAGTCGCCGCCGCCGAGGAGTGGCCATTCCAGAAATACCCCGCTCCGGTCATACACGTGAAACCTGCGCCTCTCAAATTATCGATACCAATCGCGAAACAACACATTTCTGCAATGCAGGCGGCGGTGCGGCTTGGGCCCAATTTTGCCGGTCACTTTACGATTGCCACCTGGGGATGTGGGACTTCATGCGGAGTCTATGTAGTCGTGAATAACGCGACGGGAAATGTCTACGCCCCTCCGGAAATCGCGCGGGGAGTTTCGCTGGGTCTGGGCGGGCCAGAGTTCCGGCCGAACAGCAGATTAATGGTTGTCGCGAATTGCCCGGATCCGGGCGTTTACGGTCTGAAGAACTGCCATAGAAAGTTTTATGAGTGGGGTGGCTCGCGGCTGATATTGCTCAAAGCGCAACCTGTTACCACGGCTGAACAAGATCACTGACGGGTATTCAAGCCTCCGAGCCGCCGTAGACAATAAAACAACCGTTTGTCTAAAATGGCCCCGCCGCACGGAGGTCATCATGCAACCGAAGTTCGTCCCCGCCCTTCTACTCTCCGCTCTCGCGTTTCTGCCCATCTCCGCTCTCGCACAGAAAGAAGCCACACTCTGGCTCACCAAACCTGATCGCTCCGCCCTCCTCGCCGAGCAATCGCCAAAGCTCGCCTTCTCCTCCACCGCGCCCACTGGCCAGATCATCGACATCAATCCCGCGAAGACCTACCAGACCATGGACGGATTCGGCTACGCCCTCACCGGCGGCAGCGCAATGCTTATCCACCACATGAGCGATTCAAAACGCGCCGCGCTCCTCCATAACCTCTTCACCACCGACGGCGACGGCATCGGCGTCAGTTATCTCCGACTCACCGTCGGCTCGTCCGACATGAACGACCACGTCTACTCCTACGACGATCTCCCCGAAGGTCAGACCGACCCGAACATGGAGCACTTCTCCCTCGCGCCAGACAAGGTCGATGTCCTCCCCGTGCTCAAGGAAATCCTCGCCATCAGACCGAAGATCAAAATCCTCGCCTCACCCTGGTCCGCGCCGCTCTGGATGAAGACCAACCACGAAGCTCAGGGAGGCGTGCTCAAGCCCGAGTGGTTCGCGGCCTACGCAAAGTACTGGGTCAAATACATCCAGGGTATGCAGGCGCACGGCATCACCATCGAGACCCTCACCATTCAGAACGAGCCGCTCAACGAAAAAAACACGCCGTCGATGCTCATGCTCGACTCCGAGCAGGATGACTTCATCGCTCACGATCTCGGCCCCGCCTTTCAGAAGGCCGGCATCAAGACCAAGATCCTCCTCTACGACCACAACCTCGACCACCCCGCCTACGTGCTCTCCATCCTTAAAGATCCCGATGCCCGCAAATACATCGGCGGCTCCGCCTGGCATCTCTACGGCGGCACGGTCGACGCTATGACCCAGGTCCACAATGCCTTCCCCGACAAAGGCATCTACTTCACGGAACAATCCGTCACCGAAGACCCCGGCACTCCCACGCTAAAGATTGCCGAGCCCGTCGGCGGCGTCGTCATCGGTGTCACACGTAACTGGGCAAAGAACGTTCTCCTCTGGAACCTCGCCGCCGACCCCAATGCCGGCCCACACACCAACAATGGCGGCTGCCCCGTCTGCTACGGCGCACTCACCATCGACGGCGACAACGTCACCCGCCTGCTCGCTTATTACGTCCTCGGCCACGCCTCGAAGTTCGTGCCCGCCGGCTCGGTCCGTATCGACTCCACCTCCACCGATGCCCTGCCCAGTGTTGCCTTCAAAACTCCCGCCGGGAAAACGGCTCTCGTCGTCTCCAATCCCTCCGCCAATTCGCAGAACTTCGCCGTCCGCGAACGAGGCAAGTCCTTTACAACCTCCCTCGACGCCGGCTCCGTCGGCACTTACGTCTGGTAGCACTTGCGTCTCTCAGCTGGGCGGCTGAGAGACGATCCGCTTCAAAATCCCTGCGCCACGCGCTACACTGGCCTCAAGCCGCCGCGATTGGTCCATGATGACTCCCTGTCAGTTCGCGCCCTTCCCGTGTCGTATGCAATGTAGAGCAGCGTAAGTTGCTCCGGCGGGCTGCTTTTCCCCTTGCACACCCTGTACGACCAACCGATCGACCACTGGGCTATAAGCAATGAACACCCTCAGGAGATAAATCAATGTTGCGCATCAACGACGAAGCCCCCAATTTCACCGCCGAAACTTCACAAGGCACCATCAACTTCCATGAATTGGATCGGCAACGGCTGGGCCATCCTCTTTTCGCATCCCAAAGACTTCACCCCCGTCTGCACCACCGAACTCGGCTACATGGCCGGCCTCGAGCCCGAATTCGAAAAGCGCAACTGCAAGATCATCGGCCTCAGCGTCGACCCCGTCAGCAACCACGCCAAATGGGCCGGTGGACATCGAAGAGACCCAGGGCCACAAGGTCAATTACCCCATGATCGGCGACCCCGAGCTGAAGGTCGCCAAGCTCTACGACATGCTCCCCGCCGAAGCAGGCGACACTTGCGAAGGACGCACCGCCGCCGACAACGCCACCGTCCGCACCGTCTTCATCGTCGGGCCGGACAAGAAGATCAAGCTCATGCTCAGCTATCCCATGAGCACCGGCCGCAACTTCGACGAAGTGCTGCGCGTCCTCGATTCGCATGCAGCTCACCGCCAAGCACAAGGTCGCCACCCCGGTCAACTGGAAGCCGGGCGACGATGTCATCATCCTGGCCTCGGTTCAGCGACGAAGACGCCAAGAAGAAGTACCCCAGCGGCTGGAAGGCCCCCAAGCCCTATCTGCGATCGTCTCGCAGCCTGAAGTAAGAAAGCCCGCAGCACCGGATGGGTGCACAAGTGATCTTCAAACAGTTCTATCTGCCGTGCCTGGCCCACGCCTCCTACTCATCGGAGACGAAGCGACCGGCACGGCCGCCGTTGTTGATCCGCAGCGCGACATCGACCAGTACATCGCCTTCGCCGCCGAACACGGCCTCAAGATCAAACACGTCTTCCTCACCCATCTCCACGCCGATTTCGTCGCCGGCCATCTCGAGCTGCGCGATCGCGTCGGCGCCACCATCTATCTCGGCGCGGCGCGCCAAAGCCGCGTACGCGTTCACTCCGCTTCACGATGGCGACATCGTCGAATTCGGCCGCGTCCGCCTGAAGATCCTGGAAACCCCCGGCCACACGCCGGAATCCATCTCCATCTCGTCTACGACCTCAGACGCCAACGCCACGCACCGAGCCACCACGCCGTCCTCACCGGCGACACGCTCTTCATCGGCGACGTCGGCCGCCCCGATCTCCGCGCCGCCCTCGGCTGGTCCGCCAACCAACTCGGCAGCATGCTCTACGATTCGCTGCACAAACTCCTGCAACTCCCGACCAAGCCTGGTCTATCCCGGCTCACGGCGCAGGCTCGCTCTGCGGCAAAGCCATCAGCAAAGAAACCGTCTCCACCCTGGGCGAGCAACGCCGCACCGAACTACGCGCTCCAACCCATGACCAAAGAAGCCTTCATCCAGGTCGTCACCGCCGATCAACCCGACGCCCCGGCCTACTTCAACTACGACGCCGTCCTCAACAGCCAAGAACGCCCCACCCTCGACCAGGCCCTCGCCCGCGAAATGAACCCGCTGCACGCTCGAGGCCGTTCTCGCACTTGCAAGAGCGTCGGCGCGCAGATCCTCGACACCCGCGACCCCGACGAATTCGCCGCCGCCCATCTCGCCGGCAGCATCAACATCGGCCTCGGCGGCCAGTACGCCACCTGGGTCGGCACGGTGCTCGATCGCAAAGCATCCCATCGTCATCATCGCCGACCCCGGCCGCGAAAACGAAGCCGCCATCCGCCTCGGCCGCATCGGCTTCGATCACGTCGCCGGCTATTTGCAGGATGGACTGCACAGCCTCGAATCCCGTCCCGATTTACGTCGCCGTCACCGAGCGCCTCAGCGCCCCCTTCGCCGCCGAACTCCTCGCCTCCACCAACCGCCGCTGCCATCGACGTCCGCGCCCCCGCGCGAACGCGAACAGAAGCACATCGCCGGCAGCCTAAGCATCCCGCTCAATCACCTCACAGAAAATCTGCAGACCCTGCCAAAAGACCGCCCGTTGCTGGTCTACTGCGCCGGCGGCTACCGCTCCTCCATCGCCGCCAGCCTGCTGCAACGAACCGGATTCAATTCCGTCGCGGAATCGCCGGCGGCCTTGCCGCCTGGGAAGCGGCGAAGCTGCCTGTTGTCACGCCGGCCCCAAGCAGCAAGCCGATAGGAGCGTATGATCGCTGATCCGTATCGTCACCGTCGCTCTCTGGAAGTCGCGATTCGCCTTTGGCCGCGCCTCACGCTGGCTGCCCTCGCACTCTCAGTCGTCCCGGTGAGCGCGCAAACCCCGCAGCAGATCATCCAACAGGTCGCCGAGGCGGAACGCGCCGCGAACCGGAACGACCACTCTCAATGGATCTATCTGGATAAATCCATCAAACCAACTGAGCAGGTACTGCGGTGGGTCGCTACCACCCCCCAGGGGAACGTCCAACGAGTCCTCGTTAAAAATGGCAGCCAGCAGCCCGAGTCCGAGCAGCAGGCGGGCGTCCAGCATTTCCTCGGCGACAAGCGCGAGCAAAAGAAGCAGGTCGCCGCCAAAGCGCACGAGCTCAAACAGGTTGACACAATCCTCAGCCTCTTGCCTGAAGGCTTTATCTGGACCATTGTCAAAACAACGCCCGAGGAGACTACGCTGCATTTCGTGCCCAATCCCAACTTCAAGCCGCCTTCCCGGGAGGCGCACGTCCTCACCGCTGCCACTGGAGACCTCGTTGCTGACAACCAGCAGCACCGCATCCGCCGCTGCAATGGACATCTGATGCACGACGTCACGTTTGGAGGAGGTCTTCTCGGCCGCATCAAGCAGGGCAGCTCCTTCGCCATCGAGCAGAAGCCGGCCGCCCCCTCGCTGTGGCAGCTCACGCTGATTCGCGTTCATCTGGACGGCAAAGTTCTTCTCTTCAAAAGCCTTAACTTCCAGGAAGACAACGACCGCTCCAGCTTCACCAAGCAGCCGGACAACCCCACGCTCGACCAGGCCGCTAAGGCCGTCATGCAGCAGTCCGGCAACCCCCAGCAACAGGGTGCCTCGAAATGACTGCTCATTTATTGCCCCCGGACCCCGACCCCCTATCCCGGATCTGGCGGCCAAATTCGTGATCCCTTTTCGCAGCCTGCGGCATCCATAAGCCGTGCTTCGCCACAGAAAACTCCTTGCACTCGCCATGCTGGGGCTTCCAGTCGCCCTGGTGCGCGCCCAAACGCCGCAGCAGATGATCCAGCAAATCATCGATTCCGAGCGCACAGCAAATAAGAACGACCACTCGCAGTGGGTTTATCTCGACCATGCCGTCAAGCCGAAGGAAAAGCTCCTCCAGTGGGTCGCCACCACGCCGCACGGCAACGTGGACCGCGTCCTCGTCAAGGGGGGACAGGAGCTGCCGGAGCACGAACAACAGACCCTCATCCAGAGGTTCCTCCACGACCCGCATGCGCAGAAGAAGCAGATGGCTGAAAACGCGCACGACTTTCAGCAGGTCGATGACCTGCTGCGACTCCTGCCGGCGGGCTTTACCTGGACCATCGTCAAGACCACACCCGACGAAACCACCCTGCACTTCGTGCCCAATCCTGACTTCAAGCCGCCCACTCACGAGGCGCGCGTCTTCGCCGCAGCCACCGGCGACCTCGTCGCGGACAATCATCAGCGCCGCATCCGCAGCGTACACGGCACTCTTATTCACGACGTCACCTTCGGCGGCGGCATTCTCGGCCGCCTCAAGCAGGGCGGCACGTTCGCCATTGAGCAGCAGCAAATCGAGCCCTCGCTCTGGCAACTCACTCTGATTCACATCCACCTCGACGGCAGCGCGCTCCTCTTCAAAAGCATTTCCTTCCAGGAGGAAGAAGACCGCTCCCGCTTCACCCGCCAGCACGACAGTGTCACCCTCGACCAGGCCGCGCAAAGCGTGATGCGCCAGCAAGGCAGCGGACAGCAAACCGCCTCACGCTGAAGTCACTTCCGATGTCTCGAATATGTAACTCCATCGCGTAATCGTGTAATACAGCGCAATCGCGCTTGCATGCGTAACTCGCCTCTGAAAATGACCGGGCATCTTGTTTACAGGGACTGCTCGTGTTCTATCGCGTTGACTATTTGCTCGGAGTCATGCTCTTCGGCCTGCTGTGCGGCTTCTTATGCAGTCGCCGGCTCTCAGAGGTCAGCACATCGATCCTGGCGCGTGCATACTTTGCGATCGTTCTCGCTTTGCTTGGATCCCGCCTCATCTGCTTTCTGGGCGGCATTCTCCTGCCGCAGTCGAACGCGTGGCATCTCGCAGGCGGCGCCGTTTCCGACTTCGTAACGCTGTGGTTCGGCGCGCTGTTCGGCGTGGCATGGCGTCGTACAGACGGCCCCACGCTGCTCAATCGAGCCCGCCGTTTTCTCGGCTCTCTGCATCGGAACGATTCTCGTTCGCCCTTGCCGGCCTCGGCAAAACCTTCTCCATGGAATGGATGGTCAACTTCTTCCACCAGTCCGGGTATTCAACGGTCTTCCTCAAATGCATCATCACGACCGAGGTCTTTGCCGCGCTCGCGATGCTGCTTCCAGCCACTGTTCTGCCCGCTGTTTTCGTTCTCGCAGTCGACATGTTCGGTGCAATCTACACGCACCTTTACAACGGCGATCCGCTGAACGATTCTGCCGGCGCCATCGTTGCAGTCATCCATCTGGTCGCAATCGCGATCCTCTGGAACATGCGACCCGGCGCAGCAAAGAGACGCCTGCCCTATGCCGTTATCGCAGCCGGCGCCGTCGCCTGCTGCCTGATCGCCATCATCGGTGGGGTGCTGTTGCATCACACCGCTCATCTCGAATAACTGGCACGCGCGGGTCGAGAGCGCACCCCTTGTGTAGCATTGGGCCATGTTTTCCCGACGCAACTTCTTCTGGGCTTCCTCTGCTGCAGCACTCTTCCCCCTCATCGATCACGCCCAGCAGCATCCCCGGACCCCACCCGCAGGACCTGTCCCGCCTGCCATCGCGACGCTTCCCAATCTCACCGATCAGGCAAAGCCCTTTACCAACGACGAGCGTCTCGCCCGCATCGCTCGCGCTCGCGAATTATGACTTCAGAACAAGATCGACGACATCAGTCCTCGCCTACAACGCGAAGTCCTTCGTCTACTTCGCGAACATCCGCCTCGGCGGTAGCGAGCGGCTCTGGGCACTCGTCCTTCCCTCCGAAGCGAAGCCCTTCATCGTCTGCCCGCGTTTGAGGAAGACCGTGCGCGCGAATCGCTTGAGTCCGGCCCGTTCGGCAAAGACGCCGACATCCTCACCTGGCAGGAAGACGAAGACCCGTTTCGCGCTGACCGGTAAAAGGACTCAGCAGACCGCGGGCATTCCGGTGCGACCATCGGGCTCGACGAAAATATGAAGTTCCTGTTTGCCCGAGCCATTCGCCACGGCCGGACCCGCGTCTGCACTTCGTTTCAGCGCCGTCCCGGTGACCGCGGGCTGCCGCATGATCAAGAGTCACGCACGAACTGGATTGCATCGCGCCTCGCATGCCGGGCGACCCTCTCGTCTATCGCGCCGTCTATCAATCGCTTCGTCCGAGGGATGACGACCCATGACGTCCAACATCTCATTCAGCAGGCGCATACCAGCGCATGGGCTTCGAGGGTGAAGCCAGCCTGAACATCGGCGAGTTCACCGCTCGCCACACGGCTCCAGGCAGCCACAGACCTTCGCGAAGGCGCCATCCTCATGCTCGACGACGGCTGCGAGGTCGAAGGTTACACCTCGGACATCACCCAGACCTTCGTGCTGGGAAAACCCAACCGGCAAAATGAAATCGGTCTTCGACGTCGTGAGAAAAGCACAGTCAGCGGCGCTGGCGGCAGCAAAGCCGGGTGTGGTGCTGGGCCGAGGTCGATGCGGCCGCGCGCAAGATCATCCCGATGCTGGCTATGGACCCGGCTTCAAATACTTCACCCACCGCGTCGGACACGGCATCGGCATGGACATGCACGAGTGGCCCTACCTCGTGAAAAACGATATGTTCGGCTGGGAACGGAATCCTGTCATGCAGCCCAGCATGGTCTTCTCCGACGAGCCCGGCATCTACCTCAGCGGCGAATTCGGCATCCGCCTCGAAGACGACATGCGCGTAACCGAAAACGGAGCAGAACTCTTCACCCCGCAAAGCCCGTCACTCGAAGACCCCTTCGGCAATGTCGCGTAGTCGAGAGTTACGCTGCAAAGCTGGCGCAGGATTACCAATAGACTCCTAAGCGACGAGCAGCTTGGTTTTGGTCTTCTCGGTGACGAGGTTACGAACTCCGCCCACTGTATTTCGGTGAAAGCGTAGCGGGGCATCATAAGAAACCGTCTCTTGTTTACAAACAGGAGTATCCCGTTCTTGTTCCCGGCGAAATCCTGAAATGCAGTCCAGAAGTAGCGGAATTCTGCGGTTCCTGGTATCGCCGAAACCAACTGCTCGTCACCCGCGGTCAGCAGGATTCTTTTTTGCGCGCCTCCAGGAAAAAGCGCGCGATAACAACGGCGCAGTTGGAACACTCGCACCAAGGGAAAAACCCGGCAAAAGCTGCGTTATAGGCGATCCATCCGTTTGTTGCCAGGCCGCTTGTGGGCGGGTACCCGTTCGGATCTCCTTGCATTCGCACCCAGATCCCCCATCCGAGCAGAACTACAAAGAGTGCGGTCGCACAATAAATTACGGCTAAACCGAGGACGGCCCAGGGGCGGTGTCGGTAGTAGAGCCTCAAAGCGGCTTTGTAATCTGCATAGCTAATCGTGTATTCCGCTGTGATCATGGCTGTCGATTAACCCTAAACCAACCCGCGCTCACTACATCCTCAAATTCGTAACCATTCCTAAAACAAAACGCTATCCACAGAAATCTCAACATTCTGCCAGTTAATTCCCTCCAATTCGCTACCATAGAAATAGGGACAATCTCTCGCACAAGCGAGCCCTATCCCAGCCAATCGCTCTTACCCCAATGAAAAGACGACTTTGCCGGTAAGCCCTTTGAATGGACGACTTTAGCTTGCGGGATAGACCTTAAGCGAATGATTCCACAGCGTTTCTGAACCAATCTCCGGTGACGGGGAGGGGGTAGGGGGTCCAGTACCGTTACCTCTGCTATCCTCGACCTCTAGTCATTCACGAAGGAAAAGAAGAACCAATGGCAAAGAGCGTCAACAAGGTCACCCTGCTCGGCAACCTCGGCAAGGACCCCGAGATCAAGTTCCTCCCCAGCGGCCAGGCCGTCGCGAACTTCGGCCTCGCCACTTCCGACCGCTACAAGGACAAAGCCGGCGAGTGGCAGGACCGTACCGAGTGGCACAACGTCGTCGCTTATGGCCGCACCGCCGAGATCGTCCGCGACTACGTCAAGAAGGGCAACAAGCTCTACATCGAAGGCCGCCTCACCACCCGCTCCTGGGACGATAAGGACAGCGGCAAGAAGGTCTACCGCACCGAGATCGTCGTCAACGACCTCGTCCTCATCGGCGGCCGTGGCGATGGCGAAAGCGGCGGCAGTAGCGGCGGGTACGCCACCAACCGGACGAGCGGCGGACAAAGCGGTTATGCCCAGTCCGCTCCCGACTATGGCGACACCGGCATCACCGACGAAGACATCCCTTTCTAGATCGTCAAAAGAAAAGCATGGCGCGATTCACGCGCCATGCCGATTCACCACCAGTTGTCATCCTGAGCAGATCGGGGCCCAACCTGCGCGGTTTTCGCAGGTTGGGGTTGGAAGCGAAGGCCCTGCCGTTTCCCCCTCGTCCTAGAACTTCTTCAGATACTCCGCATCGATCCGCAGCGCCTCCTGCCACGGAATATCGAACTCCTCCTGCTCCACGAAGTAGTGCTTGATCCCGCCCTCCTTCGCCGCCGCAAAGATGGGCTTGTAGTCGATCCTGCCGTGACCAAGCTGCGCTGCGTGCGGCAGGTTCACGCCTGGCTGGAAGTCCTTCACGTGCAGCATCGAGATGCGATTCGAGTACTTCTTCAGCAGCGCCACCGGATCGCCGCCGCCCACCACAACCCAGCCGCAATCCATCTCAAACGTCACCAGCGCAGGATCGGTCAGCTTCATCAGCTCGTCATACGGCGTGACGCCCTCTACCGCCACAAACTCCGGCGTGTGGTTGTGATAGCCAAAGTGCAGCCCGGCCGCCTTCACCTTCTTGCCCCAGCGGTTGAACTGCTCCGCGTTCCAGTGCCAGTCTTCGAGCGAGAAGCTGTGCTCACTGCCCTTCGCCGGCGGGTTCTTGTGCCCCGGATACGAGCACACGATGTACTGCGTGCCGAGAGTCTTGTGGAACGCGATGATCTGGTCCAGCTTGTGGGACAGATCATCCGACGAGTGATGCGAGCTCACACACTTCAGCCCGGCATCCGCCATCGCCTGCTTCACCTCGGCCGCGGAGTGCCCGTAGAACCCGGCCGCCTCCACCTCGCGATAGCCCAGCGCCGCCACCTTCTTGAGCGTGCCGGCATAGTCCTTCGGCAATTCCTCACGCACCGAGTAGAGCTCGAGCCCAAGCGGAAGCCCGAAGGGTGAAGCCACCCCGTGCCGGGTAGCCATCAGCGCGCACGCAGAAACCGCCGCGCCCGTCTTTAGAAAACTGCGTCGAGTTGAAAGAGCCATAGGCCGACCATGATACTCGATCAGCAATCAGGCATTAACTGGCGCCTCCACGAACTCTAAGCCGAGGAAGTGTCACCCCAACAGTTCCGATATTCACCATCTCAGAAAAATCCGCGATGCTCGAAAAACGCCTCGCGACTTCGGCAATGAGCGATAGCCGATTACGCCGCAGCGCCTCGTCAGGGGCCATCACCATCACCTTGTCGAAGAACGCGTCCACCGCTGGGCGCAAAGATGCGATACGCGCCAGCGCCTCGGCATAACGACGCTCCCGCTGCAGCGACCCTACCTCTGGCGCCACAGCCATGAACTGCTCGTGCAGCGCGCGCTCCTGCGGCTCTATCAGCCCATCGGCAACCGCCGCAGCATCGTAATCCTCGCCCCTCTCGCGAGCCTGACGCAGAATATTCTGGATGCGCTTGAATGCCGCCGAGATCGCCGCAAGGTGTCCCTCAACATCAGAAGCCCGGACCTCACTCAGCGCCTGCGCCCGCGCCATCGCGTCAGAGATATCATCCGCTCCGGCGGCAAGCACGGCGTTTGTCACGTCGTAACTGAACCTCATCACCTCGCGTAGGTAGAAGTTCAACCGCTCGCGGAAGAATGCTACGACGGCCGAAGTCGAAGTCTCGGCCAGCGCATTCTGTTCCGGGCTCGTCGCCAGCCGCTCCAGCTCGCTCAACTTCAGCGGCAGCCCTGACTCAGCCAATATGCGGATCACGCCATTCGCTGCGCGCCGCAGCGCAAACGGATCTTTCGAGCCCGTCGGCTCCAGCCCCAGCGCGAACATATCCACGATGGTCGACATCCGATCCGCCAGACCCGAGCAGTTGCCCTTCCACGGTCGGCGGAATCGCATCGTCCGCCGCCGCCGGACGATACTGCCAGTAGATTGCCTGCGCGAACCTTCTCGCCAGCCCCTGGCACGCGCATACAGGCCGCCAATAACGCCCTGCAGCTCCGTGAACTCCTTCACCAGTTCGGCCGTCAGGTCGGCCTTTGCCATTCGGGTCGCCGTCAGCAGCGCGCTCTCATCGATGTCGATCCCGTGAGCCCGCACCATCGCGGCCAGCGCGCCGGCAAGCCGCAGGTTCGTCTCCGTCTTGACGTAGTAGCTGCCCAGGTCCTTCTGGAAGGTCACCGCCTTCAGCATCTCCACGCGGTCTGCCAGGGGCATCTTCTGGTCGAATGTCCAGAAGAACCGCGCATCGTTGAAGCGCGCACGCAGCACGCGTTCATTGCCATGCCGGATGACAGCTTCGCCGCCGGCATCCACCTGCGTATTCAACACCGCGAGAAAATAAGGCGCCAAGTTTCCCGCTCGCCTCGTCTACCGCAAAGTACTTCTGGTGATCGCGCATCACCGTCACCAGCACCTCTTCCGGAAGATCGAGATACTCGCGCTCGAAGGCGCCCAGCACCACCGTAGGCCACTCGGTAAGATGCGTCACTGTCTCGACCAGCGGCTCATCCTCGCGCCAGCGCGCCCCAGCAATGGTGCGCGTCGCTCGATCCAGTGCCCTGCGGATGCGCTCGCGCCGCACCCCCACATCGGCCATCACAAATGCGCTCTCGAGCTTCGCCGTATATCCTGCCGGCTCGGCAATCGTCACCGCAGCATCGCCATGCAGCACACGATGCCCATACGTCACATTGCCCGCTCTCTTCCGGCCGAACTCCACCGGCACGATTGCCGAATCGAGCAGCGCAACCATCCAGCGCACCGGCCGCACAAAGCGTTCCGGCTTCCCTGCGCGCCAATACATGCTCTTCGCCCAGTAAATCTTGCCCAGTTCCCCGGCAGGTTCTCCGCGATAATCTCTGCCGCGCTGCGTCCGTTTCTGGACACCGTTGCCGATATATATTCGCCCTTCGGCGTCGTGTGCTTGGTCAAGCGCATCTAACGCCACTCCCGCCTTCTTGGCAAAAGCCTGCGCCGCCGGACTCGGTTGCCCATCCTTGAACGCCACCTTCCACGCCGGCCCGGTCAGTTGCTCCGTCGTATTCTGCTGCCGGTCGAGCACGTCTCTAACCAGCACCGCCAATCGCCGTGGTGTCGCATAACTCCTTACGGCGGCATTCGCCGCCAACAGCCTTTCGCCGTCAGAAAATTCCGCAGGCGCTCGTCAGCTCCTGCTCCGCAGCCGCAATCATGCGCGCAGGAATCTCTTCCAGCCCAATCTCAAATAGGAACTCTGCCATCTTTGTCTTTCTCGTCTCCTCGTATCAGGCAGTCAGCTCTGCGGGTTGTGCGTTAAATGTGGACGCGTATGCCCGCGCCACTCCGACCGTCAGATTGCGGATGCGCCCGATGATCCCCACACGCTCCGTTACGCTGATAGCTCCCCGCGCATCCAGCAGATTGAACAGGTGCGAGCACTTCAGGCACAGGTCATAAGCCGCCAGCACCGGCAAACGATCACGCTCCGGACGCTCCGCTTCATCCTTCCGCACCAGTGCCAGCAGCGATTGGCATTCCTGCTCGTACAGCCGGAAGTGTTCCCACAGCTTTGCCACTTCGGCGTGCTCGAAGTTATATGCGGAAAACTGCACCTCTTCCTGCAGCCGCACTTCGCCATATGTGATCTCGCGCTTCGTCACCGGATCGCGCGCCCACACAATGTCGTAGATCGATTCGACATCCTGCAGAAAGGCCGCGATACGCTCCAGCCCATACGTCATTTCGGCGCAGATCGGATCCAGATCCTGCCGCCGCACTGCTGGAAGTACGTGAACTGCGTGATCTCCAGTCCATCCAGCATCACCTGCCAGCCCACGCCCCACGCACCACCCGCCGGCCACTCCCAGTTGTCCTCTTCAAACTTCATATCGTGCTCGCGCAGATCAATGCCCATTGCCGCCAGCGATTCCAGATAGATTTCCTGCACTCGCTCCGGCGGCGGTTTCAGAATCACCTGAAACTGCGTGTGCTTATAGAGCCGGTTCGGATTCTCGCCATAACGCCCGTCCGCGGGCCGTCGCGACGGCTGCGCATAGGCCACATTGAACGGGCGCGGCCCCAGCACGCGAAGAAACGTTTCAGGCGACATCGTGCCGGCCCCGACCTCCACGTCATAGGGCTGCTGCAGCACGCAGCCTCGCGCGGCCCAGAAGGTCTGCAGGTTGAAAAGGAGTTCCTGAAAGGTGAGCGCCACATGCCGATTCTAAATGACCCACCGCAAGCCCCCGGTATACTGCCTCTTCGCCCGCTATGCGCCTCTTCCCTGTAATTGCCGTGCTGCTCTCGGCCACTACGATATCCGCGCAGACTGCACTGCCGAATCCGCAGAGCAAGCCGCCCGATGCATCCGCCCCCCTGCACGATTACGAATCCTGCGTCTTCGACGACGGTCTGCAGATCGTGAAAATCGATTCCCTCCCGCCCGGCATGCAGGAGCGCACCATCCACACCATGCAGGGCCCGAAAACGATTCAGATGCTCGCCGGCCGCCGCATCATGTTTGCCTATGGACTCGGCAGCGACTCCTTCGCCAACGTAAAGCCAGAACTTTTGCCAGCCAAATCGTGGCAGCAGGACAAGGAGAACCTGCTGGACGAGATCCAGGCAATGCTGCGCGCTGACTTCACCACCAGGCCAAGCACCAGCCTGCCGCGCAAAATGCATGGCATCGAGGTCCACGGCCTCGATCGCACCGATCTCAAGAGCGGCACGCTCGGCTTCTTCGTTCTTTTCGACAACGCCGATCACATCGCAACCAGCGTCTATCTGCTGAATCAGGAGCCGCTAACGCGGCATTTTCAGACCATCGAGCAGTATCGCGATCTGCGCGCCCGTTTCCTCGATCGCTATACGGGCTGCATCGCGCAGAACCAGACGCTCAAGAAAACTGCAACAGACAGCGAAGCCAGGTAGGAATCAGGAGCCGGCGCGCACCAGCACGCACGTGATGTTGTCGCGTCCGCCGGCAGCATTCGCTGCCGCCAGCAGGGCTGCGCAGGCCTTCTCCACTTCGCCTGCCGCGTTTTTCAGAATGCCGCTGATCGCCGCATCGTTCAGTTCGCGAGTCAGGCCATCGGAGGCGATCAGGAACAGATCGTCGCGTTCCACTGCAAGCTCCTGCACATCCACCTGGACATCCGGCCGGGTTCCCACCGCGCGCGTAATCACGTTCTGCATGGGCGAGCGCCGGGCCTGCTCCCTCGTCATGCGACCGATACGAATCTGCTCCTCCACCAGCGAATGGTCCTGTGTCAGCCGCTCCAGCGCGCCCTTGCGCCAGCGATAACACCGGCTGTCGCCAACGTGGCCGATCCACGCCTTTTCGGCATCCATAACGAGGGCCACCAGCGTCGTTCCCATGCCTTCCAGGCGGCGATCCTGCCGCGCACGCGCGTACACCGCGGTATTCGCCTGCTCCACAGCACGCCGAACCGCGTCAGCACTCCGTTTCACGCTCGCCAGCGCCGCGGCGGCCGCCTCGGCAGCCAGATGGCTCGCTGTCTCTCCCGCGGCAGCCCCACCCATGCCGTCGCAGACAAGGAAAGCGCCCGCCTCGGCGTGCATAACGAAGAAGTCTTCATTCGCCCGCCGCACGCGCCCGCGATCGCTCACTCCGGCCGCGATCAGACCCGCTGTGCGGGTTACTGTGACGGTAGCCTGCTCATCTGTCCGAATCTGCATGGTTCGTAACCGGGGTCCGTCCTGAGCGAAACATCTATGCTACGTGGTTCTCCGCATTCCTGCCGAAGAAAGTGCGTTCCACCCGGCTCCGGCTCATGGCTGCGGCAGCACCATCACCACCACTCCGCTCGGCTCGGCGGCCGAGTGGTACACCTGCTCGGTCGCCTTCCTAAAGTCCTCGGGCTTCGCGTGCGGGATATCGGTAAAGGTCTGCGGGTTGCGATCCGTCAGCGGAAACCACGAGCTCTGCACCTGCACCATAATGCGGTGCCCCCTCCGAAACGTATGATGCAGGTCCGGCATCTGGAACTCGAGATCCGTCACCTTCCCCGGCGTCAACGGCTCCGGCTTCTCCCAGCTATTGCGGAACTTCGCGCGCATCGGCTCGCCCCGCAGCATCTCCTGATACCCGCCCATATGCAGCGGCGGCACATCCAGAATCCGCTTATTCCCCTTGCTCGTCCCCTCCGGGTCCGGATAGTCATTCGGGTACACGTCGATCAGCTTCACATCAAAGTCCGAGTCCGTGCCGCTCGACGCGATCTTTAGGTTCGGCGAGATCGGCCCCGCGATTGTCACGTCCTCGGTGAGTGGATCGGTCTCATAGACCAGCACATCCGGCCGCGTTGCCGCAAAACGCTGGTCCTCCACCATGTAACGCTGCGGCACCGTATCCGTCACGTAGGGCACAAACGGTATCGGATGCATCGGGTCGCTCACGTATTCGTCGTAGCCCTTCCCTTCGTTGCCCGCTGGCGCATCGAAGGAGAGCTTGCCGTTCGCGTGAAAGTACAGCGTCTTCGCCTGTGCAGCCGGCGGAGGCCAGCTTGGATACTTGCGCCACACGTTCGTGCCCGTCTCGAACATGTAAGCCTTGGGGGGCGCCTCGCCTTTGCCCTTCAGGTAATACTCAAAAAACGGAAACTGAATTTCCTTGCGAAAGAACTCGCTGGTCTTCGCGTTGAACGGGATATCGCCCAGCGACTCCCCATTGCCCCGGGCCCAGCCGCCATGCACCCAAGGCCCCTCCACAATCGTGTTCGGTGTCCCAGGATTCAACTTCCCGATCGAGCGCCATGTTCGCCACGGCCCGCTCAGATCCTCCGCGTCGTACCAGCCACCCACCACCATCACCGCGCAATGCACGTTGTGCATGTGCGGCTCCAGGTCGCGCGCCTTCCAGTAATTGTCGAACGTGGTGTGATAAAGCTGATCGGCAAAGAGCGGGTTTGAGCCCTTCAGGTCGCGCGTGTCCAAGAGCGATGTCGGCGTCGCATTCAGATAGAACTCGTAACTGTTCGGCGTGCCAAAATCGAAGCGATCCTTCGGCATCTGCTCCGGAGTAGCAGGCTCGTCGAATGGCTTGAAGAAGGTGTAGAAACCGAAGTTGGCCGAGAGCATGAACGCGCCGCCGTGGTAGGCATCGTCGCCCTCAAAAAGATTCGTCATCGGAGCCTGCGGGCTGGCTGCCTTGATCGCAGGATTGGAATCGATAATGCTCGACGAGGTGTAAAACCCCGGATACGATATCCCCCAGATGCCGACTTTCCCGTTATTGTTCGGCACGTGTGCCAGCAGCCAGTCCACCGTATCGCTCATGTCCGAGCTGTCATCCACATCCGTCTTCGACTTCTTCTCGTCGATGTGCGGCGTCATCTCCAAAAACTTGCCCTCGGACATATAACGCCCGCGCACATCCTGGTAAACAAAGATATATCCCGCCTTCTCGAACTCATCCGACGGTCCCAGCGCTTTCTTGTACTGGTCCTCGCCATAGGGGGCCACTGAATACGGCGTGCGGTCCATCAGGACCGGCCACGGATGCGATTGATCTTTGGGGACATACACCGACGTGAACAGCCGCACACCATCCCGCATCGGAATTCGGTACTCATATTTTGTGTAGTGCGCTTTGACGTAGTTCTCTTCCGAAGACTCATTCTTCTCCTGAGCCCATGCTGTATGCGCCAGAAGAAGTCCCAGCGCCATCATGCCGAGTGGTCGAAATCCCATCAGTTGTGTCTCCGAAGAGGAAAGCAGGCGATGCAGTGAACAATATCAGAGCAATTGCAAAGAAGGAAAAGGCCGGCGCAATGCCGGCCTCGTTGCCATTCGCTGGCTGCGATCTCTTATCTCAGCCCACGCCGCCCTTCGCATCCATGCGTGACTGCGCATCGTGCATCAGTTCGTTGGCGCGCTCGTATTGCTCCGGATCCTCGCCGGCCTGGTCCCACAACTTCTGGCCGCGTTCGTACTCGCGCTGCGCCTGCGAAGCGTCAATATCCTCGGGCTTCTCGGCGCTCTCCGCCAGGATGGTGACGCGATTCGGCAGCACCTCCGCAAAGCCCCAGGCCACGTAATAGCGCCCGTTGCCACTGCCGCCGCCTTGAATCGTCACCAGTCCGGTGCCAAGCTCGGTCAGCAGCGGCGCAGCGCCGTAGAGTACTTCGAGATAGCCCGAGCGCCCCGGAAGCTCCACCGCGTCCGCAGAGGTATTCACCAGCTCGCGCTCCGGCGTCACCAGCCGTATCTCAAGCTTGCCGCCTTGTACCTGATCGGCCATGCTTAGGCAGTTGCCCCCTGCAGTTTCTTCGCCGCTTCCAGTACGTCTTCAATCGCGCCCTTCATATAAAAGGCCTGCTCCGGAATATCGTCGTACTTGCCTTCGATAATTCCCTTGAACGAGCGGACCGTATCCTCCACCTTCACGTACTTGCCCGGTGAGCCGGTAAAGATCTCCGCCACGTGGAAGGGCTGCGACAGGAAGCGCTGCACCTTGCGCGCGCGCTGCACCGTCAGCTTGTCCTCTTCCGAAAGCTCGTCGATGCCCAGAATCGCGATGATGTCCTGCAGGTCCTTGTAGCGCTGCAAAATACGCTTCACGCCCTGCGCCACGTCGTAGTGCTCCTGCCCCACAGCCCGAGGAGTGAGAATGCGCGATGTCGACGCGAGCGGATCGACCGCCGGGTATATGCCCAGCTCCGAGAGCGGACGCGACAGCACCGTCGTCGCATCCAGGTGAGCGAAAGTCGTCGCCGGTGCCGGATCGGTCAGGTCGTCGGCCGGGACATACACGGCCTGCACGGACGTGACCGAGCCATGCTTCGTCGACGTGATGCGCTCCTGCAGCTCGCCCATCTCCGTCGCCAGGTTCGGCTGATAGCCCACGGCCGATGGCATGCGGCCCAGCAGCGTCGAAACCTCCGAGCCGGCCTGGGTGAACCGGAAGATGTTGTCAATGAACAGAAGCGTGTCGGCGCCCTGCTCGTCACGGAAGTATTCGGCCAGCGTCAGTCCGGTCAGCGCCACGCGCAGTCGGGCGCCCGGCGGCTCCGTCATCTGCCCATACACCAGTGCCGCCTTGGACTTCTCGCGGTCCTTCGTGTCGATCACGCCGGACTCCTGGAATTCCAGCAGCAGGTCCGTGCCCTCGCGTGTGCGCTCACCCACCCCGACAAACACCGAGACGCCGCCGTGCTTCGAGGCCACGTTGTTGATCAGCTCCTGGATCACTACCGTCTTGCCCACGCCCGCGCCGCCGAAAAGACCGATCTTGCCGCCCTTCAGGAACGGCTGAATCAGGTCGATGACCTTCACGCCCGTCTCGAACATCTCTTCCGACGTGGACTGCTCTTCAAACGAAGGCGCCTGGCGATGGATCGGCCGCCGCTCCTTCGCATGCACCGGACCAAGCTCGTCCACCGGCGCGCCAATCACGTTCAGCACGCGTCCCAGCGTGGGCGTGCCCACCGGCACGGTGATAGGACCACCCAGGTCGATCACCTTCATGCCGCGCACCATGCCCTCGGTCGACTCCATCGCAACGCAGCGCACGCGGCCTTCCCCGATGTGCTGCTGCACCTCAATGATCACGTTGATCGGCGAAGGCACGTCGAAGCCGTCGCTGACCACGCGAAGCGCCTCGTAGATCGCCGGCATCGTCTTCTCGTCGAACTGCACGTCCACCGCGGGGCCAGAGATCTGTACCACCTTGCCCAGGTTCTCCTTGCCCGGCTGGATCGTCGCGCCCTGGTACTTCGCGCCTTCGTCCTGCCCCTCGCCCATGCCGACCACGGCGTCGTTATGAATACTGGTCTGTGCCATATCAATCCTGTTCTGTCGCACCGTCCTGCAATGCGTTCTGTTCGTCCTTAAAGAGCGGCCGCGCCGCTCACAATCTCGATAATCTCCTTCGTGATGGCCGCCTGGCGCACGCGATTCATCGTCAGCGTGAGCGAGTCAATCATCTCCGAAGCGTTGTTGGAAGCCGAATCCATCGCCGTCATGCGCGCCGCGTGCTCCGATGCAACCGACTCCAGCATGCCGCGATAAAGCTGCGTCGCAACAAAACGCGGCAGCAGGCTGCGCAGCATCTCTTCCGGCCTCTGCTCGTAGATGTAGTCCACATCCGCGGTGCCGAACTTCTGCGCTTCCTCGTCCGCCTCGTGCGTGTCCGGCTCCTCCAGGCTCACGCCGGCCGTCCGCGCTGCCTCACCCGCACGCTCGCGCTCCTCGATCGTCGGCTCCTCGGCCTGCGCAATCGCGTGCTCTCCCGGCTCCGCCAGCGGCACCAGCCGCTCCACTACCACGCGTTGCGAAATCACCGAGCGGAACTCGTTGAACACCACATAAGCCGCGTCGATCTCTCCGCTCACGTAGCGATCCACGATGTCCTGTCCGATCTCCGCCACGGCTTCAAAGCGCAGCTTCTCGAGCATCCCCGGATGATCGCCCGTCACTTCGATGGCAGCGCGCCGTTCGCCGCGATGTCGCACCAGCGGCCTCTCTTCCATCTCCAGCGGAATGCCTTCCATCTCCTCGGGAGTATGCTGCTGGCCCTCCGCGGGATTCTGCGTGATCTCCGCCGCGGGATAGCGACGGCGGAAGACATCGCGTGCCTTGCGCCCGATCGTCTCCACATCGACGTTGCGCCCATTCTCGCCGTTCTGCGTGACGATGAAACGAAACGCCGCCTTGGTGATGTTCGAGTTGAAAGCGCCCGCAAATCCCTTGTCGCCCGAGACGACAATCAGCAGAACGTTCTTCTCCTCGCGCGGCATCAGCAGCGGATGCCGCACCTCGCCCGTCTCCGGGTTATAGACATCGATACGCCGCATCAGCGAGCGGATCACGCTCGCCATCATCTGCGCATACGGCCGCGCCGCCACCGCGCGCTCCTGCGCCCGGCGCAGCTTTGCCGCCGAGACCATCTTCATGGCCTTGGTAATCTGCCGCGTGTTCTTCACGCTGCGGATGCGCCGCTTGAGATCGAGGACGTTTGCCATTCGCTCTTAGGCCTTCGCCGCCACTTCCTTCTGCTGCTGGTCCGCTGTCGCCTTCTTCTTGTCTTCTTCGCTCAACGGCTTCACAGAGGACTCCTTCAGCTTCGCCTCATGGTGCTCGGCCAGGAAGTTCTCCTTGTACTCCTTCAGCGCCGCCTTGATCCGGTTCTTCAGGTCATCGTCCAGCGTCTTCTTCTCGATGATGTCCTTCAGCAATTGCGACTGGCCGGAGTCGAGATACTTATAGAGCCCGACTTCAAAGGCGCGGATATCTTCTACTTTCAGGTCATCAAGATAGCCGTTCGTGCCGGCGAAGACGATCACCACCTGCTTCTCGGTCGGCAGAGGCGAGAACTGCGGCTGCTTCAGGAGCTCGGTCAGGCGCACGCCGCGGTTAAGCTGGTTCTGCGTCACCTTGTCCAGATCGGAGCCGAACTGCGCAAACGCCGCCAGCTCGCGATACTGCGCCAGATCCAGCTTTAGCGTACCGGCCACCTGCCGCATCGCCTTGATCTGCGCCGCGCCGCCCACGCGGCTCACCGAAAGACCCACGTTGACCGCCGGCCGAATGCCGGAGTTGAACAGGTCCGTCTCCAGATAAATCTGCCCGTCGGTAATCGAGATGACGTTCGTTGGAATGTACGCCGAGACGTCGCCCGCCTGCGTCTCGATGATCGGCAGCGCCGTCAGCGATCCCGCTCCCTTGGCATCGCTCAGCTTGGCCGAGCGCTCCAGCAGTCGCGAGTGCAGGTAGAACACATCGCCCGGATACGCTTCGCGGCCAGGCGGACGTCGCAGCAGCAGCGAAATCTCGCGGTAAGCCGTTGCATGCTTCGACAGATCGTCGTAGATCACCAGCGCGTGCTTGCCGTTGTCGCGGAAATATTCGCCTATGGCAGTCGCGGAATAAGGCGCCAGGTACTGCATGGGCGCGGGCTCGGATGCCGTCGCGGCCACGACGACCGTGTAATCCATCGCGCCATACTCCTCGAGCGTCTTCACGACCTGCGCCACCGAGGAGCGCTTTTGCCCGACCGCGCAATACACGCAGATCAGGTTGTTCTTCGCATTGTTGATGATGGTGTCGAGCGCAACAGCGGTCTTACCGGTCTGGCGGTCGCCGATGATCAGCTCGCGCTGCCCGCGGCCGATCGGAATCATGCTGTCGATCGCCTTCAATCCGGTGGCCATCGGCTCGCGCACCGGCTGCCTGTCCACCACACCCGGAGCCAGCCGCTCCACCGGATAAGCTTTGGTGTTTTCAAGCGGGCCCTTGTCATCGATCGGATGGCCGAGCGCATTCACAACGCGGCCCACCAGCGACTGGCCCACGCCAACGCTCATGATCTTCCCCGAGCGCTTCACCTGGTCGCCTTGGCGCAACTCCGTATAGTCGCCCAGCAGCACGGCGCCCACTTCGGTTTCATCCAGGTTCATGGCCAGTCCTGCCACGCCGTGCGGGAACTCGATCAGCTCGCCGGCCATCACCTTATCCAGCCCGTGAATACGCGCAATGCCGTCGCCCACCGAGATGATGGTGCCCACCTCGTCCACGTGCATCTCGGAGTCGTAGTTCTGTATCTGCTCGCGCAGCAGTTGCGTGATTTCATCTGCCTTGATCTGGGCCATGCTTTTCTAGTCTCTCTGTCTGTCTCGGAAATTCGCTTCTCTGTCGTATCGCGGCTGCGCTGTCGCTAGCCGGCAATCAGCTCCTGCTTCATGCGTTCCAGGCGTCCGCGCACCGACCCGTCATAAACGGTGCTGCCGATCCGGACCACTGCGCCGCCGATCAGGCTATTATCCTCTCGAAACCGGGCGCGTACCTGCATGCCCGCCAGCCGCGCGGCCTGCTGCTCCATCTGCCGCCGCTCATCCGGATCCAGCCGCCGGGCAGAAATCACTTCAATCTCTGAGATGCCCTGTCGCCGGTCCAACTCCGCGCGGAACTCGGCGACAATCTCCTCGATCGCGCTCATCCGGTTATGCCGCAGCAGCACCGCCAGAAAATTGCGCACTTCGCGTCCCATGTGCAGCCGCGGAGCCAGGGCATCGATCACCTTCACCCGAACATCCACCCCGAGAGCAGGAATGAACAGTGTCTGGCGCAGGTCGGCGCTCTCGCGAAGAGTCGCCAGAAAATCGTCGAGTTGCCCATTCACCTGGCTGGCAGGAATCCGAGCGCTCATCACCACATCCGCGAAGGCGCGCGCATAGCGACCGGCAAAATCCGCCATCAGTTCCGGCCCCCCTGTCTGCCATTCGAGCCAAGGCTCGTGGCAAATTCCTGGATCAGGGTCCGATCGTCGCCTTCCGTCAGGCGTAGCCGGGCGGTCGCGCGGTACACGGCAAGTTCGGCGGCATATTTGCGCAGCCGGCGCTCCGCTGCCGCGCCGGCCGCGGAAATCTCCTGCTCGGCCGCGTTCACAATCTTCTGCCGCTCCTCTTCTATGGCCTGGCGAATGCGCACTTCGTCCTGTGCGCTGTCCCGCTCCGACTGCTCGCGCACCGCGGCAATCTCCGAATCCAGGCGGTTCAGCCGCTCCTCTACTGCGCGCAGCCGCTCCTCGGCCTTCTGCGTAGCGGATTGCGCCTCGACGATCTCGTGGTCGAGCTTCTGCCGGCGGCTCCGAAACGCCTTCGGCAATCCCGTCATCAGGAAATATCCGACAAACACGAACAGGATGATCGCATTCAGCGCCCAGAAAGAGAGGGAAGCAGCATCCGGCGACAGATGGAAAATCCGCGCAAACGCCCGCACCGAGGCCGAGTGCTTGAAGACGTACTCTTCGTCCTCCTGCTCTGCCTTGGCTAGGTTCTGCGAGCTCGCGGTCTGGCTGTCAATGAAAACGCCCTGCTTATTCTCCTGCGCCGCTGGAGCCTGACCTGATGGTTGAGGGGTGGCGGAAGCAGGCGCCTGCGCAACGGCCGGCGTCAGCGCCACGGCGAGCAGAAACGCCGCGACCCACGGCCGCATGAAAGACAAAGCTCGCATCAGTACGCACTCCCTGTCGTTTGCCCGGAAATGGCTCCGGCGGCCGCTGCGGAAGGCACGACCGCCCGCAGGATCTCGGCGGCCAGGCTGTCCGCTCTGCTGTCCAGCGATGCCCGCGCATCCGTAGCCTCGTCCTCCAGCCTCTCCCGGGCCACGCGTACCCGCTCATGAGCGGCATGCCGTGCCTCCTCGAGCGCACGCTCCCGATCCCGCTGCAGGGCCTGCAGACGCTGCTCGCGGGCATGGAAAATCTCCGCCCGCGCGGTCCGCAGCCTGGCCTCATACTCCTGAGACCGCGCCTCTGCCGCGCGGATCGCCGCTTCGGCACGCGCCATCGCGCCCACCGTGCGCTCGCCCCGCTCGGAAAGCACCTTCAGGAGCGGTGCGTACACCAGCACCCGATACGCGCCCAGCAACAACAAAAACAGCACAGCCGTAGGGATCGAACGCAGGAAGAGATCGGCCAGTTGATGAAGGATGAGGTCCAATACAGTCCCCGAGGGTGCCATCCATCAGGATGGAAAATGGCGGCAAATACTTCTGGAGACTATGGTTCTAACAGAGCGGATTTTGGGGTGTCAAACCGGCCCAAATTGCCCCGGATGAAGATTTTGAGCTCGCCGATATTATCTTCAGCTAGTTCTTGACCATGGCTCAAACAGGGGTACACTAATTTGTATCTCGACCCACTCCGGGTCTGCTGGACGCAGGGTCGAAGGGACGTTCCACCGCTTCCCTTCCCCTGCAGTCAGCACGTGACTTCGAAAGCCCCATCATCCTGAATCTCACCGATTATCAGAGTCCTGTCATCCTGAACGTAACCGAAGGTGGAGCGAAGAAGGACCCGTTGCATTTATCGTCCGTCTAATATCGCCGCGTAGACCGTTTTCACAAACCGGTGCAATCCATCGAACTCCTCTCGACGCAGCTGTTCCGTCAAGAAAAGCAGTACATAACCGCAGCAGACGGATCACCGCAATTGTGAAAACGGTAGCGCTGCTCAAACAGATCTCGCAGCCCTGCCGCTGCCATCCTGATTCCAGAACCGTCGATACCGCCCCAGCAGCGAAGCCGGCCCTTCCACCACCAGCATCACATCGCTGCCTGCGAATTGCTGCTCAGAAATTTTTGCCCCGGCGCCCAGCGCAGCCAGCACGCCGCCTTCGCTCTGCGGCACCGTCATCGCGCGCGTCTCGAGCGGGTCCGAAGACAGCGCGGCGTCCATCCGCGTCAATAGCTCTTCGATTTCCTCGCCTGTCTTCGCCGAAAGCACCACCACATCGGAGCGCGCCGCCAGCCCCGCCCGCTCCTCTTCCGTCAGCAGGTCGCTCTTGTTCAGTACCTGGATCTGTTTCGTCTCACGCACGTCCAGTTCCGCCAGCACGCGGTCCACCTCGCGACGCCGCTCATCGCGCATCGGGCTCGAAGCATCCTCCAGGTGAATCAGCACCTCGGCCTTTTGCACCTCCTCAAGCGTCGCCCGAAACGAAGTCACCAGCGTATGCGGCAGATCGCGAATGAACCCCACCGTGTCCGACAGCAGAATCTTTCGCCGTGACGGCAGCGTCAGCGCCTTCAGCTTGGGATCAAGCGTCGCAAACATGCGCGCCGATTCGAGCACATCCGCATGCGTCAGCCGATTGAACAGAGTGCTCTTGCCTGCGTTGGTGTACCCCACCAGTGCAATCGTGGGTACCGGGACTGCCTCGCGCCGCTGCCGCTGCTGCCCTCGGACCCGGCGCACCGCATCTAGATCGCTGCGCAACTGCACCAGTCTCCGCTGAATCCTGCGGCGGTCGGTCTCCAGCTTGGTCTCCCCCGGGCCGCGCGTCCCGATGCCGCCGCCGAGCTGGGACATGGCTGCGCCGCGTCCAGCCAGCCGCGGCAACATGTATTCCAGTTGCGCCAGCTCCACCTGCAGGTAGCCCTCCCGCGTTCTCGCGTGGCGGGCAAAGATGTCCAGGATCAACTGCGTCCGGTCCACCACGCGCGCGGGAAGCTCATTTTCCAGATTTCGTAGCTGCGTCGGCGACAAATCGCGGTCGAACAGAACGACGTCCGCCTCGGTCGAAGCCGCCGCCCCCGCAACCTCCACGATCTTTCCTTTGCCGATCAGGGTCGCAGGGTCGGCCTCCGGGCGTCGCTGAGTCAGTTCCGCGACCACATCGCCGCCCGCGCTTACCACAAGCTCGCGGAACTCCTCGCGCGACGACTCAAAATCGACTCCGGGCTCGAGCGCAAATCCCGGTGCGCGCATCCAGTCGCCATCCGGCGAGTCGACGTTGATTCCATCCGAGCGCAGATCCGCGACACTCGCAGGCTGGGCCGCCGCACGAGCTGCCGCGGCGGCACGCGAGGACGCCCGCCGCCGGCTCGAAAATTCGACAGATACCAGCACGCACCGGTTTGTACGGACTGGTTGCGAAGCTCTATTCAGTACTGCCCGGCGAACAAACCGGCCATTCGCTCTAGGATTCGGCCTCCTGCCGCAGCGGTGTCGCCTGAGGAGGAGGCACGGCGGACGGCGGATGGCCGAGACGATGCTCGTGCATCACCGCACGATTGCTGACCACAGTCGAGATCGCATGTTTGAAAATCAACTGCTCCTGGCTGTTGTTCTCCAGCAGCACGGAATACTTGTCGAAGGAACGGATGCGGCCGGTCAGCTTCACGCCGCTGACTAGGTAGATCGTGATAGGAGTCTTGTCCTTGCGGACCGTATTCAGAAAAGTGTCTTGAATATTTTGTGCCGGCTTGCTGTCCATGGTGCCGATCTCCGATGCCTTTGCGGCGACTGTTTTTCGTTCAAAAATACCCTGCAGTGGACGCAAAGTGAACCTGTTTGCCTCTCGCTGCACGGCAGTGTGACATGGCCATCAAAAGTCACGCCGGCTGGATTCCACGGCTATCCGTGGACAGAACTCCAGTCGGACACGAGTGTCGGATGCGGAAAATCTCTCCCGGGTTGCGATACGCTTCTCTGGTGAACCCGGTCCATAACGTTACCACGCCCTGCAAGTTGCCACCGGATACCGCCGCTTCCCTCCCCGGCGTCCCCTTGCTCGATTTCGCTCGCGAATACGCCGAAATCGGTCCGGAAATCCTCGCCGCGACCGAGGCCGTCTTCAAAAGCCAGCGTTTCATCCTCGGACCGGAGGTCCTTGCCTTCGAAGAGGCTGCCGCCCGCCATTGCCAGGTCGCCGAAGCGATCGGATGCGGCTCCGGAACCGACGCACTCTGGCTGGCCATGGCAGCCGCCGGCGTCGAGCCCGGCGATCGCGTGCTCACCACCGCGTTCTCTTTCTTCGCCACCGCCAGCTCCATCCTGCGGCTCGGTGCAACACCCGTCCTGGCCGATATCGATCCCCGCAGCTTCAATCTGGATCCCGCATCCGTGTCCAAGGCGCTCAGGAAGCACCCTGCCACGCGCGCGATCCTGCCCGTGCATCTCTACGGCCAGTGCGCCGACTGGACAGCCCTGAAGACCGCCACTGCGAATCACGCATGTCTCCTGATCGAAGACGCCGCCCAAGCCTTCGGCGCACTGTGGGACGGCGTTCCCGCCGGCGCGCTTGGCATGGCTGCGGCTTTCAGCTTCTATCCCACCAAGAACCTCAGCGCTGCCGGCGAAGCCGGCATGGTCACCACCAACATCGCCGCGATTGCCCGCCGCGTCCGCATTCTGCGCTCCCATGGAATGGAGATTCGCTACCACCATGAAGAAGTCGGCTGGAACAGCCGCATGGACACCCTGCAGGCCGCCATCCTGCTGGTCAAGCTCCGCCATGTCGATGCCTGGAACGCGCATCGCCGTACCTTGGCCGCGCGTTACAACGAGCTCTTTGACGCCGCCGGCATCGTCGATCCCGGCCCATACCCGGACCGCGGCATCGTCCTTCCCTGGGTGGATCCCCGCGCCCACCACGTCTACCACCAGTACGTCATCCGGGTCGCCCGGCGCGCTGAACTGCGTTCGTGGCTCCACGATCGCGGCATCGGCTCGGAGATCTACTACCCGGTCGGCCTCCATCAGCAGAAGGCGCTCATCTCGCTCGGCTACCGCGAGGGCGACTTCCCAGAAAGCGAGCGCGCCGCCCGTGAAGTGCTGGCGCTGCCCATCTTCCCCCAGCTTCACGAAGAGGAGCAGGAACGGGTGGTCGTCGCGATCCGAGACTTCCTCGCCTGAATCTTCTTCCCACACCGCACAGTCCGATCTACACTTGGTGCCGCCGAAAGCGCCACCCGGAGGCGGACACGTGAGCGAAACAAAAGAGCAGTGGAACATTAACCGCCGCAGACTGCTGCAAGGTGCGCTTGCCGCAGCAGCAGTGGCCGCACTGCCAAAAGCAATCCACGCATTTCCAAACGCCATTCCGCCATCGGACGCGCTCAAGCGACTGATGGCTGGCAACGCGCGCTACGTGAGTAATCAAGTCGATTTGAAGGACTTCAGCGCCGGCCGCGCAGCGCGCGCCCAGGCGCAATATCCAATCGCCGCGATTCTGAGCTGCGCCGATTCACGCGTCTCGCCCGACTTCATCTTCGATCAGGATCCCGGCGGTCTCTTCATCTGCCGCGTCGCCGGCAATTACATGAACGTCGATATCCTCGCCAGTCTCGAGTACGGCGTGGCGGTGCTGAATGCTCCGCTGATCATGGTGCTGGGACACTCCAACTGTGGCGCGGTTAAGGCAGTGCTGCAGTATGAAAAGGACCGCAAACCGCTCCCCGGCCATTTACAGATGATGCTCGATGCCGTGAAGCCCGGAGTCACGGACGCGATCCGCCAGGGAAATACCAATCAGCTCGATCATGCAATTGCAGCCAATGTCCGCCACAATGCCCAGCGCATCCGGCAGGCCGGCCCCGTGATTGCCCAGGCTGTCGATGAAAAGCGTTTGGACGTGGTGAGCGCCGTCTACGAGGTCGCAACCGGGAAGGTCCAGCTATTGCAATAAAAAATCAGCGGTGACTCCTGTGCGCGACCCGCTCCTCCTTGCGCCGTTCCGCCTCCGCTCCCTTACTCGACGCCAGCTTGGGCATCGGTTCACTTCCCAGCGCCACGCGCCGCACCGTCTCGCCGTCCAGCCGGTACTTGATGGAGACCGTCTCGACCGGCAGCAGGCGACCCGTATCCGGATCAAGCCCCGGAACGGCCCCGGCTGCCGCCAGCTTCAGCGTGAACGTCGGCACTGCTCCACCCTTCGCATCGAGCACCTCGTGCTTCACCGCCACCGGCAGATAACCAGCCACATCGTTCATACGCAGGCCGCCCTCATAGCGATGCTTGCGGTTGTTCCACACCAGCAATCGCACGCGCGAGTAGGCATACGGCAGCCCATCCTGGTAAGGACTCAGCACCATCACGTACTCCGGCGCCTGCTTGTCCGGAAACGGCGATGCATCATCCGGTATCTTCGCCAGCAGATACGCGCCGACGATCCTCTGTCCTTCCGCGTAGCGCACCACCTCGTCCGGAACATCCACATCCAGCCGCCGCGCCAGCACCCAGCCCACGTGCCCGCGACTGTCCCGCACCAGCCACCAGTCTTCATACTGCGGAGGCGGGGCATTCGGATCAACCGTAACCGGCGTTGGCACAAATGCGCTGTCCGGAGCCGAAGCCGGCGACGGCGCTTTGCCTAACTCGATCGGCCCCTTTGGCGCAGCCCCTTTGCCCTTCTGAGTCAGCTCCCACAGCCGGTCCGCCGCGGCTGCCGCCCGCTGCTCCGCCGCCCTCCTCTGCTGCTCGCGAAAGGCCTCTTCTGCGGTCAGCTTGTGAATGCTCGCCCGCTCCAGCAATTGCAGCTTGTCGCCTTCCGGCAGCAGAAAATAACGGTCTGTATCGCGGCCCGGCGCAATGTGCGCATACAATTCATCGCGCAACACGCCTGTCGCCACCACAGCGTCTTTCGCATGATCGCGGTTCAGCTTCTGGAATTCATCGTAGGTCGGCTGATCAATGACGAAGTGCTCCTCGATCCAGCCCGTCTTCCCGTCCGGCGCCTCTACCTGGAAGAACCGCCGTTCATGATCCAGCACCTTTAGCTTCTCGCCGTTGGCGACCGGTGCAATCTTCGTCGAAACCGGGGCGACACGGTCGCGCAGCCAAGCCTCCTTGGCAGCCACGTATACGACACTCGGAGCGCCCGATGGCGCATGATGACATCCCGATAGTCCCGCGCCCAGCAAAAATGCGAACGCACACGTCACGGCCACGCGCGAAGCGAGAGAAAGTATGCACCTGCTCCAAAGTTCTGCCAACACGATCTCTTCCAGATATACAGGGGCCGGCGAACGCTGGCGAGTGCCGGGCAGGATGACATCGATCCCACGGGAGTTGCACGCCGATCATTCCCACGCCAAAAGCAACCGCATTGTGACAAAAATCAGCGCGGGTCTTCCGCGTCGTTCCGTCAGCGTGTACTGGCAATCGCCGATGGCAATGTGATGTCCGTCGCCGTTGCCCCCGGGTCGAGCTTGCCTGCCGTCGTTGCGTCAAACGAGAAGAGCTGTACACGCGGGCTGCCCAGATTCGTCACCAGCATGAATTTCTTCGATTGATCTGACGTCAGGCCATTCGGTTGCGTACCCACAGAAGAGTACGGTGAGCCGGTCAGAGGCGTCAGCGTACCCGAGGCGAGCACGGAAAAGCCGCTAATCGTGTTGTCGCTCGTGTTCGCGGCATACAGAAAGTCACCTGTCCCATCGAAGGCGAGCTCACTGGGTCGGGTGCCCGCTTTGAATGGTGACCCGCTGATCTCAGTAAACTTGCTGCCCGTCCCGATGGTGAAGACGCGCACTCCCACGTTCGTCTCCCCGGCAAACAGTGCCGTGCTGGCCGCGTTCACCGCCAGCCCCAGGTCCTGGTTCGAAACTCCGGCGCTGGTCCGCGGCTGCAGAATCACCGTATTTTGCGAAATTGCACCGCCGGTCGTGAACGGCATCGGAGCAACACCAAGCTGCCCCAGCGAGACGAAAATATAGCTGCTGTTCGGCGCAACCGCAATGCTCGGCATGGTGATTGCGCTGATATTGATGCCCGCCGGAAACGTAATGGAAACCGGTGAGCCGGTCACCACGGACAACGTTCCGTCCGTATTGATGACATACTCGCCCACCGCGGGCGAACCGTTTGCCAGCCCGGCAACCAGAAGGTATTTGCCCGAAGGATCCACCGTCATCGAGAGCGGCGCAACATCCGACACCAGCACGGTATTGTTGTTCAGCAGTGTCGTCACGCCGGTGCTGCTGTTGATGCTCAACCCGAACACGCCAGTGCCAGCCACCGCTGCGTAAAGGAAGGCATTCCCCGGTGTGACGACCAGTGCGTTGATCGCAGCCTCAGAAAGCTGATAAGGCGATCCAGAAAGCGCACTCAAAGCTCCCTTAGAGGAAACCGCGTAGCTGGCCAGGTTTCCACCCTGCGTACCGACGTAGATATAGCTCCCTACGCTGCCCCCGCCGCCGCCACCGGTGTCCTTCGTGAAAAAATCACCGCAGCCCGCCAGCAGCAATGCTGAAGCGCACAGAGATCCCGCAATCCATCGACCGCCCAAGCGTTTTCGGTGTTGGTGTAGACGGTCCAGCAATCGCGCTGGTGGCTTTTCCTGAAGGAAAAGCCACGCCGAGAGCATCTCCGCGGGCCATCGTATTACCGAAAATGCTCCAAGTCGTCTGCTGAACATGCCACCCCATCCTAAATGCGCAACGGTACGTCCATCCGCATCGACGCGGCAAACGACCGGAACGCTCACGGGAACGGGGGAACGAGAGCAGAGGGAAAACTACGAGTGCAGTGCTTCGGGCTCCTGGCAGGCCGCGCAAAGCCCGAGTACGTCCACCGCATAACGCTGCGCGACAAAGCCGTTCGGCAGCCGATGGGGCTGCGGCATGCCGCCAAGCTCGTTCTCATCCAGGTCGAAGATCGCCTTGCATTTCGTGCAGACCATGTGATGGTGCGGTCGGTCATTCATCTCCACCCGCAGCGATCCGTGATGCATGCTGACCTCGCGGAACAGCCCGCTGGCGATGAAAAGATGGATGTTCTTGTACACGGTGGCGAGCGAAATCGAAGGAATCCGCTCCTGTACCCGCGCGTACACTTCCTCCGGGCTGGGATGCCCGGGAATGCTCTGCATTACCTCAAACAGCACCTGGCGCTGATGGGTAACGGCTATCCCATGCGCAACACAAAGATCCCGGAAAGAGCCCTCGTGGGCAGCTCCAGCCTGCTCCGCTTTGTGTGCAGTCGGCATCCTGCTGTCATTGGAAAATAGTTATTGAACGGTGTCAATTCCCTGCGAATTCGCGGAACCGTATCTGCTCCGTTCTTAGGATCTGAGCGACCAAAGGAAGCGAACCTCACGATACGCGCAGCAAGCTCAATTGCCTGAACGGGCCAGTCCTCAATTCGGCCGGTCTCGCCACCCGCGGCCGAAGCGCTCATCCAGCGGCTGACGTCCCCGAAAGCCCGCTTCGAGCGTATGCCAGTATTCGATACGGCTCTCGCCGCGCCGCCAGCACAGCAGCACCAGGTCCCCGTCCACGCGGCACGGGAAGTCCAGCAGTCCAGTATCCAAGTCTTTTACCTGCACGCCGATAGAATCGATTTCTCCAAGCGCATCTTTGGCTTTCTGCACTTGGGCTTCTGTCTCCGTTCGATTGCGCGCCACGCCGGAAATGTCCACCGTCATTCCACCCGACAGGAAGATCTGCTGCCGCAGTAACTGGATCTCCCGCTCCAGCCGCTCCGACTCTTCCTTCGCGGCAATCGCGCGCTCCAGCAGCGACTCCACCACCGGCAGCAGGGCGTTCGCCTCTTCGAGTGTGAATGTCTTCATGCGCTCCTCTAAGCCTGTTTGAGCGCCTCCGGTGTCGTTGCTTCTGCCGGGCGGAGCTTCGCTGTGCCCGCGCCAATCTCCAGCATCCGGTCCAGCGCCACCCGCGCCCAGTGTTTCACATCTTCATCCACATGAATCCGGTTCACCACCCGGCCTTCCACCAGATTCTCGAGTGCCCATGCCAGGTGCTGAGGAGAGATGCGGTACATCGTCGTGCACAGGCAGCCCGTATCGTCGAGCGTGATGACGTGCTTGCCTTTCGCGGCGATACTGCTTCGCCAGCCGGTTCACCAGGTGGATTTCGGTCCCGATCGCGAAGCTGCTGCCCGCGGGCGCGTTCTCCACCAGCGCGATCAGCCGCTCCGTCGACCCGAGCGCCTCCGCCTTCTGGCAGACCTCCCAGCGGCACTCCGGATGCACGATCACCTGGATGCCCGGATACTTCGCCCGCACCGCGTCCACATGGCTCGGGCAGGAAACGCTGATGCACCGAGCAGTGCCCCTTCCACAGAATCACCTTCGCCGCGCGCAGCCGCTCTGCCGGAACGCCGCCATCGATCTGCTAGGGATCCCACACCACCATCTCGTTCAGAGGAATCCCCATCGCATAGGCGGTGTTGCGGCCCAGGTGTTGATCGGGGAGAAACAGAATCTTTTCGCGTCGCGCAAACGCCCAGTCAAACGCAGCAGTCGCATTCGATGAGGTACACACCAGCCCGCCGCGCTCGCCGCAGAAGGCCTTAATCGCCGCAGTCGAGTTCATGTAGGTCAGCGGAAGCACCTGGTCTTCACCGAGCCCCATTCGCTCCAGCGACTCCCAGCACGCTTCCACCTGGCTGATCTCAGCCATGTCTGCCATCGAGCAGCCCGCATTCAGATCGGGCAGGATCACCTGCTGGCCCGCTTTGCCCAACACATCGGCGCTCTCCGCCATGAAATGCACACCGCAGAAGACGACATACTGCGCATCCGTTCCGGCCGCGATCTTCGACAGGCGATAGGAGTCGCCCGTGTAATCGGCAAAACGGATCACCTCATCGCGCTGATAGTGATGACCCAGCATCACCGTGCTCTTGCCAAGCTGCTTCCGCGCAGCGGCAATGCGCTCGTCCATCGTGTGGTCGGGCAGCGTAAGGTAATTCTCAAGCGAGCAGCTTTCAGCCACACGCACAGCAGGGGCATTTTCCACCAGCAGTTCCATCGTCTTCCGCCTTCAGTCCGGCCGCCATTGTTCAAGGGCGCCGAACGGGGATGTTGAAAGCACTTTCGCGGTTGCAGCCGGCTCGCTGCGAAGGCATTGCCCTCGCCCAACCTGCGGGGATGTTGCAACCTCGTTACAAACAGATGCATGTCCATCGCCAGGGACGCAAATTTCCCAGCCGGACATTACCTCTGTTACATCAGTGTAATACAGCGCTCGCGGCGCTGAATAAAACGGAAGTCATGCTTCCGGGTACTTCTCAAACACCGCGCTGCGTCCAATGAGACGGACCTGCAGTCGTTTGGTGAGGTCCGCCGGGCCGCAGACCGTTCGAGCACGCGACAGGTATATTTGGAGAAGCAATGCCACTGCCAGCCATCTTCAGCCTCGGCCTGTTTTCACTGGCGCGCGTGGCTCCCGCTCCAGTGCCAACAGTACAACTGGCTACCTTCGGCATCCCGGACACGCTCTTCCTCGTCGTCCTCGCCCTCATCGTCTTCGGCCCCAAAAAGCTGCCCGAAATCAGCCGCCAGGTCGGCAAGCTGCTCTACGAGTTCCGCAAAGCCTCGAACGATTTCAAGTTTCAGATCGAAGAAGAACTGCGCTCCGCCGAACAGGCCGAGCGGCAGAAGGAACTCGCCGCGCAAGCCGCAAACTCCGAGCCCGCGACGCCCATCGCCATCACGGCAGGCGAGACCGTAAGCGCTGAATCCACCATCGAACCTGTGCGCGCGCCCGAGCCCGCGGCCACAGAAACCAGCGCAGCCTCCGAGACCGACGGCACAAAGACCCCGGCCATCCTGCCCCCCGCCAGCGGTCTGCCCGTCAGCACGCGCTCGCCCTACCGCTCCATCGAAGAGCCCGAGCCCACGAACAGCGAAGCTCCCGCCGATTCGCTCGACGAGTTGCAGGCAAGTGCGCAGGAGGCCATCGAAGCCGCGGCAGCCGATCCCTCGTATAACCAGGCCGGGGACGCCGTACCCACACACCATGGATGAAGACCTCCTCGAGCGTGCGCGCACGGCAGTAGCGGAGCGCGCCGAATTGCCCGGCATGAGCCTCATCGAGCATCTCGAAGAGCTCCGCCGCCGCCTCATTCACTCCGGCATCTACTTGGTAGTCGGCTTCTTCGTCGCCTATGGCTTTCATAACCGCTTTACGGAGCTGTCTGGAACAGCCCCTCAATACGGCGCTGACCCGGCATCATCTGCCCACCGGGCTGGTATTTCTAAACCCGATTGAGCCGTTCAATTTCTCTTTGAAGCTGAGCTTTATCGCCGGCGCCATCATGGCCTCGCCGTTCATCCTGTATCAGGTGTGGTTGTTCATCTCACCCGGTCTGTATCGCAATGAGAAGCGATACGTGTGGCCGTTCATGACCGCCACCATCACTCTCTTCCTCGCCGGCGCGTACTTCGGCTATCACTACGTATATCCGGGCGCGCTGGACTTCCTGCTCGGCTACGGCAAGCAGTTCACGCCCATGGTTACGATCAATGAATATTGCGATCTGTTCATGACCGTGATCCTCGGCCTCGGCATCGTGTTCGAGCTGCCGATCCTGGTGATGTTTCTCGCCCTCTTCGGCCTGGTGACAGCCGGCTTCCTGTGGCGCAATATCCGCTACGCCATCCTGGTGATCTTCATCATCGCGGCCATCATTACGCCCACGCCCGACATTCTCACCATGTGCGTCTTCGCCGCACCCATGCTGGTGCTCTACATCATCAGCATTGGAGTCGCCTACATGGTCCACCCCTCGCGGCGCGACCGCAGGAAACAGGAGGCCGCATCCTGATCCGCCGACTCTGTCTTCTCGTCGTCCTGCTGCAGGTCTCTCTGCTGAATGCGCAGTCCCCGGCCCAGTTCAGCGGCGCGAAGGCGCTCGACTACGCGCGCCAGTTCCTCTCCTGCGGCCCGCGTTTCAACGGCAGCGCCGGCCTGCTGTGCGCGCAGAACTACCTGAAGAAGCAGTTCGCCCACGACAACCTCCAGGCCGACACCTTCCTCGCCTCCACCCCCGCCGGCCCGCAGCAGATGACCAACTTCATCGTGCGCTTCCCCGGCAAGAAGGACGGCATCATCGTCCTGGCAACGCACTACGAAACGAACTACTGGCTGCGCAACACCTCGTTCGTCGGGGCGAACGACGGCGCTGCCACTACCGGCCTGCTGCTCGAGATCGCGAACCACCTGCGCGGCCGCACCCTGGACGGCTATAGCGTCTGGCTCGTCTTCTTCGACGGCGAAGAGTCGGTGAGCGAACAGTGGACCAATTCCGACTCCCTCTACGGCAGCCGCCACCTGGCTGCGAAGTGGCAGGTGGACGGTACGCTCAAAAAGATCAAGGCCTTTCTGCTCGCCGACATGATCGGCGACCGGGACCTCGACATCACACGCATCACCAACGCCACGCCTGCCATCGAAGACCTCGTCTATGACGCCGCAAAGAAGACCGGCAACGCCGGCCATTTCTTCAAGACATCCGGCGAAGAATTCGATGACTTCAACCCCTTCGTCCAGCGCGGCGTGCCAAGCGCCGACGTGATCGACATCCACTATGGCCCCAGCGATGCCGGCCACCCCGACGGTTGGCACCACACGCCCGAGGACACACTCGACAAGATCAGCGCGAAGAGCCTCACCATCTCCGGCGAAGTCTTCCTGGAAGCGATCCGCCTGCTGAACACGCGCTAAGCCGCCTGTTTTCATGGTCCGCTCCACGCAACATTCGTTATCGCTCTTACACAACCATTGCAATCCCGGGCATCCCCCTTGTGAGACGGTAGAAGGACATGATCGCAGGCGCGCCTCTCACCTACTGGATCGGCTTTCATGCAGTCGTGCTGCTCTTGCTGGTCGTCGACCTCGTCGTCCTCGGCCGCAAGCAGAGTGGACCGAGCTTTCGTGCCGCGCTTGCCTGGACGCTCATCGTCATCGCGCTTGCGCTCGGCTTTGCCGGATTCCTGCTCCATGTGCAAGGCCAGCAGCGCGCACTCGAGTTCATCTCCGGCTATGTGATCGAAGCCTCGCTCTCGATAGACAATCTGTTTGTCTTCCTCGTTCTCTTTGCCAGCTTCGGCCTCAGCGTCCGCCAGCAGCATCATGCTCTGCTCTACGGCGTGCTGGGCGCGATCGTGCTGCGCGCGCTCTTCATCGTCGCCGGCGTCGCGCTGCTCGATCGCTTCGAAGTGATGCAATACATTTTCGGCGCGCTGCTGCTCTATGCCGCATGGCGGCTGCTGCGCCAGAAGAAGGACAAAGAGGCGCCGCCCGGCATCACAGTCTGGCTTCACCGCCGCGGCTGGCGCATGTCTCCTCTGGTATTGGCCATCCTGGCCATCGAAGTCACCGACGTTGTCTTCGCCATCGACTCCGTGCCCGCCGTGCTCAGCGTCACCCACAACACCTTCGTGGTCTACACCTCAAACATCTTTGCCATCCTCGGTCTGCGCTCGCTCTACTTCGTGCTGCAGGGGCTGCTCCATCGCCTGCATCTGCTGCACTATGGCCTCGCGCTCATCCTCGCGTTCGTCGGCGCAAAGATGATTGCCACCCGCTGGATCGAAGTGCCCACGCTGTGGTCGCTGCTCATCATTCTCGGCATCGTGGCCATCTTTGCCGCGGCATCCCTGCTCTCGCCGCGGCAACACGCTCAGCCCAGCGCCTGAATCGTCTGCGCCTTCTCTGCGGGAAGCAGCGGTCCAAAGCTCACCGAATCCCCAGTAAGGTGCGAGTGCATGCCGAACCGCGCATCGTCGCGCTGCGGAAAATCATTGCGATAGTGTGCTCCGCGGCTCTCCTCCCGTGCTAGCGCGCTCACCACAATCGCCCGCGCCACGCGCGCCAGTGATCGCGCCTCGTATTCGCGCCGCGTCCATTGCGCCGATGGAGCCGCATCGATGTATGCAGTTGCCGCCGCAAGGTCGATGCTCGTCAGCAGCGCCGCATCGCGCAGCAGACCCGCATGCTCCCACATCTGCTGCTGCAGTCCGCGGATCGCATCTTCGACCGGCGGCAACGTCGCGTGGCCTCGAGCGATCGCACTCGGTTCTGAGATGTCTCCAAGCGCGGCATCCCGTTCCTCGCGCATGCTCTCCGCCGCCCGCGCGCCGAAGACCAGTCCCTCAAGCAGCGAGTTGCTTGCCAGCCGGTTGGCGCCATGCACCCCGGTACATGCAACTTCACCCGCCGCATACAGCCCCGGTAGCGAAGTCCGCCCATCCACATCCGTCCGAACGCCGCCCATCAGGTAGTGCGCCGCCGGCCGCACCGGAATCAGGTCGCGCGCCAGGTCGAGTCCATGCTGATGCAGGAATGCAGAGATGCCTGGAAAGCGCGCATCCAAATCGACCTCTCCGCCGCGCTTGTTTCCGACATGCCGCATATCCAGGTACACCGGCTTCCCGCCGATGCCTTCGCGCGTGATCGCCCGCGCCACCACGTCGCGCGGCGCTAGCTCCAGCAGCGCATGATAGCGATGCATAAAGCGCTCGCCAGCGGCATTCACCAGCCACGCGCCCTCGCCGCGCAGCGCCTCGGAAAGCAGAAAGCGCGGCACGCCGGGCAGGTTGAGCGCCGTGGGATGGAACTGATAGAACTCCATATCCGCCAGTTCCGCGCCCGCGGCATGCGCCGCCGCAATGCCGTCGCCTGTCGCCACCGCAGGATTGGTTGTATCGCTGTAGACCTGGCCCGCACCGCCGCTCGCGAGAAGAACGGCGCTCGCCTGCACCGTTTGGATCGCGCCGCTCTCATCCAGCAGCCGCGCTCCCACGACCCGGCCATCCGTCACCAGATCGGTAAGCAGCGTCCAGGGCAGAAGCACGATGCCCGGCGTTGCCGCCGCCCTCGCCAGCAGCGCGCGGCCAATCTCGCGGCCGGTCGCATCGCCGTTTGCGTGCAGGATGCGGTTGCGGCTGTGCGCGCCTTCGCGTGTCAGCATCAGCTCGCCCGCATGCTCGCCTTTTGTGTAGCGGTCAAAGCGCGTATCCCAGCGCAACAGCTCATCCACGCGTGCCGGTCCTTCTTCCACCAGGACGCGCGCCGCCAGCGGATCCACCAGCCCATCGCCGGCAGCCAGCGTGTCCTCCAGATGCAGAGCAACGTCCTCCGCACCGCTAATCGCCACCGCGATCCCGCCTTGCGCATATTGCGTGTTCGATTCGCCCAGCGCCTCTTTAGTGACAACAAGCACCCGTCCCGCATCCGCCAGCGTGATGGCGGCGCGAAGTCCGGCAATGCCGGCTCCGATGATCAGAAAATCCGTGTTTGCCGGAAAACCGGCAGCTCTCCCCATGAGTCCGAGCCTATCATTCACATTCCATGAGCGGTCCCTGCGATACGATGAGCCGAGTGCATACTCTCCCGGTTCAGACTGCTTCCGCCTCCTATGACGTTCTCCTCGGCGAAGGCCTCTTGGCCAGCCTTCCCGCACATCTGTGCCGCGTATTCGGCGAGCGCCCCCGCCGCATCTTCGTCATCACCTCGCCGGAAATCTGGAGCCTCTGGTCGAAGTCGTTCCTCGCCGGCTTTCCGCAGGAAAACCCACCCGTCGTGCTGCAGTTGCCTGCCGGGGAGCAACACAAGCGCCTGGCCGCCCTCGAACGCCTCGCGCGCAACCTGGCAGCTGCCGGCGCGGACCGCAGTTCCATCCTGATCGCCTTCGGGGGCGGCGTCATCGGGGATCTCACCGGCTTTCTCGCCGCCATCTACATGCGCGGCATCGACTTAGTCCAGGTGCCTACGACGCTGCTCGCCCAGGTCGACTCCTCGGTCGGCGGCAAGACCGGTGTCAACCTCAGCGTAGGCAAGAACCTCATCGGCAGCTTCTATCATCCGCGTCTGGTTGTGGCCGACACTGCCGTGCTGCGCACGCTTCCTCCTGCAGAGCTGCGCGCCGGGCTCTTCGAAAGCGTGAAGGCCGGCCTCATCCACGACGATTCACTGTTCGTCTACATCGAGCAGCACGCCGAGTCTCTGCTTCGTCAGGAGCCCGGGCCGCTGGCTCACGTCATCGCGGAATCAGTACGCATCAAGGCCGACGTTGTGAATAAGGATGAGCGCGAGGCCGGCCTGCGCATGATTCTCAACTTCGGCCACACCATCGGCCACGCCATTGAGGCCCTCACGCACTATCGCGGACCCCTGCACGGCGAGGCCGTCGGATGGGGAATGCGCGTCGCCGCGGAAGCCAGCCGTACGCGCGGCCTGCCGGATGCAGAAGCCGGCCGGGCTCTGACTGCTATTGACGCCATCGGACTGCCCACACTCCCGCATCTCACGCCGCGACGCCTCCTCAACGCCGCTGCCGGCGACAAGAAACGTATCGCGGGCGTACGTCATTTCGTGCTGCTTGACCGCATCGGTCAGGCACGCGTAGCGCAAGATGTATCTGACGACGAGCTGCTTCGCGCCATCGCGCGCGGACTGCGGCTGGGCCGATGATCATGGCGACCCGCGGCGCACAGCCCGAAGGCACCCGCAGCGAGCAGGATGCCGCCGTTGCCGTGCAGGCTATGTTCGACTCCATCGCGCCCCGCTACGATTTGCTGAACCATGTCCTCTCCGGATCGATCGACCGATTCTGGTGGTGGCGCACGGCCCGGCGCTTCCAGCACATCCTTTCACAGCCCGAGGCACAGATCGCGGACGTCTGCTGCGGCACCGGGGACATGACCATGGCGCTCCTCCGCTGTCGGCCCGCGGAGTCCACGCCCGTGCTCGCCATCGACTTCTCCCACCAGATGCTGCTGCGCGGCGCCGCCAAGTTTCGTAAGCATGGCGCCCTACCCGTGGAAGCCGACGCGCTCCATCTGCCGCTGCGCGACAATTCGCTCCAGTTGCTCACCACCGCATTCGGATTTCGTAACCTGGCCAATTACGAAGCCGGCCTCGCGGAGTTTCATCGCGTCCTCGCCCCCGGCGGTGAGCTCGGCATCCTCGACTTCAGCGAGCCCGGCGGGTTGCTTGGACGGCTCTACGCCTTCTACTTCCGCCGCGTCCTGCCACGCGTCGGGCGCATGCTCTCGGGCTCCAACGGCGCTTATGCCTATCTTCCTGCCTCAGTGGAGCGCTTCCCTGCGCCCTCCGAAATGCTCGGCCAACTCGAGCGCGCCGGCTTTCAAGACGCACGCTGGACGCCTTACACCTTCGGCATCGCTGGTCTTTACACCGCCCGCAAACCGTAGACCGCTTCGCTGGCCGGGGATGCGCAGCGCCGTGTACGCTGTGGGCATGTCGCCGAGTCTCCCGGCCGAATCGACAACCCAGCCCGGACCCACGCAGCCCGGACAAGCCGTGCTCAGGCAGAAGCGCGGCGCGGCGCTCATGTCCATGCTTGCCGCCTGCTGTATGACTGCGCTCAAGATGATCGCTGGTCTGCTGACGGGCAGCCTCGGCATGCTCTCCGATGCGGCACACTCCGGCCTCGATCTCCTCGGCGCCGCGCTGACATTTTTCTCCGTTCGCGTCTCTGACAAACCTGCCGACGAAGACCATCCCTACGGGCATGCGCGCGTCGAAACCCTCTCTGCGTTCACGGAAACCTTCCTGATGGGCGCTTCCTGCGTCTGGATCATCGTCGAAGCGATCCTGCGCATCTTCGTCGCACCGGTCACTGTCCGGCCATCCGTCTGGCCCTTCGCCGTGCTCGCGCTCTCGATCCTGGTCGACTTCAGCCGCTCGCGCAGGCTGCGACACGTCGCCGCAATTTCAGGTTCACAGGCGCTCGAAGCCGACGCGCTCCACTTCGCCTCCGACATCTGGTCCAGCCTTGCCGTCGCCGTTGGGCTCGCAACCTCCTATGCCGGTCAGTATTTCGGCATTCCCTGGCTGCGTTACGCAGATCCGGTGGCCGCTCTCGTGGTCTCGGCCGTCATCCTGCACTTCGCCTGGGGACTTGCGCGGCGCACCACTTTTGAGCTGCTCGACACCGCACCCGCCGGCGCGCGCGAGCGCATCACTCAGGCAGTGGAACGCATTGAGGGTGTCGTCGAACTGGAGCGCGTACGCGTGCGCCGCTCCGGGAACCGTGTCTTCGCCGACCTGCGTGTCGCAGTGCCGCGATTCGACACCGCCGAGCACATCGAGCTGCTGGTGCAACGCGTGACCGCCGCCGTGAAGGCCGTCGTGCCCGGCGCCGATGTCACCGTCCGCACAGTGCCTCGCCAGGTGCACGGAGAAAATATCTTCGATCGCATCCGCGGCGTCGCATCGCTCAACAACGTGACGCTGCACGACCTGAGCGTTCAGCAGGAAAAGGAAGGACTCCGTGTCGAGCAGCACGTCGAGGTGAGTGAATCACTCCCTCTGGTCGAGGCGCACCGATTCATCTGCGAGCTCGAAGAGCAGATGTATCGCGCCGCGCCTGAGGTCGCCAACGTACTGACCCACATCGAGAGCCAGCCCGCCACCATCGAAACATTCCCGACAGTGGAACATGACCGCCGCATCGAGGAAGACCTGCGGGCAGTTGCGCGAACATTGCCGGAGATCGTCGACATTCACGAGGTCGCAGTCTCGCGCATGGGAGATCGCCTGCACCTCTCCTGTCACTGCACGTTGCCGGACGATCTGCCGATGCATCGCGTGCACGATGTCATCACGTCGCTCGAAGACCGGCTGAAGCTCGAGCGCCCGGAGGTCTATCGTATGCTCGTGCATCCCGAGCCGCAGGCAGACAACCGGCACGAAAAGCGAACCTGCAACCGCAGCGAGACATCAGGAGGCGTGGAGGAAGAGAATGATCGCCAAAGTGGATTGGCAACACGATCAGGTATACGCAGCCACATCGGATAGCGGCCACATGCTGACCATGGACAGCGCGCATGCGGAAGGCCCCACGCCCATGGAATGCGTGCTGATGAGCCTGTGCTGCTGCACATCGGTCGACGTCGTCAGCATCCTCCAGAAAAAGCGCGAGCCGTTCCAGGGCCTGACGGTTTCCGCAACCGCCGAAAAAGCACAAGAATCGCCCAGCGTCTTCACCCGCATCGAGCTCATCTATCGCGTCCGCGGCGCCGTCACGCACAAGAGCATGGAAGACGCAGTCCGTCTCTCGAAGGAAAAATACTGCTCCGTCTCCGCCATGCTGGAGAAGACCGCGAAGATCACCCACACCATCGAGTACGCGCCCGCATGATCCTGCGCATCTTCCAGTTCGCGCTGGTGCTGGCTTTGCTCGTGGTCGTGGGGCTCGTCTCGGCGCTTACCGCCATGCACTTCGCCATTCACGGCGCGGAAGTGAAAGTGCCGGACTTCCGCGGCATGACCGAAACCGAGGCGATGCGAAAAGCCGCTGCCGACGAACTCGAAGTCAGCATCGACGATCACTTCTATAGCGCCATCGTTCCCGCTTCGCGCATCGTCACGCAGTCGCCCGCGGCCGGCACGGTAGTTCGCACCGGCTGGCAGGTGCGTCTCGGGCAAAGCCTCGGTGCGCAGAAGGTTGCAGTACCCTCGCTCATTCAATCTCCGGAACGCGTTGCCGCGCTGTCCATTCGCCGCGCCGGCCTGCAGCTCGGCACCATCGCGCACATGCCCGACGCGCTCGCCGAGCCCGGCACCGTCATCGCGCAGTCGCCCGATCCGGGTGCCGCCTCCGTAGACCGCCCCAATGTCGCCCTGCTGCTGAGCGCGCCCGTCCCGCCCGAGTCTACCGGTTACGTAATGCCGGACTTCGTCAACCAGCCGGCCAGCGCCGCAGATGCAGCCGTACATAAGGCGGGGCTGAATCTGGCCCCCGCCCTCTATGAGCAGGCCGATATTCCGCCGGTCGCTCCGATTGCCGCACCCGGCGAAGCGCCTGCCCCCCCTGCCCTGCCGATCGTCCCCGGCACCGTGATGGCGCAGCACCCCGCGGCGGGCCAGCGTATCGAAGCCGGCGGCACCGTCCAGTTCACGCTCGCTCAGTAAGTCAGTGCCGCGTCACGATCGCGGCAAAGAACCCGTCGCACGGCAGCACGCCCGGCAGCGTCTGCAGGCAGCCGTCGCGCAGCGCGCTCTCCTGCAGCAGTCGCGCACCATCCGCAGTCAGACTTCCTTCGGCTTGCATCGAAGACAGCCGTGCACCCATATCGACCAGCCGCGCCGAGGGCTCATCCGCGAACAGAGAATCGATCACCTGCCGGTTCTCCTCCGTCTCCAGTGAGCACGTGGAGTACACCAGCCGCCCGCCCGGCGCCAGTACGCGATACACCGATCGCACAATCGCGATCTGCCGCTCCTGCTGCCGCTTCAGCTCTTCCGGCGCCAGCCGCAGCTTGATCTCCGGATTGCGCGCCAGCGTTCCCGTTCCGCTGCAGGGCGCGTCGCACAGGATCAGATCGAAGTCCTCCCGAAGATCATTCCAGACGTGCAATCGTGTCGCATCCACCAGCTCGCATTCGATCCTCACCGTCAGCGGATCGCGCGCGAAGCTGCGCCGCATCGCGTTGAGCCGTGACTCGCTGATATCGCACGCCGTGATCTCCGCATTGGGATTGCTCTCCGCCAGTATCGCTGTCTTGCCGCCGGGCGCGGCACAACAGTCCAGGATCCGGCTGCCCCGCCCCGCAATCTCCGCCACAAGCTGCGAGCCTTCATCCTGAATACGCGCGCCCTCCGGCACGGCACCCCCGTCCAGGCGGCAGGAGCGAGCCAGAAACGCGCCGCGCGCGAGCGCTTCTTCCCGCTCGGCACATCGCACCGCCATCTGCGGTTCCTGCTGATCGTAGGACGCAATCGCTGCCACTGCGTCGGTGGCAAATTGCTGCGTCCATCGTTCCAGCATCCATGCGGGATGTGCGGCCCATGCATCCAGCCGGATCTCCGGAGCAGCCTCCGCGACCCGGCGCAGCACGGCATTCACCATGCCCGACGCAGACGTGTGTCCGCTCACCTTCGTCAGCTCTACGCTCTCGCCAATCGCGGCATGCGCTGGTATGCGGTCCATCCCGAGGAGCTGCCAGGCGCCCATGCGCAGCGCGATCGCCACTTCGTCATCCAGTCGCGATTTGCGTTTCAGGTAGGGCGTGAGCAAAGCATCCAGCGCAAGCTGCCAGCGCAGCACGCCCATCACCAGCGCCGTCGTCAGGTTGCGGTCTGCCTGCGTCAGCGACTCGATGGCCGGCGCGCGCAGCAGTTCGTCACAATGCGTGTTGCTGGATCGCGCTATCCCGAGCAGCACACGAAACGCGGCCATCCGGGCGGGCGCAACACGCGGCGGCATCAGGAACCCAGGCGGTCGCCGTCAACCACGCCGTGCCCGCGCAGCAACTCCGCCGCCGGCATGCGGCGCTTGCCTTCTACCTGCGCTTCGATAATCTCCAACGTGCCATCGTCCCCGTTCGGAGTGAAGTAGAGCCGATCCCACTCAACATGGAAGTAGCCACGCTCGCCGTGTTGCCGGATCGTTGCCGGAGCCAGCCGATGCAGGATCAGCTTCTTGCCGCGCACTGTCGTCCACGCGCCCGGGCCACGGCTGAAAGCCGCGCCAGCGATCATAGATCGCCTGCGCCGTGCGTGCCGGATCGACATGGCCATCCTCGCGCGCCAGCATGGGCGCCAGCGTTGCCAGCGATCCATCCTGCTTCTGCGGCGTGATCGTACCCGCCTCCAACCCCGCCAGCGTCTCCACCATCAGTGGCGCACCAAGCTCAGCCAACCGCGAAAAGAGGTCCTCCGCCGTTTCATCCCGGCCGACCGGCGTCTCGTGTCGCAGCAGCATGTCACCGGTGTCCATGCCTTCGTCCAGCCGCATCGTGGTCACGCCGGTCACTGTCTCGCCGTTGGCTACCGCCCACTGGATTGGCGCCGCCCCGCGATACTTCGGCAGCAGCGACCCATGCAGGTTGATGTTCCCGTAGCGCGGGAGATCGAGCATCCATCGCGGAATGATCGCCCATAAGCCACCACGATGATGGCATCCGGGCGGATTGCCTCCAGCTTCGCCTGCAGCTCTGGATTGTTCCTGAATCTTCTCCGGCTGCACGCACTTCGAGCCCGGCCTCCAGCGCAGCCCGCTTCACCGGAGGCGCCGTCAGCGCAGTCCGCGCCCCTGGGGCGGTCCGGCTGGCGTACGACAAGCTCAACGCTATGCCCGGCGGCGCAAAGCGCTTGCAGCGTTGGCACGGCGAACGGCGGCGTCCCGCAGAAGACCAGCTTCACGGCCTACCACTCACCGGCCGCTGCATCTTGCGGATCTTGCCGCAGGACCAGGTCGCGCTTCAGCGCGCTGATGCGAAAAATGAACAGTACGCCGTCCAGGTGATCGATCTCGTGCTGGAAGGCGCGCGCCAGCAGCTCGGTCGCCTTCGTATTCAAACCAGTTGCCATGGTCGTCCTGCGCCTTACCATCACTTTGCGCGGCCCGGCGCACCTTTTCGCGAATCTCCGGCAGGCTCAGGCAGCCCTCTTCCTCAAGCTGCTTGCCCTCGTGCAGCGATGATCTCCGGATTGATCAGGACGATCTTTTCCTTCGGGTTCTTCTTGAAGCTCAGGTCGATCACGGTCAGCCGCTTTGCGAATGCCGATCTGCGGCGCCGCCAGCCCGATGCCCTGCGCGTTGTACATCGACTCGAACATGTCCGCCACCAGCTTGCGCAGGTCGTCGTCGAACTCCGTCACCGGATCGGCGGGCCGCTGCAGGATCGGATCGGGAAATTTAACGATCGGTAAATCATGCGTGCTTCGTTCTTGCTCTACTTAATACGTCCGAATCTGCTCCAGATAACCATCGTAGTTACGCTTCAATTCGCGCAGCGGAGTCGCCGCCGAACTTCTCCAGCGCCAGCTTGGCGCAGACGAAGCGCCACCATCGCCTCGGCCGCAACGCCCGCCGCCGGGACCACGCAAACATCGGAGCGCTCGTAAGCCGCCTTGGTCGCCTCGCGCGTCTCAAACGTCACCGACCCCAGCGGCCGGCGCAGTGTCGAGATCGGCTTCAGATAGCCGCGCACGATGATGTCCTCACCGTTCGAGATGCCGCCCTCAATACCGCCCGCGTTGTTGTGCTCGCGGCGTAAAGCGCGTATGTGCCGTTCTCGTCTTCCGCGGCGTAGCCGATTGCGTCATGCACCGCTGAGCCGAAGGACTCCGCCGCCGTCACGCCGCGCCCCAGCTCCACTGCTTTTACCGCCTGCAGCGACATCACCGCCCAGGCCAGCAGGCCATCCAGCCGCTCGTCCCAATTGGCATAGGTGCCGAGCGCCCGGCGGCACGCCGTGCACCACCACTTCGAAGACTCCGCCGATGGAATCGCCCGTACGCAGCGCCAGGTCCACCTCGGCCTTCATCTGCTCCTCGATCTCCGGATCGACGCAGTTCAGCAGGACTTCGTCCCTGCCCGCCAGCGCCGCGATCTGCTCCCAGGTCGCGGCTCTTCGAGTTCCACGCGGCCCACACGGACCACTGGCTCGCCACCTCGATGCCCAGAAGCGCAGCAGCAGCTTCGCAATGCCCCCGCAGCTACACGCGCGGTCGATTCACGCGCCGATGCCCGCTCCAGCACATAGCGGGCATCTGTAAAATTGTACTTGAGCGAGCCCGCAAGGTCGGCGTGGCCGGGACGCGGGGACGCGACCGCTTTATGCTTCGCCGGGTCGCCCACGTCCACCGGCAGAATCTCTGTCCCAGTTCTTCCAGTCGCGATTGGCTATCTGCATCGCCACCGGCGAGCCGATGGTCTTGCCATGGCGCACGCCGGAAAGGATGTGCGCGGTATCCGTCTCGATGCGCATGCGCCCGCCGCGGCCGTAGCCCTGCTGGCGCCGCCACAGCTCCCGATTGATAAATTCCTGATCGACGTCGAGCCCGGCCGGCAGCCCCGAACCAGGGCAATCAAGGCCTCGCCGTGCGATTCACCTGCGGTTGAAAAACGTAGCATGTGCCTTCCCGGTCAAACCTTGATTGTAAATGGACCGGCTTCACTCAAGGCTGAGGCAGGCCATACAACGCCGCTGCATTGTCCGACAGAACATCCCTGGCGATATGCAAGGCGCGAGCACGATCGATCTCCCCATCCTCCATCATCCCGGTCAGCGCATGCCCAAGCGCTTTTCTGGCATTGCGATTCGCAATCCAGAGAGACTCCTCCCACCCGAGATATTCGGAAAAGGGATACCCATCCGTCCCGAACAGAACCTTGTCTGGATACATCTCCAGCCATTCCCGAAGCCACGAGGCAATGGTGCGCGGTGGGATCGAGAGTGCCTGCTGCGAGATATCCAGATAGACATTCGGCTTCTGCAGCAACGCGCCGATCTCCCGCACAAAAGGCCAGCCGCCATGCAGGATCACGAAACGCGTCTGCCGTAGGCGGCGGTCATCGAAGAGTGGTTCAAGCAGCAGCGGATTCGAGCCGGCGACGTCGTAATAACCACCCCCGCCGGCCATCCCGTGGAGTTGCACCGGCAGGCCAAGTCTCCCGCACTCGGCGGCGATGTAACGAAACAGAAAATCCTGCAGCGCCTTATAGTCTTCGTCCGACGGAGGAGTGTGGCCGCCAACTGACGCGGCATACACGCGGGCAGCCTCTTCCTCACTCGGATCGCCGAAGGCGAACGACCGCAGGTAGCCGACCTCGAACTTCACCGCGACTGCGCCCCCCGCCTTCTGGCGCTCCAGCGTTGCGGTTACAACTTTGGTCAGGTATTCCTGCAACGTCGCCGGAGCCGCGCTCGAACCGGACTCCCGCAAATATCTCGTGAGCAGCTTCTCTTCGAGGGGAAAGAACGTACCCCGATCAGGCGTCTTCATTGCAAGCCGGCTATTGTCCAAAGGAAATAGCAGGCAATCCAGGTAAGGCACCCACCGGAAACGCGGCGGCTCCACTCCCACTCCCATCGCCACACGATTCGCCAGCATCGTGCCGATGTGTGACTGATCGAGCAGCCACTCGGAAAAGTGCCGTCCTTCTCGCGTCCGCACCCGGTCTCGCGCCGCGTTGAGCCGCGCCAAACCAGAAGCATCCAGCGGCGCCTTGCCATGAAAAGCCCAAAGATGCAGCCACGCCTCCTCAAGCTGAGGATTCTCCGGCGCCACGCCACCGGATCTGTCGCCGGCTCCATGTGGTCTACGGGCAGCGCGTCGAACTCCCGGTCTGTTTTGTAATTGGGCGGAGCAAGAAGCGGATGCGCGTGGTTGTCGATGGCAACCATCGCATCGATCTGCTTCTGAAGGGCTGCGTCAATGCCATTGGCTGGCCTGGCGGGATTTGATCCCGATTGACCGCCGCACCACGCGATCAGCAAAAGAAATCCGGCCGTGGTCGAGAGGGCTTTGCGCATCGTCTGCACGATCGCCGGTCTGGCCGCCTAGCCCACCAGCCAGTCGTACTGAGCGTCAGTCAGCGGCACCACTGACAGCCGGAACTGCCGGAACAACAGCGACCCGCGGAACACGGGCGCTTCCCGCATCTCCGCCAGCGTCTTCGGCTGCTTCAGCCGCTTGCCCGGCGCAATGCGCACAATCGGGCTCTTCGGGTTCGACGCATCCACTGACACAACATGCGCCGTGCCCACCGCCGCTTTCTCCGTGACCGTGTGATAGATGACTAGCTTCTCGCCCTTTTTCATTCCGGCAAGGTTCATCAGCGCCTGCGGATTCTTCACGCCGTCCCAGGTCGTCTCGCCGTCGCGCTCCAGGTCACTGTAGGAGTAGGACTCCGGCTCACTCTTCAGCAGGTAAGACATCGCTCGTCACCTCGCCACTCGGTTCAGTCGAATCCCTGCCAGCTTCACCCAAAGAAGTCCGGCTGTCCAGAAAAGTACGGCTGTCCAGCAGCGGCCGCTCCAGCGAACGCACCCAGTCCGTCATTTCATCCGGCCCGCGCCCCTGCTGCGCGCTGCGCTCCAGTTCCGTGCGCACCGAGTACATCTTCGCGTCCAGGTCGTCGAGGTAATGGAAGAGCACCGCCTCGGGCGTCATCGGCAGCTTCGGCGAGCCAAACTCATACTTCCCGTGATGGCTCAGCACCATGTGCTGCACAAGCAGTTTGAGCCGCGGCGGAAAGCCCGGAATCTGCGCCGCCTTCTTCTCGATCATCCCGATGCCCAGCGTGATATGCCCGAGCAATTGCCCTTCCAGCGTGTAGTCGAAGGTCAATCCCCAACGCAGCTCTTCCAGCTTGCCGATATCGTGCAGAATCGCTCCCGTCATCACCAGGTCGCGATGCACCTCGGGGTACTGCGGCGCCACGCGATCGCACAGCCCCAGCAGCGAGACGATATGCTCCAGCAACCCACCTATCCATGCATGGTGCAGATACTTCGCCGCCGGGGCGCTTCGCAGCAGCGAGGCTATCTCCGGATCATCCAGAAAGCTACGGACAAGCTGCTGCAGGTAGATATCTGTAAAGCTGCCGACGAAACCGTTCAGCTTCGACCACAGCTCCTCAATCGGCTGCGTGGTGTGCGGCTGAAAATCCGCAAGCGAGTACTCTTCCGCCGTAGCCTTGCGCAGCTTTCGAATCGAAAGCTGTGGCCGGCCGTTCCACCCGGAAACTTCAACCTGCGCTTTCACAATATCGCCGGCTTCAAATGTGTCGGCGCAGGCTTCAAAGTTGTCCCACATGCGCGCTTCGCAGTGGCCGCTTCGGTCGGTCAGCCGCAGCGAAAGATACGAAGCGCCGTCCCGCTTGCGGCTGAATTGCTTCTGCGCCACGGCGAAGAAATCCGTGACGATCTGCCCTTCGTACTTCGCGATCTCGCCCAGGTAGACAGTCTTGATTTGCCTGGAAACAGCCGTACCTTCACTCACGGCTGTGGCTGTGCGGGCGCCGGTGTGGTTGCAGGGGCGGGAACCCCGCCGTTGTCCGCCGGAGCAGGCGCGCTGTCCGGTGTCGCCAGCGGCGAAGGTGTCGAGGGCTGCGCCGGAGCCGGAGCTGACTGCTTCGACTTGTTGACCTCGTCGGAGTAGCGGGTCTTTTCGCCCTTTGCCTTGGGAGCCTGCTTCTTCGCGGCTGTGTCGCCGGCCAGTCCCAGCGGAGCTGATTGCGTCTTCTCAGCCGCGGATTCCTCGGGCGTAGACTGCTGCGCCACGCGCTCATTCTCGACCTGGTCCGGTGTCTTCACCTTCTTTGGCTTCGGCTGGCGCGCACGGTCGGCAAAGCGGGTCTTGCGCTCCACCGGCGCTGCCTGTTCTTCGGATATGTCGCTGGAGCTCGAGTTCGAGGCTACCTGGGCCTCGCCGGTCTGGTCGGTGGTCGCTGTCGGGTGCGCGGCCGGAGGGAGCGCCTCACGTGGCGCCTGGCCGAACCGGATCTTCTCCTTCTTGCCCGGCTTCTCTACCGCGGGAGTGCCAGCCAGCGACGTCGCACTGCCGGTCGCGGTGGCGGTCGTTGCATCTGCGGCAGGTGCGGTCATCGCCTTTGCGGCAGGTGCGGTCGTAGCCGCTGCGGTCGGCGCGGTCGCTGCCGTTTCCGTCTCCCCCGCGTGGCGTCCGCGATGCGCGCCTGTATACCGGCTGCGCTTGAAGTGCACCTTCTTCTTCGGTCCAGGAGGCGCGTAAGCGCTATAGAGCGGCTTGGCCGAATTGTGCACCGCTGCGGTGTCCGTGTAGCCGGGACGCACGTCGATATAGGCGTTTTCCCTGAGCTTTGCCATGTAGTCGCGCAGCCGCGGCTGCATCTCGCTCATGAAGGCCGCCTCTTCCACCTGGGGGCGCACCGATGCGAAGGGCTGGGTGCCGCCTTGCGTATGCGCCGTTACCTTTAGGATCACGTAACCCTGCCGCGTACGAATCGGCTCTGTCGATTGTCCCGGTTCGAGCGCGAATGTCGCATCCTCAAGCTGCTTTGCCAGCTTCCCGCGCGTAAAGTCGCCCAGGTCGCCGCCCTGCGCCGCCGTGGTGCCCACGGAATTCGCCTTTGCCAGTGCAGCAAAGTCGCCGCCCGCTTTGATCTTCCCTTCGAGATCGTCTGCCTTCGTCTTGGCCGCCGCCAGATTGGCCGTCTCGTCGCCGGTGGTCGTCACCGGAATCAGAATCTCGCTCAGCCGCACCGATTCCGGCTGCGTAAAGTCGCTCACGTGTTGCTGGTAATAGCGTTGCAACTGGGCATCGGTGAGCTGGATGTGTCGCCCCACCTGGTCGCGGATCACCTGCTGCGTGATAATGCTGTTGCGGATGTTCTGCTTGAAATCTTCATAGGAGACACCCTGCGAGGACGCCGCCTTCTCCAGATCCTCCATGGTGTCGAGGTGGTTCTGCTTGCGGATATCGTCCAGTCGCCGCACCAGCTCCGTCTCGCCGGTAATGTCCAGGTCTTTGCCCTTCGAAAGCAGCAACTGCTGATCGATCAGGTCGCGCAGCAGGTCGCGCTTGTGGCTCTCGAGCTCCTGCTCGCTCCAGCCCTGCTGGCGTGCTTCCTGATCCAGCTGGGTCTCGGCGCGGTTGTAGTCCGAGGTGTTGATGATCTGGTCGTTCACCTGGGCGACAGCTTCTTCGATTACCGAGCCGCCAAACGGCGAAGCTTCGGCCTTGGGGTCGAACTTCGCGCGCTCCGCCTGTTGTTCCGCAGTCAGAGGCTTGTTGGTCTTCTTCTGGGCAAGAACCGGAGCGACGGCCAGCAGCGAACCCGCCAGCAGCCAGGCGCAAATATCGGAACGGCGAAGGGTCATGAATCTCTCTAATTGCCCGGCATCGTTCTCGCGCCGGGATCTTCGGATTGGCGATCAGATCGCCGATTCGGCAGTGCTCTCGCGTGTGCGTACTCGTGACGCCGGCTCGTCCGGACGTCCTGCTTCCTGTGCTTGTGCGTATTTTACTCACCACGGACGGTGCAGTGCACGGGTTGCGTGCACTTTGTTCGGGAATGCCCTCGCAAAACCGAATTCGTCCCTGTTTGCGTCCTCCGAGCGGCACTTGCATCACACCTACGTGGCAGGGTCCGACAGGCCGGCGATGCTATCGCCGGGTGCTATACTCGCGTCTAAATATAACCGCGCCAGGACTGCTCGTGTGCCTGCCGCAGGCTTTGATCTCATGGCATCCAGTCCGCGCCGCTCCGCAATCGCCGTTGCAGTCTTTCTCGCCGCCTGCGCTGCCGGTGGCACACTCGTCGAGCGCACCGTGGGTGCACAGGCCCAGGCCGACGAATCGACCCTGCGCGACGATCTCCGCTCGTTCACCAACTGTTTACGACTCTGGTGGAGCAGAACTACGCCGAGCCGCTGAATGGCGAAAAGGCGGAGAGAGGCCATCTACGACGGCGCCATCCCCGGCATGCTGCGCGTGCTCGATCCGCACTCCAGCTTTTATGATCCCAAAGCCTACGCCAAGATGCGCGAGGACCAGCACGGCAAGTACTACGGCGTGGGCATGCTGATCCAGCCGCAGAACAACAAGATCGTCGTGGTCATTCCCTTTGAAGGCACGCCCTCCTATCAACGCCGGCATCCGGCCCGGCGACGTGATCGTCGCCGTCGATGGCAAGTCCACCGACAACATGAACTCCGAAGAAGTGGCCAATATGCTGAAGGGCCCCAAGGGAACCCACGTGCAGATCACGATGGCACGCGAGGGCGCAGCCAAGCCGCTGGTCTTCGACCTGATCCGTGACGAGATTCCGCACGACAGCATCGATCTGGCCTACATGATCCGACCGGATGTCGGCTATATGCACATCACCAATTTCCAGGAGACGACCGGCCGCGAGCTCTCCGATGCGCTGGACAACTTCGGCGAATCCAAGGCCTGGTCCTCGATCTGCGGGGCAACCCGGGCGGACTGCTGAGCGAAGCGGTCGCTGTGTGCGACAAGTTTCTGCAGAAGGGCCAGGTGATCGTCTCCCAGCGTGGCCGCGCATTTCCGGAACAGACCTACCGCGCCACCCATGGCAATGGCGGCCAAGACTATCCCATCGTCGTGCTGGTGAATCACGGCACGGCTTCAGCGGCGGAGATTGTCTCCGGCGCGCTGCAGGACCACGATCGCGCAATCATCGTCGGCGAGACCACCTTCGGCAAGGGACTGGTGCAGACTGTCTATCCGCTCTCTGACAACACCGGGCTGGCGCTGACCACGTATCACTACTACACACCCAGCGGCCGCCTGATTCAGCGCAACTACAACGGCGTTTCGCTTTACGACTACTACTACAACCACGACCAGCCCTCCGCTGCTGACGATAAGAACCGCGAGGTCAAGCTCACCGATTCCGGCCGCACGGTCTATGGCGGCGGCGGGATTACGCCGGACGACAAGATCGATACGCCGAAGTCCATCCACTTCCAGGACGTTCTGCTGGAGCACTACGCCTTCTTCAACTTCGCCAGCACTACATGGCCAATCGCACGGTCGACAAAGACTTCCAGGTCGATGACGCCGTCATGAACGACTTCAGCAGTTCCTGACCAGCCAGCAGATTTCGTTTACCGAGCAGGACATCCACGGCATCTCCGACTGGATTAAGGCAAATATCAAGGCCGATATCTTTACTTCGGACTTCGGCCAGGAGCAGGGCCTGCAGGTCCGCGCCGACTGGGACCCCATGATCAGCCAGGCGATCGGCTATCTGCCGCAGGCGCAGGCGCTGGAAGATCAGGCAAAGAAGGCTGACGAGCAGCGCGCCTCGGCCGCTCTCCACGCAAATCAGTAGGCCGGCGGCCTGCGCGCGAGATGCAACACAGTTCGCGGAGGCAATCCTATGGCGGAGAAGGTCCAGCAGCTCGGTCTGCAGCGCGACTACAAGCAATACCTCTACTTCATCAACAAGCAAGGCAATGTCGCCCGCAAAAAGAAAGCCGGCGACGCTGCCGAAGAGGTCGTCGCGGAGACCCACCTGCAGCGCGAGAAGGGCTTTCTCTACTTCATCGACAAGGATGGCGACCTTGCGCGTGCGCCGCGCAAAGGCAAGTCCGCAGGCGAAGCCAGCCAGTAGCCGCCGCTCCGCTTATCGCGCCGAAGCCGTCCTTGTCTCCTCATACGGCTCGCTGACGCTCCCAAAGCTCCGCGTCTCACCTTCCCGCACTACCGCCATACACTCTCCAAGCCCCAGCCTGTCTGCAGACGCCAGCAGCCGTGGAAGGGGTTCGTGCATAGGCTCCTCAGACAGCCAGAACGTCCCATAGTGCATGGGAACCATCCAGTCCGCACCCAGGTCTGCAAAGGCGCGCAGGGCGTCCTCCGGGCTGGTATGAACGGCGCGATAGCTGTCAGGCGCGTAGGCGCCGATCGGCAGCAGCGCAACCTCCGGCCGTAAGCGATTCCCGATCTCCCGAAAGCCGCCAAAGTACGCCGTATCTCCCGAGTAGTACAGCCGGCGCGCTCCGCCTTCGACGAAGTAGCCGCCATAGCCGCGATGGCCGTCCATGATCCAGCGCGTCCCCCAGTGCTTGGCCGGCGTATGCGTAGCGGTCAGGCTGCCTGCTCTGTAGTTCTCCCACCAGCGCAGCTCGATCACCTCGGCAAAGCCAAGACCGCGCACGATGTCGCCGACATCGTGCGGAACAATCACCGTCGGCGCACGGCCGGTTCGCTTGCGCGTGGCGCGCACCACCTTCCGCAGCGAACGGCGGTCCAGGTGGTCCATGTGCGCATGCGACAGCAGCACCATGTCAATCGGTGGCAGATCCTTCACCCGCACTCCAGGCCGCCGCTGCCGCCGCAGCAGTATCAGCCAGGTGGAGAAGACCGGGTCGAAGAGCAGATTCTGCCCCGCGGCCTGAACCAGAAATGAGGAGTGCCCAATGAACGTAATTCCCAGCTCATCCGGAGCTGTGATCCGCGGACGATCATGCGTGCCCAGCATCGGCGTCACAGCCGATCGCCAGAGCAAGCGTCCTGCATACCGCAGTCTCCGTCCGAGCTCAACCCCTCGCCCCATTCCACCTCGCTTCCCCGCCTATGGATTCGATGACAATCCCCGACTTTCTGAATCCTGCTTTTAGACGGCAAAACCTGCCAATTCGGTTTCCAGCGGCCTCACTGCAGAGCCGTCCAGTTTCCTTGGAAGAGCCCGGGGCTATTGCTTTCGGCCATGAGTACGAGACAATGCGGGCAACGCATGCATTCCATCCGCCGCCTCCCGCATCTCCTCGCCATTGCCCTGCTTTCTTCCCTTTCCGTGGCGGCGCAGAATGCTCCGACCGCACAGCCGGGCACGCCCGCCGGACAGGCTAACCCTGCCACGGCCCCGGCCAGCCCGCCTGCCGCTCCCGAGGCGTCGCCCCAACAGCAGACCCCGCCCCAGCAGCAGCAACCCGTGCAATTCACCCAAACCATGCCGGCAAAGCCCATGCGCTACTCCGGCAGCCTCGGCTCCACTTACGTCCCGCTCGATAGCTGGATGTATCCGGAAATCCTGCGGCTCTATTCGCTCGGCTTCATCGATACGGTCTTTCTGGGCATGCGCCCCTACACCCGCACCGCCGTCGCCCACATGCTCGATGCATCCGCCGGCAGGATCTACAACAGCGACAGCGACGAAGCCAAGGATATCTACGAAGCGCTCAGCCGCGAGCTCGCACCCGACCTTGAAATCCCCGTCGACGCGCATCGCGGCCACTCAGAGATCGAGTCTGTCTACACCCGAATGCTCGGCATTGCCGGCCCGCCGCTGCGCGACCCCTACCACGGCGGCCAGACCATCGTGAACGACTATGGCCGCCCCTATGCCGAAGGGTTCAACAACATCACCGGCGCAAGCATCCGCACTACCCTGGGCCGCTACTCCGGCTACTTCCGCGGCGAGTATCAGCACGCCCCCGCCCTATGGGGATACTCTGCGCCCGTCGCCGACTATCTTTCCTTCGTCGATGAAGTCCCCTTCGTTTCTGACAACCTGACCATCCCCTACGGAAAGACCCTGCAAGGGGTCGACACCTTCCGCATCCAGGAGGCGTATCTCGCTGCGAACTTCGCCAGCCATGAAATCTCCATCGGTAAGACCGATGACTGGTTCGGCCCCGGCCGTGGCGGCGGCATGGGCTACAGCAACAACGCGGTGGATGTCTACTCCATTCGCATCAACCGCGTGGAGCCCTTGCACATCCCCTACGTCTCCCGCCTTCTCGGCCCCATCCGCTACGACTTTCTCTATGGTCCACTGCAGGGTCACACCGCGTACAACGGCGTCTACACCCACTCCGAAGGATTCAGCTTCAAGCCCACCGGCAACTTCGAATTCGGCTTCGAGCGCACCATCGTCTTCGGCGGCAAGGGACACCAGCCCGTCACCTGGCACACCTTTCTCAAGGGCTTCTTCGATATCAGCGACACCACCTTTGCGGAAAAAACCGGCCGCGACGACCCCGGCGCGCGCTTCTCCGCGTTCAACTTCTCCTATCGCCTGCCATTCGTCCGAAACTGGCTTACGCTCTACAGCGACTCCGAATCGCACGACGATGTGACTCCCATCAGTGCGCCGCGCCGCGCCGCTATACGGCCCGGCCTGTACCTTTCGCATTTCCCGGCTGCGCCAAAATGGTCGCTGCGCGCCGAAGCGGTCTCTACCGATCCTCCGACCGGGCGAAGCGTCCGCGGCAGCTTCATGTATTGGGAAGTGGAGCAGCGCCAGGCCTACACCAGCAAGGGATTTACCTTCGGCGACTGGATCGGCCGCGAGGCGAAAGGCGGCCAGGGATGGCTTACGTATCACCTCAGCGGAAACGAATGGCTGGAGTTTCAGTACCGCAACGTGAAAACCCCGAAAGACTTCATTCCCCTTGGGACCACGCAGAACGACTTCGCCTTCAATGCCGTGAAGCGTCTGGGCAAGGATGCAGAGATCAATGCATGGGTGCAGTACGAGCGCTGGAAGGCGCCTTACCTCATCAATGGTGAAACGTCCGCGCAGAACAACACCAGTATCGCGGTTCAGCTCACGCTCTATCCCCGCAACAGCATCCGGCGCTACTGACAGCTGACCGCTGCTTCTTCCAGCGCAAGCTCCAGCCGCGGGCTGCTCCCGTCTAGCTGTATCGCCGAGCAGTCCTTCAATATCCAATCCGGTTTCGCGGCGACCAGGTGGGCAATCGATGTCGTCGTCGTGAAGGCAATCACGCGCGATCCCGCAGTCTTTCCTGACTCAATGCCGGCCAGCGCGTCTTCCACGACGATGCACTCTTCTGGCGCAAACCCAAGTCCCGCCGCGCCCTTCCGGTAAGGCTCCGGATGCGGCTTGCCGCACGTGATGTCGTTCGATGTGATGAACAGTCCCGGCCGTGGCAGACCCGCTGCGCGAATCCGCACCTCCGCCAGAGGACGCGTGCAGGACGTCACGATTGCCCAGCGATCACTCGGCAATGCGGAGAGCAGCGCCTTCACTCCGGGCAGCGGCACAATGCCCTCCACATCGTTGATCTCCGCCTCCTCCATGAGGCGGTTCTCCGCCTCATGGTCTGCGTTGGGCACGAGATAGCGAAGCGTCTCGATGCTCGGACGGCCATGTGCGCGGTGCAGAACTTCCTCGACATTAAAGCCGCGCTCTGTAGCCCAGCGCGACCAGACGCGCTCCACAGCGGGGATTGAGTTGATAAGCACACCGTCCAGATCGAACAGCAGGGCCTGCGCAGAAACCTTGACCATGCTCTTATGCTAGCCGACGTTCCTTGATCGTCATCCCCACCCGTAGCGCCGCAGGCGTGTGGTCGAAAGATCTCACTTCGCGGGGAACAAAAACCGCAGAAACGGATCGACGCGCTTCGCCCACGCATCCTCATTGTGCCGCCCACCGGAGACGCGCAGGTAGCGCATCTCTTTTCCGCTGCGCCAGCCGCGCCGCTCCAGCAGCCGGTGCAGTTCGTCGCACCGCTTGATCATCGCCGGTCCTTCGGAAAGCCCGATGTCCAGCCAGATACGCGGTCGGGGTTCGGGACGCGTCCGACGCACGTACCGCAGCATCTCTCCCTTGCCCCACCACACCGAAGGCGACAGCACAGCCAACCGCCCGAACACCTCCGGCCATGTAAGACCGATGTACAAGGACTCGAGCCCTCCCAGCGACGACCCTCCCACGCCGGTCTCCTCCGGCCCATCCAGCGTGCGATACGTTCCGTCGACCCACGGCTTCAGCTCTTCGACCAGCAACCGTCCGTAAAGGCTTCCCTTCCCGCCGCCCAGACTGCGGTCCCGCATCGGCGTGTACTCCGCCAAGCGCTCGACGCCTGTGTTGTAAATTCCCACTACGATCAGCGGTTCGATCGCGCCCTCCCCGATCAGACGGTCGGCCGTCGTCTGCACATCCCAGAAGCTGCCCTTGATAAAGCTCGTCGAGCCGTCAAACAGATTCTGACCGTCCTGCAGATACAGCACCGGATAACGCCGCGATCCGCTGAAGTAGTCCGGCGGCAGCGAAATGATCACGTCGCGCCGCGCCGGCAGCAGCTCCGAAACAAATTGCCGATGCAGCCGCAGCCGCTCATTCCCGCCAACCAGCACCGGTTCGTCAAAGCTCACGTCTTCCGGGGCGGCAGGCAGCGCAGCGTTGAGGACAGGCGTTTTCAATTCGGATGGCTCAAGAGTAAGCTGCTCTGTTTCGTACACTCGTCTCCCTGGAGTTGGCGCGGAGCTGCTCTGCTACATTAGGTGCTCTGCAAGAAGCTATCAAGAAAGCCAGCGCTAGCCAATGACTGGATTACCGAGCGGGGAGCGCCACAGAACGAGCATGAATCGCGAATATCACAAGTGGTATTCACAATGCGTGGGCCGGGATATGGAGCTTCTGGTCTTCGGTCATGCCGGCGTACCGGCCGTCGTCTTCCCCAGTTCACAGGCACGCTTCTACGAGTTTGAGGACCGCGGCATGATCGGCTGTATCGGCCACAAGATCGACAGCGGCGAAATCCAGCTCTACTGCGTCGACTCGCTCGACTCCGAGAGCTGGTACAACCGCCGCGTGCCGCCCCGCTGGCGCATCGGTCGCCAGATGCAGTACCAGCAGTACATCCTCACCGAGGTGCTCCCTCTCGTGCGCCTCAAAAACCCGGACAAACATCTCATCACCATCGGTTGCAGCTTCGGTGGCTATCACGCGGTCAATATCGCGCTCAAGCATCCGGACGTCTTCACAGGATTCCTCTCCATGTCCGGCGCATTCGATATCTCCCACTTCCTGCACGGTTATTACGACGACGATGTCTACTTCAATATGCCGTCCCACGATCTCGCAAACATGGAGGACCGCTGGTATCTCGATCGCTACCGGCAGAGCACCTACGTGCTCGCCACCGGGTGGGACGACCAGTGTCTCCCTCAGAACCAGCGTCTCTCCCATCTGCTCGCCAGCCGCGCCGTGCAGCACCAGCTCGCCATCTGGGATAGCTGGAACAGTCACGACTGGCCCACCTGGCAGCGCATGATGAATGTTTACCTGTGATGGATGATCCCGGCGCACACTGAAGAGCAAAGATGAACCCGCGACGCAAGGAGCAAGAATGAAAAAGATCGGCGTCCTGTACGGCATGGAAAACACCTTCCCCGGAGCCCTCGTCGAGCGCATCAACAGCATGGGCCTCACGGACATCGCTGCCGAGTCGCTCCACGTCGGCGGTGTGCGCGAGGCCGCCCCCAGCGGCTACGCCGTCATCGTCGATCGCATCTCGCACGACATTCCCTTCTATCGCGGCTTATCTGAAGAACGCCGCGCTCTCCGGCACCGTCGTCATCAACAATCCGTTCTGGTGGAGCGCCGACGACAAGTTCTTCAACTTCGCTCTCGGCGACAAGCTTGGCGTCGCGATTCCGCGCACCGTGCTGCTGCCGCACAAGCAACATCCCGCCGGCACCACCGACCGCTCCATGCGCAACCTGCAGTTCCCTATGCCGTGGGACAGCATCTTCAGCTACGTCGGCTTCCCGGCCTTCCTGAAGCCCTTCGACGGCGGCGGCTGGAAGGACGTTTACAAGGTCAACTCGCCGGAAGAATTCTTCCACGCCTACGACCAGACCGCGCGATCTCTGCATGACCCTGCAGAGCGGCGTGAAGTTCAAGGAATACTTCCGCTGCTACGTGGTCGGCCAGGAGAAAGTGCACATCATGCACTACGATCCTTCGCCGCCTTTTCATGAGCGCTACGTGAAGAAGCCGCCCGCATACCGATCCCAAGCTGCTGGAGCGCGTCGAGAACGCGATTCCCTCACGCTCTGTCGCGCGCTGGGCTACGACCTGAACACGGTCGAGTTCGCCTGCGAAGACGGCATTCCCTACGCCATCGACTTCATGAATCCCGCGCCCGACGCCGACGTCAATTCCGTCGGCGAAGACAACTTCGACTGGATCGTCAACGCCGTCGCCGAGCTGGCCGTCGAAAAAGCGAAGGCAGCATACCGGCAAGGTCGCCGGAGTATCGTCTGGACGCGTCCTCTGCGGCCAGCCCGAGCAGAGCCGGCAGTAAAGAAACCGCCGCAAAGCAGACTCCAGCCAAAGAGTCGTCTGCAAACTCCACGAAGTCAGGGCCCGCATGCGCTTAACGACAATCTGGAGCGTCACCCAGCCTCAGTCAGCTCGGCATTGAAGAGGAATATCAGACCATCGATCCGGAGACCCGCGATCTCCGCTCGCATATTCACGTCGGAGATTCTCCCCAAGGCGCAAGCTGGCGCTCGAGAGAGGCGTCAAGGCGGAGATGCATCAGTCCGTCATCGAGGTCGGCACGCGCGTCTGCCGCGACATCACAGGAAGCCCGCGAAGATCATACGCAATCTGCGCCGCGAGATGATCAGCCTGGCCAGGAGCACGACATGCTGCTGGTCGCCAGCGCCAGCACGCATCCGTTCGCCGACTGGAAGGCGCAGGACATTTATCCCGACGAACGCTATCACCGCGTCGTCGAAGACATGCAGCTGGTCGCGCGCGCCAACCTGGTCTTCGGCCTGCACGTGCACGTCGGCATCGAAGACCGCAATACCGCCATTCACATCATGAATTCGATGCGGTACTTCCTGCCGCATATCCTCGCGCTCTCCACCAATTCGCCCTTCTGGATGGGCATGGACACCGGCTTCAAGTCTATCGCTGCAAAGTCTTCGAGCGCTTTCCCCGCACCAACATTCCCGACGTCTTCGCCAACTGGGCCGACTACGAGACCTTCTGTCAACCTGCTGATCAAGACCAACTGCATCGACAACGGCAAGAAGATCTGGTGGGACATCCGCCCGCATCCATTCTTCAACACCCTCGAAGTCCGCGTCTGCGACATCCCCATGCGGCTCGACGAAACCATCGCCATCGCCGCGCTCATTCAGGCGACCGTGCGATGCTGTACAAGCTGCACGCTCGCAACAAGAGCTACCGGCATTTACAGCCGCGCGCTATCATGGAGAACAAGTTTCGCGCCCGCGCTACGGCCTCGACGGCAAGCTGATCGACTTCGGCAAGGAAGAAGAAGTGCCGATGCGGGAGCTGATGCTGGAATACCTCGACTTGATCGACGATGTGGTAGATGAGCTCGGCTCGCGCGAGGAAATCAATTACATCCACTGAGATGTTCAAGATGGGCACAGGGCGCAGACCGCCAGCTCTGATTTCAAGGAGACGAACGGCGACCTGAAGAAGGTCGTCGACTACATGGTGGAGGAGACGCGCGTCGGCGTCTTCGAGCAGGTTTGCGAACACGCTCCGGCGCGATACGCCGCTCAACCAGAAGCTGGCGCATTGGCGAACGGTACGGTGGCGCGAACCGGCCGAGGCAAACCAGAAACTGAAGCACGTTGGCGATTGCCCCCCGGCGTGATACACTGCAACATCCATTTGCAAACCATGACCCTGACCACCGCACCCAGCTTCTCGATTTCGCCTTCCCGAGCTTTCACTCCCGGGCGCCCACAACGCCGTGACACCTGCCTGCGCATTCAGCCCTCGGAGAAGAGTCACGCGTCATCACCGACAAGGCAACCTCGCGAAATCGCCGCCAGCATCGCGCGCGAACTGCCAAGCGTCGGTTCGCCCTTCAACGGCTTCGTGCTGGAAGACCTCGCGCCCCGTCCGCTGACCGGCCTGCCGGCGGAAATCGCTGGCCGACATGGAGACCAGCCACGTCAGCATCTTCGCCGTCCGGGTGCAGCACAACGAACTGAAGTCGCGCATGGCAGATGACCGACATCGTCAACCGCCGCCGCATGCGCCACGCCCACATGGTCAACATCAACCACGCAGATCATGCTCGAAGGCATGCGCGCCGACTTCAACGACGTCGACGCCTCAGCCAGCAGGTCATCGACATCGTCACCAAGGCCAAAGCAGTCCGCGCCAAGAAGCCGCGGGCACCGACCTTCGTCGCAGAGCTCAATCCCGATTACAAGTGGATCAAGACCAGCGGCATCATCAGCCCCGACAAGTGGGGCAATCTTCCCGGCGGCGAAGTCTTCACCACGCCCGGCGAAGTCAACGGCACCTACGTTGTCGATGGCGTCGTCGGCGACTACCTCTGCGAGAAGTATGCTCGACCTGAGCGCCAGCCGCTCACCATCCACATGCGAAGAACCGCATCACCGAAGTGCTTCAGCGAGAACAAGGAACTCGAGCAGGAGTTCTGGGACTACACCCACACCGACGAGAACAGCGATCGCGTGGGCGAGTTCGCCATCGGCACCAACATCGAGCTCAAGCACGTCATCGGCAAGATTCTGCAGGACGAGAAATTCCCCGGCATCCACATCGCCTTCGGCAATCCCTACGGCGCACACACCGGCGCGAAGTGGTACTTCCGGCACGCACATCGATGTCGTCGGCCCGCGCTTCGACATCTGGCTCGAAAGCCCCGACGGCGAAGAGCAGATCATGCGTGAGGGCCGGTTTCCGATTCACCCTGACTGAGAGGAGGCGGCGTGCTGCCAGCGCTGCGGCGGGCTTTCAATCGCGACTTACCGGCCCGAACTCTATCAGGCCCTGCTCCAGGACTGCGCGCGGCAGTCGCGCGCTCCGCTCGAGTTCCGCATCTCCGAAACGCCCTGCTTCTTCCCCGCCTCGCTCATTCGCCGCATCGCGAATACCGGAGCCGAGCTCACCCACCAGCTGCTCGCCAACGAGATTCCTCCGCACCTCGGAAGAGGCCGTACCCGAACGCTTCCGCGTGCCGCGCTGCCCTGCGCATCCACACTTCATGACCGCCGACTTCGGCCTCGTCCGCGAAGACGATGGCTCGCTCTCGCCGCGCCTGGTTGAGCTGCAGGCCTTCCCTTCCATCTTCGGCTTCCAGGCCATGCTTACCGAGAGCTATGCACGCAACTTCCATCTGCCCGCCGGCCTTGACCCATTTCTCAACGGGCACGACAACGCGAGCTTCTGGGCGCTCTTGCGCAGAGTTATCCTCGGCAATCACGCATCCGGAGAATGTCGTCCTGCTCGAAATCGAGCCGGAAACGCAAAAGACGCTCCCCGACTTCCACATCCACGAAGACCGGCTCGGCATCTCTGCCGTAGATATCGCAAAGCTCAAGCGCGAAGGCCGCCGCCTCTTCTATCGCAGCGGCAACCGCGACGTCCCAATTGAACGCATCTACAATCGCGCTATCGTCGACGAGCTCGAGCGCAAGCGCATCAACCTCCCCTTCGATTACCGCGACGACCTCGACGTCGAATGGGCCGGCCATCCCAACTGGTACTTCCGCATCAGCAAGTTCGCCATCCCCTGGCTGCATCATCCATCCGTGCCTCCCGCCGTCTTCCTCAGCGACTGGTGCAACGGCCGCGGACACGACCTCCTTCCCGAGGATCGCGAGCAGTGGGTCTTCAAGCCGCTCTATTCCTTCGCCGGCAAGGGCGTGCAGTTCGGTCCAGCAGACGCGGAGCTAGACTCCATCCCGCCCGATCAACGCCACAATTTCCTGCTGCAGCAGCGCGTCAAATTCGAGCCTGTAGTCGACACGCCCTACGGCCTCACGCAGACCGAAGTCCGCATCATGTATCTCTGGCCCGACGGCGGCGCGCTCCAGCCGGTCATCGCGCTCATCCGCATGGGGCGGGGCAAAATGATGGGCGTCGATCACAATCGCAATCAGGAGTGGGTTGGGGCCTCCGCCGCATTCTGCCCGAAGGAGAATGTCTATGAGTGACAACGATTCGTCGCAGCCGCTGATCTTTTGCCTCAGCACCTACGTCAAAGGCCAGGCCTTCATGCGCGAGTGCGCGCGCCTCGGCTGCTGCGTTGAGCTCCTCACCCTGGAAAAGCATCGCGACGCCGACTGGCCGCGCGACATCCTCGCCGCCATCCACACCATGCCGGAAGATATGGCCTCCTGGCAGGTCGTCAACACCGTCACGTACCTCGCGCGCTCTCGCAAAATCTCCCGCATCGTCGCGCTCGATGAGTTCGACATGGAAACCGCCGCCACGCTGCGCGAGCACATGCGCCTGCCCGGCCTCGGCGAATCTGCCACCCGCTTCTTCCGCGACAAGCTCTCCATGCGCGTACGCGCTCGCGAAGCCGGCCTCCTCGTCCCCGACTTCACCGGCATCTTCCATCACGACGATGTGCGCCACTGGATGCAGCAGACACCCGCGCCCTGGATGCTCAAACCGCGCACCGACGCCTCCGCCATTGGCATCCGTAAACTGCATTCGCCCGACGAGCTCTGGCCGCTGCTCGACGAGCTCGGCGACCGCCAGTCGCATCATCTGCTCGAGCAGTTCGTCGCCGGAGACATCTTCCACGCTGACGGCGTCGTCTGGCAGGGCCGCACACTCACGGCGCCGGTGCATCAATACGGCAAGCCACCCTTCCAGCTGATGCATCACGGTGGCGTCTTCACCACGCGCAGCGTCGATCGCTCCTCCACACCTGCGCGCGAAATCCCCGCATTGCACGACCAGCTCATCCAGGCTCTCGGGCTTCTCAACGGCGTCACGCACACCGAATGGATCCGCTCCGCCGTCGACAACCGCTTCTACTTCCTCGAAGCCGCGGCCCGCGTCGGCGGAGCCTTCATCGCCGATGTCATCGAGCAGTCCTACGGCTTCAATCCATGGGTAGAGTGGGCGCGCATCGAAGTCGCCCTCGTGCGCGGCGAGCAATACAGTATGCCGAAGCTCTGCACCGACTATGCAGGCAGCGTCCTCTGCCTCGCGCGCGACGCCGTGCCCGTCACCGATCGCTACGACGCGCCGGAGATCGTGCATCGCATGCAAAAGCGCCACCACGCCGGCCTGATCGTGCGCTCCGCTGATCCCGCGCGTGTCCAGGCGCTTACGGAGGAATACGCCCGCCGCTTCGCCGAAGACTTCCTCGCCATTGCCCCCGCGCCTGCCAAGGCCACCGCATAGATGCCGGGTACCGCCACCGGCGCGACTCACGTATCGTAGGACTAAGCTCCGTGTCTATGTCCCTGTCGTTGCCTGCCTTCACTCTTTGCGCGCTCGCCGTACTTCCCGCTGCCGCCCAATCATCGCCGCCCCAAACAAATCTCGTGCCCGGCAACTTCGTCGACATCACCGCCAAAGCCGGTGTCAGCTTCAAGGGACGCGCCTCGCACACAGGGAAGAAGTACCTCATCGAGACCATGGGCTCCGGCGTCGCCCTCTTCGACTACGACAACGACGGACGCCTCGACATCTTCTTTGCCAACGGCGCGCCGCTCAGCGATCCCACGCCGAAGGGCACCATCCCGCAGAAGACCGGCCCCGCGTGCTGGAACCGCCTCTATCACCAGAAGCCCGACGGCGCCTTCGAGGACGTCACCGAAAAAGCTGGCCTTACGGGCATCGGCTACGACATGGGTGTCGCCGTCGGCGACTACGACAACGACGGTTACGACGACCTCTACGTCACCGCCTACGGCGGCAATCGTCTCTACCACAACAACGGCAACGGCACCTTCACCGATGTCACGGAAAAATCCGGCACCGCCGGCAGCGGATGGTCCACCTCCGCCGCGTGGGTCGATCTCGACAATGACGGTCTGCTCGACCTGGTCGTCCTCCGCTACGTGAAGTGGGACTTCGACGACATATACTGCGGCGACCATCGTCCCGGCTATCGCGCCTACTGCCACCCCGATGTCTTCCAGCCCATCAGCGCCCTCGTCTATCACAATGACGGCTATGGCCACTTCACCGAGGAAGCCGCCAAGCTTGGCCTGAACAAACCGGGCAAAGGACTCGGCATCGCCATCGCCGACTACGACCGCGATGGCAAAATCGATCTCATCGTCGCCAACGATTCCATGCTCGAGTTCCTCTATCACAACAAGGGCAACGGTAGCTTTGAAGAACTTGGCCTCGATGCCGAAGTCGCCGTCGATGGCGACGGCCGTACCTTCGCCGGCATGGGCGTCGACTTCCAGGACTACAACAACGACGGCCTGCCCGACCTCGTCATCACCGATCTCGCCAACCAGAAATACGCGCTCTACAAAAACAACGGCGACGGCAGCTTTACCTACGACACCTACATGAGCGGCATCGGCGGCATGACGCTTCTCCACTCCGGCTGGGGCATTCAGTTTCTCGATTACGATAACGACGGGCTCAAGGACCTGCTCATCACCCAGGGCCACGATCTGGACACCATCCAGTTACAATTCCCGCAGCTTCGTTACAAGGAGCCCATGCTGCTCGCCCGCAACACCGGCCAAGGCTTCGTGGATGTCTCAGCGAAATCGGGCGCCGCCTTTCAGCAGGCATGGGCAGGCCGCGGTATGGCCGTAGGCGATATCGACAACGATGGCCGCGTCGATGCAGTCGTCACCACCAACGACGGTCCCGCCTACATCCTCCACAACGAAACCGCGACGAGTAATCACTGGCTCACGCTCTCGCTCATCGGCCATCGTAGCAATCGCGACGGCATCGGCGCGGAGATTCGCGTCACCACCACCGCCGGCACGCAGACACGCACCGTCTCCACCGCAGGAAGTTATCTTTCCTCGAATGACAAGCGCGCGCACTTCGGTTTAGGCAAAGATGCCGTAGCAAGCAAAGTGGAAATTCACTGGCCCAGCGGCATCGTGCAGACGCTCACCGATGTGAAGGCCGACCGCATCGTTACGGTAGACGAGCCGCCGCAACCCGCGTCCGCAGCGCACAAGTAGCGCTACTACCCCGCGATCGCGTCCATCCCCAGCCAGAACGTCGCAAACTGCTTCAGGTTCTTTTTGTAGGTGCGGGTCACGTTGTATTCCTTGCCGTTCTTCAGCCGCAGCAGGTACTCCCCCGTCAGCAGCGGCTTCACCGCCTCCACGTGCGCGGCATTCACCAGCACGGAGCGGTGAATCCGCACAAATCCATGCGGCGCCAGCCGGTCGGCGAGCACGGAAATCTGCTCTCGCAGCAGATGCGAGCCCGAATCCTGCCGCAGCAGAACATAATTCCCTTCCGCCTCCGCCACCACGATCTCCGCCACATCAATGAAGAGGATGCGCCCCTTCGACTTGATGGCGATGCGCGGCGTCGTCTTGGCCATCGTCTGCAAGTGGGGCAGAATCTCCGCCAGTCGGCGCTCCCGCTCCTCCACGGAGTGGCGCTTCGCATAATCGATCGAGCGGTGCACTCTCTCGGCCGAAAACGGCTTCAGAATATAGTCGGTCGCGTGCCGCTCGAACGCCGCCACCGCATGCTCGTTGAATGCCGTCACAAAAATGATGGCCGGCATCCGGTCGCCCTGCTTGCGCAACGTATCCACCAGTTGCATGCCCGACATCTCCGGCATCCGGATGTCGAGCAGCAGAATGTCGTAGCCACCTTCGCGAATTCGGCTGAGCGCTTCCACCGCATCCGTCGCCGTGTCCACCGCGTCCAGATCCGAACGCTCGCCCAGCACGCGCACCAGCGATTCACGTGCCAGCGGCTCATCATCCACAACCAGAATGCGCATGATCTATGACCTCATTTCCGGTTCCAACTCACGAACCGTCTTCTCCTCTGACTTCTCATCCGGAAGCACCGGTAGCACAAGCGTGGCCGTCGCAACGTTTTCGTCCCGATGAAACAGCAATTGCCCGTCCGTCCCATAGAGCAGAGAGAGCCGGGTCCGGATGTTCTGATGACCCACTCCCATACCCTGGTTCTTGTCCGCGCCCACACTGTTCTTTACCTGAAGGCGCAGCTTGTGGCGCGTGCGGCTCGCGGAAATCTCGATCCATCCCTGGCCGCGTGCGCTCGCCACTCCATGCTTCACGCCGTTTTCAATCAGCAGTTGCAGCATGAACTGCGGCGCCAGCACGCTGCGCGTCTCCGGCTCAATCTTCCACCGCACAGACAGCCTGCTGCCCAGCCGCATGCTTTCGATATCCAGGTAGTCCTCGGCCAGGCGAAGCTCTTCCGACAGCAGCACCAGGTCCATTCCATCCTGCTGCAGTGTGCGGCGCAGCAGGCTGGAGAGTTTCAGAATCATCTGCTCCGCCTGCCCCGGATCGCTGTGCACAAGCGAGGAGATGCCGTTCAATGTATTGAACAGGAAATGCGGCTGTATCTGCATCTGCAGCGTGTGCAGCTCGCTTTGTGTCAGCGCCTCTCGCAATTCCACCTGCTCCACTTCTTGCCGCTGCAGCCGCCGGAAGTACACCGCGGCATGCGCTGCAATCACGACCGCCAGGTAGACCACCAGCTCATCCGCGAAGGTCGTGTACGTCAGGCTCACCAGCGCGTCGAACGTTCGGTGCCCCCACTGCTGCGTCTCCGGATACCACGGAGGCAGCAGGCTCCAGCGAATCACAGCGAACAGCAGCACAAACGGCACAAATCCAGCCAGGTAATACACCACCCGGCGAACTGCATTGCCCGAGCTGATCGGCGCCCGCGCCGCAATCCAGAAGATCGGCGGCGTCAGCAAAGCAACCGTCAGAAATCGAACACCCACCAGCAGCAGCACACCGGCAAGCGAGACGCTGAGGTGCTCTTCCTCACCAATGCGGTACTGCTGAAATGCCAGCAATCCGGCTAGCGGCACCCAGAATGCTATGGAAAGCCCATACCCCAGCAAGCCGCGCTTCCATCTTGATGCCCAGACTTTCACGGTCAGCATTGTATTCTGGCATAGGATTCTCGCGTTTCCGTCACACTTTAGCGCATCACGTCCCGGAATTGACCAGCATTATCCCGTCAATCTGTTATGACATCCCGCGCTCCCGCCGTCTCGACACATGCACGATTTCTTCTCGCAAATCATGCAATTGCCACTTGGCCATAGCCATCCGGTTGCTGTCATCGCCTCCAATTTTCTTGGCAAAGTTGCCGCAGCAACCAAGGAAGCGAATCTCGCTTCGCTCACCCTTCCGGCAATCTGACCCGGCGTGTTTTCCTCAGCGCGCAAGTTCCAACTCCGGTCCGCCGCGAACTCCAGCGGATCCGCAAAAGCGGCAACGTCAAAAACGCTCTGCGAGCTACCCAGCTAAGAAACATCCCCTCAAACCGGCTCGATGTTACCCTGAAGTCGGCACCGGCCCTCAAAAGCCGGCGCGAGAAGCGCGAAAGTGGCGGAATTGGCAGACGCACCAGACTTAGGATCTGGCGGGGAAACCCGTGGGGGTTCAAGTCCCCCCTTTCGCACCAGCTCTCTCCAGCCCGCATCTCCCGAAATTCCCTTGAGGCAGAACAAAAGAGCATAAGCAATGGCAGACATTCATCAGTCCAACACTCAGCCCCGGATCAACGTCACCGAAGCCCCCGATTATCGCGAGGGCTACGCCAACAGCGTGCAGGTGCGCGCCAGCGTCTGGGACTTCTTCCTCTCCTTCGGCACCGCTCACCAGGACTCCGCCGATCAGGTCACCATTCGCGGCTTCCAGGGCATCTACCTCAGCCCGCAGCAGGCCAAGGCCCTCTTCAACGTGCTCGGCCAGAACCTCGCGCAATATGAGCAGGCCTTCGGCTCGATCTCGCTCGAGCCCCTTCCCGCCTCCGCCGGACAACGTCCGCTCAACTAACCCGCCCGGAGGCAGCAATCTTCTCCTTCCTCCGCTCACAAGCACGGCAGCAGCTCGATCTGCGGAACGACCGGCACTTTCCTCTGTGGCTGGTCTTTCCGCTCATCTTTGTCGCGCTCTATCTCTCGCACTTCGCGCTCCTGCGCCTGCCCTACTACTGGGACGAAGCTGGCTACTATATCCCCGCCGCTTACGACTTCTTCCGCACCGGCGCGCTCATTCCCTGGAGCACGCTCTCGAACGCCCATCCGCCGCTGCCCTCCATCTATCTCGCTTTCTGGTGGAAGCTCTCCGGCTTCAGCCCCTCCACCACGCGCTTCGCGGAGCTGATCGTCGCCTCCGTAGCTCTGCTCGCCGTCTATGGCCTCGCCCAGCGCGTCACCGGCCAGACCTCCATTGCCGCCGCGGTCACGCTGCTCACCGGCCTTTATCCCGTCTGGTTCGCGCAGAGCACCCTCGCGCACGCCGACCTCATGGCCGCCGCCTTCACACTCTGGGGACTCGCCTTCTATCTCCCCGGCAAACGCGGCAGCCGCGTTCCCCTTGCCGCATTCTTCTTCGTGCTCGCCACGCTCTCCAAGGAAACCGCCGTCTGCACCCCGCTCGCCCTCGCCGGCTATGAGGCCTGGCGCGCACTGCACTGCAAACCCGATCGCACCGCAGGCCTCCGGAACATCGCCTGCCTCCTCGCTTCCATCCTCCCGCTCTGCGGCTGGTACTTCTATCACTGGCGCCACACCGGCTACATCTTCGGCAATCCCGAATACCTCCGCTACAACGCGCAGGCCACCCTCGCCCCGCTGCGCATCCTGCTCGCGCTCGGGCACCGCATCGTGCACCTCACGGCGCACATGAACCTCTTCGTACCCGTGCTCTGCGCCTGCGCCTCGCTTTTCCTGGTCCCCCGGCTGCAGCGTGACGGCACACGGCGCCCACCGCTCCCACGCGCATTCATCGTGCCGCTCGCCTGGGTCTTCTGCGCCAACGCGCTGCTCTTTTCCATCGTCGGCGGCGCGCTGCTCACCCGCTATCTCCTGCCGCTCTATCCGCTGGTGCTGCTGGTCTGTATCACGGCCTTCTGGCGGCGCGTGCCCTCATGGGGCGGCATGGTCGCGCTCGCCGCGTTTGCTTTCTCGATCGCGCTTTTCGTCAATCCGCCATACCGTTTCTCGCCGGAAGACAGCCTCGCCTATGCCGACTCCATCCGCCTGCAGCAGGACGCCATCCACCAGGCCGTCATCCGCTACCACGGCCAGACGATCCTCACCGCCTGGCCCGCATCCGACGAGCTCACCCGCCCCGAGCTCGGCTACATGCGCCAACCCGTCTCCGTCGTCACCATCGACAACTTCTCACTCCCCCAGATCCAGCGCGCCGCCGGCCTCTCCGGCTACACCGTCGGGCTCATCTTCTCTACCAAGTACGATCCCCCGCGTCTCCCCTTCTCGCTCAGCCAGCGCAACGAAAAACTCGACCGACGCTACTTCGACTTCCACCGCGACCTACCGCCCGAAGCCATCGCCGGCCTGCTCGGCGGCAAAGTCGTCTGGCATGAGAAGCGCAAAGGCCAATGGGCTGCCGTCCTGCACTTCGACCGCCCGCAGGAAGCCGAGCTCCGCTGAATTCGCGCCAGTCGCGTAATCCCCCCGTCCGACCGGCGTCCCACGTGCATCATGAAGACCGTCATTCCCTTTGACGGCGGAACCGCGCCCTCGGCAATTCACCTGCTCGTACGCTTTTTTGTCGAGGAAGGTTTCCCATGCGACCAACTCACCATCGCCGCGCGCTTCGAAGCAATGCGCCGCGAACCGCATCACTGGGCCGCAATCGCCGTCGATGAAAACCGCCCCGTTGGCGTCGTCACCGTCACCACTAATTTCTATGTCGAGTGGGGACGCATGGCCGAGATCGCTGACCTCTACGTCCTTCCCGAACACCGCCGCCGTGGCGTTGATCGTGCGCTTATTCAGTCCGCCGTCGACTGGAGCCGCAACGAAGGCTGCGCCGGGGTCGCCGTCATCATGACGCCCGAAGGAGAAGCCGCGCATGGACTGTCCCGCTTCTATCAAGGGCAGGGCTTCACCCCGACAGGCCGCATCATCTCACTCATGCTCCTGGACGCCGCGCTTGCATAGACACCACCGTCATCTATCCCCCGGCATACGCCGCACTATAATCACTGCTGCGTGCGCCACCTCCCACCACTACTGCGTCTCCTCCTCATCGCTCCGGTCCTCACCCTGCTCTGCGCCCCGCCCGCCCCTGCTCTGCCCAACAGCACGCAAACCGCCGCCGAGACCGCCACCCTCCCGGCCAAGATGCACCACCGCCTCCTCCTGGCGCTTCCCTTCGACAACCGCACTGCCCAGCCCAACCTCGACTGGATCGGTGAGGCCGTCTCCGAAGTCTTCAACCAGCGCCTCGGCGCGTCCGGCTTCGACATCATCAGCCGCGCCGACCGCCAGTACGCGCTCGAGCACCTCGGCCTGCCGCAGAACTTCGATCCCTCTCGCGCCACCGCCATCCGCCTCGCCCAGACCCTGGACGCCGACGACATCATCGTCGGCTACTACACCCTCCAGGGCAGCAATCTCTACGTCACCGCCGAGCTGCTCGATGTCAACGCCCTGCGCCTCGGCCAGCCCATCGTTGCAGATGGCGCGCTCGATCACATGCTCGACGTCCTCGGCACCCTCTCCTGGCGCGTTGCCCGTGGTCTCGACCCGAAGTTCCCGCTGCCGGAAGCCAGCTTTCACGCTGCCGGCGCAAACCTTCGCCTGAACGGATTCGAGAACTACATTCGCGGCATCCTCGAAACCACGCCCTCCGAGAGCATCGCCCACCTGAAGATCGCCGTCGCCGAAAACCCCACCTACTCCCCGGCATGGCTTGCGCTCGGCATGACTTACTTCTCCGAACAGCAGTTTGACGCCTCCGCCGCCGCCCTTGGCCACCTGCGCAAAACAGACCGCGCTGCGCTCGAAGCCGAGTTCTACCGTGGCCTCGCCTTCTTCTACACAGGCCACTACGACGAGGCGGAAGAAGCCTTCGCTTTTGTCGCCGCACAGCTTCCCCTGCCCGAAGTCGTCAACAACCAGGGCGTCGCCGCATCGCGCCGCGGCCATGATGGCGGCGCGCTCTTTCAGGAAGCCATCAACGGCAATCCGCACGATGCCGACTACCAGTTCAATCTCGCCATCGCGTTCGCGCGCCGCGGCGACACCCGCAACGCGCTCGCCGCCATCGGCGAAGCGCTCAAGCTTCGTCCCGAGGACTCCGAAGCCCTCAGCCTCCAGAACATGCTGCGCCAGCCCAGCCCGCCCGCCCTCGTCCCCGCGAGCGCACAAGCCAAAGGCGGCGATCCAAACGCTCAGTCCGGGCGCAGCCTCCCGCTCGAGCGCATCAAGCGCAGCTACAACGACGCCTCCTTCCGCCAGGCAGCCTCCGAGATGGAAGAGATGGAAGCGCAGCACCTCGCTGCCCTGCCCCCGGACCGGCAAGCCGCAGCGCTCACCAAAAACGGCACCACCTATCTCGGTCGCGGCCTGATGCTCGAAGCCGAGCGTGAGTTCCACCTCGCCCTCGCCGCCAACCCCAATGACCCGGATGCCCACGCCGGCCTCGCGGAGGTCCGCCGCCGCAATGGCGACGACGCGCAGGCCCGGTCCGAAGCCCAGGCGTCCATCAAGCTCCGCCCGAATGCGGCCGCCTGGCTCACCCTCGCGCGGCTCGACCGCACCCAGCACCATCTCGATGCCTCCCGCGACGACGTCAGCCGCGCCCTCGAAGTCGAGCCCGGCAACTCCGACGCCCGCGCTCTCCAGCAGGCGCTCAACGCATCTCCCGCTCCCGCCCCACCCAAGCCATGAAAGCCTTCCGCTCGATCCGCCTCGCTTTGCTCCTGCTGCTCGCATTGGCTGGCGCAAAAGCACAATCGGCACATCCCGTCGTGGTCGCCCTGCGCCTGCAGGACACCATCCAGCCCATCAGCGAGGACTACTTCAACCGCGCCCTCAATCACGCGGCCGACATCCGGGCCAACGCCCTCCTCATAGAACTCGACACGCCCGGCGGCCTGCTTTCCACCACGCGCAATATGGTCGGCCGCATCGGCTCGTCGCCCGTTCCCGTGATCGTCTATGTCGCGCCCGAAGGCGCACGTGCCGGCTCCGCCGGCTTCTTCATCCTCGAGGCCGCAGACATCGCCGCCATGGCGCCCGGCACCAATGCCGGCGCATCCCATCCCGTCGTCGCCGGCGCCAAGCTCGACGACACCATGAAGCAGAAGATAGAAAACGATGCCGCCGCGCTCCTCCGCTCCTACACCGCGCAGCGCGGACGCAATCCCAAGGCCGCCGAGGACGCAGTCCGCAATTCCAAGTCCTACACTGCCCACGAATCGAAAGACCTCGGCCTGATCGACATCATCGCGCCCGACCGCACCGCCCTGCTCAACGACATCGATGGCCGCACCGTCACGCGCATGGATGGCACAAAGACCGTGCTGCACACAAAGAACGCCGCGATCGATGTCGTCATCCCCACGCTGCGCGATCGCGTCCTCGATCGCCTGATGAACCCGGACCTCGCCGTCCTCATGCTGGTCGTCGGCGCCCTGCTCATCTATCTCGAGTTCAACGCCCCAGGCACCATCGTGCCCGGCACGCTCGGCACGCTGCTGGTGCTCATGTCGCTCTTCGCGCTCAACCTGCTGCCCGTCCACTACACCGCGGTCATGCTGCTGATTGCCGCAGCCATCCTGCTCGTGCTTGAAGTCAAGTTCACCAGCCACGGCATCCTCGCCATAGCTGGCATCATCTGCCTCGTGCTCGGCATGCTCACCCTTGTCGAGGGGCCTATCCCGCAGATGCGTGTGCACGCCGGCACCGCCATCGCCGCAGGCGTCGCCTTCGGTCTCATCACTGTCTTTCTCGTGCGCATCGCCTTGCGTGCCAGGCACAACAAATCCATGGTCGGCACAGACGCATTGCTCGGCCAGATCGCCGTCGTCATCAAGCCGCTCGATCCGACCGGTCAGGTCATGGTCCACGGCGAAATCTGGGAAGCCCACTCCCCAACCCCAACTCCGCGCGACGCCAAGGTCCGCGTCACCGCCGTCGACGGCCTGACCCTCACGGTCGAACCCCTCCCCCACGCCTGATCCATCTCAGCCTTGTCGTCCGAGCAAAGCGAAGGATCTGCATCTCGCCGGAGTTCCCTCAAGCACCAACAGAGGCGAATTAGCGTCTATGTCAGCTGTATCAGCCTGGTGACGAAGTGGAACCGCCTTCAGCGTGCAGTCTTCTGGCTCCGCCGCTGCTCACTTGCCTTCATGATTTCGCTCATGTCCCCCGCTGGCCGAATCTCGAAGATGCTGCCGTACCTCAGAGACGGGTGCTGCGCCATGAGTTGGACAGCATGATTCATGTCCCGCGCCTCAAGGATGAGAAGGCCGCCGAGTTGTTCCTTGGTTTCTGCATAGGGGCCGTCGGTGGTTGCCACTTTGCCGTTCTTCCACGACAGGGTCAAGGCGGTTTCCGGACCCTGAAGCGCTTTACCACCACCCCACTGCCCGTTGGCGCGAAGATGGTCGTCGTAGTCAAAGCATGCGTCGAACATGGCGTTCCGTTCGGCGTCACTCATCGCTTCAACTTTGCCTTTGTCGTAGTAGCCAAAACAGAGGTATTTCACGGTTCTTCTCCTCTTTCTTCCGGATCGGGGCCAGCGCCGTAGCTTAGCGCTTGCGCGTTGCGGAGCCCCGCGGACAGGTCTCTGTCCGGGGGTGCTTCATCCATGGTCAAGACGGCGCGTCTTCCGAAGTCGCGGCGGGTGAGACTATTTGGTTGGTCCCTCTGGAGCCGGGTAGAAAAGAAGCTCGCGCACCTCGCCGGGCACATCGCAGGCGATGGCGCCCTTCTTCGCCCATGCCAGCGCCTCGTCCAGATTGGCGGCTTCCAGAATCCAGAAACCACCCATGTGCTCCTTGGTCTCCGTGAACGGTCCGTCGGTGACCAGCACCTTGCCATCGGACTGCTTCCGCAGCGTCTTCGCGTTGTGGGCCGGGGAAATACCGCAGGCGAATTTCCTCACGTCGGCAGCAATCATTTCGCGGTTGAGCGCATGAATCTCTTCCATCATCGCTTCAGTTACGGTGGACGGGTCGAAGTCGTCGGGAAGGTAGTTGCAAACCAAATACTGCGGCATGACTTTTTCTCCTTGGTTCCTGCGGCTTGTTTCGATGACTCGTTCCTGTTCACTCAGGAACCGTAAAGCAAAATCAGAGTCGCTGTACCCAAGGCGACTATTGTCCTGAGGCTTTTTCCGTCAAGAGAAAGCCTGCCGAACTGAAGCTGGATGGGCATCTCAACTCTGGTTTTGCTCTTAGCGCATCGTTCTCTTGCCCTATAGTCGTTGGCGCGACGGAAAATCGACAGCCACTCCAATTTTTTAATTCAGCTGCCGAATCCGTTCCTGCAGGAACTGCCGCTCTGGTTCCTGTTGGGTCAGCGCCAGGGCTTTCTCATAGGAAGCACGAGCCTCAGCGGTCCTGCCCAGCCTGCGGTACATCTCGGCGCGGGCCGAATGCGCCAGGTAGTAGTTTGCCAATTCGCCGTGCTCCAACACTGCGTCGATATGCGCCAGACCAGCCTCTGGACCGTCACGCATGGCAATTGCCACGGCGCGATTCAGATGGACAACCGGCGAAGGCTGCATCCGTACCAGTTGGTTGTAAAGCGCAACAATCTGCCGCCAGTCGGTGGCAGTGGCCGATACCGCCTCGGCATGGACGGCCGCAATCGCCGCCTGCAATGTGTACGCGCCGAAGCGGCGGGACTTCAGGGCTTTCTCCACCAGGACCACTCCCTCCGCGATCTGCTCCCGGTTCCAGAGCGACCGATCCTGGTTCTCCAGCAAAATCAGCTCCCCCGTCGCAGAGGTTCTCGCGGCGCGACGGGATTCCTGCAGCAACATCAGGGAAAGCAGCCCAATCACTTCCGGCTCCGGCTGGAGTTCGGTCAGCAACCGGCCCAATCGAATCGCCTCGCCGGTCAGTTCGGCCCGCGTCACCTCCGCTCCCGCCGCGGCCGAGTAACCCTCGTTAAAGACGAGGTAGATGACCTGAAGAACCGCGTCCAGCCGCTCCGGCAATTCCTGCGGCGCCGGCACCTGGTATGAAATTGCCTTATCGCGGATGAGGGCCTTGGCGCGCACAATGCGCTGGGCGAGCGTCGCCGGCGTCACCAGAAATGCCCGGGCAATCTCCTCCGTCGTCAGGCCGCAAACCTCCCGAAGCGTCAGCGCAACCTGTCCTTCCGGCGCCAGAGCGGGATGGCAGCAGGTGAAGACCAGACGGAGGCGGTCATCTTCGATCTCCTCGTCATCGAGGGAAACTTCGTTGACGCGCGATTCTATGTGGGCAATCAGATCTCTCTGTGCGCCGTCGAAGCGCGCGCGCCGGCGTATAACGTCGATGGCCTTGAAGCGTGCAGTGGAAATCAGCCACGGGATCGGCTTGTCCGGGATGCCGGTCTGCCAGGATTCCAGAGCAGCGGCGAATGCCTCATGCATCGCCTCTTCGGCGACATCGAAGCCTCTGAGGAAGCGCACGAGCGTCGCCAGAACCCGGCCTGACTCCGACCGGTACAGAGTTTCAATCGTTTTGCCGAGTTGGTCGGGCACAGGCGGCGGCATCTGCGCCAAACTAGCAAACAGAGTGGCTCGATACAACTGCGCCCGGGCTTCCCCTACCCACATTCATTGGACAGCCACTGTGCAGATCGAGGGTTTGCAAAGCGAGAGCAGCAAAACGAGCTTCGGCGTTACGCTCCCCGCGAGCCGTTAATAAGTGCGTCGCCGAGTCACTCACCTCACCTCAAATCATTCCTGGCGAGAAGCGCGTTTCTCAAGACTTGTCCGTCAGCTGTCCGACAAGCCGACTACACAGACAAGTGAATTACTTCCGGGTAGCCGGCAACAAACTCAGGGCAGCATAAAACTCTCCATTCGCGGCCTTGATGCAGCTCAGTTCCCCTCAGCTTTGAGTGGTATCCTTCGTTTCCCCGAGAAAGGCAGCATGGTTGTGCTATGAAAAAGCACCTCCGACCTGGCTGCATGTTGGCAATGTTCTCGATCTTGTTCCTCCCTGGAGCGAGATCGGAGCCGCCAGCCTCTTCCCCACCTGTGACTCTCATTCGTTGTGGAACCTTGATTGACGGAGTCTCTGCCGTCCCTCGGAAGAACGTTCTGCTGCGGGTCGAAGGCAACAGGATCGCCAGCCTCAGCAAAAATGGACACGCTGTTACGCACAATTCGACCGCGAGGACCATTAATCTATCTACCGCGACGTGTCTTCCTGGCCTGATCGACGTTCACGTTCATCTGATCAATCAAGATGCTCAACGTCGTGAACTCCAGACGCCATCGAAGAGCATCTCCGCGGAAAACCTGCTGAGAACGTTGCGGTACGGGTTTACGACAGTCCGAAATCTCGGCACCGACGGTTTGGGACCATCCGACATTGATATCCGAGATACGATTGCCAACGGATCACTTCTTGGACCGCGGCTCAAGATTGCGATAAGTGACACAGAAACTCGAAACTTTGGCGTTAAGGGACCCACTGATTTGAGGCCTGCGGTTGATCGCATCGTAAATGAGGGCTCGGATTGGATTAAGCTCTACGACGCGGTCATGCCCGGGCCGGAGAACGGGACTAAATACTCGGAAGAAGAGATTTCAGCAATTGTCGATGAGGCCCACAAGAAGGGCGTAAAAGTCGCAATGCACACCATAGCGCTCGAGGGCAGTCACCGCGCGATCGCAAGTGGTGTTGACAGCGTTGAGCATGGAGTGGACATCGACGACACTGATCTAAGGCTGATGAAAGATCGTGGTATTGCGTTCGTGCCGACCCTCTTCGTGATCTCGTATGTGGCAGGGCTTCCCGGCCGCGACGATAAAGCCAAGTGGGACGATTTTTCGAAGCGAAGCTTCGATACATTCGAGAGAGCCCTCAAAGCAAAGGTCAAAATCGCATTCGGAACGGATGCCGGCGCGACTGATTGGACATCAAATCCAGCTCAGCAATTTCAGATGATGGTGAGCCATGGCATGACCCCGATGGAGGCAATCCAGAGCGCAACGTTGGCGGCCGCCAGATTACTGGGAATGGACACGCAGATCGGCTCCATCGAAGTCGGGAAGCTTGCCGATATTGTGGCTGTAAAGGGCGATCCTTTAGCTGACGTGAGCCGGCTGGAACATGTGATGTTCGTAATGAAAGACGGACAGCCGATCGACTTCAATCATCAGTAGTGCAGTGCAGAGGAAGCCTTTGTAACTGAGCCTGCCGCGGATCTCGGTGAGTGCATACTCGCCAATGCGCGTTTCCAGCGTCGCAGCTGTGGAAACGTGCTTCGCCATGTTACCGACAGTTGAGATCCAGCTTGAGTCGGGCGAGCGGTAAATTCGTAGGACTGGCCGACCAGGGAGGAGCTACCGCTCACATGATTTTCGGGGACCGCCAGCCGGCCAAAATATGAGACGGCGACTATACGCTCATGTGGAATTTCTTATCGCCTACGAGTCGCGCAGGAACCGAGGTGCTCACGTCTGCCCGGAGCCGATCGGAGATTTTATCGTTAATCCGATCCAGCCACTGCGCAGTGCGTCAGCGCCAAGCCCCTTATCCGCCCCGAATCCCCAATCGCCGGAGAGCATAGTGAGTAGGAGTTCGCGCATCTGCCCCTTCCTATTGCGGCTCCTCTTGGCGGCCCGCCTCTCTGGCTACTCCGGAGACCGTTCCGGTAAATTTTCCCGTACTCGCAAAAAAGACAGGGTTGTTTGAGGTGTCGGCCAAGACCGGGACGTTCGTCTCGGTCAACCTCAGGGTGCCGGAAGCATCCTTGAAACGGCCGGTTCCACCAGCGATTTGAAGACTCAGAACACAGTGGCCCTGTTGGGCTGCGAGATCTACGCAATCGGCGCCCTGCGTGAGATTGACCTTCAATAGACTGCCGTCCTGGAAGCGAAAAACGCCGGCGCCACCGACCCTGGTGAAATAGATGTTAGCTGGGCCGGAGCACGTGCTTGGTGGGTGCTGCGGAGAAGTCGTCTCGCCGCTTATAAGAAGAAAGGTGAATTGTCCCAGTGTGCCGTACCCGGCGAAATTCTCTTCTCCAGTCTGTGCGCCGGGCTGCTGTAGATTGATCGCGCTGGCCCCGGACGTTCCCGAATACGCCATCTTTACTGGATAACGTTGCGCGTAAACGGTTGCGACACCGAGGTTGAGCATAAGCGCGATAGCTACGATGTACTTCATTTGTGTCTTCTGCATTCGCATTGTGTAATACCTCTAGTGAGATAACCGGCGGAACCAGAGGGCGACCAACCGGTGGCAGGGGCATCAGAACCCACGTGGCCCTCAAGGTCAAAGCAACTTGTCGTGATGGCTTTGTTAACGCCTAAGCTGATGTGTTTCAAGCGGATAGGAAAGACCTATTAACCAGTGTCACGCGGTGGTAGACTCACTCCTCATCGATCCTCACGGCTTGGGGTTGCCCAAATGTGCAAACACATCCCGGAATTGTCTATCAATTCGGTCCGTTTGAGGTAAACGCCGCCTTGGGGGAGCTCCTTAAGAACGGGAGACGCATCAAGCTGCAGGAGCAACCGTATCGGCTCCTTGTCGCACTGCTTCAGAGTCCGGGAGAAGTCATTAGCCGGGAGGAACTGCGAAGCCGTCTCTGGCCGGGCGATACGTTCGTTGATTTCGACGGCAGCCTCCGCGTGGCGGTGGGCAAGCTGAGAGAGGCGCTTGGCGACGATGCCGAAAGTCCTCGATATATAGAGACCATTCCCAAGCGGGGCTATCGTTTCCTTGGCCCCGCTGTGCATCCCGAGCCCCTCCTCCGGCAGCGTCATTGACTTCAGCAGCGCCGGCGCTGGTTGCTCCAGGTGTGGTGGCCGTTCCCAAGGCGTCGTCAGCAATTCGCTGGGCAGTCGGCCTGACGGGTGGAGTGGTGATCCTGATTGGGCTCTTCGCATACTGGCTGACGCGACCCATCCGACCACCCAGGGTCTTGAGTTCCACGCAACTTACTTTTGATGGTCTTACCAAAGATCCTCCTATTCTCACGGATGGCTCGAGGCTCTACTTCGGATCTATCCTGGGCCCACCGTATGGACCATACGAGGTGTCCGCAACAGGAGGCGAACCTTCACGTCTGACGACGCCCAATATGAGTCCGTTTTTCTTCCACCGTCTGGCAGCTGTCTCTGCGGATGGTTCGGAGCTTCTCCTGCAGAGCAGGGAAGGATACTTGTGGCGCGGACCGCTTTGGGTTATTCCGACCGTCTCCGGACCGGGACACCGAATTAATGATGTGACCTCCACCGACGCTGCCTGGTTCCCTGATGGGAAGAGGATTGTGTATGCCATCGGCCGTGCGCTCTACGTGGCGAAAAGTGACGGCACTGACTCCCGCAAGTTCGCGAAGGTGAATGGCACGCCCTCCTGGATGCGGTGGTCACCCGATGGGCGCTTGTTGCGGTTTACTGTTACAGATCTACAGAAGAACACGACCTCTCTCTGGGAGGTGCGGGACGACGGGTCCGGTCTCCATCCGTTGCTTGCGGGCTGGAATGCTTCGCCTGCCGAGTGTTGTGGTTCGTGGACCCGCGACGGGAGGTACTTTGTTTTCCAATCTACACGTAATTTCAGGTCCGACATCTGGGCGATCCGGGAGAAACCCGGAGTGCTGCAAAAGCCGGAATCAACCCCGGTGCAATTGACCAGCGGCCCACTGAGTTTTAAGGGTCCTCAGCCGAGCTACGATGGCAGAAAGCTCTTTGCTGTTGGGGTGCAGAGGCGCGGGGAACTGGTGCGATACGACACAAGATCAAGACAGTTCATGCCGTATCTGTCTGGCAATTCGGCGGACAACGTGGATTTTTCGCGAGACCGCCAGTGGGTCACCTACGTCGCCGTGCCGGATGGCACGCTGTGGCGAAGCAAATTGGATGGAACCGAGAAGCTCCAGCTTACATTCCAGCCTATGACTGCCTATCTGCCACACTGGGCGCCGGACGGGAAGCGGATCGTTTTCCAAGCCATCTCCACTGGCAAGTCCTGGACCATGTACATTGTTTCTGCTGATGGGGGAGAACTGCACGAGATCAGACCCTGGGCTGGCGACCCCAGTTGGTCGGCAGATGGCAACTCCGTGGTTTTTAGCACAGCGCCTGTAGTATTTGACCCTGGGGCTTCGACCACGAGCACGATTCAGATCATGGATTTGCGTTCCCGCCAGGTTTCCACCTTGCCCGGGTCGAAAGGACTTTTCTCTCCTCGATGGTCGCCCGACGGCCGCCATATTGCGGCCGCACAAGCAGGTTCAAATACCCTGTGGATATTCGATTTTTCGAGCAGAAAGTGGCGCCAGCAGGGGCAGGTCACCGCTGCTTTTCCGAACTGGTCACCGGACTCAAGATATTTATACTTTCGCTCCGCTGAGAGACCGCCAATCCTCTACCGTTTGCGCATTGCTGATGGGAGTCTCGAACAAATAACAAGCTTGCAGGACGTCCGGCGGACCGGGGTCTTTGGCTGGACCTGGGTTGGATTGACCCCCGATGGTTCCCCTCTGGTCTTGCGCGACACTGGCACCGAAGAAATCTACGCCCTCGATGTCGATCTTCCCTGAGAGCATGTTGCGTATTCTGGGGTGGATCGTCGGCAAGCCGCAAATCAGCAGTTCGTCTGAGTTTCGGTGAGTGGATAATCGCCAACGCACTCTTTCAGTCGTTCTGTTCTGGAAACGTGCTAAGCCTTGTTCTCATCAATCGAGAATTGAGCTTGCCGAGTGGCTGACTTCCTGTGCGCGGGAGAACATAGCTTCCGGATAGCCGGAAATCCGCCGAGAACGCATGCTTTGCGCGCCGGATTACAAACTGGACAGTGTGTCGGGGCTGCACCCGTTCGTACATAAACCGGATCTGTCGGTGTGGACGGGCTCTGTATTTGAATAGCAACAGATGACCGCGTTCAATTAGTGCTTGGCGTAGACAACATGAACACCAGCGTGTCCGGGCGCGAGTCCTTGAACGGCGCGGCCGAACCTGGACGTGATCTCCTGGAAATTGATGTCTTCGATGTCACAAAATCCGTGCGAGCGAAGAATCGCGACAAGTCGGCGTCTCGCCAGCAAGTCTGTGCCGCAGAAGATTCTTGCCCGGTGCCCCATCCTGGCAACCGTAGGGTAGGCGAGATAAGTCGACGCGAAGCATCCACCGAATCACCCATTACCACCGTGTCCTCAATCCACAACAAACCTGCCAATTCATTCCACCCAATTCGCTACAATAAAAATAGAGAATCAGGGAGAAAAAGCCACCAACGCGGTGGCTTTTTATCTTTTATGGCTGACTTGCCGGCTCGCTGACTCGCTCCATGGCGCCCGCTAACCCCAATCATTGGACGACTTTACCGGTAAGTCCTTTAGAAATACGACTTTGATGCTCGGGAGACCACATATCCTCATGATTTGGCACGGCTTATACCGCAGCCTCCCGCACCGGGAGGGGGTGCCTCCGCCAGGGCTTCCGTCGCCTGCTCCGTTTCGCCATGCGCAACCGGCAACTCAGCGAGGACCTGTTCCAGTTCCACACCCGCCAACAGCTCTCTGGTCCCGGGAACACTCTGTCATCCTGAGCAAACCGGGATGCGCGGCCTGCGCGGTTTTTCGCAGGGCACAGCACCAAACGCGAGCGACCAAAGGAAGCGAACCCGACAAAATGCGCCGCAGGCGCGCCCGCCTCGGACGGCAAGTCCGCGGTACACTTCTTGCGCGAGGAAACGCCCTTCCATGAGCATGTTCACCCTCATCATCATCGTCATCATCGCGCTCTACATTCTCGGCTCCATCAAGATCCTCCGCGAATACGAACGCGGCGTTGTCTTCCGACTCGGTCACGCACTGCCTCGTCCCAAGGGCCCGGGCGTCATCCTCATCTTCCGTCCCTTCGACCAGATGGTGCGCATCTCTCTGCGCCAGGAAGTCCTCGAAGTCCCGCCGCAGGACATCATCACCCGCGACAACGTCACCCTCAAGGTCAATGCGGTCATCACCCTGCGCGTCGTCGATCCCTCAAAGGCGGTGATCGAGGTTTCGAACTACGTCTACCAGACCTCGCAGTTCGCCCAGACCACGCTGCGCTCCGTGCTCGGCGAAGTCGAGCTCGACCAGTTGCTCAGCCACCGCGAAAGTCTCAACGCGCGCATCCAGGAAATTCTCGACAAGCACACCGCTCCCTGGGGTGTGAAGGTCACCAGTACCGAAGTCAAGCAGGTCGATCTTCCCGAGTCCATGCTGCGCGCCATGGCCAAGCAGGCCGAGGCCGAACGTGAGAAGCGCTCCAAGATCATCAATGCCGAGGGCGAATTCGCCGCCTCGCAGCGTCTGGTCGATGCTGCCGCCCTGCTCGCGCAGCAGCCCATCACCCTGCAACTCCGCTATCTTCAAACCCTTACCGACATAGGTACCGAAAAAAATACAACTATCGTCTTTCCCCTACCTATTGAGTTGATCTCGTTGTTCAATAAAACTGTACAGGGTGCAGCGGGACCGGGAGTCGGTGCTCCGCCTCCGCCGCCAAGACCTGACGAACATCCATGAACTCGCTCTTCGACGAGGACGACTCACACGAGCCCAGGCAGGATGCCGATCTGACGCTGGGCATCGGCTCTTTGCTCAGCATCTTCTTCGGCGTCGTGATTATCTGCGGCATCTTCTTTGCCTTTGGCTACACCATGGGCCGCCGCAACGCGCGCGCCGCCGCCCCCGCGGAAGCCACGCCTGCGGCCGCCGCCACTTCCTCGCTGCCGGAGAACGCGCTCAGCGCCCCCATCAAGCCGCCGGACGACAACGCAGACAATCTCTCGGACGACGACAACAAGTCTTCGGCCGCACCCTCGCCCGCGCCGGCCACATCCGCTCCTCCGGCCTCTGCGGAGAAGGAAGCCCACGCGCCGCCCCCCGCAAAAGCGCCGGCTAAGCCGGCCCAACCCGCCGAGACCGCCTCGTCGACTCCTTCGCTCAACGCAGTGCCCTATTCGCATCGGGCCACACTGCCCGGGAAGCCGCACGCCGGCATCTCCGCTCCGCTCGAGCAGGCCCCTACTGACGCGCCTATCATTCCGGGCCATCCCATCATGGTGCAGATCGCCGCCATCAGCCGCCAGGAAGATGCCGAAGTGCTCGCCGGCGCACTGCGCAAGCGCGGCTTCAATCCTTCAGTGCATCCCGGTAGCGGAGACAAGCTGTATCACGTGCAGGTCGGCCCCTTCACCGACAAGGCGCAGGCCGAAGCCATGAAGCAGCGCCTGCTCGCCGACGGCTACAACGCCATCATGAAGTAGCCCGCATCAGGCAGTTCGCATTCTTGACTCGATTGCGTTCCGCACCGCCAGCATCAGCGCATCCTTGTCAGCAAAATCCGCCGGGTGCACCGGCTCGTGAAACGTAACTGTAACCGTGCCGCTCTTGAGCCGCTTGCTGCCCTTCGGCAGCAACGCCGTCGTCCCGGCAATCGACACCGGCACCACCGGCGCGCCCGACTCCATCGCCAGGAAAAACGGACCCTTCTTGAACGGCAGCAGCGACCCATCTCGGGAGCGCGTCCCCTCGGGAAACAACACTAAGCAGCTTCCCTGCTCCAGCGCGCGCCGGGCCAGCTTGCTTGCCGCCTTCGCGCTCTCCACGCTGCCGTCGCGCACGACAGGAATGAACCCCGCCAGTCGCATCGCGTAACCCAGCACCGGAATCTTCATCAACGAAGCCTTCAGATAGATCACCACCCGCCCCGGCAATAATGGGAGCAGCACGTCGGGATCGAGATTCGACGAGTGGTTCGCCATCACGATGGATGCCCCTCGTGGGAATCGTTCAAACCCTTTGACCACCACACGCAGCCCGACCAGCGGCAATCCCGCCCTCGTGATCCAAAAACCCACACGGAACAGGAGCCGGGTGTCGCGCGTGATCAGCGTCCAGGGAAAAACCACGAGCGCTGCCGGCACAGCCAGCAGAGTCCAGATCAAAATGAGGACAAGTCCACGCATCGCCCTTCGGGGTCACACCTTCGCCGTCGCGGGCACAGCGGCAAGCCGCGCCGGCAGCTTCTCGTAGATGCCGTCAAAGCCGCCATTCGAGAGAATCGCCACCACGTCGCCTTGACTCGCGCCCGCCGCAACATGCGCGACAATCTCCTCCACATTCGCGGCCAGCAAGGCCCGATGTCCCTGCGCAGCCAGCGCCCGCACCACCGACTCCGGATGCAGCCGCTCCCCCGCCGGTATGCTTTCCTGCTTGAAGACACCGGCCAGCACAACCTCGTCCGCCAGCGCCAGGGCATCGACAAGCTCGCGTTCAAACACATTGCGCCGCAGCGTATTCGATCGCGGCTCCAGCACCGCCCACAGCCGCGACTCCGGATACGCGCCACGCAGCGCGCGCAGCGTCTCGCGAATGGCCGTCGGATGATGCGCGAAGTCGTCGATCACCGTCACGCCGCGCTCCACCGCCCGGATTTCCAACCGACGCTTCACGCTCTTGAAGCTCGCCAGCGCATCTACAATCGCCTGCTCATCGATGCCCTGGCCCGCCGCCAGCGCCGCCGCCGCCGTCGCATTCAGCGCGTTATGTTCGCCCGCCATCGGCAGCGCCAGCTTCAGCCACGGCTTGCCCTCGCGCATTACCTGCCACTCGGTCCTGCCGTTGCGATGCGCCAAGTCGCGCATCCGCCACTCCGATCCCTCGGCAAATCCATAGCGCTCCACCTTGCAGAAAGCGTTCGCCACGCACTCGCTCACGTTAGCGCTGCCGTCAAACCCCACCACGCGCCCGCGCCGCGGCACCAGGTTCACCAGCCGCTTGAATGCCGTCTTGACCGCATCCAGATCGCGGTAGATGTCCGCATGGTCATACTCCACGTGGGTCAGAATCACGGCATCCGGAAAGTAGTGCATGAATTTCGGCCCCTTGTCGAAGAACGCCGTGTCATACTCGTCGCCTTCCAGGAGGAAGCTCCTCCCGTCTGTCACCTGAAAGCTGGTGCCGAAGTTCTCCGCCACGCCGCCGATCAGGAACGAGGGCCCCGCCTCCTCCCCGCGCATGCGCGCCGCCGTCTCGTAAATCCACGCCAGCATGCTCGTCGTCGTTGTCTTTCCGTGCGTGCCCGCCACCACCAGCGACTCGCGCCCTGTGAGGAACTCCTCATACACCGTCTGCGCCATCGAGCGAAACGGAATCCGCTCATTCAGCACATACTCCAGCTCCACATTGCCGCGCGAGATTGCGTTGCCCACAATCACCAGGTCCGGCCGCGGCTTCAGGTTCTTCTCCGCGTATGGCTCTATGACCGGGATCCCCAGCGAGCGCAACAAGTCCGACATCGGCGGATACGCCGCTGCGTCCGAGCCCGTCACGCGGTGCCCCTGCAACTGCAACATTCCGGCAAGCGAGGCCATCGCCGTGCCGCAAATCCCGATCAGGTGTATGTGCTTCGCTTCAGTCTTCATCCGCTCTCTTGTCCCGCTCCGCGCGCTCTCCTATCCGAAGCTCCGCTGTCTTGCCGCTCGCTATCAGTTCCGCCTCCACTCCAAACCGCAACGTAACATTGCTGCGCGACACATGTCCCGAGCGCAATCCATACGCAATCGGTCCGGGAAACCAATCCAGCACCGTCAGGATCACCCGCTCCGTCAGGTCGGGGGGAGCCCCTGCCGAATGGCAATCTAACATCTCCCCGAACACAATTCCGGTTACGCCCTCAAACTTTCCTGCCAGCCGCAGATGCCGCAGCATGCGGTCAATCTGATACGGCTTCTCGCCCAGGTCCTCCAGGAACAGCAGCTTGCCCTCGGTCTGCGCTGCAAACGGCGTCCCCATCGATGCTGCAATCAGGCTCAGGCATCCGCCATAAAGCACGCCTCGCGCCGTGCCCGCTTGCAGTACGCGCAAGCCCGACTCGTTCCCCACGCGGTAGGCATCCCCACCCAGCGCTGCCGCGAAGCTCACCAGGTCCACGCCGTCGCCTCGCGAAAAATCCGCGGCCACCATCGGCCCGTGCAGCCAAGGAACCCCGGCCTGCTCCAGCATCCACGTGGCAATCGCAGTATGGTCGCTGTAGCCGATAAACGGCTTCGCGTTCCGCCGCAGCAGGTCGATATCCAGACCCTCCAGCAGGTAATTGCTTCCGTATCCGCCGCGGATACAGATCACTGCATCGATCTCCGGATTCGCAAACGCCGCATGCAGATCGGCCAGCCGCTGCTCCGCAGTCGCTGCAAAGTAGGGCCATGCCTGCCCCAGTACACGCGGCATCAGCGTCACCCCGTGACCCAGCGCGCGCAGTCGCTCGACTCCGCGCTGCACCTTCTCCGGATCAGCATTGCTTGCCGGCGCCACCACCGCCAGCCGAATCGGCCGCGCCATCACAGCCACTGCCCCTGCGCCAGCACCACGGCCGGCCCGGTCAGCCGCAGCTCCGCCTTTTCATCAGGCCACTCCACAACCTGCTCGCCTCCCGGCGCCAGCACATTCAGCCGTCGCGGCGCGCCCTCCAACGCCATCATCGCCGCCGCGCTCGCGCTCGTTCCGGTACCGGAGGATGACGTCGGCCCCACACCGCGCTCGTAAATCCGAATCTCAATGCGATCATTCTCCAGCCGCCGCACAAACTCCACGTTCGTCCCCGCGGGAAAATCGGGATGTGTGCATATCGCCGCTCCCACTTCCTGCCACGGCCGCCCTGCTAATACGAAGTCTTCATCGCGCACCATGACGATGAACTGGGGATTTCCCATATCCACATTTGCGCCATCCACCATCACTCGCCCGTTCAGCTTCAGGTCCAGCTTCACCTGCTTGCGCTCCACGCGCGGCACACCCATCGCCGTTGTGAACTGAAACTCCGCGCCATTCACAGCTTCGAGCATGCATACGCGCAAACCCGCACCCGTCTCCATCCGCACTGCATCGCCACCGCGCAGTCCTTCACGATACGCCATCCATGCCGCAACGCAGCGCGTGCCATTGCCGGAAAGCTCAGCCGCCGTGCCGTCTGCGTTGTATAGATGGATCGCGCCTTCGCGCTCGCTGCGCTGCGTCAGGTACTCGACGCCATCCGCGCCAATGCCGGTCGTTCGCGCGCACATCTCTCGCGCCAGCCGCGACAAATCGCGGCCCGACCCCTGTGCCGCATCCACAATCAGAAAATCATTTCCGCAGGCATGCGCCTTGGCGAACTCGATCACGCCTTCGTCCCTCACTCTTCTTCCCACGTCCGGAAGTTCAGCACCTCGGTCACGGCCGCCGCTTTCGTCAGCATCTCTATCAGCCGGCGATGTCCCCGCTGCGTCGCCATCACCGTAAACGAAAGCCGTGTCATACCCGGCAGCGTGTCCCGCTCCACGCCTTCCAGCCTTCTCTTCTCACCATCCATCACATTCAGCACCGAGAGGTACATCGCATCGCCATTCGGACCGCGCACTTCATACACCCGGCTCTGCAGCTTCAGATTGGCGCCCGTCTCCAGCGCGCCCACCGCCTCCAGCGCCAGCAGGATCAGCAACGTCGCGAACACCGCCGGCAGATAAAGACCCGCGCCGCAGGTCATGCCCACCGCCGCCACTGCAAATACCGTCGCCGCGCTGGTCAGGCCACTGATGCGGTTACTATTATGCAGGATCAGCCCGGCGCCCAGAAACCCCACGCCCTGCACGATGTTCGAAGCGATCTGTCCCTTGTTCGTGCTCAGGTCGCCCGCAATCAGCGGAGAAAGATACGTGAACAGCGCCGCGCCGAAGCAGATCAAAAGATTCGTCCGAATGCCGGACGCTTTATGGTGGTATTCGCGGTCCACCCCGATGATCCCGCCCAGCGCGCACGCCAGCAGCAGCCGGATCGTCGCCGTCTCCGTCAGGCCCCACTCCTCGAGTTGACTGAAGCTCAAAACATGCTTCGGCTGGAAGATCATCGCACTCACCGCATCGCCTACCGCGTGATCCTACCATCCAACGAAAGCGCCGCCACTCCCACCACCGCGCTATCCAGATCCATGCTGCGAGGGGGCGCCCGCGGCGGATTGAGCTATATATATCCTGGCGCACGGCTGCCCCGTCGAGCAGATGATCTGCAGCAAGGTAAGCCCCTCCGGATGCGCCGACACCGCCTTCGCCACCGCATCGCCATCCAGCGCCACCACGTAGTTTGCCTTCGCTGCCGGGTCCTCGAGCGCCGCCTGCCACTCGTAGTAGTCGCCGTCATTGATGATGTCGCGCAGCGGAATCGCCGCGCGCTGCACCGCCCCGACGTGGTCCGAAGTATTCATCAGCAGTGTCTTGCCCGGCGGCAGAATGCGCAGCCAGTTCGCCAGCGCTTCTTCAAAGGCAATCCGCGTTCGCGAATTCTCCACTGCCTCCTGAAACACCAGCGGCCGGCCATACAACAGCAGAATTGCGTTCAACACGATCAGCGCCGCCGTCACCGGCACCAGCCATTGGATCCATCGCGGGCGCCACCCAGCCAGCGCTTCCCACGCCGCCGCGCCGAACAGCGCGAATGCCGGCAGCATCTCCATCCCGTAGCGCGTGTTGTACCAGGAGTGCGGAAACCAGATCGGTATGAAAATCGGCACCGACCCGTACGCCACCGAATACGTATAGAAGGGCAGGGGCAGCCACAGCAGCGAAGCCGCAGTCAGCCCCGCGCTCCGCCGCCTCATCCACAAGAATGCAGTTCCCGCCAGCGCCAGCACAAAGATCAACTGCGTCGCATACCGCGGAACCGCGCCCAGTTCGGCCGCCTTCAGGAAGTAGGCGAAGGCGACCCATGGCCGGTGGTACTCCATGTAATGCCCCGATCCATGCGGCGAGGTCCGCGCCTCGATCGCGCGCGCCGAGTAGGGCCCGCGCAGAAAATCCAGCGGGTCATGAAACTGCTTCGCGTTGTAGGCCAGCCATAGCAGGGGCGCCAGCACCACCAGCACCGAGCCCAGTAACCACATCCCCGTCAGCCGTTCTCGCAGATTCCGCCGCCGCGCCACAATCCAGGACGCGACACACCACGCCGCGCCCGCGTACATCCAGCCGTCGTAGCGCGTGTAGACAGCGCAAACCAGCACCAGCGCCGCACCCAGCAGCAGCCGCCCCAGCCTCTCTGTCTCTCCCGCTTCCGATCGCTTCGCCAGCAGCACGATCAGCAACGATGCCCAGATCATTTCCGCCAGGAAGAGCGGCTCCGTCATCGCTGTTGTCGAAAAGTACAGCAGCCCCGGGTTCAGCATGAAGAACGATGTCGCGAGCCACGCAACCGAGTTCCGCACAAAGCAGAGCGCCAGCCGATAAATCCCAACGCACGCCGCCACATAGCACGCCATCGAGGGCAGCGCCGCGGCCTCGCCCGTCTGCCACCAGCTCATCTTCTGCACAAAAGGCACCAGCAGCAGGTGCGACAGCGGCAACCACACCGACCCAAGCTGCCGGAATCCCGGCTCGCGCGAATCGAAGAGGCGCCGCGCAATGTGCAGATGCGCGACGGCATCACCATAGAGCAGCAGCAATTGGTGCCGCGAGCAAAAGGCGAACGCAGCAAACGTCAGCAGCGCGCTCAGAAGGGCGACCGTCCGCGCGCCGCCTGATTTCGACGGCACCTTCGCATCAGTCAAGGTGGCTGAGCGCGCGGAATTGCTGGAAGCGCGCATCGATCTCCTCACGGGTCAGCTTCTGCATCCGCTCGGTCCCGAACTTCTCCACCGCAAACGAGCCCATCACGCCGCCGTAGAACATCGCCTTGCGGAAGTTCGCCGGCGTCAGCTCACCCTTTTGCGAAGCGAGATAGCCGAAAAACCCACCAGCAAACGAATCCCCCGCGCCGGTCGGGTCCACCACCTCGGCCAGCGGCAGCGCCGGCGCGCGGAACGGCGTCGCATGCGTCTCCGGCTTCGCCCCGGGAAACGATCGCTGGCTGAAGAAAACGGTCGCGCCATACTCGCCATGCTTCACAATCAACGTCTTCACGCCCATGTTCAGTATCTTCTTCGCCGCGCAGACAAGGTTCGCATCGTCTGCCAGCATCTTGGCTTCGCCGTCATTGATCAGCAGCACATCCAGATCCACCAGCACCTCGGCCAGCGCAACGCGATGGTCCTTGATCCAGTAGTTCATGGTGTCGCCGCACACCATCCGCACCTTCGGCATCTCCTGCCGCACCCGCGCCTGAAGCTTCGGATCGATGTTCGCCAAAAACAGAAACTCCGAATCCAGATAGCTCTTCGGAATCTTCGGCGCGAATGTTTCGAAGACATTCAGCTCGGTTGCCAGCGTGTCGGCTTCATTCAGTGTGCGTTTGTACGAGCCAGTCCAATGGAAGCTCTTGCCCACCACATGCTCGATGCCCGTCGTGTCCACGCCGCGCCGCTTCAGCACGGCCTCATTCTCAGTCGAAAAATCCTCGCCCACCACACCAATCAACCGCACATCGGTAAAGTAACTCGCGGCCAGCGAAAAATGCGTCGCCGCTCCTCCCAGCACATGGTCCACCCGCCCGCTCGGCGTCTCGATACTGTCAAATGCAACACTGCCTACCACCACAATGGACATACAATCTTCCTTTGAAAATCTAGTTCGTCATCTCGACCGGAGCGGCGCAGCCGCGCAGTGGAGAGATCTTGCTCTTCCCGGCTTTCACAGATACTTCCCTACAATCGGCTCCAGCTTCTTGCGCGTCTCTGCCGGAATCGCATCGCGGCTGGTCAGAATCGCATGTTGCATCGCCGAAGCGCATGCGCAAGTCCGCTCCGCCGGCACTCGCGCCACCGCGGTACGCAGCACCTTCGCGGCGTTCGCAGCATTCTGGTGCATCACCGCAACAATCTGGTCCACCGTCACATCATCATGACCTTCGCGCCAGCAGTCGTAGTCGGTCACCATCGCCATCGTCGCGTAACAGGTCTCCGCCTCGCGCGCCAGTTTCGCTTCCTGCAGGTTCGTCATGCCGATCACGTCCGCGCCCCAACTCCGGTAGAGGTTCGACTCCGCGCGCGTCGAGAACTGCGGCCCTTCCATGCACACATATGTGCCGCCGCGCTTGCCCACCACCTTTTCCGCATCGCAGGCATCGGCAATTGTCTTCGCCACTACGCCGCACACCGGATCGCCAAACGCAACATGCGCCACAATCCCGTCGCCGAAGAACGTGCTCGTCCGCAGAAATGTGCGATCGATGAACTGGTCCGGCACCACGAAGTCCGTCGGCTTGTGCCCCTCCTTCAGCGAGCCCACAGCCGAGACTGAGATGATCCGCCCCACGCCGAGCAGCTTCATCGCAAAAAGATTTGCGCGGAAGTTAATCTCGCTCGGCAGCAGCCGATGCCCGCGCCCGTGCCGCGCCAGAAACGCGACCTTCCGCCCCTCCAGCCTGCCCAGCACCAGCTTGTCCGATGGATCGCCAAACGGCGTCTGGATGGAAACTTCTTCGGTCTCAGTAAGCCCCGGCATGGAGTAGAGTCCGCTGCCGCCGATAATTCCGATCTCTGCCTGTTGCAAATCGTTCTCCGCGCCCGCCGCAGCGCACGCATGGCAAGTTAGGTTGGAAAACGTCAGTATACCTGCCAATCGCAGAGTGTTATCCACCACTAATAACCGCTAACCGCGGTTCAGACGCTTGCGGTGAAGACCTTGTCGTAAAGCGCGAGCTCTTCCGCTGTTGGTGGCTCGAATAAGTTCGTCCATTGAATCATCGCACTTCGCTCAATCGGAGGATTCTCAGTATTCCGCTGCTGAATCCTCTCCACCAGCCTCTCGACTGGAGCGGAAAGATAGTACAAGTCAACCGATGCTCCAAGGCCGCGCGCCTGTTCCCGAAGTTCGTCGCGTTCGGAACGGCCCCAGGTGCCCCATTCGATGATGGTGATCAGCCCTTTATGCAGTAGCTGCCTGCAAAATATCCACTGTATAGCTTCAATTCGGGCACGCACCTGCTAGTCGTGCAGATTGATCGCCATGGCATTCATCCAAGCGTCGGCGGAAAAACGAATTGCTCTGACTCGCTTTCCAGACGCTTGGCCAGAGTTGTCTTGCCTGTTCCCGGAAGACCGCACACGATGATGAGCTTCGCAACGGCAGCACTATCTTTCACCAATGCAGCCCCGCCCGCATCATGCCAAAGCTGCACAGCATCCGCACCATGCTCTCGCTCAACTCTGGCTCGGGCTTCTCCAGCCGTGCCTCCCGCGCGCCACTGTGCTGCAGCGCGCCTGTCATCGCCAGCTCCAGCTTGCGCGCCAGCGGCAGGGGAAAGCTCTCGCTCACAAAGACGCCACGCCCCACGGTTGCTATCACCACCGGGCCCTCTTCGGTCGTAAACAAGCTCTCTCCTGAGTCGGCGCTCGCATCCGTCGGCTGCATGTGGGCATCCCTGTACTTCCGCTTCAGGTTGTCCGCGTAAATAGCCGCAAAGTTCGCCGCCGCCTCTTCGCTCTTCCACTGCGACAGGTACAGCAGCGCAACGGAATTCGTAGAGCCCTTCTGCTCCGGCGTTTTCGCCGCGCGACTCTGCGCCGCGTAGTAGATGCCGCCGTCCCACTGCGGCGTCAGGTCTTCCGCGCCTGCCTTGCCCGCGAACAGCTCCGTCAGGATCCGCACATCGAGCGCACCCATCACGCCGATGTCATATGGCGCATACTCCGCATCAATCAGCGGGTGAATATCGGGCATCGTCAGCAGTGTGGGATGCACACCGCGCTCCCACGCTCGCGGATGCATCACCTCGTAGCTCGTCGCTGGCGGCCGATCCAGCGCGCCGGCAAAGGCCTTCTCCGCGCCTTGGTCCTTCAGCACTACCTGCTCAAAGTTCAGCCCTTCGCGATACGGGAACAGCAGCGACTCCTTCAGCAACAGAGGCGCGCGCTTCATCACCGGCGAATCACCCTCGTCGTCGCTCAGGTCGTCCAGTTGCGCGGCAATGTCCGGCAGCTTCGCTAGCGACTGCCCCTTCGGAGCCAGCCCCCAGTCCAGGAAGACCACCATCGCCTGCCCTTCGGCCACCGCCTCACGCGCCGTGTCTGCCTCGTCTACCCGCAGATGATCGTTGTCTTCATCTACATTCTTCGCCGTAGACTCCTTGGTCTGGTCGCTCCACTTCTCCAGGTCCACATGCTGGTCTTGCAGAGCATGTGTCAGCTCGTGCGCCAGCACCGGCTTCTGGTCGTCGGGCGTGATCCAGTCCAGCATGTTGACCGTTTTTGTCTTGCTGTCGTAGTAGCCCGCGATCTGTTCCGTCAGCAGGCTCACGATGAACGGCTTCAGATGAAAATCCCGGTCCAGCAGCCCAAACTTCTTCAGCACAATCTCGGAGCTCTCCAGGCGCTGCGCGTCCTTGTCATCCTTCATCTTGCTCAGGATGTAGTGCTCCACCTCGTCGCGCGTGGTCAGCCGCCGCTTCACCTCGTGCCGGATCGGCAGCTCGCTGTCTTTGCTCGCAAACGAGAGAATCGTGTCCACCGACCGAAACAGTTCTTTTGCCTGAGGAGGCGTGATCTTCTGTTCCGGCTTCGCCTGCGCCTGACCTTGTGGCGCTGCCTGGCCTTGCGGCGAGGCCTGCGCATTCGCCTGCTGTGCGGCGAGCGGCAATACAGTCAGCAGGCCTGCGACTATGGCCGCCCATGCGGCTTCTTTCGTCTTCGTTCCCATCCGTTCACCGCCCTCGCACCGCTCGTTGGACCTCTATCTGAAGGCTATAATTTTCTTTTGGCTTTCCGCTATGCAAGACATTCCGGCGACAGCTCTTGCCTCCTCTCCAGACGCGCCGCAGCCCGCATCGGTGAGCGCGCCCACCGCTCCCACCCAGACGCTCGGCGCAGCCGCCGCATCGCTTGAGGAGCTCGGCGGAGCCCTCAGCTTCCCGGTCTTCAGCGTCGTCTCGCAGGAGCTCGACGCCCTCATCGGGGGCGCCGGCGCATTCGACCTCGGCTATCGCGGCCAGATCGCCGTCGGCGGCGACGATCGCCTCCGCTGGCTTAACGGCATGCTCACCAACGACATCCAGGGTCTCGCCGAAAGCGCAGGCAGCTACAACTTCCTGCTGAACGCACAGGGCCGCATCCAGGGAGACTGCGACGCCTTTCGCATGGACGACCGCCTGCTCGTTCTTACCGACCGCAGCCAGCTCCCGGCCCTTATGGCCCACTTTGACCACTTCATCATCATGGACGACGTCGCCATCAAGGACGTCTCCCCCGACAGCACTGCCCTCGGCCTCGCCGGTCCGCGTGCCCCTCAACTGCTCGCCGCGTTCGGCGTATTACGGCCCGCTCTCGCGTCCGACAGCCTCTGGCTCCTCCGAACCCGCATATGCGGCGTACCCGTACAGCTTATCGGCGGATATCCCACTACATCGCCGCGCTTCGAGCTCTGGTGCGCCAACGAAAGCGTCCGCACGCTCTGGGATGTTCTGCTCGCCGCTGGCGCCGTCCCTTGCGGACTGCACGCCGCGGAAGCTCTCCGCGTCCTCCAGGCCATCCCACGTTACGGCGTCGACATCAGCAGCCGCGACTTGCCACAGGAGACCAGTCAGGCGCGCGCGCTCCACTTCGCCAAGGGCTGCTATCTCGGCCAGGAGATAGTCGAGCGCATTCGATCCCGCGGCCAGGTCCATCGCCGCCTCGCGCAGTTCGCGCTCTCGTCCGAGCCCGCCTCGCTCCCGCTCGAGCTCACCGCTTCCGGTGAAACCGCGCCCGCGGGCCGCATCACCAGCACAACCGCCTATAACGGCACACATTACGGCCTCGGTATCGTGCGCAGGGAAGCTGTGGAGCGCCACCCCACGCTCGAGTATCCCGGCGGCTTCGTCACGCTCGTCACCCATCCCCCTCTTGCACAATCATAGGAAGGTTCAACGACATGTCCGATCAGCCAACAGGATTCACCGTCACCGATCGCCGTAAGTTCACCGTCGAAGGCGACCTGCGCGAAGGCACCTCCACGGGTGACGAAGCGTCTGCGCCCAATACCGAGCCGAAGTCTGAGCAGAAACTCGGCCCCCAGCTTGTGCAAAACAACTCGGCCGTCGAGAAGGAAGTCGTGAACCCCAACCTCGAGCCGCTTCCCCATGAAGAAGAGCCCCATGCCGAGGAAGAGTCGTCTGCTCCTCCCACCGCGGCCGAATCCGCGCAGCAGGACCTCGAGTACCGCGCCTCTGCCAAAAAGCTTGACGAAATGATCTCCCAGGCCAATCCCGGCGCCCGCGATGCCCTCGGCGGCCGCGGCGCGGAGATGAACTTCGACAAGCTCGTGCAATCCGTCTACATGACCGCCGCACTGCAGATGGGCGCCGCCACCCCGCCCGGCGAGCAGCCGCGCGTCGATATCCTCGGCGCGCGGCAGAGCATCGACATGCTCAGCGTCCTCACCGAGAAGACCAAGGGCAACCTCACCGATAAGGAACAGCGCCTGCTACAAAATGCCCTCTTCGAGCTGCGCATGATGTTCATGGAGATCACCAACGCCATCGCCTCCAGCGCACACAACCCTGCCGCCAAGCCGCCGGCACGGTAAGAGGTCCAAGCCCTGCCGCCCGCCCAAGCCAGCCTCCTGTTTCTCGGCAGCGGCACATCCATGGGTGTGCCTACGCTGGGCTGCACCTGCCGCGTCTGCACCTCTACCGATCCCCGCGACCGCCGCTCTCGCCCTTCCGTAGCCATTGAATGGCGCGACCAGGGCGGCGAGCATCGTATCGTTATCGACACCGGGCCGGACTTCCGCGAGCAGGCATTGCGCTTCGGCATCCGCAGCATCGACGCCGTCTTCTACACCCACCCCCACGCCGATCACATTCTCGGCCTCGACGATCTCCGCCCCCTCAGCTTTGCGCACCGCAACCGTGGCATGCCTCTCTACGCCGACGAAGCCACCGCCCAGGTTCTTGAGCGGGTCTTCGCTTACACCCTCTCGGCCGACGCCACCTATCCCACGCGCGCCCGCGTCCAGTTGCAGCGCCTCAACGGTCCCGTGCAGGTTGCCGGCGTCACGTTCACCCCGGTGCCGCTGCTTCATGGCGGGCTGGAGGTCACCGGCTACCGCATCGGCAATGCCGCCTATCTCACCGACATGAACGAAATCCCCGACTCCAGCATGCCTCTGCTCGACGGAATCGAAGTCGTGGTTCTCGACGCCCTCCGCCCTCAGCCCCACCCCAGCCACGCCACCATCGCCGAAGCCATCCGATGGGCGCAGCGCATTGGCGCGCGCGAAACCTGGTTCACCCACATGTCTCACGAAGTCATGCACGCGGAAATGGACCCGCAACTGCCGCCCTCCATCCGCCTCGCCTACGACGGCCTCCGGATTCCCATCGAAGTGCCCATCGAGCTCTAACCATGCAGATCTTCCGCGACCCCGCAGAACTTCCCGCCGACTATGGCCGCACTGTCCTCAGTGTCGGCAACTACGACGGCGTCCATCTCGGCCATCGCTTTCTGCTCGCGTGTCTGGTCGGGCGTGCGCGCCAGCTTCAGGCCCGCTCCGTTGCCGTCACCTTCGACCCGCATCCCACCAACCTGCTCCGCCCGGGCTCCGAGCCGCGCCTCATCACCCCCACGCTCGATGAACGCCTTCGCTTGCTGGCCACCACCGGCATCGACGCCACCGTCGTCTTCTCCTTCACGCCCGAGTTCTCATGGCAGAGTTCTGAAGTCTTCGCCCGCAATATCCTGCTCGACCGTCTCCGCGCGATCGAGGTCCACGAGGGCGACAACTTCCGCTTCGGCCATCGCGCACAGGCGGGCGTGAGCGAACTCACCGCTCTCGGCAAGCAGCTCGGCTTCGCCGTCCGCATCTACCAGCCGCGCCAGGTGCATGGGATGAATGTCTCGAGCAGTCTCATTCGCAAGCTTGTTTCCGCCGGCGATGTCCGCCGCGGTCGATGGCTGCTCGGACGCCCCTTCTCCATCCTCAGCAGGCCGGCGTCGGGTCGTGGTATCGGCAGCCGCCTAACCGTACCCACCATCAATCTGGCCGATTACGACGGGCTCGTCCCGGCCGCAGGCGTCTACGTAACCCGCATGCTGGTAAAAGATATTTGCTTCGACGCAGTCACGAACGTTGGCATCCGCCCCACATTCGCGGACGCCTCCTTCGCCATCGAAACCCACCTGCTCGACTTTCGCCCTGTCCCGCTCGACGAGGCCACTCCCCTCCGCCTCATCTTCCTCGCCCGTCTCCGCGACGAACGCCCCTGGCCCTCACCCGAAGCCCTCCGCGAACAGATCGGCCGCGACGTTCAGGCCGCCAGACGCTATCTCCGCCTCCTTCCCGGGACGTGATGTATTTCTTCTCTTCCTCGCGCAATTGAACCTACGTGCATCAAAATTCATTCGACCTGGGGATGTTCGGTGTAGCATTCCCGATGTCGTAACGATGTCGTAACTCTGTGGGGAGGATTTTCATTTCGAATGCGCAAATTCTTGCATCAAGCTCTGGCCTTTCTATGTCTGGCCACTACCGTTACCGGCGTTGCTTTTGCCGCCGATACTGACAAGAAACTCACCGACCGCCTCGATGCCGCAACGGCCGTCATCCGCGAGCTCATGGCCACGCCCGACAAAGGCGTACCCCTCTGGGTCGCCGGCAAGGCCACCTGCGTTCTCGTCGTTCCGGGATTCAAGAAGGGCGCATTCGTCTTCGGCGGCCAGTACGGACAAGGCGTCGCCACCTGCCGCAATAACCACCACTGGAGCGCCCCCGTGTTCGTCCAGATCACCGGGGCCAGCTTCGGCTTTCAGGCCGGCGGTCAGTCCACTGATCTCGTCCTCGTCGGCACCAATTACAAGAGCATGCAGGACATGCTGAAGGAGAAGGTCAAACTCGGCGGCGACATCGCAGCCTCCGCCGGGCCGGTCGGCCGCAACTCTCAGGCCTCCATCTCCGCACTCGCCAGCGCCGAGTTCCTCACCTACTCCCGCAGCAAAGGTCTCTTCGCCGGTCTCGATCTCACCGGCGACTACATCAACCAGAACAAGGACGATACCGCCACTTACTACGGAAAGAACATTCGCTACAGCGACATCCTCTCCGGCAAGGTCCCTATCCACGCGTCCGCGCGCCCTTTCGTGAGTGCTGTCGAGAAGCTCTTCGTAGAAGGCAAGGGCGAAGAGAAAAAGAAATAGTCCGCAGCAGATCGCCTCACCAAGGCCTGCGTTGGTACCGCGCGGGCCTTTTCATTGCTGCTGACGGGAACGTGCCTGCGATACCGATGGCCGCCTGACTCTCTCCTCCGCGCAGTAACGAACCAACGCTTGCTACCGCCACTCTCGCCGGTATTGCGTCTCCGGTACATTTGTGATGAGGTCTCAGGGAATATTGAACCTCCTCCGTTCATCTCCGGGCCGTCCGCAGTGGATGTCTCACCTCTGTCCGCTGCTCCTCCTGGCCGCTTCCCTCCACGGTTATGCGCAGCATCCGCTTCCGCAGGCGGACGCATGCCGCATCCAGGAGGTCGCAGGCCTCCCCGGTAGTCAGGAGTTCGCCAGCCATTTCATCGAAGCCTTCGCGGTCGACCCACACCATCCCGGCGCCGTCTTCGGCCTCACCGCCGATCTCAGTGATCGCCTGCCGCCTGCCAAGCAGCTTCTCTATCTCTCGAAAACCACCGATGGCGGCAGAACCTGGACCGAAGTCGCCCATCTCGATTCCCGCTACTTCAACGCCGACATAGCTGAGGGACTCCGCAACGGACTCGCCGTTATCCCTGGCAGCAACGATTTCGTCATCACCACCCAGCAAGGTGCCTTTCAGCTATCCCCGCGGTCCGCCGACGACCCCGTCGTCGAATCCATTCCCGGCCCTCATATCCCCAATCCGCGTCCCCCGCTCAGCATCCCAAAGAATCCCGGCGATCCCGTCCGGGCCAACGTCGTTCTCATCACTGCCGACGCAAAACGTATGATCGCCGGTTACGGATACTTCGACCTGAACCCCCAGCTCTTCAGCTATCACAAAGACAGGCGAGGCTCATGGATCGAAGACGGTCCGCTTCCCCCGCTGCCCACCGACCTCGACATCTTCTCCATGCAGTTCGATCACCCCGAGCAGGCGCGTCCCCGCTATCTCTACGTCGGCACAGGCGATCAGGCCTTCCGTCTGAATCTCAACACGAAAAAATGGATCCACATCGACGGCGTGGGTGACGACTCTTCCATCCACAGCATGACCACTGTAGGCGGGCTGCATCTCGCCGCATGCTGGGGAGTCTACGAACCGGTCAACGCAAGCAGCGTCTCGCGAGTAACCCACGCAAGGTTTCTACTGCATCGCGCGAAAGACGAGGTTGGCGCGAAAATCCGCGCCTATGGCATCGAAGTCGATCCCGCCCGGCACAACCGCCAGCTCCTCACCGCAATCACCGGCGCATATGTAACAAAGGATGGCGGCGAAAGCTGGCGCAGGATCAACGACCTCCCCGAAGGCGAGTACCACACCGCCCACTTCAATCCCGATGGAACCGTCATCATCTCCGGCTTCCCCGGCAGTTATCTCGCCAATCCGTTTTCGAAATCGTGCTCACCTCATCTCAAAACCCGCCGCAAATAACCTGCGACACCGGCCGGATGCGTATCCAGCGGCATCCTCACGCATCACGCTCGATTGATTCTCCTTTGACAGCCTGCTCGACCAGTTTGGAAAGGAGTCTTGACCACGTGCATGTCATAGGCACGCATCAATCAATCCCGATCTCAATCAATTCACGGGAGTTGGCTTTTCACGACGGCTCGCAATCTCCAGACCGGCCGGCTCGCCCGGAAACCTCTCATCATCCTTCCCCACATCCGCCGCCTTCATAAAATCCATCCAGATCGGCAGCGCCGCCCGCGCGCCCGTTTCCTTGTCCCCCAGCGACTGCCGCGTGTCATACCCCATCCACACTCCGCATGTCACCGACGGAGAAAATCCCAGAAACCACGCGTCCGTAAAATCGCTCGTCGTGCCAGTCTTGCCGCCCACAGGATGGTTCAGGGCCTTCGCCGCCGCCGCGGTGCCGCTCGTCGTCACCTGCTGGAACAGCGCCATCATCGTGCGCGCTGTCTGCATATTCGTCGATTCGTTGACCTCGGCGTGGTCTTCGTAGATCGGCGTGCCGTCCGCACTCGTCACCCGCCGCAGTAAGTGCGGCGTCACCCGCACGCCGTCGTTCGGAAAGCTGCTGTACGCCGCCACCTGCTGCGCCAGGGTCACTTCCACCGAGCCCAGCGCCACCGGCAGATACGGAGGAATGTCCCGCGTGATGCCGAACCGGTGCGCCACCTCGATCACTTTCTTCATCCCTGCGCGCTCCGCCAGCCGCAGCGCCGGAATATTCCGTGACTCCGCAAACGCCTTCTCCAGCGTGATGTTGCCCAGGTAGTTCGGCTCGTAATCGTGCGGTGTGTATGGGCCGCCCGTAGTCGGAAACGTCACCGGCGAATCGGCAATCTGCTCCTGCGTGCTCGCGCCGTTCTCGATCGCAGCCGTATACACATACGGCTTGAACGACGAGCCCGTCTGCCGCTCCGCCTGCGTAGCGCGATTGAACTGCGACAGATTGAAGTCGCGTCCGCCCACCATCGCCAGCACCTCGCCCGTGCCGTTATCCACGGCCATCAGCGATGCCTGCGCGCCCGTATCCTGTTCCAGCGACCCACGCTGCACCGGGTCCGTCGGCGCGCTCTCGATCTTCACGTACACAATGTCGCCAATCTTGAACAGCTTCGTCGGGTTTTTTTCCCCCGTCCACGCCCAGTCATCGGCCAGTAATCCAAGCCGTGCATTGCCGATCTTTACCGTCACCCGGCCGTCCAGGATTCCGATCACCATCCCATGGAAATACGCGCCCTGCCGGATCGGCTGCGTCCAGTCCGGATGCCGGAAGGTCTCCATCGATTCGCCCGCCGCAACCACGTTCAGCAGATGACCTCGCCATCCATGACGCCGCTCATACGCGGCCAGCCCATCCAGCACTGCGCGGTTTGCCGCCTGCTGCAGTGTGATGTCCAGCGTGGTGTACACCTTCAGTCCCGCCTCGTGCACCGTCTCTGTGCCGAACTGACGTTCCAGCGCGCGGCGCACCTCTTCCACAAACCACGGCGCGATACTGTTCGGCGGCGGCGCCAGATGAAGTCCCAACGGCGCGCCTTTGGCTTCGTTCGCCTGCGCCGTCGTAATCGCGCCGTCTTCCAGCATGGCGTTGATTACCGTGTTCCGCCGCCGGAACGCGCGCTCCGGATTCAGAATCGGCGAATACGCCACCGGCCCTTTCGGCAATCCCGCCAGCAGCGCTGCCTCCGGCAGAGTCAAATCACGCGCCGGCTTGCTGAAGTAGTACTCCGACCCCGCCTCAAATCCATACACGCCATGACCCAGATAGATCTGGTTCCCATACAGCGTGAAGATCTGCTGCTTGGTGAACGTGTGCTCGATCTGGATCGAAAGAAACACCTCCTGCAGCTTTCGCCGGAAGGTGCGGTCCGGCGACAGAAAAAGATTTCGCGCCAGTTGCATGGTCAGCGTCGAGGCGCCCTGCGTTCGCGCGTGCGATGTCAGGTCGTGATACGCCGCCCCCAGCACGCGAAACAGGTTCACGCCCCAGTGGCTCTCAAAGTTTTTATCCTCAATCGAGACCACGGCCTGCCGCAGCACCGGCGGAAAATCGTCGTACTGCACCACCGTCCGCCGCTCCATGGCGAACGACCCAAACATCTGTCCATGCACGTCATAGAGCTCGGTCGTCGCCAGCGGCTTGTAGTGCTCCAGCTTAGAGACCTGGGGCAGGTCCACCGAATACACCAGCGTCAGCCCGCTCAGCGCACCCGCGGCCGCGGCCAGCACCACCAGCAGCAGCAGCGCCAGAGACCCTGCCACCTTGCGCCGCCCGCGCACACGCACGCGCCGCCCCAGCGGCGGACGAAACCCGCCGCCCGGAACCGACTGCGATCCATTAGTTTTCGAGCTTTGAGTCAACGGCACAAACAAACCCACACTCGTGGCCGAGCATAGCACTTGAAGCAGTGCAGGCGCTGACTGGAGGAGCCGACGCGATTGCACCAGCTAGACGCAAGGTCCGCTCCCGCAGCCATGTCATTCTGAGCGAACCGAAGAGCCTGCAATCTGCTCGCATACCACAGCTGTGAACGTGAGCCACCAAGGGAAACGAACTCAGCAAATCGCGCTGCCGGCGCAATTGCCCGTGCGGCCAGCCCTAAGTGTTTTCGCGAAAGCACTCGGACTTAATCCAGCAGCTGACGCAGCAGATGCAGAAGAGAACGCTGCATTTGCGAAACGGTTAAGCCGCCTTAGCCTTCAAAACCTCAAGCGCCTTGTCGAGCTGATCGTCCGAGCGCTTCTGCGCCGGCTGGGTGTCGCCGTCATCATCGTTCGACGCCACCACCACATTTGGCTGCACCGCTTCGTCCTGGATCTTCTTTCCGTCCGGCGCCGCATACTTCGCCACCGACAGAATCAGCGCAGAGCCATCCGGCAGTTCCATCGTCTTCTGCACCGACCCTTCGCCGAACGTCCGGTCGCCCACCACGTCGCCGCGCTTATTGTCCATGATCGCCGCCGCCACAATCTCGCCCGGCCCGGAGGTTCCATGGTTCGCCAGCACCACCAGCGGCACCGCCGTCAGGAACCGCGACTTTTCCGCCGTGAACGTCTCCGTCGGATACTTCTGTCCGCTCAGCGTCGCAATCGTCCCGCTCTGCAGGAAGAAGTTCGCCAGCCGGATGCCCTGCGACTCATCGCCCACTGCCACATCGCGCAGGTCCAGCAGCACCTTCTTGGTTTCCTTCTCGTCGCCTTTGCCCAGCCCCTTCAGCTTGCTCTCAATCTCGTTCACGCGGTCCTTGGTCAGCGAGTTCGGCTTGATGTAAAGGATGCTGGCGTTCTCATAAAGCTGATCGCTCAGCGGCGGTACCGGAACGGCGCTCCGCGTCATCGTGATCTTGTCCGGCTCCGGTTTCCGAGGCCGAACCACGGAAATCGTCACGCTCGATCCCGGAGGACCCTCCAGCAGCAACCGGATCATCGCCAGCGACAGCTCCCGCGTCGACTTTCCCTCGATCGACTCGATCAGATCGCCGTCCTGAATCTGTTCCTTCTCCGCTGCGCTGCCCGCCACCACCGAAACCACCGTGGCATATCCGTAACGCTTCGAGACATTCAGCCCCACCTGCGCCGTGCCTTCGTTCTGGTGCTGCTTGTAGAGCTTGTACTCCGTGGGCGTCAGATAGCTCGAATCAGAATCCAGCGACTCCAGCAGGCCATGCAGCGCGCCCACCGTCACGTTGTTCATGTTCGGGTCCACAACGTAGTCGTTCTGAATCTTGTTCAGAACTTCGCTGTAAACCTCCATCTCCGGATAAGCCCCGTCCTTCTGGTCGGCCCGCACGCCGGAGCGCACGCTACCCCAAACCGTGAACAGAAGAAGAAGCAACGACACGCCGAAGATCGACCGCTGGAAAGACTTGGACATGGACCACCTGTTCAGAAAATGATAGCGCACGGCCCCGAACTGCCTCCCTACACGTTCCGTGCTATCTGGATGGCGGCGGGATCATCTTCTTTTAGACGCCGACCGTCGCCAAAAGCTGGATGGCTAACCCCCTGCGTCCTGGGGGCCTGAAAATCCACAATCCCGCTAACCACCCCTTAGCGATCCGGTTCTCAGCCAACAGCCCTTTGGCTGGCTTGCGGATTTGCTGACCGGAACGCCAGCTAAGTCCAATATTTGGCGTCAGGGTCACGTTACCGGACCGGCAGAAATCGCGACTCCGGGAAACTGCTCAAACGGAGACGCGCCGTATCCATCGCTTCGTACCATTCGTGCGCCGCGCGATCCAGAAAGTCGTACTCCGAAGGCCAGGGTGCCGGGTGCATCCGCCACTCGATCGGGAAACGCGAGAAGATCAGGCTTGCCCGCGGCAGGTGACTGTGCGAGCTCACCACCTCGGCCGAATGCCAGCCGTGCTTCTCCATGATCTCGACCGAGTAGTACGCGTTCTGGATCGTGTCCTTCGCCTGTTTTTCCTCGATGATGGCGCTGGCCGGCACGCCTTGCGCCTCGGCAAACTGCGCCATCACATGCGCCTCGACATAGCGGTTGTGCGCCGCCCCGCCCGTTACGATCATCCGCGGCGCCACCCCGGAGCGGTACTCCCGGACGGCTTCCATCACCCGCTCCCGCATTTCCGGGCGAGGGGTGCCGTCCTCCTCCGCCGGGTAGCCTAGAACAATCAGCGTGTCGAACTGCGTGGTCGCCGTATTCGCCAAAGGCAACGTGCGATCCACCGCCCACACGACGCCCACATAAAGCAACAGGCAGAGCAGCACAACGGTAATCAAACGCCGAAGCCAGAGCAAACCCAAGAACCTTTCTGTCTTTCCGCGCGACTCAAGAGCATTTGGTGGCGGTGAGTGGAATCGAACCACTGACCTACGGGTTATGAGTCCGTCGCTCTAACCATCTGAGCTACACCGCCAGGAAGGGGAGGCCGAAAACACACACGGAAGGGGCACCACGCAGGCCAGCCTTTATCTTATGGGCCGCCGAAAAGTGAGTCAATTTTGGAGATTGAATGCTTCACCACGGAAAGCGTAATCGCCGAAGGATACTCCGCCGAATGGTGAATCTCCGTATGCGCGACCTTTCCTGCCGTCTCGTCGTAATTGTGCCCGCCGGTGTTCATGTTGCGATCGAAGCGCGGGAAATTGCTGCTCGACACCTCAATCCGAATCCGATGTCCGGGCCCGAAGTAGTTGCTGGTATTCATCGGCCCCAGCTCCACCTTGTAGACCTTGCCGGGCTCCATCCACACCGGTTTATGGTTGTAGCCATCACGCCAGCGCAGCCGCTGGATCGTCTCATCCAGGTTGTATGCCGTGCCCTCCGGCTGCACATCGATCAGCTTCACTGTCACATCCGTGTCCTTCACATCGCTCGATACGTAAAGCGTCGCCTCGATCGGCCCGCTGACCTCGATGCCTTCCTTCAACGGCTCCGAAGAATACACCAGGATGTCCGGGCGCTCCTCCATCTTCCGCTGGTCGAGCGCGCCCCCGTTGCCCGGAATCGCGTCCCCGGTGCAGCACACGTTGCCGCCATACGATGGCACCGGATGCAGCGGATCGTAAGTGAATTTGTCCGGATGGTCCCCCGTCGCAGCATCGGCGGCCAGCCCTCCGTCTCCGTGCAGAGTCGGCGCATTGCCCTCGCTTGCCAGGTAGAGCTTGATCGGCTGCGCGCCTGCGGGGGGCCAGGTGTCCGCCGTCTGCCACTTGTTCAACCCCATGGTGTAGTACTCCACCCGTGGGGTCTTCAGAATGCCGTTGTCCTCGCCTTTGAGAAAGTGGTCGAACCACCCGTAGGTCAGCGCGTCATAGTCCAGCCGCGCATCGCCCAAATCACGCTCGCCGACGACAGTATGCTCGGTCGCCCGCTTGTACTGGCAGTGCAGCGTGGGCGCGATCACCGCATACTGTTCGTTCGCCACATCGCCCTTCGCCGTCGAGCGCACGAAGTTGTACGCCGCCAGGTTCGGCCCCGTCGAGACGTCGTACCAGGTCATCAGCCACAATCCCGGCGCGTTGATCTTCTCCGAGTCGTTCCAGAGCCCGCCCTTCAACCACGCCGGATCGTTCGGCGTGCGCTGGATCATGCGCCCGCCGGTCGGAACCGGCATCGCATCGGCAAAGATGCCCTTCGGCCCACCTACTGCCTTGATGATGTCCTCTTCGGGCAAATGCGCCAGCCCCTTCGCCCAATCCACCGGCGGCATCTGCGGCGCCAGATCGAACATCTTCGACGCCTCAATCAGCTCCTGCTGCGTCGTTCCCTTCGGAAACATCGGCCGCACCTGGTTCTGCTCGCCATAGATCCACGCCGCGAACAGCATCTGGAACGCGCCGCCGCGGAACCAGTTTCCCTGCTCATACCACTTCCCCACCCGGCCCACGCCGGCGCCAAAGCTTTCGGGAATAAACGCCCCCAGCGCCTTGTTGCCCCGAGCCGCTACCGCAAGCTGCCACTCCGCGGTCGACGAGCACCCGATCAGCCCCACCTTGCCGTTCGACCACGGCTGGGCCGACATCCAGTTCAATTCATCGTCGGAGTCCGTCAGCGGAGCGCCGAGAATCTCGTAGTTACCTTCGGAGAAGACGTGCCCGCGTTCGTTCATCTCGATCAGCACATAGCCGCGCTTCACCGCGTCAAGCTCATTCGACATGTCGCGCGGCGCGCCCAGTCGCACGTCCCAGTAGTTGAAGTTGTACGGAGTGCGGCTGAAAATGATCGGGTACTTCTTCGACCTGTCCTTCGGCCGGTAGATGTCCGCCGCCATCCGCTTGCCGTCGCGCATCGGCACCATCACCCTGCGGTCGATAATCGCGACCGACTCCAGCTCCTGCTCGATCTCGTTGCGCTTGGCGATCAGCTTCTCGCGCTCTTCCGGTGTCAGATTCTGGTTTCGCTGTGCGCGGATGGTCGAAGGAACAATGCTGGCAAACAGCAATGCCGTCACAGGCAGCATTCGGCTAAGGCGCATCAATCTCCGGTCCCCTCTGGCTCAATTCGGGCAACGTGAAGAAGCATACCCTCGATCGCGTCTTGCGGGAACATGCCGCTCATCAGAAGATGAAACAATTCATGTCACCCATACGCACGCTCGCCGTCATTCCCGCGCGCCTCGCCTCCACCCGGCTGCCGCGCAAGGTGCTGCGCGAGATCGCCGGCAAGCCAATGCTCGCGTGGATCGTCGAAGCAGCGCTCGCCTCGCCGCAGCTCGATCGTGTCGTCATCGCAACCGATTCTCCAGAAGTCATGACACTCGCCGCCGCCCACGGCTGGGACGCCATGCTCACATCGCCTGATCTGCAGAGCGGTTCCGACCGCGTGCACGCCGTCTCCCAGCAGATCACCTCCGAGGTCGTCGTGAACATTCAGGGCGATGAGCCCATGCTCAAACCCGCGCACATCGACGCGCTGCTCGCGCCCTTCGATCGCCCGGGCATCGACGCGCAGGTCACCACGCTCTGGACGCCCTGCGCACCCGAAGAGGTCGCCGACCCAAATGCTGTGAAGGTCGTGCTCGCCGAAGACGGCCGCGCTCTCTACTTTTCCCGCTCGACCATCCCCTTCAATCGCGATGGCGCCGATAGCGTTACCTACCGCAAGCACCTGGGCCTCTATGCCTACCGTCGTGCCGCACTCGAGCGCTTCGCCCATCTGCCACCGCATCCGCTCGAAATAACGGAGCGTCTGGAGCAGTTGCGACTGCTCGCCTACAACATTCCTATCTACGTGGAGCAAACGCCGCTTACCACGATCGGCGTCGATACAGAGGCCGATCTGGAGCGCGTCGCAAAGCTGCTGGCGAAGCCGCAGCGTTAGCTGCCTTTAGTTGTCGCTGTCGTTGCCCTTGGGCGGTTCGGTCTTCGCCTTCATCGCATCCAGCTCGGCCTTGTGTTGCTCTACAAACGTCAGGTTCGCCGGATTCACATGAGCATCCGACGCCAGTTTTGCGGGATCAGCTCCTGCCTGCTTTGCAGCCTCTGCAAATGCCGCCTGAAAAACGACCAACTGGCACAGGACAAACTCATGCGGAGTGAATCCGTGCGACTTGAGAACGCTGACCACTTCCGGATGCGCCGAGAAGCTTCGCTCCATCGCATCCAGGTCCTGTTGGCCATTGTCTTTGTCGGATTCCGCTTCCATCGCCGAGGCAAGCTGCGGGTTCTTTTGAGCCAATTGTCCCAGGTCATGGAGTACATCGCCCAGCCGGTTCACCTTATCGACAGTCAGAACGTACTTCTGCATTTCGATCATGTCTGCATCCGATTTGCCCTGTGCGCCGGCAACCGGCGCAAGCAGCAGAACGAAAGCGGAAGCGCAGAACCGACAAGAAATTCGAGGAAACAAATTCATGGAAGACGCCCCTGACAGGTAAATTGGCCCGGAATTCGTGCCAGTAAACCACGGCACGAATCCGACTGCCTATAGAAATCTGCGACGCAAAACGACTAGCCTGTTCCGATTTGGCCCAGGCGCCCAGCCGCCGATTTCAATACAGGCTCACCCACCGAGGCTTCCACGGGATCATCGAATATCCCTACAACCGGTAGGGCGAACCTCGAGTCAACGTCCCACTGCAACTCGCCCTGTAAACTGGAAACATGAGCTCCACTGCCACCCTTCCCGAAGCGAAAAAGTCCACCGCGCCAAAGCTCTCCGAGCGCATCGGGCGGATCGAGATCTCCGCTACCATGGCCGTCACCGCCGCCGCCGCCAAACTGCGCGCCGAAGGCGCAAAGCTGGTCGACTTCGGCGCGGGCGAACCCCATTTCGCTACGCCGCGCCACATCAAGGATGCGGCGATCGCCGCCATCGAAGCCAACTTCTCGCGCTACACAGTCGTCTCCGGCATCGCGGAGGTGCGCAAAGCCATCGTCGAGCGTCACGCCTCCGACTTCGGCACCAGCTACACGCCCGAAGAGGCGGTCTTCACCACCGGCGGCAAGCTCGCCCTCTTCAACGCCATCGAAGTGCTGGTCGATCACGATGACGAGGTCATCCTCCCGGTTCCCTACTGGGTTTCCTACAAGGACATCATTCAGTACGCGGGCGGCAAGCCTGTCTACCTGCAGACCTCCGAAGGCGAAAACTTCCGCGTCACTGCGGAAGCGGTCGAGCACGCCATCACTCCACGAACTAGGGCGATCATCCTCAACTCGCCGTCGAACCCGTCGGGCGCCGTCATCTCGCGCGCCGATCTCGAGCGCATCATCCGCCTCGCGCACAGCCGCGGCATTTACGTGCTGCTCGATGAGTGCTATGCCTACCTGATCTTCAATGAAACACCCTTCTCAGGCGCGTCCGTTACAGAGGCGAAGGAGCACGTCATCGTGCTCGGCTCGCTCTCGAAGACCTATGCCATGACCGGCTGGCGAGCCGGCTTCGCGCTCGGTCCCAAGCCGATCATCAGTGCCATGAGCAAGCTGCAGTCGCAGTCCACCTCATCCACCGCGGCCATGGTTCAGAAGGCCGCCATCGCCGCGCTCACCGGCTCGCAGCAGTGCGTCTCGGAAATGCGCGCCGATTACATCCGGCTGCGCGACACTATCGTTGCCGGCCTGCGCAGCATCCCTGGCATCTCCTGCACCATGCCGGAGGGAGCTTTCTATGCCTATCCGAATGTCAGCGGGCTGCTGAAGCACTCCGGAATCGCGTCGCCGGCTGAGCTCACCACCCGGCTTCTGCATGAAGCAGGCGTCGTCGTCGTGCCCGGTGAGCCGTTCGGAACTTCGCAACACATTCGCCTCTCGTATGCGGTGTCGCACAAGGATGTGGAGGACGGTCTCGAGCGTCTGCGGGCATTCGTCTCTCGCTTCTAGCTCTTAGGATCAGGACGGGGGAGCGCCGGCCCCGATCCACTCAAGTCGCAGCCGTAGTCCCCCCTCGAGTTTGTAGGCGCCGGTGACGCAGGAGGCGCCCCTGTCCATTACCATAGGCGGAACGATGTCCCAGAATCCTGAGTTCCGCCCCATCATCCTGGCCGGGGGCAGCGGCACCCGCTTCTGGCCACGCAGCCGTAAGGCCCGGGCCAAGCAGGTGCTGGCGCTCGACGGTGAGCGGACGATGATCCAGCGCACGCTCGATCGCCTGCTCCCTCTTGCTCCCGCGCGCAACGCATGGGTCATCACCAACAATCTCCTCTCGCCGGCCATCTGTGTTCAGCTCGACGGGGTTCCCCCTGAGCAGGTGCTGTGCGAGCCGGCCGCCCGCAATACCGCCCCCGCTGCCGGACTGGCTGCATTCCTGCTCGAAGAGTCCTCGCCCAATGCCGTGCTTGGCGTCTTCCCCGCCGATCATGTCATCGGCAACGAAGAGCAGTTCGTTGCCACCCTGCGCCGCGCCATCGCACTTGCGGCCGCCGGCGAAAATATCGTGGTGCTCGGCGTCGTGCCCACGCGCGCCGAAACCGGTTACGGCTACATCGAAACCGGAGCAGTCATTCAGCCGGGAATACAGGGCGTCCGCCGTTTCACCGAAAAACCGAACCAGGAAAAGGCAGAAGAATTCGTTGCCGCCCGCAATTACTGCTGGAACAGCGGAATCTTTCTGTGGAGCGCGCGCACTCTCGCGAATGCCATGCGCGAACATCTGCCGGAGACCACCCCCCTGCTCGAGCAGATCGCAGCCGCGCACGGCACTCCCGAATTCGACGCTGTTTTCGCCGAGCTCTATCCGCAATGCGAAAACATTTCGGTGGATTACGCCGTGCTGGAACCGCGCTCCGCGAAAGGTGAGCATCGCTCCAATCTTTACTGTCTGCCTGCCGACTTCGGATGGAATGACCTGGGTTCCTGGTCCGCGCTCTATGAGCATCAACTCGCCCAGCAGCCTGCTACGCCGGCAGGCAATGTCGCCGAAGCCTCTGGATTGCTTTCCATCGACGCCCACGGAAATTACGTCTACAGCCCGGAAAAATTCGTTGCGCTGCTTGGCGTAAAGGATCTCGTCGTCGTCGACACCGGCGATGCTCTGCTCATCACCTCGCGCAGCCACTCGCAGGACGTCGGTAAGGTCGTCAAACAACTGGTCTCAGATGGCAAAACCGATCTGGTCTGAGCCGTTCCGCTGCTTGCAAGCTGCATGATACCTTTTCCTTTCGCACTCTTGATTTGACGCATGACGACACCCCCACCTATCAAGTTCGGAACGGACGGATGGCGCGGCGTAATTGCTGACGACTTCACCTTTGGCAATGTCCGCAGCGCCGCCAGCGCGATTGCAAATTACGTCCTGGCCAACGAAGAACCGGCCAAAGGTATCTGCATCGGATACGATACCCGCTTCGGTTCCCCCGCCTTCGCGCGCGCAGCCGCCCAGGTCGCCGCGTCAGCCGGCATCCCGGTGCGTCTCGCCGCAGCCATTACTCCCACCCCGGCGCTCTCGTATGCGGTTCGTGAATCGCAAGCCGCCGGAGGCATCATGATCACCTCCAGCCACAATCCGTATCAATGGAACGGCGTGAAGTACAAGGCCGGCTACGGCGGCTCCGGATCTCCATCAATCATGGCAAAGATCGAAAGCTATCTCGGTCAGCCGCTCCGGCAAGCGGCCCAACCGGCTTCCATCCTCGAAGAGGATTTCATCACGCCATACGTCGCAGCCATCTCGCGCTTCGCGGATTTGAACGCCATCGCACGCTCCCGCCAGCGCTTCGCGATCGATGCCATGTACGGAGCGGGCGCCGGAATCCTCGCCGGCATCTTTCGACCGCTCGGCATCTCTTTCGTAGAGATTCGCTCCAACCACGATCCGCTCTTCCCCGGCATCAACCCGGAGCCGATCGAACCCCACGTCCGCGCTCTCCAGGAAACCGTAGTCGCCGAAAAGTGTCAGGCAGGACTGGTCACCGACGGTGACGCCGATCGCCTGGGCGCTGTCGACGAGCACGGCAATTTCGTCGACCCACACAAGGTCTTCTCCATTCTGCTGCGCTGGCTGCTCGAGCGAAAGGGCTGGAGGGGCGGCGTGACGCGCGCCTTCAACACCACCAAAATGCTCGATCGCATCGCCGCCAAACATCAGCAGCCGCTCTATGAACACGGCATTGGCTTCAAATATGTTTGCGACCTCATGCTCGAGCACGACATCCTCATCGGCGGCGAAGAATCCGGTGGCATCGGCATCAAGCGCCACTTGCCGGAACGGGACGGCCTGCTCAATTGCCTGCTGCTTGCCAACGTGATGGCGGACGAGAAAAAGACGCTGGGTCAGCTTGTCGCTGATCTCCAGCAGGAATTTGGTGAACATCACTACGGCCGCATCGATCTCCATATCGCAGATAACGTCAAGAACGCAGCTATCGCGCGTGCCCGAACCCTCCAGCCTGGCGCAACCGTGTTTGCCGGGATGCCGATAAACCGAGTCGAAACAGTGGATGGCATCAAGTTCTATCTCGATAATTCCGCGGCAGACTCGAAGCCAAATCCTGCGGAGACCTGGCTGCTGCTGCGCGCCTCCGGAACCGAGCCGCTGATGCGTATCTACTCCGAATCTGTCTCGAAGGAGTCCGTCAATACCCTGCTCGAATCAGCGCGCATCTTCGCACTAGCGAGCAGCTAAATTTCACGAGCCGAGACGGAACACTACGTTGATAGTCGTCTCCACCGCCACAGCCTCGCCATTGAGCTGATACGGTCGAGCGCCACGTCCGTACGGCGTCCTCCGCTGCGCCAATCAGCATCGGCGATCCACTCACCGCGCGCAGATTCTCAATCACGCCGGTCTTCGAGATCGTCGCCTCCAGCACAACCGTGCCCTGCACTCTCGTTGCCGCCGCAATCGCCGGATACCGCGGATCGGCACCACTCACCCTGCGACCCTCCATCATGCCCGATGAAATGGCTAGCCTCTTCGGCGGTGCGATGCGAACCTGCGGCAGCTCGACCGTCCCGATCGAATCGGCCAGTCCAGTCAAAGAGCCGTTTCTCTGACCGGGAATCAATATTCCAGAGCTTCAAGTGGCCGGTGGTTGAGGTGTGCTCTGCGGGATGCTATTCCGAATCACCTGGGGCGCTATGAACGGATTCACCGGAACCGCTGGGAGATGTGCGGGCTCGGCAGCCACGGATCGAACCATCGGCGCGGCTGGTGGGGCCGGCGCCGCAATCAACATACTGATCGTCTGCCGCGGCAGGGATGCAGGATGCAGCAAAGGCCACACCAGCAGCAGGCATACGACGCTTCCGTTGCAAATCGTCGCAACGCCGGAAAACCATCCGCGATGCGTGCGGATTCTTCCGCTCGATTCCATGAGCGCATCTTCGAACATGTCCGCCTCGCGTCTACACGCTCTTTAGACACGCGCGGCAATGCGCTTGTTCCCGTTGAAACATTCCCGGAATGCTTTACTTCGCCAACTCTGCTTCGATGCGCTCCGTCACTCGCACATCTTCCGGCTCCACGTCCGGCGCAAAGCGCGCCACCGGCGTGCCGGCGCGGTCCACCAGAAACTTCTCGAAATTCCACAGCACTTCGGGCTCCGCATTCGGGGTCACGCCGAACTCGATCAAATGCTGCCGCAGATCGTCCGTGCGCGTTGTGGGTTTCGACTGTGCTGCGATCAACGATGCATAAAGCGGATGTTTGTGCGGACCTACAACGGTGACCTTCTCAAACATCGGAAAGTTCACGCCAAAATTCGTCGTGCAGAACCGAGCAATCTCTGCATGTGTCCCCGGTTCCTGCGCGGCAAAATCGTTCGCGGGAAAGCCCAGCACAGCGAAGCCGCGATTGAGAAAACGCGCATACAGGTTTTCCAGGCCCTCATACTGCGGCGTAAATCCGCACTTCGAGGCCACATTCACAATCAGCAGGACCTTCCCTTCGTAATCCGCCAGCGAGGTCACCTCGCCATCAATCCGCTTCAGCGGAAAATTCTGTAGCTTCGCGCTCATCTGCATTCTCCTTATCGCAGTATATGGATCGCGTAGGGTGATTCAAAAATGCAAAGGGCGCGAGCTACGTCGCGCCCGTACTCGCTGCAAAACGATCACTACTTCATACCATTCAGAATCGAACCCACCAGGCCTCCAACAACGCCGGCTTCTGTAGTCTCTACCCGCTGTACCTTCGGCATATACTCCTGCAGCTTGTGCGCCAGCTTGGCAATCGGCAGAGTCTGCAGCCACACGCGACCCGGCCCGCTAAGCGCTGCGAGGAAGATGCCGTCGCCGCCAAAAATCATATTGCGAATGCCCGGCACACGCATGATTTGGAAGTTCACGCCGGCTTCAAACGCGCCCACATGCCCAGGGTGCACGCGCAACAATTCGCCGGGCTGCAGGTCCTTCACGATCAGCTCGCCTGAGAGCTCGAGCCACGCCATACCCACGCCCCCCAACCGCTGCAGCAGAAAACCATCTCCGCCGAAAATTCCGGCGCCAAGCGACTGCTGAAATCCCACACCAAGCTGAATGCCCGCGGTCGCGCACAGGAAGCCGTGCCGGTGGATGAAGTACTCGCGTCCATTCGCTACTTCAACCGGCACGATATGCCCGGGCACCTTCGTCGCAAAGGCAACCTCGCCCGGTGCGCCCACCGCGCGATATTCCGTCATGAAGAGGGTGCCCCCGCCCGCCACGCGCTTCAGCGCGCCGAAAAACCCTGCGCCTCCGCCCATCTGCGTATGGGTCGTCATCTGGATCGACGCCGACATCCACGAAAGCTCGCCCGCCTCGGAAATAATCGTGTCATTGTGATCCAGCAGAAACTCCAGCACCGGCATCGTGGTGCCCGTAATCCGGCTTTGCATGTTGCTCCGTCCTTCCGGCCTTGCCGCACGTCTCGGCCCCAGGCCAGCATACGTATACGCACTCTGGCGGCTCAGGTTCCGTGTTGAATTGTGCGCCAGGCGCCGCCTGCGTTGCAAAGGGCCTGATCGGGCAATAATCTGCCCCGCAAGATTTCCTGTTGACAGTCAACATGGAGCCTTCGCTATATTCCTGTTGATCCCCAACAGGAGATGCAATGGCGGACAAAACTGAGCTTCTTCAAGGCACCTTCGACTTCATGGTGCTGAAGACTCTCGCATCCATGGGCCCGCTCCATGGTTATGGCATTGGCGCCGCATCGAGCAGGTCAGCGGCAACCGCCTACGTCCAATACGGCACGCTCTACCCCGCGTTGTTGCGCTTCGAGCAGGCGGCTGCATCTGTTCAGAATGGGGCGTCTCGCAGAACAATCGCCGCGCCCGCTTCTACTCCATCACGCGCAAAGGACGCGCCCAGCTCGCCCGCGCCACCGAGAGTTGGCAACGCGTCGCCGCCACCATGGCCCGCTTCCTCGAACCGCAGGCATAGCCACTCAGGAGCATTCGATGGACCTCCCGTCATCTTCGCTCGCCTCTTCAGCCGCTCGCATCGCCGCTCGGCAACTGATATCGAAGCCAAGTTCGCCGCACATCTCGAGATGGCCGCCGCCGACCTTCGAGCGCAAGGCATGAGCGAGGAAGAAGCGGCACGAGAGGCACGCGTCCGCTTTGGCGGCATCACGCAGAACAGCGAAGCCTATCGCAGGCAGGCGCGCCCGCCGTTCGTCGACAGCATTGCCACCGATCTCCGGTACGCCGCACGCCAGCTTCGCCTCAATCCCGGCTTCGCCATCGTTGCCGTGCTCACGCTGGCGCTCGGAATCGGCGCCACCACTGCCATCTACGGCCTGGTGCACGCAGTCCTGCTGCGCTCGTTGCCCTACCGTCACGCGGAACAACTTGTGTATCTGTACACTCCCAACCCGCACATCCCCGTGCCGCCCGAAGTCATGACTCCCGCAAATTCCGACTTCCACGACATCCGCCAGAGCAATCACTCGTTCAGCGACATGACGCAGTTCGGCCAGGCAACCTTCAATCTTTCCACCACAACCGCAGCGGCGCGGGTGAAGGCGGCCAAAGTCGATGATCGATTCTTCCCCACATTTGGGCTGGTGCCCCAACTCGGTCGCGCCATTACAACGGGCGACACGCAATCCGGCCACGATAGCGTCGCCATCATCAGCGAATCCTTGTGGCATTCCTATTTCGACGATTCGAAGGATATTCTCGCCCGCACCATCAGCCTGGACGGTCGTGCGTATCGCATCGTGGGAGTCATGCCGGCGGAGGTTCAGTACCCCCACTGGCAGCGACCTGCCTTTTGATGCGGCAAGCACCTATCGCACTGATCTCTGGATACCACTCTCCTTCACGCTGAAAGAGGCTTCTGATCGGAGTGATCCGAACTACTATGCCGTCGCGCGACTCAAGCCCGGCGTCTCCATCGCACAGGCGCAGGCTGACATGGCGCTCATAATGCAACGCCTCGATCGGCTTCATTCGGTCGACGTGGTGGGCAACGGCAGCACTCACGGTTGGGGCGCGCTCGTCGAATCCGTGCGCGATACCGCAGTCGGCCCCGTGCGCTCACTTTTGTGGCTGCTGCTCGGCGCGGTCTGCTGCGTTCTCATGATCGCCTGCGGCAATACCGCCAACCTGCTGCTCGCGCGCGCGCCGCCCGATCGCACGAGCTGGGGTGTTCGCGCAGCGCTGGGCGCCGGCCGCATTTGCGTCATCCGTCAATTGCTCACAGAATCTTTGCTGCTCAGCTCCATAGCGGGCGCCGCTGGCATCGCGCTTGCCTGGATCTTCCTTCGTCTCCTGCTCCGGCTGGATCCCGGCGACATTCCTCGTTTGCAGCAAGCTTCGCTCAATGCCTGGGTTCTGCTCTTTGTCATCGGGCTTGTACTCACCACCTGCATGCTCTTCGGCGCGCTGCCTGCCATCTCCTCCTCACGCATTGACCTCACAACATCCTTGAAATCCATTGGCACACGCGGCATCGTCGCTCCGCGCGACCGCGGCCGCAATCTGCTCGTCACCGGCGAGATTGTGCTTGTCACTGTGCTGCTCTCAGGTGCGGGGCTTCTCGTGCGCAGCTACATTAAATTGACAGCCGTGCAGCCTGGGTTTGCTTCTTCGACCATTACATTCGACGTGAAGCTCGACTCCCGCTATGCTGGCCGCGAGTTGGGCCAAATCTTCTTTCATCGCCTGCTGGAGAAGATCGAGCACATCCCCGGCGTTCAGTCCGCAGGCGCGGCATGCATCGATGTTGCCGTTCAGCAACTCTCACAGCATGACCACTATCTGGGTGGAAGGCTACCGCGACAACAGCAAGGAAGCGCTGATCGACGGCGCTGGCATCTCTGCTCGCTACTTCTCCACGATGCAAACGACTCTGATCGCCGGCCGTTTCTTCACCGATGCGGAGCGCGATGGCAGCCACGTCGTAATGGTCAATCAAAGTTTCGTTCGTAAGTACTTCCCCCACCAGGACGCCCTGGGAAAACGACTGGGAGGCGGCCCCGACCCGAAACTGCCGTGGCAAACAATCGTGGGGGTCGTCGCAGATGTGCACTATGACAGCCTCGATCAGGCGCCCGTTCCGCGCATCTACGCCCCGCTCGACGACCCCGCGGGCGCTAGCGTAGCGGTGCGTTCCTCCCTGCCGCCCGATTCGATCATCGCCGTCCTGCGCGCCGCCGTCAGATCCATCGATCCGTCAATCGCGCTGGCTGACGTCCAAACGATGCAACAAGCAGTAGCCGCCTCCACAGCCCGCCGCCGGTTCCAGACCACCCTGCTCACCATCTTCGCCGGAATCGCCCTCCCGCTCGCGCTCGTCGGCCTCTACGGTCTGCTCGCCTATTCGGTGCGCCGGCGGGTCGCCGAAATCGGCGTTCGTATCGCCCTGGGTGCATCGCGCCCCCGCGTGATCGGCATGGTGGGGCGCCAGGGATTGCGACTTGTCCTCGTCGGTCTCGCCCTGGGCCTTACTGCTGCATTTGCCGGTACTCGGCTGCTGGCGGGAATGCTTTATGGTGTTCGTACTTACGACCCGTGGACCTTCCTCGCGGCTCCCCTGCTCATTATCGTTGCCGCCATTGTCGCCTGCTGCGTTCCCGCCTGGCATGCCGCGCATATCGAACCGATGAAGGCTCTGCGCACCGACTAGCCGTTCCACACTTGCCAGGTTTCTCGTGTATCTCTATACCTGTCTTCGTGTCACGAGGGCATGGGAGGATGCAGACTTGGATAAGCGGAAATTTCTCAAGGCCTCTGGCCTCGCATTGACCGGCACCATGCTCTCTGGATTCACATCGGCGCACGGAGAACCGTCCGGCAGAACTGAAGCTGAGCCCGGGAACCGCCGCACGAATTGGTCTGGCAACTATACCTACAGCACGGACCGGCTCGACACGCCTGCCGCCGTCGAGCAGGTGCAGACCGTCGTGAAGCGGGCGAGCAAAATTCGCGCGCTCGGCACGCGCCACTCCTTCAATGCCATCGCCGACAGCACCGCGGAGCAGATCTCCCTCCAGCATTTCGACCAAATGACGCTCGATAGCGCGTCGCGTACGGTCACGATTGGCGCTGGCGTCACCTATGGCAAGCTTGCGCCGTACATCGACAGCCACGGTTTCGCTCTGCACAATCTGGCGTCTTTGCCGCACATCTCCGCGATCGGGGGCTGCGCTACGGCGACCCACGGCTCCGGCATTCACAACCGAAATCTCTCCAGCGCCTGCTCAGCGCTTGAACTTGTCACGGCGAATGGTGAGCGTCTCGCTCTGTCGCGCGCGAAAAATCCCGATAGCTTCGACGGCGCCGTCGTCGTGCTGGGCGCGCTGGGCATCGTCACCAGTCTCACGCTCGATGTTGAGCCCACCTATCAAATGGAGCAGGTCGTCTATCAGGACCTGGCCTTCGCTGAGCTCGAGCACAATCTCGACGCCATCTTCTCGAGTGGCTACAGCGTGAGTCTCTTCACCGACTGGCAGAAACATCGCGCCACGCAGGTCTGGATCAAGCGCCGCGTCGAATCAGGAAAGCCCTACACATGGCCGCAGCAGTTCTATGGCGCGAAGCGAGCCACGGTAAAGCTACACCCTGTCACCGGACATCCGGCGGAAAGCTGCACCGAGCAGCTCGGCATTCCCGGGCCATGGTACGAGCGCCTGCCGCATTTCCGCATGAAATTTGTTCCCAGCAGTGGCAATGAGCTGCAAAGCGAATACTTCGTGCCCCGCGACCACGCTTACGCGGCGATCCGAGCCGTCGAGGAGCTACGCGGCCGCATCACGCCGCATTTATTTATCACAGAGTTTCGCACGATACAGGCCGATTCGCTTTGGATGAGCATGGCCCATCAACGAGACTCATTCGCAGTTCATTTCACATGGAAGCCCGATTGGCCGCAGGTAAGCACGATTCTTCCAGAAATCGAAGCGAAGCTCGCACCCTTCGAGCCGCGGCCGCACTGGGCAAAGCTCTTCACTCTGCCGCCCGTAACTTTGCAGTCTCGCTATGCAAAGCTGACCGACTTCAAAGAGCTGTTGCGGCAGCATGATCCAAACGGCAAGTTCCGCAATCAGTTCCTGGAGTCAAACCTCTATCGCTCCTGACCCTACTCGCGTCCGCGCTCCTTCAGCTTCTCCAGCACCAGCTCCGGCACCAATCCTTCAACAGAGCCGCCCAGGCGGAATACCTCCTTCACCAGCCGCGAACTCACATAAGAGAACTTCTCCGCCGGCATCATGAACACCGTCTCCAGATCGGGAGCCAGCCGCCGATTCATCAACGCCATTTGCAGCTCATATTCGTAATCGCTGATAGCACGAATGCCGCGAAGCACCGCCTGCGCCTGTTCCGCCCGCACAAAGTCCACCAGCAGCCCGTCGAAGCTCGCCACCGACACATTCGGCAGGTTTCGAACGGCCGCCGTCAGCATCGTGCATCGCTCAGGCACGCTGAATAGTGGACTCTTCTCCGAATTCGCCAGCACCGCAACCACGAGGTGGTCGAAAATTTTCGCGCCCCGCGCAATCAGATCAAGATGACCATTCGTCATCGGGTCAAACGTGCCGGGATAAATCGCCTTGACTGTATTCATGGTTCCGCGGTGAGTGTAAGCGGCCCGTGGCCCCGGCGTCCAACACGCTGGAGAGTGGGCAAGCCGAATATCAGAGAGCACTACCATCCGATCCGGCCATAAGACTTATCCCGGCTATTGCGCGCCGAATCCGCCAATACGTCTCAGTCGCCGAATTCAAACGCGCCTGCAAATTGAGGACGGCAAAAAAAAAGGCGGCCGCTATTGGCCGCCCCGCGTTCATCAAATCTGCCCGAGACTACTGCGGTCGCCTTCCAGCCGGCCGCACCGCCGCCTCCGCAATCGCTGCCCCGTTCACCGGCACCGGCGGCACGTCGGCCTCCTTCGCACCACCAATCCCCAGCTTTTGCCGAAGCTGTTGGTCAATGCGATCGAAGGTATCGCGATTGTCCTTCAGATACTGCCGCACGTTCTCCCTGTCCCTGCCCGATACGCTCGCCTGAATAGCTGTACCACGCGCCCGACTTCTCCACGATATTCTGGCCACGGCCAGATCCAGCACATCGCCCTCGCGGGAGATGCCTTCGCCGTACAGGATGTCGAACTCTGCATCGCGGAACGGCGCAGCGACTTTGTTCTTCACGACCTTCACCTTGGTGCGCGAGCCAACGACCACATCGCCTTCCTTCACGGCCGCGATGCGGCGAATATCGATGCGCACCGAGGAGTAGAACTTCAGCGCGCGGCCGCCGGTTGTGGTCTCCGGATTGCCGAACATCACGCCGATCTTCTCGCGGATCTGATTGATGAAAATCAGCGAGGTGCGCGACTTGGAAACCGTGCCGGTCAGCTTGCGCAGCGCCTGCGACATGAGGCGGGCCTGCAGGCCCATGTGCGAGTCGCCCATTTCGCCATCGAGTTCGGCCTTAGGGACCAGCGCAGCTACTGAGTCCACCACCAGAACATCGATCGCGCCGGAGCGCACCAGCGCTTCAGTGATCTCCAGTGCCTGCTCGCCGTAATCGGGCTGAGAGACGAGAAGATTGTCGACATCCACGCCCAGCTTCTTGGCGTACTGCGGATCGAGCGCGTGCTCCGCATCGACGAAGGCCGCCATGCCACCCGACTTCTGCGCTTCAGCGATGATCTGCAGCGTGATGGTCGTCTTGCCCGAGGATTCAGGGCCGAAGATCTCGATCACGCGGCCGCGGGGAACACCACCCACGCCAAGAGCCGCGTCGAAGGAAATAGAGCCTGTGGAAATGACGGAGATGGGCACGATTGCCTCTTTGTTGCCGAGGCGCATGATGGAGCCCTTACCAAACTGTTTCTCTATCTGTGAAAGCGCCAACTCCACTGCACGCAAACGATCATCTGCCATGCCCAGCCTTCTCCATCCCGCCGGTCCCAATCCGGCACGTCTATCTCATTGATTTACCAGCTATTCCCGAGTCTATCAGGGGAATAGAAGGCGAACAAGTACCCAAAGTCGTAGCCCAAAACGGGCGTGCTCTCAACCAGCCAAATCCTTACGGAAGCAAACTACTCTCTCCGTCTCCTCAAACCCCAGCGCGCGATGAATCGCATGGCTCTCTGTGTTCTCCAGTAGCGCGTCCGAAGCAAACTCGTGACATCCCTGCTCTCGCCCCAGGCCCCCACGACATCGACCAGCAATCGCGCCACTCCCTGCCTCCGCGCCTGCGGCTCCACGTAAATCCCTTCCAGAAAGACCCCTGGCGAACTCACACATCCGTTCACAAAATCCGTGCGCAGCGTCGCCTCTGCAAATCCCATTGCCCCTTCATCCCCATCCAGCGCAATCCGGACAAAGAACCTCGGCGTCGCCGCCACCATCTCTTCCGTATCGCGCGTGTTCTCCTCCGCTGTTAGCAAGGCCATAGCGTCTGTTGCATTCGCCGCCAGGCCGGCAGAGTCGGTGCCGTCGGCGGCTCCATTCGGAATCCGCTCATCTCTTCAGCAAATCCACCGGCTCACGCACATCCGTCACTCGCATATGCCGCGCCAGCGCCGGATGCTGCCGTTCCACCGCCCGGTACATCTCCCATGCCACCCGGCGATACGAGAAATGCCCCTGCGGCGCCGACCGCAGCTCGCTGATGTACAGCGCCTCCGCAAAATCCATCTGGAATAGCGACCGGCAGCGCGTCCCCAGCGGCAGCAGGTAGCGCGCCGTCGCCCCGGCCTCCGGCGCATCGCTCGCCGCCACCTGCGCGAAGGCCTCATGCGCCGCGCCGGTCGCCGCCTCGTAACGCCGGCCATCCCAGCCTCCGCCAGTCTCCCTTCCGGTACGTCGAAGCCATGCGCCGCAGTGAAGCACTGCAGCGTTTGCAGACAGCGCCGGTGCCGGTGCATGTCGCGGAAGCCGCCAATGTCCATCAGGATGTCGAAGCGCAGCGGCGCGCCCGCGGCAAACTCTCGCAGCAGCTCGTCGTGCCGCCCGCGATGCCGCATTCCCAACCAGATCAATTCCTCAACCCGGGCAGCGCTCAATGCCATAACCCGCTCCCGCACCTGCCGGAAGGGATAGTGGCACGCGCCGTAGAGCAGCGTGGCCGCAATCTCCACCTCCAGCGACGGCCCGCGCTCCACCAGGTCAACTACTGGCGCAGACTCAATGGCCGCGCCCGCCATCAGCTCGCGCGCCGCCTGTTCCAGCTCGCGCCGCGTCTCCTGCCGGTAAGCATTCGCCGCCGCATACTTCACCAGCGTCGGAGCCACTTTCACCTCGCGCTCCAGCAGGGTTGCCGCATGCTTCGCCAGCTCCGGATGCGTCCCGCGTATCTCCGCTACCAGCTCCGTCATCTCGCGCGCATGCACATTCCATGCCGGACCCGTTCCTGCAGCGCGCAGCTTCTCCCCCAGCTCGCGCACCTCGGCATGCTCGTCGCTCAGCAGCCGGCTCACCTGCGTCTCCAGCGTGCGCGCGTTCACAATCTGTCCCAGCGACGTATTCGTCGCCAGCGGCAGCAATATCGCGCCACATCGAAGGCCCGTGCGCGCAGCGTGCGCTCGTAGCCCTCCTGCTTCATCTCCGCTGGGCGCGTCACCTGCGTCTTCAGCCACTCCAGCACGCCCTCGCTCACTGCGTGATAATCGGCAAACAGACGTTCCACCGTTGCTTCGTAGGTGGCCTTCGCGGTCTCAGCGGTCCCGAACTCCGGCAGATACCAGCCGCTCTTCCGGAAGTTCTGATATCGCGTCGAGCGCTCCTGCCCGTCCCACCGCTGCTCGTCCACCAGCACAATCGCCGCCAGCAGGCTGAGCCGCTCAATGGCAAAGGCCACATGCGCCAAATCGGCAATCGATCGGTGCCCGTACTGGAAATAAAACGTGTTCAGGAACTGCTCGGCGCGCTGCGACGAAATCTCCCGCAGCGACTCCTTCATCGAAAGCGCCGACCGCGAATACTTCGCCATCGCATAGGCCAGCACCTCGGGATCGGCCCCATGCACCGCGTACACTTCCGTCTGGTTGCGCGGCTGCTCGGGTGTTGCTGCTGCGGGACTCTTCGTCAGGGGAGCCACTTCTGTCTCGGGCATCTTGCCTCCAGCATACGGCTTGTCAACGCCCGCCACACCCTGTGAGAAACACGTCCCAATCGGCGCGCATAGCCTCATCACAGCGTTACCCTGAGAGCCATGAACGCCCGCCCAGCCGCCGGAGACGCCGGCCCCTACTACTTCACCTACATCGACAAGGTGGAAGGCAGCGACTGCCTCGCCGCCATGACCGCCCAGCATTACGAAGCACTCGCCTTCTTCGGCGGCATAACCGAAGAAAAGTCGACGCACCGCTATGCGCCGGAAAAATGGAGCATCCGCCAGGTTCTCAATCACGTCAACGACACCGAGCGCCTCTTCACATTCCGCGCCTTATGGTTTGCCCGCACCCTGCCGGACCCCCTCCCCAGCTTCGAGCAGGAGATCGCTGCCGCGGGCGCGGAAGCCGACCGCCTCCCGTGGACCGTCCTCGTCGATGAATTCGATCACGTCCGCCGCGCCAGCATCGACTTCTTCCACAACCTCCAGGAGGAAGCCTGGACCCGCCGCGGCATCGCCAGCGGCTATCCATTCACCGTCCTGTCACTCGGGTTCATAGTGCCCGGTCACGTCACGCACCACATGCGCATCCTGCGCGAGCGCTATCTCTAAGCCGAAGCAGCATCGGCAATTGCAGCCAATCTCTCGCTTCGCTACTCTGGACGCGGACCGCGGCCCTGCGGTCTCAGAATCATCGCGGTGCGGACTTCGACCGTTTTCACAAAGGTGTAAGGTCTGCATCAAGTGTCAACACGGCTTTCCCGTTTAGGAAAGCTGATCTGCGCAGATGTGGATGAGCGCACAGTTTGTGAGAACGGTCTAAAGGACTACGTGCAGGACATCCTCAACACGACCGGACACCGGCCCACCCCGTTGCCCTCGCGCCGCTGGTCGGTCACCCAGCGATGGAACGACCTGCTCTTCGCTCACTGGCCCGTTCCCGCCTCCTCCATTGCTCCGCTGCTCCCTGCCGGCCTCGTGCCCGACACCTTCGACGGCTCCGCATGGATCGGCGTCGTGCCCTTCTGGATGGACCGCATCCGCTTCCGCGCGATCCCCCGCATCCCCAGCATGGACACCTTCCCGGAGCTCAATCTCCGCACCTACGTTCGCGAAGAGGGCACCAACCTCGCCGGCGTCTACTTCTTCTCGCTCGATGCCGCCAACCCCTTCGCCGTACTGACCGCCCGCGCCTTCTTCCGGCTGCCCTACTACTGGGCCCACATGGCCATCAAGCCGCAGCAGGACGGCCGCTTCTTCTACCGCAGCGAACGCCACCTCACCAAACAGCCCGTACGCTTCCGCGCCACCTATCGCGGCCTTGGCCCCACGCACCGCCTCGCACAGAGCGCCCCCGGCACCATCGAATACTTCCTCACCGAGCGCTATCGCCTCTACACCGCCGACCGCCGAGGCCATCTCTTCCAGGGCGACATCCACCACCTCCCCTGGCCACTCGAAGCTGCAGAAGCCGACATCCACATCAACGAACTCCCCATCGCCCACGGCATTACCCTGCCCGATACGCAACCGCTCCTCTTCTACGCCCGCGAGCTGGTCGTCTACATCTGGTCCATCGAGCTCGCCAAAGGCCTCAAGTCCGCGCTAGGCGCGAGACGCCCCGTCCCCGCTGTCGAGCCGTTGTAACTCGCCGATAACTTGCGACAAGCCGACTTATGCGGATCAACCACCTTTCCCTTGGCTGATCGATCTCAGGTCGTCGATCTCTTCTTCTTGTTAAGAAAAACTGCAGATCCGTTTGTGCATCAGCTGTGAATTTTGATCGAATGTGAAGTGCGGCGGAGCGTCATCGCATCCATAAGAAGGCACGTTCTCACAGCGGGCCAGAGCCTTGTTGAACGGCCCATTCGTAATTTGCCGCTAACAACGTCAGAGGCCAGGTGTCACCACCGCACCCGATTCGCATAACGACTTCGCGGCCAAGAGGAATTCATGAACCAACCCCATGTCGTTATCGTCGGCGGAGGCTTCGCCGGGCTGGAGTGCGCCATCGAACTGGCTCCTCACAAAGACATCCGCATCACTCTTCTCGACCGCAATAACTACCAGCAATTCCAGCCGCTGCTCTACCAGGTTGCAACTTCTATCCTGTCTCCCTCAAATGCAGCCTTCGCGCTCCGCGACATCCTCCGCGGTCACACCAACGTCGACGTGCAGATGGACGAAGCCGTCTCCATCGACCTCACCAGGCGAAGCGTCACCACCGCCTCCGGCCAGACCCACTCCGGAGACTTCCTCGTTCTCGCCACCGGTTCGCGCGTGAACTTCTACAACACGCCGGGAGCCGAAGAGCACTCCTTGCCGCTCTACACACTCCGCGACGCTGAGGCCCTGCGCTCCACCATCCTCAAAAGCTTGGAACAAGCGGACCTGAATCCCGAAAAGCAAGCCGGCGGTCAACTCGACTTCGTTGTCGTAGGAGGCGGTCCAACCGGCGTAGAGATGGCAGGCACGCTCAGCGATACATTGCGGCAAATGTTACAAAAGGAGTTTCACCGCGCATCGCAAATCCGCCCACAGATTCATCTCGTAGAGACAGGACCAGTGGTGCTGGCCATCTTTTCGCCGGCCTCGCAGAAGTACGCTGCCTCCGCGCTCGAGAAGCACGGTGTCCAACTGCACCTCGGCGTCTCCGTCAACGCCGTCAGTTCAGACGGCGTCGCGCTCTCTGATGGCTCGCAAATCAAATCCAAAACAGTCATCTGGGCCGCGGGACTCAAGCCCGCAATGACCGCCCTCCAACCCGAGCCTCAGCGGCTTCCGAGTGGCCGTATCGAAGTCGATAGGGACTTAACGGTTCCCGGCTTCGCGAATGTCTATGCACTCGGAGATATCGCCAACGCTCTTGATTCCGCCGAAAAACCGCTGCCGCAACTGGCCGCCGTCGCTAAGCAGGCGGGGAAACACTGCGCTGTCAACATCCTGGCCACGCTAGACAAAAAATCCACAACGCCCTTCGTCTATTCCGACCGTGGCATTGTCGCGATGATCGGCCGCAACGCCGCGGTCACCGAACTCGGCAGCGAACACTTCGAGCTCGTCGGCACTTTTGCGTTCGCCGCATGGCTCGCAATCCATGCCCTGCTCCTCACTGTCGCTCGTGCCCGCATGGAAGCCATCATCGAGTGGGCGTGGCAATACTTCACCGGCGAGCACCCCGGCCAGCTCATCGACCGCTGAAGCCACTGAACAACAATTACATCGACACGCCCACCATACCTCGCCATCTCAGGCAGTCGATAGCGCCCGGATAGCCGCGCCCTCGCCGACTCGCTGCCGCCTGAGCGATACTTCTCCCCATGAACCAACCCACTCCCGAGCTGGCCAACAAAATCGCACTCGTCACCGGAGCCTCACAGGGCATCGGACGCGCCTGCGCCCTTACCCTCGCAGCCCAGGGCACCACCGTCGCGCTCGCCGCGCGCAATGAAGAAAAACTGAAAGCCGTCGCAGCCGAGATCGCTGCCGCTGGCGGTCAGGCTGAGCCCTTCGTCCTCGATATCGCCAACGAAGCGTCCATCAAAGACACCGCTAAGGCCGTGATCGCCAAATACGGCCGCATCGACATCCTGGTCAACAACGCCGGCATCACCCGCGACATGCTGCTCCTGCGCATGAAGCGCGTTGACTGGGACGACGTGATCGCGACCAACCTCACCGGCACCTTCCTGCTGACGCAGGCCGTGCTCAGCTCCATGATGAAGTCGCGCTGGGGCCGCATCATCAGCATCTCGAGCGTCGTCGGCGAAACGGGACAGGCTGGTCAGGCGAACTACGCCGCATCCAAGGCCGGGCTCATCGGCTTCACCAAATCGGTCGCCCGTGAGATGGCATCACGCAACGTCACCGCCAACGTCGTTGCGCCCGGCATGATCGAGACCGCCATGACCGCCGTCCTCGACGAAAAGCAGAAGGCCATGATGATGCAGATCATCCCGCTCGGCCGAGCGGGCACCGATCAGGACATCGCCAACGCCGTCGCCTTCCTCGCCTCGGAGAAGGCCAGCTACATCACCGGCCACACACTGGACGTCAACGGCGGCATGCACATGGCCTGAGTGAATCTGCTTTTCTTCTTGCTGCTAAACGAACGCCGCGATCGCAATACACATCAGCAGCAGAAGAGCAGCCGTGACGCGCTCCGCCCATACGCTTGAGCTCGTCATCGGCTGTTTCCGATGCTCGTCGACGCCGCGAGCACGGTCTGGGCCTGGTCGATCAATGACATGGTTCCGGCCACAGCAAGGCAGGTTACGAATATGAGCAACACAGTCACCAGCGATTTCATACGTTTCACGTGTGCGCGGGTGCGCTGCACGTCCTTCAGTAGCTGAATAGTGGAAACGATCTGAGGTCCGTTACAAAAAAAGGTCCGCTTTAAGCCGCCGACACGCCTGTGGCCTTGGCGGCCATCTCGCTGGGCATGATGGGCCGTTGCAAGGTCGCGCGCTGTTTCACCAGCTCCGCGTTCAGCTCCGCGCCCGCCACGAACAGAAGCGAAACCACGTAGAACCACACCATCAGGATGACGACCCCGGCCAGCGACCCGTAGGTCTTGTTGTAGTTCGCAAAGTGATCGAAGTAGAACGCCATTCCAGTCGAGCTCAGGAAGATTCCGACCACCGCGGCCACGGCCCCAGGCAGCGTCTCGAGAAAATGCTGCTTCCGGTTCGGCCCAAAGTAATACTGCAGCTCCACCACCGCCGTAAATGTCACCAGGATGGCGCAAAGCCGAAGCAGCGGCCAGAGTCGTCCAAGTACCGCCGGCACCATCAGCCTCTCTGCCAGCAGATGCCCGAAATGCGGCCCCACAATGACCATGATGAGTCCGACGAAGGTCAGTAATCCCGTCGAGAATGTCAGCAGCAGAGCCTGCAGGCGATCGCGCCACCAGCTCCGCTCCTTTTCCACATCGTAGGCGACGTTGAGCGCCTCAATCAGCGCCGTAAACCCGCCAGTCGCGGTCCATAGATAGCCCAGCAGGCCGAAGGAGAGCCATCCTCCCCGATGTGGAGACAGAAGGCTCACCAGTATCTTCTGCACCATCTGCATCGCTTCCGGCGGAACCAACAGAGCCAGATTATCCAGCAATGTATCGAACAGATTCGGGATTGGCAGATACCCGACCATCGCGGCAAAAAAGATAAGCAGGGGCACGATGGCCAACAGGAAGTAGTAGGACATCGCCGCAGCCATCGTGAAGGCGCGCGTCCGAAATAGCTCGTTGTACACCACTACCGACAGCTCGCGTGTCCGCGTCCACCAGTCACCCGCCCTGAATCTCTTTCGCAAAACCCGTTCCCCCGGAGGCATCTTGAATTGCGATGGCATGGTTACGAGTCAAGATGGCCCGCCCGCTGCGGAATGCGGTTCTTTTTCCCTGGCAGAACGATCTCTTGCCAGTCGGCACTTGCCGTCGCCCATGCGGCCGCGCCATACTCCTCAGGTTCCCGGTTTTCTTCGCTTTCCGTTTCGCTTCAAATATCCGAGGCTCCCGATCATGCCGCCACTCGTCACTCGCACCCGGTCGCTCCTGCTCCTACTTTCCGCCTGCCTTGCGGCTACTGCGGTGCATGCTGCCGATGCCGCCGAGCCCCAGGAGGTCTCCTACCCCAGCGGCTCGGAAACCGTGCACGCATTGCTATACGCGCCCGCGGGCTCGTCCGCGGGCAAGCACCCCGCCGTCATCGTGATCCACGAATGGTGGGGACTCAATGACTGGGTCAAGGAGCAGGCCGCCGACCTGGCAGCCCACGGCTACGACGCTCTCGCAATCGATCTCTACCGCGGCCAGGTTGCCGATGACGCCGACACCGCCCATCAGCTCAGCCGCGGATTGCCGCAGGACCGCGGCATTCGCGATCTGAAAGCCGCCCAGACCTATCTCAGCTCACGCAAGGACGTCGATCCCCACCGCATCGGCGCAATCGGCTGGTGCATGGGCGGCGGTTATGCGCTGGCCTTCGCCGCAGCCGATCCAAACCTCAAGGCAGTCGTCGCCAACTATGGCCCGCCTCCCACTGATCCGGCTTCCCTGCACCAGATCCACGCCGCCATCCTCGGCAACTACGGCGGTCTAGACAAGGGCATCACCCCAGACAGCGTGAAGAGCTTTGAATCCGATCTGAAAAAGCTCGGCAAATCCATTGACGTGAAGATTTACCCCGACGCCGGCCATGCTTTCGAGAACCCGAACAACAAAGCCGGTTACCGCGCCGAGGATGCCGCCGATGCGCGCTCCCGGTCGCTACATTTCTTCGCCCGCGAGCTAGGCGGCAAACCGTAAGTCTCCTGCCAGCCGCGTTAACTTTCCTGACACGTTTATGGAAGGACACATACGGCTTAAGTTGCACCTGCGCATAATTTCTGGTTCGCGCTGCAAATTGTTCTTGCTCTTGATCTTGGGCGCATGTTAACTATGCAGCCAACAAATTAGAAAAGAGCCCCTCCGCCGTCGAGAGTCACTGGGCCAGGGCGTGGGCTTCTGAAAGCCAGGCGCGCATGAAAATTGGAACAACCATTCGGGGTTATAGATTGCAAAAGGGGCTCTCGCAGGGCGATATCGAAAAACGCACCGGGTTGCTCCGCTGCTACCTCTCGCGCGTCGAGAACGGTCACACCGTGCCCTCGCTCGATACCCTCGCAAAGATCGCGCAGGCGCTCGATCTTCCGCTCGCGCAATTCTTTGCAGAGGACTCGCTCGGCCGGGAGATGAACACCCAGAAGCTCACCGACGAGGAGCTTCGCTTCCTCACACAGATTCGACGCTACTCCTCCAACCTGAACGACAGCGACCGCAAGCTCCTGCTCGCGATGGTCAAGAAATTTGCCGCAACCGCCGTCCGATAGCGTGCCTCACAGAATCTGATCGCCGCCCGAGGCCTGCTCCGGGCGAGTTCGTCATGCGCGCCAGAAGCTGGCCACAAACCGGGCCCCCAACAGTACCAGCAGCAGCACGCCACCATACGCCAGCCACTGTCGCCGGATCCATAATTTCCGGTCCGCCCCAAGCTTCGGCACCAGCAGCACACCCAGCAGCAGCCCGCACAGGAATCCTCCAAGGTGCGCCATGTTGTCGATGCGAATCCTGGTGTTGAATGAGTTCACGCCGAAATCGATCACAAAGTTCAGAACCGCAAAATAGATCACGCTTCGACGCAATCGGGCGACCTCGCTGCGATCAACCGGCAGCAGCTTTGACCCCAACAGCGGGATCAGCACACCCGCCAGGCCAAATACCGCCCCGGACGCCCCAACGCTGACGGTGCCAGGGTCCATAATCTGACCTCCACTCACCACCCCCGGATGCAGCGCCACGCTAAGTAAATTGCCTGTAACCCCCGTCAGCAGATAGGCAGCTACGACCCCGAATGAGCCCATCAGCGGTTCGCCCAGAAGTCCTAGGTTGTACAGGCACCACATATTCGTGGCGATGTGGATGATTCCCGAATGAACAAAAGTCGAGGTCGCCAGCCGCCACCACTGATGATCAAACAGCACAAGGGCGCTCACGTTAGCGCCCCACTGATATACAAGCTGATCGCTCCGCGGCGACACCGGCGAAACTCCGCTGAACACCATCAGCAGATAGACCGCAATATTGATCCCGGTCAGTACATACGTCGCAGGTGCAAGCTGCCACGCCGACCGCCGGCGAGGCGGCGGCGTCGGAGCCGACGGCGGCTCATAGTACTGGTATTCGGGCATCTCGCCCGGAGGCAGAATCTCCGGCTCCGGCCCGCGAGTTTGCCACTGGTGCTCATCCATTCCTGAAAGCTATCACGCGCCCAAGACCCGTGCCCGCGCCGCCCGTGCCGTCCCAGCCCGCTTCATGCAACACTAGAACTTGGAATCATTCAGGAGGAAAGGTCGTCGCCGTGCCAGCTCAGCAGGAAGTGAACGCGCAGCCCGAAGTGAAAACCGCAAACAGCACCGGGTTGAAACCCATCCGCCGCGCGCTGCTCAGCGTCACCGACAAGACCGGCCTCGTTGATTTCGCTCGCGCGTTGCAGCAGCACGATGTCGCACTTGTCTCCACCGGCGGCACTGCGCGCTCGCTCCGCGATGCCGGCCTTCCCGTCAAGGACATCTCCGAGCTCACCGGCTTCCCCGAGATGCTCGACGGGCGTGTCAAGACGCTCCACCCCAAGGTCCACGGCGGCATCCTGCATATCCGCGATAATCCCGCCCACCAGGCGGCCGTCGCCGAGCATGGCATTCTCCCCATCGACATGGTGGTCGTGAACCTCTATGCCTTCGAGAAGACAGCGGCAAAGCCCGGCGTCGCCTTCCACGAGATCATCGAGAACGTCGATATCGGCGGCCCTTCGATGGTCCGTTCTGCCGCCAAGAACTTCGAGGACGTTGCCATCGTCACCTCGGCTTCGGATTATCCCGCGCTGGCCGGGGAGCTCGCCGAAAACAACGGCGCCCTCAGCCGCGAAACCCGCTGGCGACTCGCCCGCCAGGCATTCGCCGTCACCGCCGCCTACGACAGCGCGATCGCGTCCACCCTCGCCTCGCTCGCTGAGCCGGACGCGGCCAAGGCCGCTTTCCCTGACCCGCTCCGCCTCAACTACAAGCTCGCCGCTCCGCTGCGCTACGGCGAGAACCCCCACCAGGCCGCCGCTCTCTACGTGGACGGCAGCGACACCGGCGTCGCCGGCGCGAAGCAGCTCCAAGGCAAGGAGCTGAGCTACAACAATCTCGTTGACCTCGATGCCTGCTGGGATCTGGCTCAGGAGTTCTCCGAGCCCGCCGTCGCCATCATCAAGCACACCAATCCCTGCGGCGCGGCCATCGGCACAACGGTGCTCGATGCCTACGCCCGCGCGCTCTCCAGCGACCCCGTCTCTGCATTCGGCGGCGTCATCGGCGTGAACCGGGAAATCGACGAAGCAGCCGCGGAGGAGATCGCCAAGCTCTTCGTCGAAGCCATCGCCGCCCCGGCGTTTTCCCCAGGCGCGCTTGCCCGCTTCGCCTCCAAAAAGAACCTCCGACTCGTCGTCGTCAAACCCGCGGCGAGAGCGCGCGTCCTCAAGCAGGTATCAGGCGGCATGCTGCTGCAGGACGCCGACACCGGCAGTGTCACGACCAATGAACTCCGCTCCGTGACCAGGCGCAAACCCACACCCGACGAGCTGACCAACCTGCTCTTCGCCTGGAAGGTCACCAAGCACGTCAAGTCCAACGCAATTGTCTACGCACGAAACGGCCAGACTATCGGCGTGGGCGCTGGTCAGATGAGCCGTGTCGACGCAGCCCGCTTCGGCGCCATGAAGGCCATCCTGCCGCTGGCCGGCTCCGTCGCCGCCTCCGACGCCTTCTTTCCCTTTCCGGACGGGCTCGAAACGGTGGCCAACGCCGGTGCTACCGCGGTGATCCAACCCGGGGGCTCGGTTCGCGACGACCTGGTCATCGAAGCCGCGGACAAGCTGGGCATCGCCATGGTCTTTACCGGAATGCGCCACTTCCGTCACTGATCCCCAAAAACGGGGAGGGCCTGGACACCCCTAGTAATCGCGGCTCACACTGAGGGCACGCAAATCCGGTGTTTCCCCTTCCTTTCCGCGTCCCCTGCGGGGGTAAAATCGTCTATTAAGTACCAAGGAGAGATCCGGCGAGCGTGTGTCCCTCTCGGGTCCAGGCGTCGGGCAAGCCCACCCCGCATGAATCGCAGTCACCGCACTATATTCCTGCTCGCGACCGCCACCATGATTCTGCTGGCCGTCCCTTCTTCCGCTCTCGCCCAGAGCAAGACTCAGGTTGCCGCCAATACAAGCCCGAACCCCGCCCCGGCCCAGGAAACAGCGCGCGGCACCGCCTACTATCATCTGGGGCTCGCCCATACCTACGAGGACATGGCAGCGAATACCGGGCGTCAGGATTACGCCACCCGCGCCGTCGAAGAATACAAGCTGGCACTGAATGCCGACCCCACCTCGCCCTTCCTCAATAACGGCCTTGCCGAGTTGTATTTCCGCACCGGCCGCGTTCGGGATGCAATCGTCACCGCGCAGGACACCATCACGCGCGACCCGAAGAACATAGCTGCCCATAAGCTGCTCGGCCGCATCTACCTGCACTCCCTCGGCGACATGCAGAATAGCGCCTCCCAGCAGGTGCTCGAGCGGGCGATCAGCGAGTACAAGCAGATCAGCCAACTCGATCCATCCGACATCCAGAGCCATCTCGTTCTCGGCCAGCTCTATACCGTGAATCACGACTCCGAGCTGGCGCAGAAGGAATTCGAAGCGGCGCAGAAGATCGATCCGAACTCTGAAGATGTGGCGCTGAATCTCGCTCGTCTCTATGGCGAGAGCGGTGACATCCACAAGGCCATCGAAACGCTCAAGGCCGTTCCGGAAGACGATCGCAGCGCCAAGCTGGCCTTCGCGCTGGGCGCAGGCTACGACCAGATCAAGGACACAAAGGATGCAGTCACTGCCTATCAGCAGGCCGTCGACATGGATCCGGACAATCTGGATGCAAAGCGCGCTCTCGCCCAGGCGCTGCTGAACAATAACCAGTTGAGCGACGCCGAGCACGCCTATCAGGAGATCGCCAGCGCCGACCCGCAGGACGCGCAGGCCCTCGTCCGCATCGCGGAGTGCCAACGTCGCCTGGGTCACTATGAGCCGGCGCTCGCCACGCTGAAGAAGGCGCAGGCGCTTTCCAGCGACAATGAAGAGATTCAGTTCAACGAATCGCTCACTTACGATGCCCTCGGACGTTATCCCGAAGCGACGCAACTGCTGCAGGGCCTCGTCACTCATTCCGCCAAACCGGACAATCGTTACACCGACAGTGACAAAAACAATCGCTCGATCTTCCTCGACCGGCTGGCGAACGTGGAGCGCGAACAGAATCACACCGAGGCCGCGGCAAACGCCTACAAGCAGATGATCCCGCTGGGCGGCGAGTATGCCGAGCGCGGCTATCAGGGCGAAGTGGACGCCTACCGCGACGCCAAGCAATATGACAAGGCGACCATGGTCGCGCGTGAAGCCGCCAAGGCCATGCCGGACAACAAGTCTGTCCAGTTGATGCTCGCCGGCCAGCTTGCCGACACCGGCAAGCCCGAAGAGGGCATCGCGCTCGCCAACGCGCAGCTCAAGCACAACGACGACGACCGCGACGTCTATCTTGCGCTGGCGCAGATCAATACCCGCCTGCGCCGCTGGAAAGAGGCAGACGACAATCTCGATAAGGCCGCTGCGCTGCCCGTCCACGGCGACGACGATTCCCGCTACGTGCTCTTCCTGCGCGGTGCGCTGGAGGAACGGCAGAAGCACTACGATGCTGCCGAAGAGCAGTTCCGCAAGATTCTCGCGATCGATCCCAATAACAGCATGACGCTGAACTATCTCGGCTACATGCTCGCCGACCGCGGCGTCAAGCTCGACGACGCACTGACGATGCTGCAGAAGGCCGTCCAACTCGACCCGCAGAATTACGCCTACCTCGATTCCCTCGGATGGGTGTACTACAAGCTTGGCCAGTACCCGCTGGCAGAAGAAAACCTGCGCAAGGCCAGCGAGCGGGTCTCCACCGACCCCACGGTGCACGATCATCTCGGCGAGCTCTACGAGAAGACCGGGCGCCTGCGCCTTGCGGTTGCGCAATGGGACCAGTCGCTGGCGCAATATGCCCGCACCATCCCGGCCGACGTCGACGAGACAGACGTCAGCAAGGTTCAGAAGAAGCTCGAGAGCGCCAAGGTCAAGCTGGCCCGCGAGTCGGCGCCCGGCACGACCGGCAAACAGTAAGAGCGGGCTCGCGGCATAGTGTGAACGACACCCAGACGACAAGGCGCGTTGTCCCGCTGCCCACTGCCTGCGCAATCACCAGTGCGCCTGACGATCCTCTCGCCGCGCGCCAGTACGCCGAGCCGCCCCACGCCTACCGCACGCCCTTCCAGCGCGATCGCGCGCGCATCATCCACTCGCGGGCATTCCGCCGTCTCGCCGGCAAAACGCAGGTCTTCACCCAGGGCAACTCCGACCACTATCGCAGCCGCCTGACCCACACCATCGAGGTCACTCAGCTCGCGCGCACCATCGCCGCCGCTCTCGGCCTGAACGGCGACCTCACTGAATCTCTCGCGCTGGTGCACGACATCGGGCATCCGCCCTTCGGCCATACCGGCGAGCGCGCCCTCGACGACGTCATGCGCGCGCACGGGCTTCGTTTCGACCACAATCTGCACGCGCTCCGCATCGTCACCGTGTTTGAGCAGCGGTATGTTGCCTTCCCAGGCCTCAATCTCACGCTCGGCGTTCGCGAGGGCATCATCAAGCATTCGCGCGACTACGCCCCCGCGGAGCATCCCGATCTGACCGAATACTTTCTCGACCAGCGGCCGCCGCTCGAAGCCCAGCTCATCGATCTCGCCGACGAAATCGCGTATCTCACTGCTGACTTCGACGACGGCTTCTCCTCCGGAGTCCTCGGTCTGGACGACGTACGCGCTCATGTCGCGCTCTTCGAACGCTTCTATGCCCCAATGGCTGCGCAGTATCCAGGCGCGCCGGCTGAACGCCTGATCGATGAATCGCTCAAGCGCATGCTCAACGCCTTCACCGGTGACCTGATTACCGCAACCGGCAAAGCAGTCACCCATGAAGGCATTGAAAACCTCGCGCAGATCCGCAGCGCGAAGCGCCGCCTCGTCGCCTTCTCACCGGAAATGGAAACGCTGCGCCGGGAAGCCAAACACTATCTTCACTCGCACCTCTACGAAAGCGAAGCCGTCACCCCGGAGCACGATCGCGCTCAGCACATCATCCGTTCCCTCTATGAATGCTGGGCGCGCAATCCCGCGCTCCTGCCGTCCGGGTGCGCCGCCGCGGTCGAGGCAGAAGGCGCACCCCGCGCCGTCGCCGATTACATCGCCGGCATGACCGACAACTTCCTGCTCACGCAATACGAGAAATTCCGCGCACCCTGCAATCTGTAATCGAAATCTATCAGGCTGTCCGTGCAGCATCGAGCGCGCGCTTCAACCCCTCGCGCAGCGGCGTTTTCTCCACTCCGCCCAGCAGCCTCGTCAGTGCGCTGTCATCCATAATGAATGGATCGGTCAACAGATAGTTCATCTCCACAAGTTCACGGAGGAACGGCTGGAAGAGCCCGAGGACACGCAACATTCCGAGGCCGACTACACGCTTCTTGATTGGCCTGCCTGCCAATTCCTCAACGATAGCCACGATCTCCTGCAGGCTCGCCGTACCCTCTTCTGTCAGGTGCCACCAGTGGCCATGCCCCTCCGGATGCGCGAGCAGTTCTAACACGACCGGCCCGACGTCGGGCACATAAATGAACTGATGCGGGCGATCGATTGGGGCGATCAGGTTCGCCGTGCCTCCTTGAGTGGCCGCTGTAAATACGCTGTCGAGAAAGCTGTTCTTCACCCGCGGCCCATAGAAATCCGGCAGCCGCAGCACCGTCCCGCGTATCTTCCGCGCAGCATCAGCTTCAAGCAGCAAATCCTCCTGCTGCTTCCGCATCTTTCCCTTGAAGGTATGTGGCTCGCGCGGATGGCTTTCCGAAGCCGGCGTCTGTTGCGCGCGGCCGTAGGGATAGACCGTGCCGACCAGCAGCATCCGGTCGACACCTTCTGCAATCGCGGCATCGAGCGCCTTGCGCATCACCATCGGATGCAGCTCGAAATGGTTATAGGTCACGCCGACCAGATACACGATCGCGTCCGCGCCACGTAGGGCCGCCCTCGCGGATGCAACGTCGTCCGGATTCCACACAGCAATTTCTGCCAAGGGATCGGAGCCAAATAGTCGCTCCAGCGCTTCGCGGCTGCGTCCTACCGCGCGGCAATTCGTGCCACGCCTGCGCAGCTCTGCCGCGATGCTCTCGCCGATCGATCCGGTCGCACCAAGCAGGACAATCTTTGCCATCGCCGCGCCTACTGAACCTTGCCCTGCGGCCGCAGCCGCCGCATCTCCACCGCGCACGCCACCGCATTCATCGCCGTCAGCTTCAGATTGTCCGCCGCCGCCCACAGCCAGAAGCGGTTCGTTGCCGTCGTCTCGTCATCCCCGGCGCGCACGCGCACCATCACCTGGTCCTGTCCCGCCGCGGTAAGGTTCGATGGAGATTCTTCGTCGCTGCTGCTCACCTCGATGTGTTCATTGGCCGCCAGCAACTGGCGCAACTGTTCCGCCGTCATCGCGCGTTCCACATCCAACCCGATCGAAATCGTGTGCCCATGAAACACCGGCACATGTACAAGCTGAATCGCAGCCGCCGGCAGCTTACCCGCCGACAGAAGCGAATAATGCCGCCGCACGCGCGCCTCTGTCGCCTGCAGATCGATCGTGCCCTCCGCGCCACCTGCCGGAGTTGCATTAAAGGCCACCTGCACGTCGTAAAGGGATTTCGGCAATGTCTGAAACGAGAGCAAACTGACCGTCTGCTGGTGCAGCTCATCCATCGCGCCGCGCCCATATTCCGATGCCGGTTCCAGCACCGTGGCAAACGCCGCACGCACCGCGCTCGCCTGGCGCACCTGCCCAAGCAGCAGTGCCAGCACCAACGCCGCCGGATGGGCCGGCACAACCGCCGGCGTCTGCAGATTCAGCGAGTCTGCGGAGTGTTGCACCCAGGGCGCCATCACCACCGCTTCCTTCTCCGCGTCCAGCGCGCCGGTTACATCGATGATCGCGGAGCCCGCATGGGCCGCAATCTCCCAGTACCTGCGCGTGAGATCGATGCTACCGCAGAAGAACGTAAAGTCCGTGTGAGCAAACGATGCCGCGGTGATCTGCTGGATGAACGTCACTTCGTCACCCACCGACTCCAGTTGCCCGATCGCCTCCTGATCGTCCATCAAGGCAAAATCAGCAGCCGCAAAGGGCGACTCGCCTAGGGCCTCGTTCAGTTCCTTGCCGCGCAGCGATGCGGCTCCGACAATAGCAATGCGGTTGTTTGATGGCATGGCTGGAGCACGATTTCCCGTAGGTTAAGAATCAGCCGGCAGAACATCGCCGAACGACTCTGCCAGCTTACAGCACAGGAATCTAGTGGCTGTGCTCTTCCGGCGCGCGAATCGCCATATTCTCCACGGCGCCCGTGTCCCGCTGCCTGCCCTTGCGCCGCCGCTGAGCGGAATAGGCGGCCCGCGCCACCAGCCCGGAGAACATATAAGCGAAGCAACACACGAACAGCAGTTCCTCCGAAAAATGCACCAGTGCATAGATGGCAAGCCCAAGGATCACCATCACCTGGAAAGGATGCCGCCGCGACAAATTGATCTCTTTGCCGCTCCAGAAGCGCCAGGTGCTCACCATTAAAAACCCGGCAAGCCCCACCACACACATCCACAGCACCGCCAGCCACCAGGATGGCACCGGAGTGCCGTTGACCAGATGTACGACAGCAGCCAGCACACCGGCCGCGGCCGGAATCGGCATGCCCACAAAGTATTTCCGGTCCGGCCGCCCCGGGTTCTTCGGCTGCGGATCATGACTGATGTTGAAGCGCGCCAGCCGGCTCGCCCCGCACAGCAGAAACACAAAGCAGACGAACGCGCCCAATTCCACCAGCGCTCGCCGCAGCGAGCCGTCCATGCTCAGGGGCAGCATGCGGAAGCCCCAGTTATAAGCCAGGATGCTGGGCGCCACGCCGAACGTGACCACGTCCGCAAGTGAATCCAGCTCCTTGCCGAATTCGCTCGTCGTGTTGGTCATGCGGGCAATGCGCCCGTCCAGTGCGTCAAACGGAATCGCGAACAGGATGGCCAGCGCGGCGTAATCGAAATGCCGCGGCTCCACCCGCGAGCCCTGCAGGCTCTGCGTGATGGCGTAGTACCCTGCCGCGATATTGCCCGCCGTAAACAGCGAGGGCAGCACAAACATGCCGCGTCGCCTCGGCCGTTTGCGCTCCATCACCGGCGCGTCTCCACCGCGCTTTTGGTCGATGCTGCGTCCTCGTATGGCACTTCCACATCAGCCAGGACAGTCGTCCCACCCTTTACCCGCTGCCCGCGTTCCACGCGGATGTGCGCATCGCCCGGCAAAACCAGGTCGCACCGCGAGCCGAACTTGATCAGCCCTACACGCGCTCCGCGTTCGAGGCGGTCGCCTTCCTTCGGCAGGAACACGATGCGCCGAGCCAGCAGCCCGGCAATCAATTTGAAAGTCACCATGCAGCCGTCGCCTTCCATCGTCACAACACTCTGTTCGTTGCGTTCGGCGGATGCAGGATCCAACGCGTTCAGAAACTCGCCCTTCTTGTATTGGATCCGGCGAATCACTCCCGCGATTGGCGCCCGGTTTACATGCACATCGAACACGCTCAGGAAGATGCTCAGGCGGACGCGATCGCCGTCCGCCGTGTGGATGGGAGCCACCTCAGTCACCTTGCCGTCGGCAGGCGACACCACAAGCCCAGGCCCAACCGGAATTGCGCGGTCTGGATCGCGGAAGAACCACAGGAAAAATACCGCCAGCAATACAGGAATGAGCACCAGCAGCCAGCTCGCAAACCACCCTGCCGAAAAAAACCGCACCACTGCGGCGACAATCAGCAGTCCGATCGCGTACCAATATCCATCACGAACCATCAGTTCCTCAAGGCGTCATTATACGAGTCCACCTTAGCCTCCTGACTCGATCCTCCACAGCATCAACACTGCATCTTCCGTGGGACCAGCATAGTAGCCGAGACGCCGCCCCGAGATGACAAAGCCGCATCCTTCATACAACCCCCGCGCTGCCTGATTAGATGCGCGCACCTCCAGCCGGACTTCCTCCGCCGCAAGCTCGCGAGTCCACTCAAGCACAGTGCTCACCAGCGCACGCGCCACTCCCTTGTGCCGGCAGGAAGGCGCTGTCATCACAAATTCGATCGTGCATTCCGCGGCTGTTCCCGGGATGCACAGTGCCGTCGCCACAATAAAGCCACACGGCATCTTCTCATCGACCGTCATCCAGCCCCTGCGCACAAGCCGTCCTTCGCTCTCAGGCGCAGTCATCAAACGTGCAAGTTCGTCGTCGCTCCATGCAGGGGCCTGGGGCGCATCCCGCATCCACGCTCGAATCAGCGGCAGGTCCGCCGGCGTGAGTGGCCGGATCGTCATGGCATGCGCGCAAAAAGCTCCGCGTCGGAGCGGCGAAGATAATTCGCATCGAGCGTCGCCAGGTCATCTGCCTCGCCTGCCCGCAGTCGCGCAATTGCAGCGCCTCCCGCGGCAAACGCATCGAGCGGTCCGACAAGAGCGGGCTTCCACTCAGCGAATTTCTCTGCCACCGCCGCTTCCGCTATCGCCAGCGCAACGCCCTCGCCGGCCAGCACCGCGATCTCCCCAAAGCTCGCCAGCCACTCGCGCTCGCCCCGCCGCGCATAAAATTCATTTCGCCCGGCATCAAGCAGCGCGACGAAATCCCGTTTCTCCCGTGCAAGACTCGCCAGCACCGCCAGCCGCGAGATCGCGAGAATCGGCACGCCCGCAGCATGCGCCAAACCCTTTGCCGTACTCAGCCCCACGCGCACGCCGGTAAAGCTCCCCGGCCCGTTCACCACCAGGATCGACCGAAGGGCCGGAACCACCAGACCTGCCCTTTCCAACATGCTCTGCACCGCAGGCATCAGCTCCGCGGAAGCCGCGCGTCCGCCGAGCTCCACTTGTTCCCTACAAGTCACCATGGACGTATCTTTTTCTAGATCGAGCAACGCAACCGTTCCCGCCGCTCCGCAGGTGTCGATTGCAAGCACCTGATATTCCAACATCACCGCGGATCCTGGCAGATTTCCAGCAGCACCCCGCCGGTGCTCTTCGGATGCACAAAGAAGTACAGATGCCCACCCGCTCCGGTCTGAATCGCGGGCGAGACGATGCTGTAGCCGCGCGACTGCAAATTCACCCAGGCGCCTTCAATGTCCTCGACATGCAGCGCAACGTGATGCAATCCCGCGCCCCGCTTCGTCAGAAAGCGGCCCACCGCGGTCTCCGGTCCCAGCGGCTCCAACAGCTCCACGCGGTTCGCCCCCAGCGGGATCATCGCGGTCCGCACACCCTCATGCTCCACTGTCTCTTCGTGCGACACGCGAAGGCCAAGCGCCTCGTAAAATCCGCGAGCTGCCGCGATGCTCTCTACCGCGATGCCCAGGTGGTCAATGCGCGTTCCCGGAAGCGTGCTCTCAACTCCGCTCATGCAACGCTGCCTCCCGTGAGCAAGCTCACCATCTGCGCGGCGGTCGTAAAGGGATCTTCTTCACGTCGCGCAATGCGGTGCGCGTGCTCCGCTAGCTCACCCGCATTCAGCCCCTGCGCGCGCAGACCGCGCAGCAGTTCTGCCCGCACCATCTCAGTCAGGCGATGCTGCCACTGCCGTTCCCGCCGTTGCTCCAGGCGTCCATCTTTTGCGAGCCATGCGACGAAGTCTCCAATCTTCGCGGCCAGCCTGTCGATTCCATGACCTGTCGAAGCGACCGTCCGCACTACCGGCGGCACCCAGCTTCCATGCGATCCGGCCAGCGACTGCATCCCTTTCAGCTCCTTCTCCACGCGATCCGCGCCTTCGCGATCGCTCTTGTTCACCACAAAAATGTCGGCAATCTCCAGCACTCCTGCCTTGATGCTCTGCACGTCATCGCCCATGCCCGGCACCAGCACCACCAGCGTGATGTCCGCCAGCCGTACGATATCGATCTCGTCCTGGCCCACACCCACTGTCTCGATCAGAACACGATCGCGGCCGCCCGCCTCGATCAACATAGTCGCATCCATTGCCGCACGCGCCAGGCCGCCCATCGCGCCGCGTGTCGCCATGCTGCGCGCATACACGCCGTCATCGGCGTGATGCCGCTCCATCCGGATGCGATCCCCTAGAATCGCCCCGCCGCTGAATGGACTCGTCGGATCCACCGCCAGAATGCCCACGCGCTGCTGCTGCTCACGGAATACGCGCGCCAGCTGGTCCACCAGCGTGCTCTTGCCGGCGCCCGGCGCGCCGGTGACACCAATGCGAATCGCCTTGCCGGTATGTGGGAAGCACGCCGAGAGCAGGGCCTGCGCTGCCGGCGCATCGTCCTCCACCAGCGAGATGCCCCGCGCCAGCGCGCGAAGATCGCCCGCCAGCAGCCGCTCCGCCAGCTTCGCGGTCATCGCTTCGGCGGCGTTTCCGGATTGGAGCGTCGTCTCCAAGGTGCGAGTGTAGCAGCCGCGCTGCGCTTCAGTTTCAAGGCCGCTTGAGCAGTTCGCGCGCAATCACCATCCGCTGGATCTCGCTCGTTCCCTCGCCGATCGTGCACAGCTTCACGTCGCGGTAAAACTTCTCCACCGGATAGTCCTTGATGAACCCATAGCCGCCATGGAGCTGCACGGCTTCATCGCAGATGCGCACCGCCGCCTCGCTGGCGAATAGCTTGGCCATCGCCGATTCGCTGATCGTGGTTTGGCCGGAATCCTTCAGCGCCGCGGCGCGCAACGTCAGCAGCCGCGCCGCATCCAGTTGCGTCGCCATGTCCGCCAGCTTCCACTGGATGCCCTGGAACTCCGCGATCGCCTTGCCGAATTGGCGCCGCTGCTTCACATAGCGCCGTGCAGCATCGTAGGCCCCACGCGCAATGCCCAACGCCAGCGCCGCAATGGAAATCCGCCCGCCGTCCAGGATGCGCAGCGAATCCACAAAGCCTTCGCCCTCCTTGCCCAGCAGGTTCTCCGCCGGCACTTCGCAGTCTTCCAGGATTAGCTCCGAGGTATCGCTCGCCCGCAGTCCCAGCTTGTTTTCTTTCTTCCCCGGACGAAAGCCGCGCATCCCCTTCTCCACCACGAAAGCGGAAAGACCGTGCGTGCCCTGTGTCTTGTCCGTCACCGCGATGATCACCGCAACATCCGCGTGCCCGCCGTTCGTGATGAATGTCTTTGTGCCGTTCAACACCCAGCGGTCGCCCTTGCGCACAGCCGTCGTCCGCGCGCCCGCGGCATCCGACCCTGAACCCGGCTCCGTCAGCCCCCACGCCGCTAGCCACTCGCCGGTCGCCAGCTTCGGAATATAACGCCGATGCTGTTCCGCATTCCCCGCCAGGAAAATGTGATTCATGCCGAGCGAATTGTGCGCCGCCATGATGATGCCAACCGAGCCATCCACCGCGGAGATCTCTTCGATCGCCATCATGTAATCGACGTAACCCAGTTCCGCGCCTCCCAGCTCCGCCGGCATCAACATGCCCAGCAACCCCATCCGGCCAAGCTGCTGCACCACCGCACTCGGAAACTCGCTCGCCTCGTCCCACTCCATCACGTGCGGCGCAATCTCTTTGGCGGCAAAGGAGCGAATCTCTCGACGCAACTGTTCCTGCTCGTCGCTCAGGCGAAAGGGGTGGTTGGTTGCGTTAGGGAGAGTGGCTGCGCTCATTCGATCGGTCTCCGGGAAAACCTATGATCCTACCATGCCGCATGGACTCAGGTCGCGTACTGCTTTCAGTTTTGGGTAACCGCATATTGCCGCTGTCATTGACCCCTTTTCGTGCCATGCTAGCGTTGGTTCCCCGGAGAGCACATCCGTCGCACCGCTCATGCGCGTAGCATTCCCAGGAGTCCCCCCATGCGAACGCAACCCCGGCATGCGCTTTCTGCTGAACAGATCATCGAAACGCCCCGCCTGCTTCTGATCAGTGTCACGCCGCAGGCGCTGCGCGCGGACGAAGCGCGGCGAGGCCTGGACGAGTTGCTGGGCGTCATCGTCCCCGCCACGTGGCCCCCGGAGTATTGGGACAAGCGAGCCATCCATTACCTCGCGCAGCACATTCACCGTCATCCCGACCAGCGAGGCTGGTGCCGCTACGTCGCGGTAAAGCAGGGCGCTGTCGCGCCGCCGGTCCTCATCGGCGGATGTGGATGCACCGAGCCGCCCTACACTCTCGAAGAAGTCGAGATCGGCTACTCCATTCTGAAAGAGTTCCGCCGCCACGGATACGTCACTGAAGCGATCAACGCATTAGTGCCCTGGGTCTTCGCACATAGCGACGTGCACGCCGTATGCGCGCAGACCTATCCGCACCTCGCCGCCACGATCGGCGTCCTGCGCAAATGCGGCTTCGTCCTCGACGGTACAGGCAGAGACCCCGGCACCGTCATGTTCCGCCGCAAGCGTCCCGTGACAGCGTGAAATCAGCGAATACGAAGCCGTCGTGCTCCTCGACCGTACCCGCCGCAATCCCTATCGGCGCTGAGAACATCGGACCGGCATAAGCGCAGGTGTGGAACTCGCCATTCTCCGCACAAGGATCAACGCCCGCGGGCAAATCTTCCATCAGCTCCGCATCCAGCTCGCGTCCCGCAAACGATGCTGGAACCCTCCGCGGATCGACGCAGGTGATCCGCGCTCGCAACCCGCCATCCATCATTTCGCACACCAGCGACTGCGTATCACGCCCCCACAACGGAAAGACGGGCGCGATCCCGGTGCCCGCCAGCCGCTCTTCACGATATCGCCGCACGTCTTCCAGGAATAGATCCCCGAAGGCCATCGCCTCTACGCCCCCTCGTTTCGCCGCATCACACGCGCCGCGCATGGCTGCCTCATAGTGCTCGTTGGAGCAAGGCCACGGCAGCGGTATCTCCATCAGCGGCAACCCTGCGGCCGCCGCCTGAGCGCGCAGCACCGCGGCTCGGGTCCCATGCATCGCAACACGATCGAATGCGCTATTGATCGTCGTTAGCAACCCGGCGATCTCATACTCGCTCTGCCGCCGCAGAACATGCAGCGCCCACGCGCTGTCCTTCCCGCTGCTCCACGATAGCCAGGTGCGAATCGCCATCGCTCAGGCGATCGCCTGCTCCAGATCAGCCAGCAGGTCTTCCACATCTTCGAGTCCGACCGAAATGCGCACCAGCCCATCCGTGATGCCGATCTTGCGCCGACCCTCCTCGCCCAGCGCGGCATGTGTCATCGTCGCCGGGTGCGAGATCAGCGTCTCCACCCCGCCCAGGCTCTCGCCCAGCGTGCACACGCGCAACCGCTTCAGCACGTCGTTGGCCTGCTCCAGCGATCCCGTCTCAAACGTGATCAGCGCTCCAAACCCGGACATCTGGCGCTTCGCCAGCTCGTGCTGCGGATGCGTCGTCAATCCCGGATAGAAAACCTTCTCGACGCGCGGATGCTTCGCCAGCCATTCCGCGATCCGCCGCCCGCTCGCATCGTGCTGACGCATGCGCACCGCGAGCGTCTTCACCCCGCGCAAAATCAGGTACGACTCAAACGGAGACAATATCCCGCCCGTGCATTTCTGCACAAACGCGAACCGCTCTGCATGCTCCGGCCGCGTTCCCACCAGCACCCCGCCCAGGCCGTCCGAGTGCCCATTCAAAAATTTCGTCGTCGAGTGCATCACCAGGTCAGCCCCAAGTTCGATCGGCCGCTGAAAGTACGGCGACATAAACGTGTTGTCCACGCACAGGTCCACCTGCTCGCCCACACGCGTGCTCTGCTCCCGGCACACCGCGCTCACTGCGCGAATGTCCGTCAACTGCATCAGCGGGTTCGTCGGTGTCTCGACGTGCACCAGCCGCGTGCGCGGCGTGAACGCGCAGCGTACATTCTCCGGATCGCTGGTATCGACGTAGGTAAACGTAATCCCATAGTTCGCCACCACTTGGTCGAAGAGCCGCGGCGTGCCGCCATACACATTCGATCCGCAGATCACGTGGTCGCCTGTCTTCAACATCGTCACCAGCGCGGTGATAGCCGCCATTCCGCTCGCGAAAACGTGCGCGGATGTACCGCCCTCAAGCGATGCCAGGTTCTGCTCCAGCGCCGTGCGCGTCGGGTTCGACACGCGCGAATACTCGTAGCCCTTGTTCTTGCCAATCTCCTGCTGGGCGTACGTCGATGTGAGATAGATCGGCACATTCACCGCGCCGGTAGTCGCATCCGGCTCTTGGCCGGTATGAATAGCGCGCGTGGCGAAGCCCTGCTGCGGATGGCTCATGAACTCTCCCGAGTGGACGTGAACCTCCTAGTGTCCGCGAAGCGTCCGGGAGATTCAAGCCGCTCCACTGTCAGGATCGCTTCGGCGGCAGTTCGTCCAGACGCGTGAGGGCAGCCCGGAATTCTCGCATCGCTGCATGTGGCCGCGCGCAGCGCCACAAGCACGCGAGCAGTGGAGTCAGCCCTTGTACCGAAAGTCCCTACCAGCCGCCCTCGAAGATGTTCTTAGAAAGATATCGCTCGGCCGAGTCGGGAATCACCGTCACCACGCGCTTTCCCGGCCCCAGCCTCCGCGCTATTTGAAGCGCCGCATGCACATTCGCGCCCGAACTCGAGCCGCCCAACAGCCCTTCCTCCGCTGCCAGCCGCTTCACCATCGCAAATGCGTCGTCGTCCGTCACCATGATGACTTCATCCGCCAGTTCGGGATGAAATGTCCCCGGAATGAAATGCACGCCGATGCCCTCAACGCGATGCGGTCCCGGCGGTCCGCCCTGCAGAATCGAGCCCTCCGTCTCCACCGCGATCGCCGCCACCCGCGCATTCCGCTTCTTCAGGCCGCGCGCCACGCCGGAGAACGTACCTCCAGACCCCACGCCCGCCACGAATGCGTCCACGCGCCCGTCCATCTGCTCCCAGATCTCCGCTGCGGTCGTCGTTTCGTGAAACTCCGGATTCGCCTGGTTCTCAAACTGAAACGCGCCCCACGACCCCGGCGCCTCCGCCAGCGCATCCTTGGCCGCCTGGATCGCGCCCTGCATCCCGTCCTTCTCCGGCGTGCGAATCACCGTCGCGCCAAAGCCGCGCATCAGGATGCACTTCTCCTCCGCGAATCCTTCCGGCACAAACAGCGTCACGCGATATCCGCGGTTCACGCCGATTAGCGCCAGCCCCACTCCGGTATTCCCCGCCGTCGCCTCGAAGATCTGCGCTCCCGGCGCCAGCCTGCCCTCCTGCTCCGCGCGCAAAATCATCCCCAGCGCGGCGCGGTCCTTCACGCTGCCCCCCGGATTCAGGAACTCCAGCTTCGCGTAAACTTCCGCCATTTCGCCGCTGCAGAGGCGCGTTAGCCTCAGCATCGGAGTCTGGCCAACAAGGTCGGTGATGTCGTCGGCAACCCGCAAGGGGCCGCGAAACGTGGGGCTAGATGTCTCAGTCCGCATAAAGAACGGACTAGTGTAGCAGCGCAAGGCAAACCCAAACCTGTACCCGCTGCAAAGCCCGGACCGGCGATGAAGCGATAGGTCCCATCGTCCGATCAGGGAGCCTGCGGCTTACGCCCGGTGGTCGGCGTCTGGGTATGTGGGAAGTATCCCGGCCGCGTCCGCACCGTCATCTTCCTGGAGCCCTTCGCCTTGGCATCCACATGCACCACGCGATAGCCGCCCAGGCTCGCCGGTCTGCTGGAGTGATAGCTGATTGTGTACTGATTGCGGATATCGCGCGCCACCTCGGCCGCAATCTCGTCCACCTGGCCAAGGTTTTTCGGGAAGAATGCCAGGCCGCCCGTCTCATCCGAGAGCATTTGCAGCGCGCGCCGCGCGCGATGCGACTCCCTTCCCCCGCCGCCCATGTCGTCAAACAGCAGCCCGATGGAATACACCACCGGACCCTGCAGGTCCTGAATGCGGCGCACCGTCTCTTCCAGGTTCGTTCCCGAGGCGTTGTCCTCCCCATCCGTGATGATGAGCAGAACTTCCTTCGCCCGCTTCGCGTTCTTCGCCATGTAATCGGCCGAGGCGATCACCGCATCGTACAAAGCCGTGCCGCCCTTCGAGTCGATGTGCGAAAGCCCGTCGCGCAGTTTGTTGATGTTAGCGGTGAAGTCCTGGTCGATGTACGCTTCATCGGCAAAGTTCACCACGAAGGTCTCATCCTCCGGGTTGGAGGCGCGCACCATATCGAGCGCCGCTTCGTTCACCGCCTGCCGCTTCGTGCGCATCGAGCCGGAATTGTCGATCAGCAGCCGATGGAAACCGGGACATCCTGCTCCTGCAGCGCGGTAATGGCCTGCGGCTTGCCATCTTCAAAGACGTGAAAATCATCCTGCGGCAGCCCGGACACCAAGTGCCCGTGATCGTCGATGACCGTCGCGCTCAGCACCACCTCGTCCACGTTGCGGGTCAGTGTGTAGCCGCCCTTGCCGCGAGTAATCTGCCCTGGCTGCTGCTGCGTCGGGGTTGATGGCGCGGTACCGCCCGGGGGCATCGGCACAGGATCGCGATCTACATTCAGCGCAGGCTGCTGTTCGGCAGGCAGCGGCGCGGGAGCGGGGGCCTGCTGTGCTGCCAGCACGCCGCCGGAGACCAGAAGTAAAAGTAGCAATAAAAGTTCTGTTCGCAAGTGCGGCTTATTGCGCAGGTGCATAGTATCCGGTTCGGGCATGTACGGTAAGCGGCGGCAGCCCTGGGGGTGGCGACAGCTTCACCTTCAATTTACGCCATTTGCCGTCCCGCTTGGTGTTCGATGGCCTATAGCCCAGCACGTATTGATTGCGCAGCTCAGCGCTGATCTTGGTCGCGATATCCGCCATGTCCGCAGATGTCGTCCACGCGGAAAAGCTGCCCGCCCGTCTCCTCGGCTCATATCATGCAGCAGCAGCGGACCATTTGCTCTTCCTCGGTGTGGCCGCGTACTGATCGAAGATGCCGATGCGAATAGCTCTGCACATCCGACTCGCGCACCAGGTCTCGCACCTCGTTCTCGGTATAGCGGCTGCGGTTGTCGCCGCCATCGGAGACAACCAGGATCGCCTTGCGCTCATACTGTGCCTGCTTCATCTTGTTCACGCCGAAGTAGATCGCGTCGAGCAGCGCCGTACGGTGCCCGGCGCGCACCGTCAGCAGCCGCGCCTCGATGTCGTCCACCGACGAAGTAAATCCTCGATCAGCTCCGGCCGGTCGTTGAAGCCGATAATGAAAAACTCATCCTGCGGATTGGACGTGCGCAGAAACTCCATGATCGACTCCCGGGCGCGGACCACCTTGTTCGTCATGCTGCCGCTCAGGTCCATGATGATGCCGATTGAGACCGGCGCATCTTCGGACGAAAAGCTCTTGATCTGCTGCTGGCTGCCGTTCTCGTAGAGGTAGAATTCGTTCTTCTCGAGCCCGGTCACCAACCGGTTCAGCGGATCGGTCACAATCAGCGGGATAAGCACAAGGTTCACATCCACGCGGATTCGTTCGCCGCTCCGCGCGTGCAGTGCGGCTTTGCCTTCCGCAGGGGGCGGTCCGGCGGGCGGCGCAGGCTTCGCGGACGGAGGCGTAACATGAATCTCGTTCAACGGATCGTCCTGCGCATGCAATGGGTGGATCAGTGCGGGAAAAAAAAGAGCAGCCGCCATCAGCAGCGCGCATAGCCCTCGGTTGTGGCGAGCGAGCCGCGATTTGGACCAGCCTGTTGACATGGACACCATGCGGCCATCCCTGTTTTGCGCCATGCTACACGATGACGCAGCCGCGAACACAGGCAGAAGTTAGACGCAATTGTCAGTTGAATGTAACGTGCCGGAAGGGGTCGGTCCCGCGCTGCCGCTAAGTCCCGGCAGTACTGTGTAGAAAGACGGTCTCGGAGGCCCTTACACAGCTTTTTCGTTAAGAAAAGCTGCTCCTTGCGAATGTCGCCGGTTCATGAGGCTGTGGAAGCGGTCTAGTACAATCGCAGGAAACTGATGGCACGCATTTATCCCTTCCGCTCGACTCGATACAATCCTTCCTCCGTTCGCATCGAAGACGTGGTCACACAGCCTTATGACAAGATCACGCCCGCCATGCAACAGGTCTACTACGGGCGTAGCCCATACAACCTGGTGCGCATCATCCTCGGTCTGCCTGAACTCTTTGATGAGCCCGGCGTGAACGACGTCTATACACGCGCGGCACGCGACTTTCGTGAATGGCGAGACAACGGCATCCTGCAGACCGAGAACGATCCTTCGATCTTTGCTTACTCCCAGCGCTTCCAGGTGCCCGGCCGCCCCAATGAGCTCTGCGAGCGCCGCGGCTTCATCGCGCTCGGCGGTCTCGAGGACTACGCCTCCAAAGTCGTCTTCCGCCACGAACAGACGCTCTCCAAACCAAAGAGCGATCGCCTCAACCTGCTCAAGGCCACCCGCGCCCACTTCGGCCAGATCTTCATGCTCTACTCCGACCCGGCGCTGAGCATTGAAAAGCAGCTCTTCCAGAACTTCAAGCCCGAAATCGAAGTCACGGACGAGTACGGCGTTCTCCATCGCGTCGCCCGCATCACCGATCCACACGCGCTCCGCCTCGTCATCGGCTCCATGAGCGACAAAAAGCTCATCATTGCCGATGGCCATCACCGTTACGAGACCGCGCTGAACTACAGCAAGGAGCACGCGCCCGCGCACCCGCACCACAGTCGCGAGCGCGACCTGGCCACCACGCTGCCGCATCCTCCCTACCCGGAGGCCGCCTCCATGATGACCTTCGTCAACATGGACAGCGAAGGACTTGTCATCCTCCCTACGCACCGCGTTGTCTTCGGGCTGGAAGGCTTCAAACCCGAAGCCTTTCTCGAGCGTGCGGCACCCTTCTTCGAGATCGAAAAGCTGGAAACCACCGACGCATCCCGAGTGACCGAGTCCCTCGGCGCGTCCGGAAGGAACGGCTCCGCATTCGTGACCGTGCTCGGTGGCCACGCGCATCTGCTGAAGGCTAGGTCGCAGGCAGTACAGCAGGCTCTAAGCCGGCTGCCCGAGCGCCAGCGCCGTCTCGACGTCGCACAACTTCACGGGCTCATACTCGAGCAGTTACTCGGCCTCTCCGAGGAATCCATCCGCGAGCAGCGGAACCTTCGCTATCTCCGCGATGCCGGCGAAGCTATCGAACAGGCTCTCAAGGGAAATGCCGATGCAGCGTTCCTGATGAACCCTGCCACCCTGCAGGAATTGCGCGAGATCGCATTCAACGGCGAGGTCATGCCGCAGAAGTCCACCGACTTCTATCCCAAGCTCCTGAGCGGCCTCGCTATCTATGCGCTGGACTGATCTACCCCGCTGGGCGAGGCGTGCCCTCGCCCATTGTGCTCCCCGCTGTTCTCGTTTCCTGGTCCTCTGTGCGCTCGGCGTATCGCTCTGCACCCTCTCCTCCGCTCAGCAGCACCCCGCTCTGCCTCCGCGCGTCACTGCCAACGTACAACCACAATTTCTTCTCATACTCGACGCAGCCCATGGCGGCTCAGACACCGGCGCACACCTGGAATCGCATCTCGACGAGAAAGATCTTGTTCTCACTCTTTCCATCCGCCTGCGCTCCATGCTTTCGGCGCGCGGTATCTCCGTCATAACCACGCGCGAAACCGACCTCACGCTGCCACCGGAAAAGCGCGCCGCATTGGCAAACGGCCACAAGGCCGCCGCCTGCCTCATCCTCCACGCCTCCGATAGCGGCAGCGGCATTCATCTCTACACTTCTTCATTGACTCCTGCAGGACGAGCCACGTTTCTGCCCTGGGACCAGGCGCAGGCTGCTTATCTGCAGCAGAGCCTGCGCTGGGCCGCCGAAATCAACACCGCCATGACCCATGCCGCCGTTCCGGTTACGCTCGGCCGCACGGCCATGCAGCCCCTCGACAACATGACCTGTCCCGCCGCCGCCGTGGAGATCGCGCCGCTCACCAAAGACAGGGCCATCACAGCTGCACTCACCGACGCCGACTATCAATCCCGCGTCCTCACCGGCCTCGCAGCCGCCGTCGAAGCCTGGCGTCAGGACTGGACGGCCCACCCGTGATTCCCCGCTATCAGCGGATTCTTCTCTGGGCGCTGCTGCTCGTCTCTGCGGTCATGGCCGTCGTCCTCATCCGCATGCGCGAGCGTGCCGCCGACAAGTTGCAGGCCGCCGCCACCGCCGCGCCACTTGCGCCTCCCGGCGCCATGCCCCTCAGCAGCGTCTTCCTGATGCTGGCCAACGACACTGACGGCTCCCTGGTAAATACGGAAACGCAACTCGCCCTGCCCAGCGAGCCGCATGCTCGCGCCCGCTATCTGCTCAACCAGGTTATTGCCGAATACGCCAAGCCCGGCTCCGCTCACCCCATCGCCGCCAATGCCGGAGTGGATGACGTCTTCCTCATGCCGCTGCCCGCCGGCACACCCAGCGGCGGCACACTCGCCGTCATCAACCTGAGCGGCGGACTCCTCCAGGCGCATCCCTCCGGCATCGAAACCGAAACCATGACGCTCCTCTCTCTGATCGGAACCCTGCACGCGAACATGCCCGAAATCGCACAAGTCCGCTTCCTCGTCGACGGCGCTCCGCGCGATACGCTGGCCGGCCACGCCGACCTCACTCGCACCTATCTGGCTTCCAGCGCCACGCCGCCGCCCGCCGCAGAGGTCAAATGAACAGCACTCCCGTCATTGGCGTCTTCGATTCCGGAGTTGGCGGCCTCACTGTCCTTCGCGCTCTCCTCGAGCACGCATCCGCCGCCGACTACCTCTACCTCGGCGACACCGCGCGCCTGCCCTACGGATCCAAATCCCAGGCCACCGTGGCCCGTTACGCCGTCTCCAGCGCGCAATTCCTCGTCGCGCAGGGTGCCGAAGCCCTTGTCATCGCCTGCAACACCGCCAGCGCCCTGGCCCTGGACGCACTGCGCATGGCCGTCGAGGTCCCCGTCATCGGCGTCATCGAAACCGGCGCCACCGCCGCCCACCAGAGCTCCCGGACAAAAGACGTCATGGTCATCGCCACCGCCGCCACCGTGGAGAGCCACGCCTACACCACGGCTTGCCGCGAACGCGGCCTGCGCGCCATCGAAAAGGCCTGCCCGCTCCTTGTCCCGCTAGTCGAAGAAGGCTGGATCGATCATCCCGTCACCCGCGAAATCGCCGGCATCTACCTTGACGATCTGCTCGCCCGCGCCGCCGGCAACAGCATGTCAGCCGATACCCTGGTGCTCGGCTGCACCCATTACCCTCTATTGCGCAAGATCATTGAGGACATCCTTCGCGACCACATGCAGGGCCGCGCCGTGCGCGTCATCGACTCCGCACACGTCACCGCCGAACAAGTCGCCGCCCGCCTCGCCCTCGAATCCGCTGTGCAACGCGAACCCGCGGTCCGCTTTTACGCGACAGACTCCGTCGCCAAGTTCCGCGCGCTCGGCACCCGATTTTTAGGCAGGACGATGGATGGTGTTGAGTTGATCGACCTGGGCGGCTAGTCGATCGACTTAGGTGACAAGTCGGGTTCGAATCCATTCCGCAAATTGATCCTGGGAAATGGTGCCGGCCGCAAGCCGTTCTACGGCGAGGACTGCGTCGATGGGCGGAAACTTCAGTTCCCGCCCATTGCGCGCGAGAAAGAGTCTCGCAACCGTCCATGCAACTCGCTTGTTTCCGTCTACAAAGCCATGGTTACGAGCCAGTCCGAAAGCATACGCGGCAGCCAGATCTGCCGCATCCGGCTTGCCATACGCGAATAAGTGCTGGGGGCGAGCCATGGCAGACTCGATCATCGCCCGATCGCGGATCCCTCCTGGGCCGCCGTGTTCAGCTATCGCGCGATCCTGGATCGCGAACAAAGCTGCCTCTTCTACCCATTGCCATATGCGTGAACGCGAGGTCATTTCGCCAAGGCGCGCAGGACCTCGCGGTCGTCATGCATAATTTGTTCGGCAAGCTTCATCTGGCGCTCGAATTCCGGATCGTAAGGAGTAATCCTGTAGCCCCGGTCGGGCGTCTCAGTCAGGTACAGCAGATCTCCCTTTTTCACTCCAAGGTGCGCCATTGCTTCGCGGTTCAGGATAATGCCTGATGAAGAACCCACCGTCGTCACCTTCAGAGTCAGCATTGGAGACCTCCGTATAATCAACATTATAACATCGACGCGGCTGGTACTCTGACATTTCGAGACCGAAAGAAGGGATACACCGCATGATCGACCTGAAAGGCCGCACCGCCATCGTCTTCGGCGTTGCCAACAAACGCAGCATTGCCTGGGCCATCGCCCAGAAGCTCAACGAGGCCGGCGCCCGCCTCCTGATCACCTACCAGAACGAACGCCTCAGACTCGAAGCGGAGGACATGATCAAAGACCTCCCCGGCGCGGAAGCCTACCAGTGCGACGTCTCGCAGGACGCCGAAATCGACCGCCTCTTCGCCGCCCTCCAGGAAAAGCACGGCAAGCTCGACATCCTCGTGCACTCCGTCGCCTACGCTCCGCCGGAGGCTCTCGCCAACAACTTCGTCGACACCACCCGCGACGCCTTCCGCATCGCGCACGATGTCAGCGTCTATTCGCTCGTCGCGCTCAGCCGCGCCGCCGTTCCGCTCATGACCGAAGGCGGCAGCATCATCACCCTCACCTACTACGGTTCCACCAAGGTCATCCCGCGCTATAACGTGATGGGCGTCGCCAAGGCCGCGCTCGAGGCCACCGTGCGCTATCTCGCCTTCGAGCTGGGCCGGAAGAACATCCGCGTCAACGCCATCTCCGCCGGGCCCATCAAGACGCTCGCCGCGCGCGGCATCAAGGACCTCGGCGAGATGCTGAAGTCGCACGAGGAACGCGCCCCGCTGCAGCGCAATATCAAGACCAGTGAGGTCGGCGACACCGCCGTCTTCCTCGCCTCCGATCTCTCGAGCGGCATCACCGGCGAAGTCACGTACGTCGATTGCGGCTACAACATCATGGGGTTCTAGAGATTCACAGCGGCGGCTTCCGTCTTCAGCTTGAGCACGATCCGCCGCTTGTCCCCATCCAGCCTCGTCATCACAATTTCGCCCTGGCTGCGTTGCACCACGCTCGGAAACTTCTCGCCCCACTCCACCAGCACGATGCTGTCATCTGCATGCAGATCGTCCAGCCCCAGCGTCTCAAGCTGGCGCTCGCTCTCAATGCGATACAGGTCCAGGTGATACAGCCGCACCGGCACACGCTTGCCGTGGTCCTCGCGTGTGCCTTCGTATTCATGAACCAACGTGAACGTCGGGCTCGTCACTTCATCGGCTTCCGCCGCGTCAAAAGCCTCGGCAATCCCCTTCACCAGCGTGGTCTTGCCGGCGCCCAGATCGCCGTGCAGGATGAGAAACGTCGGCGGCGTCAGCATCGCGGAAAGCTTTCGACCAACCTCAATCGTCTCCGCACTGCTGTGAGTCACGAACTCGGTCGCCGTCGCTGTCATCGCGTGCCCCCGCACTGCGTTTCAGTGTTGCTTCTTCAGCATACCGGCAACCCCGCAAGCCAGGTAATTCCAACTTGCACAGCGCGGAAACGAAAGGCCTTGTCGAGGTGCTTGCATACCTCCGTCGCCAGCAGCGTGTGCTCATCGCCTTCCGCCACGGCGAAGTCTGCCGCCAGCCCGTGTAGGTACACACCCGCTTCCACTGCTTCGGCAGGATGGTTTTTGTACTGCGACAGCATCGCCGCGACAATCCCGGTCAGGATGTCTCCGCTTCCCCCTTTGGCCATTCCAGGATTCCCCGTCGTGTTCACCGCAATGCGTCCATCCGGATGCGCAATCAGCGTCCTCCATCCCTTCAGCACCAGCGTCACCGTGATGCTCGGTCGCGAAGCTCGCGCGCAACACCCTCGCGACCCGCCTCGATCTCAGGAATCGTCTTTCCCACCAGTCGCGCCATCTCGCCGGGATGCGGTGTCATCACGATTACGCGCTCGCGCCCGTCCAGCGGATAGTTCTGCTGTGCGATAGCGTTCAGGCAATCCGCATCGAGCACCATTGGAATCGGCGGCCGTCCGCTCCGCACAGCTCGATCAGCTTCACGCAAACTGCTGCGCCTCCGCTTCCTGTCCCAGCCCTGGCCCGATCGCGATGACGCTTTCTCTCTCGATCAGCGCGCGTCCCGCCTCGCCCTCCAAGTTGGCCAGCGCGATCGCACCCTTCTCCGTTTCCTCCAGCGCATCAGTCATCAGCTCCGGCGCAATCGCCGCCACCGTATTCAGAATGGATGCGGAACCGCAGCAGTCACCAATCCGGCGCCCGTGCGCAGCGCGGCATAGCTAGCCATCGCAGCGGCCCCGGGCCGGCCGCGTGCACCCGTCACAATCCCCACATGCCCAAACTTCCCCTTGTTGCTGTCCGGCTCGCGCGGTAACTCTGCGATGCGCTTCGCGCTGCCCGCCCACCTCAGCCCTGTCTCCGACCGCACCGCCTCCGCGGGCGAACCAATCTCCGCCACCACCATCGGCCCGCGCGTCAGCATATCCAAACACATGCGCCAACTTCGGCGCCGTAAAGGTAACGACCGCGTCCGAGCGATAGGCCCCCCGCTGCCGCATCACTCTACTGTCCGCGTCCCACCCGCGAGGGCAAATCCACGCTCACCACCGGCACAGTCGGATGCGCCGCCAGCCATTCGCCCAGCGCCACCGCAGCTCCACGCATCGGCGGCCGGAATCCCGTCCCCAGCACCGCATCCAGGAATAACTCCGCGCTCTCCAGCAAGTCCACCACCGGCGCCGTGGCCAACACAGCCTCGTCCGGAGCTTCCACAGGAACGAGGTCTGCCGACTTCAGCCGTTCTAGCGCCGTGCGCGCATCGCCCTTCACCTCGTCCGCCCGGCCCAGCAGCAGCACCGCGACATCGCAGCCGGCCTCCGCCAGCACCCGCGCCGCTACGAATCCGTCACCACCATTGTTTCCTTTCCCGCAGATCGCGACCACGCGCCTGCCGTCCCGCTCGATCTGCGGCAACTCCTGAAGGACAAACCGAGCCACCACGCCGCCCGCATTCTCCATCAATGTCATCGAGGGAACGCCGTACTCGGCCGTTGTGGCCGCGTCGGTCGCGCGCATCTCTGCTGCGGTCAGGATCTTCATTGCGCACCACCGCACAAATGATAACGGCCCCCATCCTCGGAGGCCGTCATAATGCTCTGCTTCGCTGGTGGGCTACTGAATCGCGCCTGTTGCCGTTGCTGACTGGCACAACGCCCGCCGCCGGCATGCGTCTCGGAGGGCTTCTTCTCGGCAAAGTAGCTGTTGTCCCACAGATTGCGGTAGAAGAGGCCAGTCAGTTCTGCCGCCTTGGGGCCGAAAGTCGGCCGTCCGCCTTCGAGGAAAAAGACGGTGACGATGCGGCCGTACTGCGTGTCGGCGTACGAAGCGAACCAGCCGAAACGAGTTCCGTTGTTCGAGCAGGTGCCGGTTTTGCCCATCACCGGCAACTCATTGAAGTTCGCGCGCAGTGAGCGGGCCGTACCGTACAGCACCGCCCGCCGCATACCATTGGGACATCTCGGGAATATCGGCTTGATGTCCAGTGCGCGCTTGACGCGCGGCGGAAAATTCATGACTTCTTCCGGCGTCGTCGGGTGCTGCAGATAGTACAGCGTTCCACCATTTGCGATGGCCGACACCAACGCGCCGAGTTGCAGCGGGGTCATCGAGACGCTCTCCCCGAACGAGCACATGCGGCCCACGCCGCCTTGCTTCTCCGGCAATTCCTGGTCGGGATAGATACCCAGTTGCTCGCCGGGAATGTTGTATCCCGCCAGCTCGCCCAGTCCGAACTGATTGGCATAGTGGCGGACCCGCTCAAAACCGAGCCTGCGGCCCAGCGTCTCAAAGTAAAGGTTGTTCGAGTGCGCCAGCGCCTCGGTCAGGTTCATGTGATAGGAGCCGCCGAGGTTCACCGGCGTGTCCTTGGTGATGATGCCTTCTTCGAGCGCAGCCAGCGCTACGGAGATCTTGATTGTCGAGCAGGGCTCGGCGCCGCTGGAAAGCGCGAGCTTCTGATTGACCATGGCCAGGATGCGTCCATTGCTCGGATCGATCGCTACGACCGTGCCGTTCATGTTGCCCAGGGCATCAATGGCTGCCGCGCGGACCACCGGATCTTCTCCCGCCGTCACATCGCCGTCGGTGATGATCGGCTCGGTAAACGAGCTTGCCGGTGAAACGCTCGTAGGAGCGATGGCGCCCGGCAACGTGAGGCGTTTGCCGTCTTGCCGCGAACCAGCCCTGCTGACGTGGTCGGCGCCGCGGATGCTGCATGTGGCGGATGTGCTCATGGGTGGTCTTCCTGGGGTGGACCGTGCGGCGTGGAGCGACGGCCTCGTTCGCCCGCCACGGCGCCGGCAACCCAACCAAAGCCGACAGAAAGCAGAAAATGAATACGATTCTGTCATGATTTCACCCTGATCGACTGAACTGGATGAGCATCCGGCATGCCGGATGGCCGCTAGACCGCAAATTAGCCGTATCTGCACCCAGCGACTAGGAAATAGCTTAATCGTTCCGTCTGGTTCGAGCGCTTTCCCGCATATTACAAACCCTAGGCGCTTACCTCGGTAACAGTGCCGTGAACTTGGAATGTCACTCAAGCTTTCTTGGGATGGGCTTTAAAGCGCCAGATATTCGGCCCCTGCCATTCCTCAGCTTGCAACCGTTCCGCATGAACGCCGGCATATCCAGCGCTTCCATTTCCGCTTCCTCGCGCTCCTCTTCTCCCGCGCCCGGGTCTCGTCTGCCGTTAAGGTTTCCAAGAACCCACCGATTGCCGATGCCTCCGCCGACACGACAGGCTCCTTCCGTTCAGGCGGAGCCGACGCTGGATGAGTCGTCAGCGCTCAAAGTTCGCCAGCGACTGGCTGCCGAAGCCCGGCTGAATGCCGCCGACCGTCACCGGAACGTGTCCGTTCGTCGGCGCGTTGCCTCCGTCTCCTCGCTCATAAAACGGGGCGCTGAAGGACGCACATCCAGAGTCAGCACCGCCGGAGCTGCCGGCTTCAGTTTGCGCGAGTCCTTCAGCATACTTCGCGACGCTCCGGCATCTCCTACGGAAGCCAGTGGCGATCACCGTGATCTTGACCTCATCGCCCATGCTCTCGTCCAGCACCGCGCCGAAGATGATGTTCGCGTCCTCATGCGCCGCATTCTGGATCAGGCGTGGACGCTTCGTTCACCTCGCTCAGCTTCAGCGAGCTCGACCGCTGATGTTGATCAGGATGCCCTTCGCGCCGTCGATCGCACCAGCTTCCAGCAGCGGAGAGGCCATGGCCGCCTGCGCTGCTTCAATGGCGCGGTTCTCGCCCCCGCGCATGGCCGTGCCCATGACGGCATAGCCCATACCGGCCATCGTGGTTTTCACGTCGGCAAAGTCGCGGTTGATGATGCCCGGAATCGTGATGATGTCCGAGATGCCCTGCACGCCCTGGCGCAGAACGTCGTCGGCGATACGGAAGATCTCGAAGAAGCCCGCATCCTTCGCTACGGCCAGCAGCTTCTCGTTCGGGATCACGATCATGGTGTCCACCGCCTTCGAGCAGCTCCTGCATGCCGCGCTCGGCCTGCTGCATGCGGCGCTTGCCCTCAAAGCCGAAAGGCCGAGTCACCACCGCTACCGTCAGCGCGCCCATTTCGCTCGCCAGCGAAGCGATCACCGGAGCCGCGCCTGTGCCTGTGCCGCCGCCCAGTCCGGCGGTCACAAACACCATGTCCGCGCCTTCGAGGGCCTCGATGATCTTCTCCGAATCTTCCAGCGCAGCGCGGCGGCCCACGTCAGGATTTGCGCCCGCGCCCAGTCCGCTGGTCAGTTTCATGCCCAGTTGCAGCTTCACCGGCGCCTGGGAGAGCTGCAGCGCCTGCACATCCGTATTGGCGGCGATGAACTCGACGCCTTCGAGCTTGGCCGCGATCATGCGGTTCACGGCGTTGCCGCCGCCGCCACCCACGCCTATGACCTTGATCTTTGCGCCCCGCGGGACGTCTTCGTTGTACTGAATGCGGATTTCTTCGGGATAACTCATCGGGTTTGCTCCATTGGCGTACTAGCTCCTTTCAGGCTAAACTCCTGCGAATATGGCGCGCAGTTTGGCGCGCAGTCCCTGGTCTTCCGCCGCCCGCAGTCACGCTGGTGCGATGGGTGTAAAGCAGCATTCCGATCGCGCCGAGTACTCCGGCTGCGATCAGTTCTTCCGGCATGCGCGAAAGCGGCACCGGGATTCCGAGACGCGCCGGAACACGCAGCAGGCTTTCGGCTGTATCGAGCAGCCCGGGCAAACGCGAACCTCCGCCGGTGAGGACGCAGCCCGCGCCGAGCGCTTCGAGCACACCGCCCTGCGCGCAGGTTCTCGCGCAGCATGTGGAAGAGCTCACGAGCGCGAGGCTCCAGAATCTCGCTCATATAGCGCTGCCGGAATGCGTGCGGGATCATGACCGGGCGTGCCGCTGCAACTCAACTTCCAGTTCGAGGACGAGACGCCGGTCACGACGCAGTGGCCGTATTGCAGCTTCAGCCATTCCGCTTCTCCGCGACGGACATGTGCAGGCCTACGGCGAGGTCGTTGGTGAAGTGGTCGCCGCCGATCGGCATGACCGCGGTATGCGCCACCGCGCCTTCGAAAAACACGACCAGTTCGGTTGAGCCGGCGCCGATGTCGATGAGGCAGGCACCCAGTTCGCGCTCGTCGGCCGAAACGGTCGCTTCCGCGGCGGCGATGCCTTCAAAGACGGTGTCCGTCACTTCCAGGCCGGCTTTGTTGGCGCAGGTGACGACGCTTTGCGCCGCGCTGGCCGAGCAGGTCGAGATATGCAGATTCACTTCAAGCCGATTGCCGACCATGCCGATCGGATCGTGAATCCCGGGCTGCTCGTCGAGGATGAACTGCTGCGGCAGCAGGTGGATGATTTCGCGGTCGGCGGGCAGCGACACAGAGCGGGCGCGGTCCACAGCGGCGCGAACATCTTCACGCGTGATCTCGCGCAGGCGCGTTCCCAGGCTGACGCCGCCCCGGCTGTTCACCCCGCGCATATGCGGGCCGCCGATGCCGACGACGCAGTTGCGCGATGATGCCTTGGCCATCTGCTCCGCCTTCCGCCGCCTGGTTGATGGAATGTGCGGCCGGCTTCAGATCAGCGATCAGCCCTTTGCGCATCCCGGTGGACGGCGTTGACCGTGCCCGCGATAGCGCAGCGCTCCGTCATCAACTCCGCCACCACCACCCGGACGCGAGCTTCCCACATCGAGCACCGTGATCAGGCCGTCGTGCCGCTCCGGTGCATTCATCCGTTGGTCCCCCGATGTGCTGTCGGACTGTGCGCGGGCTTCTTTTTCACTGTCTTCTGCGCGGTCTGCTTGCTCGCCTGGTTCACCCTGCCCCGTTGGATGACAGGCCGGGTGTGGACAACCGGCCGCGTTGCCCCTTTCGCCGCCGGCTGTGCCGATATGGAATTTGGATCATCCGGAGCCTTCGCCATCTCCAGCACCGTCTGCCGCTGATACCGCAGGTCCACGCCCGCCAGCCGCGGATACTGCTGACGCCACCCCGGCAGCTTTTCCTCCAGCCGCTGCCATCGCGCCGCGAAATCGTCACTGCCGAAGTGCACTAACAGGTCAGCTCCCGCCGAAGGCAGCAGCACCCGCACATCCTCCGGATCGGAAAGATCGACTTCGCTCAACTGTGACACCGCGCCCGTCGATCCCAACGCGCTCATGAACTCTGAATACAGCCGCATGCGCGCCGCACGCTCCTCCGCTGTCTGCTGCGGTGTCACGCCCATCACCACCGGGAAGGAGTAGCGCTTAGCCGCCATCATCGCCGGCGGCATATTCAGCAGCACGCCTCTCCTGTCCACCAGGCCAATCTGATTGCCATCGCGAACGAAAGCCACCGGCACACGTTCCTGCACCGCCACCCGAAGCTGGTTCGGCAGCAGCCGCATCACCGTCGCATGCTCCACCCAGGGAAGCTCTTCCAGCTCCTTCCGGCGCGTCTCCAGCGGCACATGGAAGATATTCCGTCCGATATCGCTGCCGAAGACCGAAAGCAGCTCCGGCCGTGTCACCTGCGCGTTGCCCAGCACCTGGATCGACGACGCCGAATCGATCTCGAACCGCGCATCGGTCATGAAGAAGCTGTGAACGCTGAGGCCGATTGCGATGACAAGGGCAAAAGCTCCGGCAATCCCCGCAACCGCCAGGATCCGCCCCAGTCGCCCCTTGGGCAATTTGCCGCGCTTCACTGGCACACGCCGCCGCGTCCGCAGGACCGGCAGTTCTTCATCGTCCTCTTCCCCGAGAGGACGTGCGCCAACGGTGTCCTCCAGGGAGGCCAGAGGTCGCGGACGGCTGACGGCATGCGGCCGGAACACGTCGTCGTAGTGTTCTTCGTCCGCCAGCGCCGCGGTCGCGCGGCTGAATTGTCGTTCTATTTTCGCCACGCCCGAGCCAGGTCGTGAGAATCGCCTTCGGCCACTATACCCCGCGACCGTCAAATCCGCCCTGTGCATAGTGCAACCGACCCGCATGAGGTACCCGCACAGCAACGGTAACCGGCTTTAGCGGGTTATCTGCCAAGCGCCTCCAGCACCTGGGGTCCAAGCTGCGACACGCTCCCCGCCCCCAGCGTCAGGATCAAGTCTCCCTCGCGCGCCCGCTTCGCCACTGCTGCAATCGCCTCCGCCGCATCCACGGCATACTGCACCCGCGCCCCCGATCGCCTTCGCAAGGCCTCGCCGTCACCCCTGGAATCGGCTCCTCGCTCGCCGCGTAGATATCCAGCACCTCCACCGATCGGCATCGCCAAACGCTGCCGCAAACTCCGTCATCAGGTCGCGGGTTCGGGTGTAGCGATGCGGTTGGAACATACATGCACACGCTTCCGTAACCCGACTCGCGGGCCGCCCTCAACGTGGCGCGATCTCTGTCGGATGATGTCCGTAGTCGTCCACCACGGTCACCCCCCGCGCGACGTCCTTCAATCTGGAAGCGCCGGTCCACTCCGCGAAACTCGCCGAGCCCTGCCGCGATCAGCTCCGGAGCAACTCCGAGCTGTACGCCGATCGCTACCGCCGCCGTTGCATTGAGAACGTTGTGACGCCCTGGCACGTGCAGCGAAAACGGCCCCAGCACGGTTCCTTTGCAGCTCACCTCAAACCGCGACCGAACGCCTTCCCCATGTCGGCTCAGCAGCCGCACACGAAATCCGCGTCCGCGCTCATCGCCATAGGTGTACACCCGCCGCTGACTCGCGGCAGCACTGCCGCGCAGCAGCGGATTGTCCACGCAGGCTGTTCACCGCGCCATAAAACGGCACGCGGTCCATGAACTGAGAACGCGCCTTCCACGTCCGCCATGTCGCGATAGCAGTCCATGTGCTCGCGATCGAGATTGGTCACCATGCCCAGAACGGGCGACAGCTTCAGAAACGAGCTGTCGCTCTCATCGGCCTCCGCCACCAGGTACTGCGACTTCCCCAGCCGCGCATTCGACCCAGCGCATCCACGCTCCCGCCCACCACCACGGTCGGGTCAAGGCCGCCCGCCGCCAGCACCGCCGCGACCATCGACGTCGTCGTCGTCTTGCCATGCATGCCGGCGACGGCAATGCCGTACTTCAGCCGCATCAGCTCCGCCAGCATCTCCGCCCGCTGGATCACCGGAATCTTCCGCGCCCTCGCCTCCACAACTTCCGGGTTCTCGCTGCCCACCGCTGAGCTCTGACCACCACGTCGCTGGCCGACGACATTCGCCGCCGCGTGGCCCTCGAAGATCGTCGCGCCCAGCCCCGCCAGTCGCTCTGTCACCGGCGACCGCTTCAGGTCGCGACCCGGAGACCGGATAGCCCATGTCAGCAGGATCTCCGCGATCCCGCTCATGCCGATACCGCCAATGCCAATGAAATGAATGCGCTGCGCTTTGGCAAACATGACTGGCTCATGCCTACCATAGCAGCCGTTTCTCTTGCGCAACTTTCCTGCCGGCACGGGTTATAACGAGTAGTCTAGTTTGAAAACGGGCGTACGGCGGTCGCCCGCGAATCATCCAACAGAACAGCCGTCGATCTGGGGGAAGGCATGAAGAAGCTCTTCGGATGGCTCATCGCACTTGGACTCGCCGTCGCGCCTTTGGCGCTCGCCCCACGCGCCCACGCGCAGGACTACGACGACTCCGGCTACTACAACAACTATGCCCCCGGCTATTACGCGCCCCCACCCGTCTGCCCCTACGGCTACTACTCCTACTATCCCTATGCCTGTGCTCCGTACGGCTTCTACGGCCCAAGCTGGTTCATCGGCGGCATCTTCATCGGCGCGGGCCCTTGGTATGGCGGCTACTGGGGCCACGGATATTGGCACGGTGGTTATTGGCATAGCGGGTGGTACGGTCACGGCCACGGCCACGGCTACGGATACGGGCACGGATATGGCTATCACGGTGGCGTCGGCTATCGCGGGCCGGCGACTCATCCCTTCAACACCTTCAATCGGGGAGGCGCCGGCTACCACGGAACACCGGGCTATCACGGCACACCCTACCGCGCCAGCGGCGGCTTCCACGGCGCAACCGGATTCGCCGGCTTGCCGGGCTTCCACGGCTCGCCCGGCTTGGGCGCTGGCGGCAGCTTCCACGGTGGCGGCGGAGGCTTCCATGGCGGCGGCATCGGCGGAGGATTCCACGGTAGTGGTGGTGGCGGTGGCTTCCATGGTGGAGGCGGCGGCATGCACGGCGGTGGCGGACACCGCTAAAGCCCCCCGCGAAACTGCAACCGGGCCGGCGGCACATTGCTGCCGGCCTTCTTTAGTGCCGCTTTACCCTTTCGCCGCCAACCGCACGGCCATCGCCGCGATGCGCTCCAGCGCATCCGGATGCGCCAACGTCTTCGCGCGCTCCCCCATCTCCTTCAGCCGCGCCTGATTCCCCAGCAACCCCGTCAATTCCCCAAGCAGCCGCTCATCCGTCAGCTCCGACTCCGGCAACAACACCGCCGCGCCTGCATCCGCAAAGATCTGCGCGTTCTTATGCTGGTGGTTATCCGCGGCAAACGGAAACGGCACCAGCAGCGACGGCTTCCCTGCCGCCGCCAGCTCAGCCACCGAGCTCCCGCTGCGGCACAAAATCAAGTCCGCATTTGCAAACCGCGCCGGCATGTCATCCAGAAACGGTCGCACTTCCCACCGCGCAGGATCGGCATCACTCGCCGCGTACGCTGCCTGCGTTGCCTCCGCGTGCCTCGTGCCCGCCTGGTGCAGGACCGTCAGCCGCGGCAGTGCCGCTATAAGCCGCGAGACGATTCGCGGCATCACCTCGTTCAGCGCCCGCGCGCCCAGGCTCCCGCCAAACACCAGCAGATGCTCCGCACCATCATCGACGCGCTTTGGCAGCGAGAAAAACGCCTCCCGCACTGGAACTCCAGTCACCTCCGCATTGCGGAAGAAATGCCGCGTCTGCTCGAAGTTCACCGCCGCTGCCTGCACACGCTTGCCAATCAGCCGGTTCGCCAGCCCCGGCGCCGCATTCGGCTCATACGCCATCATCGGAATGCGCAGCAGAAACGCCGCCAGCATCGCCGGTCCCGAAGCATATCCGCCCACGCCAATCACCACGCCCGGCCGAAATTGCCTTAGCAGTCCTATGCAGCGCAGCACGCCCCGCGGCAGATCGAAGGCCGTCTTCGCTCGCGTCGCGAGACTGACATTCTTCAATTGCCCCGCCTCAACCAGCTCCAACCGGAAGCCCGCCTCCGGCACCAGCTTCGTCTCGAGGCCCCGCGCCGTCCCTACCATCCACACTTCCGCGGCGTAATGGTCGCGCAACGCGCGCGCAATCGCCAGCGCCGGAATGACATGCCCCCCCGTGCCGCCGCCGGCAATCAGAACACGCAGGTTCTCTTTATGATTTGTCATCCTGAACGTAACCGAAGGTGGAGTGAAGGACTTGCTTCATCTATCGTTCAAATCGGCGCAAAGCATCCGGCCGTGCGCCCGGCACTCAATCCGTCTCTCTCGACAAATTCAGCATCACGCCCACACTCGCCAGCGTAAAGAACAGCGACGTACCCCCGATCCGAGATGAACGGCAACGTAATCCCCTTCGTCGGCACCAGCGCCAGCACCACGCTCACATTGAAGAATGCCTGGATGAGAATCGTCGCCGTGATCCCGAACGCCAGGAAGCGCGCAAACGGGTCCTTCGACAAACTCGCCGTGCGCAGCCCGCGATACCCCAGCGTGATGAACAGCGCGATGATGAACACCGCCCCGAGCAGACCAAGCTCCTCCGCGATATTCGCGAAGATGAAATCCGTGTGCGGCTCCGGCAGATAAAAGAGCTTCTGCCTGCCCTCCATGTAGCCCAGCCCGTGCAGCCCGCCCGTGCCCACGGCAATCAAAGACTGAATGGTATGGAAGCCCGAGCCCTGCGGGTCCTTCCATGGATTGAGAAACGCCAGCATGCGCGCCCGCCGCCACGGCACGCGGAACAGCATCCAGTAAAGCACCGGCGCAGCCGCCAGCAACCCATAGCCGAAGTACTTCTTCTCCATGCCGGCCAGGTACAGCATCATCGCCGTCACCGCGGCGCACACCAGCGCCGTGCCCAGGTCCGGCTCTTTAAGAATCAGCACGATGAACAGCAGACTCGGGAGCGCGGCGGGCAGCAGCGTGTTCCGCCAGTCGTCAATCTCCTGCATGCGGTCCTGCAGAAACCACGCCAGAAACAGCACCAGCGTGGGCTTTGCAATCTCCGAAGGCTGGAACGAAAAAATCCCGAACTTGATCCAGCGATGGGTCGCATGCGAGTCGTGCATCAGAAATGCGCCCAGCAGGCACAGCACAGTCACCGCGACTGCGGGAAACACCACGTTGGGCCGATTATAGACGCGGTAGTCCACCCGCACCAGCAGCACCATGGCGATCAGCCCAAAGAACGCCCACGCTGCCTGCCGCTCGACAAAAAAATATCGGCGAGCCGAAGCGCGCATTCGCCATCACGGCCGAGGAGCTGTACACCATCGCCAGCCCGAACAGCACCAGCAGCAGGGTGACGCAGAACATCCATTTGTCCACCCCGACCCGCTTCGCCATCCGCCGCTACTTCCCCTCCGCCGCTCGTTTCTGTGCCACCAGGTCCTTAAAGACCCGGCCGCGGTGCTCATAGTTCTCGAACTGGTCAAAGCTCGAGCACGCCGGCGCGAGCAACACGATATCGCCCGCCTCTGCAGCATCATGCGCCATCGTCACGGCTCTGGGAAGTGTCTCGGCATGGACAACGTCCACGGCGCCCGCAATGTGCGCCTCAATCTTCTCCGCCGCCGCGCCGATCGTATACACGCGCTTCACCCGCTCGTGCAGCAGCGGCCGCAGCGTCGTGTAGTCGGACTTCTTGTCCTTGCCGCCAAGAATCAAATGAATGCGCCCCGCAAACGACTCAAGCGCCTTCATCGTCGAGTCCACATTCGTGGCCTTCGAGTCGTTGTAGTACTCCACGCCGCCCACCGTCGTCACAAATTCCAGCCGGTGCTCCACCGCGTGGAATGCGCGGATCGCGTTCGCAATCGATTCCGCCGGCACACCCGCAAGCCGCGCCGCGCACACCGCCGCCAGCACGTTCTCCACGTTGTGCTCGCCCTTCAGCGGAATCGCATCCACCGGCAGCACCGGCTCCAGCGACGCTGTCTCCGACGCGCGAAACACCACCACGCCCTGATGCACCAACGTCCCCTGCCGCACCAGCTTCGTGCGGCTGAACCAGAAGACCTGCGACCCCGCGCGGCTCGCCGCCTGCTGCACGCGCGCATCGTCCGCGTTCAACACCGCGAAATCTTCCCCGGTCTGCTGCGCGAACATCCGCTCCTTCGCCAGCGCGTAATTCTCAAAGCTGCCGTGACGGTCCAGGTGGTCCGGCGTCAGGTTCAGCAGCACTGCAATCTTCGGCCGGAATGTATCCACAGACTCAAGCTGAAAACTCGAAAGCTCCAGCACACTCCACGCGCCCGGCCGGTTCTCCGGCATTTCCACCAGTTCGATCGCCGGCAGCCCGATGTTGCCGCCCACCATTGTGGTCAGGCCGCCCCCTTTCAGGATCTCGCCCGCCAGCGTAGTCGTCGTCGTCTTTCCATTCGAGCCGGTGATCGCCAGAATGTCGGTCTTCAGAAAACGCGCCGCCAGCTCTACTTCTCCGATGATCGGAATATGAAAGGTGCGTGCCTCGTCCATCTCCGGCGTATTCGGCGCCACGCCGGGGCTCAGCACGATCAGGTCCTGGCGGCGGAAGGTGGCATGCCCATGGCCGCCCGCCTCCACATTCACGCCTGCATCGAGTAGCGCCGGAATGTGCTTTGCCAGCGCCTCGGCGCTGCGCAGGTCCGAGACCGTCACCTGCGCCCCATGCCTCCGGAGGAAAAGCGCCGCCGCAAACCCCGAAACCCCCAACCCGACGACCAGAACCTTCTTCCCTTTAAGCTCCACGAAAGAGAGCTTATCGGAAATCGGACGGCGCTCGCCTTCCAGTTTTCCAGAGCCTCACGCTTCCGCGGATCGCAGCATCAAGAACACGCTAAGCAGAATCAGAGCCATCCCAGCCATGGTAATGCGCGTTACCGGCTCGCCTAGTATCCACGCGCCCAGCGCAACGGCGACCACTGGATTCACAAAGGCATGACTGGCAACTTTAGTCGCCGAAACTTGCTTCAGCAGCCAGACAAAGCACGTAAATGCCAACAATGAGCCGATGAAGATCAAGTAAAGAAGCGCGATTGCCGGACGCCAGCCGATATGAGGAATATGCCCGAGTTCTCCCTTTGCCGCAGAAAGCAACAGCAGCAGCGAGCCCCCGATCGTCATCTCCGCACCCGCCGCCACCGCTCGCGATGGCGGCAGCGCAATCGATCGCGACAACACCATGCCCAGCGACCACGCGATGCACCCGCCCACCAGCGCCAGCGACGGAAGCAATGGCTGGCCGCCCTTCAGCTGGGTGGAGACCAGCACCGACACGCCGCAGAAGCCAACCGCAATGGCCGCGATCTTTGACCATTGAAAGGCGCGGTGACGAAAAACCAGCATCTCCAAAAGCCCGGTGATAAGCGGAATGGTCGCGGCGATCATCGCGGCTGTGCCTGAGGCGACATAGCGCTCGCCCCAGAAGTAAGCGCTGTAGTCCAGAAATATGACCAGAAATCCCAGGAGCATCAGGCTGCGCCACTCACTTGCCGTGGGCCGCGGCGCCCCGCGCATTCGTACAAACCCGTACAGCAGCAGGCCGGCGGTGAGAAACCGTACAGCGGCGGCAAGAAATGGTGGCACAACTTCGACAGCCACCCGGATCGCGGCGAACGTCGCTCCCCAGGCGAGATAGATCACGGCAAATGCGAGCACTCTGCCCAATCTCTGACGAGCTTGCCCCGAGACGTTTTCTCTAACCATCGTCGCAGTCATAAGCGGTTACCAATGTGAATATGATGCCATAACCTGTAAACTGGTCGCGAGGGGTTAGGACGAATTTGCCGGAAAAAACTTCGCCATTCAAGCTGAACGCCGAGCACATTGCCCTCGACTTTGTGAACACGCTCGACGACCGCTTCGCGCCCGATGGTCCGCGCGAGCTTCTGACCGGTTATGCGGATCTCGTGCGCTTTGTTCGCCAGGCTGAAGTCCTCACGCAAGCCGAGGCAGTTCGTCTGCATGCACTTCCCGCAACGGCGCAAAAGCAAGGATTGCGCGCCGCCATCGAGCTTCGTGAGGTGCTGGCCCGCATCTGCTATCGCAGGCTGGAGGGAAAACCTCCGGCGACGGAAGACCGCCGGGCCTTGGAGCGGTGGGCAGTCCGTTGCATGGAGCATCGCGAGTTGCGATGGCGCGATGGACGGATGACCTGGGAGTGGAAACGGTTCGAGTATGAAGCCGAGATGCCCGCGCTGCTGCTGGCGCAAGCCGCCGTAGAGCTGCTCACCGCGGACAAAGCGCCCCGTCTGCGCGCCTGTGCCTCGGGCGCCTGCCGCTGGCTCTTCTTGGATACAAGCAGAAATCGGACACGCCGTTGGTGCGATATGCGAATCTGCGGCAACCGCGAAAAGGCGCGCCGTTATTCTGCCGTCCACCGCGGCTGAAACGGTGCGCAACGCCGCCGAGCCGGCAAAAAAAAGAAGCGCGCCGGAAACCCTGGTTAGAATCTCCGGCGCGCTGCGTACGGTTGTTAGTTGATCGTCAGGCTCACCGTCACCGCGTGGGTCAGCGACCCCGAGCTCGCGTTGATCGTCACCTGCGACGTCGTTGGCGTTGCCGGTGTCGTCGTTCCGCCGGCAGGCGCTGTTGTCTTCATGCCGCCGCAGCCTGCCAGCGTCCCCAACACCAGCAGGCACAGCAGCACCGGGAGCGTTCCCCGGAACCTTGCTAGCTTTCTACGGAAGCCCATCAGTCCCAGCAGCCCCAGCGGGAACATGCCCGCCAGAATCAGCTTGTGCCCCTGCAGCATCGCGTTATAAGGACTCGGCGCCGGCGCTGTCGCCATCGGCGTAGCAATCGACACCGCGACAGTACTTGCATTCGAGCCTGACAGGTCCACCTTCGCCGGGCTGAACGCGCAGGTGGCGCCTGTAGGCAGTCCCGAGCAGCTCAGCGCCACCGCACCGCTGAAGCCGTTGTCGCCCGTCAGACTCACCTGCACGCTCGCCGTCTGCCCGGCATTCACGCTCACGCTCGGCACGGAAGACTTGATAGAAAAATCTGCCGCGCCAACCGGAGCGCCCGGCGTGATCGATCCAAACAAGCCGCCCTTCTCCGCATTCACACCCGCGGCAAAGTAAAGTGTATTCGGATCGCCCGCCGTCGCCGTTGTCCCGCCCGTCGTGCTTCCCGTGCCGAAGACGATCTCCCACAATCCAGAGTTCGCCAGCGGCTTGCCGGTTGCATCCGCGAGCTGCCCCTTGAACGCAAAGCTCGCCGGATCGTATGCGTTGATCGTGCCGTCGCCGAAGTTGCCTATCAGCAGTGCACCGCCAAAGCTGCCGAAACCGGCAGGCGCCAGCGCCATGCCCCACGGTGCATTCAGCTTGCCGCCAACCACCGCCTCCGTTACCAGGTTGCCGTTCAGGTCGTACTGATCCACAATGCCGAGCCCCGCGCCGACAGCCTCAAAACCCTGTGCGTTCGCCTGCGCATACGTCACATACACACTGTTGCCGATGGTATGAATGCCGAACGGCTTATAGCCTGCGGGCAGATTCGGATCGCTGAAGCTCCCGGTAAGTGCCGCCTTTGCGAAGTTGCTGTCGAAAACACCTACCTTGCCGGCAGAAAAGTTCGCTGTCAGCAGAAACGTCCCGCTGTTGTTCTTCACCACGGCGATGTCGGTATACACCGCCTTGGCTGCGGAGTTGTTCACCACAGTCACTGCCTGCGATGTGCTCTCATTCCACGCCGCAATAGTGCCGTCCAGGGTGCCGAAGATAAACTGCGCCGCGCCTTTGCCCGGAATCATGAAGACGCTTGTGTCCGCGTTGTATACAGTCCCCGCTGGAAAACCGTTTGGCTGCGATGCATTCGCCGGAGGAATCATGACGGAAAATTGTTTGTTCCCGCTCGCGTCATCCACCAGCGACAGTCCCGTGCCCGCCGTGTCGATCCACAAGGCCGGCCCGATCGAAACGCCCCATGGGTTGATGAGGGTAGGATCGGTCTTCTGCGCCGGCACCGATCCATCCGAAATAATGTTGGTCTGCGTATAGGATCCCGACTGACCAAAAGCGGCGGCAGTCAGAACACACGCGGCAAAGATTGTCGCCAGCGAAGCCCACAACGAGAGAGAGCGCCGCAGGCCGGCAGTGGATCGTGAATGGATAAACATTTCGCTGAACTCCAGGGACCACAGTCTGTATTGAGGGGCTGCGTGCAGTTCCCCCCACCGTCGGTCTGAAATGAAGACTAGAGATTCAGAAATGTAGAGTTGTCATGCCATTGTTAGGCGTTTGTCATCCTCTTCGCCCGCCTTCGGGCATTAGAGAACCGCCACGCATACATTTACGCGAAGCAAACAATTCTCGTGACAGAGTGCTGACATCGCAGAAATAAATGCAGCGCGACACAGTTAGCGCAGCTTCAAAGTCGTCAGCGCAAACAAGGCAAACACCAGCGCCCCGATCCAGAACCGCACAATCACCTTCGATTCCGACCACCCCATCAGCTCAAAATGGTGATGCAGCGGCGCCATCTTGAAGATGCGCTTCTTGCGCAGCTTGTAACTGCCCACCTGCAAAATCACCGAGATCGCTTCCAGCACAAAGATGCCACCGATGAATGGCAGCAGCAGTTCCTGCTTGATAATCACCGCGAGCGTCCCGATCGCTCCGCCCAGCGCCAGCGAACCCACGTCGCCCATAAATACTTCAGCCGGGTGCGCGTTGTACCAGAGGAAGCCGATGCTCGCTCCCACCATCGCGCCGCAGAAAACCGTCAGCTCACCCGCCATTGGCATCCGCTGCAACTCCAGATAATCCGCGAACACCACGTGGCCGCTCACATACGTCAGCACCGTCAGTGCGCCCGCCGCGATAATCGTGCAGCCGATCGCCAGCCCATCCAGCCCGTCCGTCAGGTTCACGGCATTGCTCGATCCCACGATCACCAGCACCGTAAAAGCGAGGAACGGCAGGAAGCTGAGGTAATACAGATGCGGCACATGCTGCAGCGAAGTGATCACCAGGTCCGGCCGGAAGCGTTTTAGAAACGGCACCACCAGCCGCGTTGAATACTGGCCCTGCATCTCCAGATACACCAGCGCCGCTCCGATGCCCGCACTCACCAGAATCTGCAGTCCCAGCTTCGCCCGTCCCGTCAGCCCCAGGTTCCGCTTGTGCGCCACCTTGATGTAGTCGTCCGCAAATCCAATCGCGGCAAAGGCCAGCATCGAGAGCGTCACCATCCACACCAGCGGATCGGAAAGATCGGCCCACAGCAGCGTCGGCAGCAGCACAGAGATCGCAATCAGCACCCCGCCCATCGTCGGCGTGCCTGCTTTTTTCTGGTGCGCCTGCGGCCCTTCCTCCCGGATGTACTGGCCGATCTGGAACTCACGCAGCTTCTGGATCACATACGGCCCCACCACAAGACCGATCAGCAGCGCCGTCAGCGTTTGCAAAAGCACGTGCGAAAGGTGAGATAGCGGAAGATCCGGAATGGCCGGAAGTACGGAAACAGTTTTTGATAAAGCAGCCAGTAGAGCAAAAATCCTCCGCAGCAGCGTGAATGCGCCTCGACCGTTTTCACAACACTCTTTGCCCGGATTCATTGCCGGCGCAGCTTCTCCGTCAAGAAAAGCTACTCCGCGCAGATCCGTGCCAGAACACAGATTGTGAAAACGGTCTTAGTTTAGACTCTCAGGCGACGCAACCCCGGTTAGCAGAGTGGTTCAGCCCTGAGTGAGTGCCGCAAGCGCCTGCTCCAGCCGCACGCCCCGCGAGGCCTTCAACAGCGCGGCATCGCCTGGTTTGAGGTTCGCCTTCATCCACTCGCCCGCCGCCTGCGGCGTTTCGAGAAAGACTGCTTCTACCTTCGCGCCGTCGGCGGCCGCCCCACCATCTCCCGTGCCAGCCCCCGCACTCCCACCACCACGTCAATGCCCGCCTCCGCCGCCGCTTCGCCGCACTCGCGATGCAGCTCCGCCGCGCGCCGGCCCAGCTCCAGCATCTCCCCCGCCACCAGGATGCGCCGCTTCGCCGGCACCGCCGCCAGCGATCCGGATCATCGACGCGAGCGCCTCCGGATTCGAGTTGTAGCAGTCATTGATGATCGTCGCCCCGTGCCACTCCATCACCTCGCCGCGCTTGTCCTCCGGCTTCAGCTCGCCGATCGCCGCCGCACAGAGCGCCAGCGGAATGGCCGCCTGCAGCCCCACCGCAATCGCCGCCAGCGCGTTCAGCACGTTGTGCCTGCCCAGCAGCGCCAGCCGCACCTCCGCCGACTCCCCCTCCGCCGTCACTACCTGGAAGCGCGATCCCGACGGCCCCAGCTCCTCGATCTCCTCGCCGCGCACATCTGCCACCGCCGCAGATACAGACTTCGTCGCGTAGTACACCGCTCGTCCCGGAAAGTCCCGCCCGAACTGCGAGACGTACGCGTCGTCTGCATTTTAGAAACGCCACTGCCCGTTCCCGCGCATTCGGCGAAAGCCCGGCCACCAGCTCATACTTCGCGCGCGCCACACCCGCCACGCCATCGGGAAAGTTCTCCGCATGCGCATTCCCCACATTCGTTACCACGCCCCAGTCCGGCGCGGCGATGTGGCACAGCGTCGCAACTTCACCCGCGGCGGACATCCCCATCTCCACCACCGCCGCTTCGTCCTCCGGTCTAAGATTCAGCAGTTGCAGCGGCAGGCCGAAGTGGTTGTTCAAATTCCCCTTCGACTTCAGCACCCGGAACTGTGTCCCCCAATACTGCGCAATCGCCTCCTTCGTCGTCGTCTTACCCGCCGAGCCCGTTACCGCCCACCATGCGCCCGCCCCAGTACCGCCGCACTGCTGCCGCCAGCGTCTGCAGCGCCTTCAGCGGATCATCCACCAGCAGCAGCGCATGCTGATGCCCCTCCGGCAGCAGATCGCGCGCCCTTTCCTTCGACACCACAGCCGCGCACCGCGCCCTTCCCGAGCGCCTGCGCAACAAAATCATGCGCATCGAAGCGCTCGCCGCGGATCGCAAAGAACAAGTCGCCGGGAATCAGCGTTCGCGTATCAATCGAGTATCCGGTCGCCTCCCCCGGCAACCCGCCATGCGGCATCGCAAGCTGCGCGCTCGTCCACTGCGCAATCTGCTCCAGTGACAGTTTCATGTTCTTCCTTTCAGCCACGTGAGCGCCTCGTGCGCCACCGCTACATCGTCGAACGGCAGCACCTGGCCGCCGATCGTTTGTGTCTTCTCGTGACCCTTGCCCGCAATCACTACGATGTCCCCCGCGCGCGCCTTCGTCATCGCCAGCGCAATCGCCTTCGCGCGGTCCGGTTCCACCTCCCACCGTCGCGCGCTAGCCCCGCTGTTCCCCGGCAGAATCTCGTCAATAATCGCTCCCGGTTCCTCCGATCGCGGATTGTCGGAAGTCACAATCACGATCTCGCTCGCCCCCGCCGCGGCGCGCCCCATGCGTGGCCGCTTCGTACGGTCGCGGTCGCCGCCGCAACCAAAGACCGTCAACACCCGTCCCGGCTTCTCGCTATCCGAGACCAGATCCCGCGCCCAGCGCCAGCACGTTCCGCAGCGCATCGTCCGTGTGCGCGTAGTCCACCACCACAGTGAAAGCTTGCCCCGCGATCCACCGCCTCAAACCGTCCCGGCACCGGCTTCAGCTTCGGCGCGGCCTCCGCAATCTCCGCAAGCGTTACGCCTCGCGCCAGCGCCGCCGCGCTTGCCGCCAGCAGATTCAACACATTCACCCGCCCCGTCAGCGCCACCTCCATCGCCGCCTCGCCCTGCGGGCTCTCGAGCACAAACCGCATCCCGTTCGGCCCGCATCGCTACATCGCGCGCCCGCACTCCCCACGGCTCACGCCGTAGCTCACAATCACCGACCCCGCCGCCTTCGCTGTCTCCGCCAGCACTGCCTCGGTATCGTCCTCGGCATTCAACACCGCCACCCGCGGCGCCTGCCCTTGCGACCCGTCAAACAGCTTCCGCTTCGCCGCGAAGTACGCCTCCATCGTCCCGTGATAATCCAGATGGTCCTGCGTCAGGTTGGTGAAGATCGCCACATCATAAGGAATCCCCCACACCCGCCCCTGGTCCAGGGCATGAGACGACACCTCCATCACGCCCTCGGTCACGCCACGCTCCACGCCCTCGGCCAGCAGCGCCAGCAGGTCGCGCGACTCCGGCGTCGTATGCGGCGCGGGTCGCACCTCGCCTGCCACGCGATACTCGATCGTGCCCACGAGCGCCGTCGAGCGGCCCGCCGCCCGCAGCAACTGCTCCAGCAGATACGCCGTCGTTGTTTTGCCGTTGGTGCCGGTCACGCCGCTCAGCCGCAGCGCACGCTCCGGATGCCCGAAGACATTCGCCGCAATTGCCGCCAGCGCGCGCCGCCCATGCCGCACCTCGGCTGCCGCCACATCCAGCGGCCCGTCGGCTGTCGCGTCATACGCCGCGGCGGAATCCGTCACCACCGCCACGGCCCCGCGCGCCACCGCCTGCTCGATATATTGATTGCCGTCTGTGGTCTCGCCCCTCATCGCTACAAAGACCGACCCTGGTCCCACCCGCCGCGAGTCATACTCCACCCCGCAGATCGCAACCTCACGATCGATCCGCCGCAGCACATGGACACCTTCCAGAGCGCCACTGAATGAAAGACCAGCAACCATGCTCGGCCATCTTAGAGCATCGGCGGAACGCAACTGTTACCACATCGGTTCCGCGTGTCGGATAGATCGAGAGCGAACGGGACAATCAACCAGGCGCCCCATTTCCGCGAAGCAGACGTGGGTCAGTCCTCTTGCAGAGTGCACCGGGAACCCCGGCTCGATGCGCCGTCACGCCATCCGCTGAACCCATTGGCTCCGCCAGGCCGGCGCCTCAAAGGGATCCGCGAAATACTGTGTCTCGTGCACCACCTTGCCGTCGCGGAACTCCATAATGCTCACCGTGTATGCTGGCCGGCCCTGGTAGGTAATTGTGTATTCCGTGATCCACAGATCACCGTTTCCGAGAATTCGCTTCACGTTGAATCCTGACGGCTTGCCGGGATGATGACTCCGCAAGGCCTGTAAATTGCTTCGCCCGAGGATTCGCTCACTCGACTGGGGATAATCACAGACGGCATCGTCATCATAAATATCGTGCTCCGCGTTTACATCGCCGGCCGCCGATGCGCGCCAGTGATGATTCAGGGCTTCACGTACTTGTTCCTCTTGCATGGACTGCTCCGCGCTTTTCATGTTGACCTGTCTTGTGGAATGAAGCCGGGAACGCCGGTCTTCACAACTTGATTGAGCCTCTGTCTGGTATCGATGCGATTGATTTCGTCAAACGCAGCGCTTGGCCCGCGATACTGTCCGGCTTGCCGACCGGAGTTACACAGGGAGACTCCGGCATGAGTGGATTCAGGGGAACCTGCGGCCGTCGCGAGCGTATCTGGTAGCGAGGAATGATATGCGCCGAACCGTCCTACGGATGATACCGCTGCTGGCTGCTGCTGCGTTTGCGTTTCCATGCTTAGCGCAGGATTCCGATTTCAACCTGAACCTGCATGCCAATTCGCATGCGACAGCGAAGGATATTGGGCTGCCGGTCTATCCGGGAGCAACGCCGTTCAATGACAGGGAAAACGGTTCGTCGGCGGCGGATCTGGGCTTTGCGCTGAACAGCCTTCGCCTCAACATACAGATGGTGAGCTTCGTGACGACGGACTCGCCGAATCAGGTGCTTAAGTTCTACAAGAAACCGCTGGCGAAATACGGCGAGGTGCTGGAGTGCAATCACGGTAAGCCGGTGGGCTCGTTGACGGTGACGAAGAGTGGGCTGACGTGCGGCGACCACAAGAGCGGCGGTATGACAGTAAATGGAAGCGGCGACGATGATGAGCTGCGCGCAGGGACGCCGGAGCATTTCCGGATCGTGGGGATTGACAGTACTGAGACGGGGAAGACGAAGTTCGGGCTGGTAGCGCTCGTGCTTCCGAAGGATGAGGACGTGAAGTAGGCCCGGTGCGCGACACCTCAGGAAGAGATGTAGATACAAGTGCACACCATCTCTGCCGCCGCAACAACTGTCTCCTCCCGCGCAGAGCAGAGACCTGCTGTTCATCTGCAGCGCAGACAATGCCTTTTGAAGACGCTCGTCATCAGCGATATCTGGCGCTGATACAAAGGGTCCTCCATTACCAACGTGCAGCAAAACCCCAAAATCCTGCCGGTTAATTCGTCCAATTCGCTACACTGGAAATAGGTAGAGAAAACGCCCGCGACCCTCGCGGGCGTTTGATTTCCAGCCAACTCGCTGGGGACCCCATGTCCCTGCTGTTGGGATATGGGTTTACGCCACTAAGTCCTTTCACTGGAAATATTTAGCAACTAAGTCCTTTGTTTGGATATTTTTGCCATCCACGCGTGCTCTAAATGCCAGCAACCAAAAGACTTGCACAGAGCCAGCGGTGACGGGGAGGGGGCAGGTAACGTGACCCTACCATCGAAGCAGGCGTGCCCCACGTCTGAAGAAGATGTGGCAATAGCTGGGTGCCCCATGTGCCTGCTGTTTCGACATGGGTTTACGCCACGGAGCCGATGGAGAGGAAGGTGTTGTTGCTATGCTCGCCCACAAATCCGAACGTGAGCGACAACGGAGTGAGCCTTAGGCGCGCCCGCCCGGACGGCCAGTCCCCTACCGCGCGAACCGAACCACAACCTCGGTCCCCATCGGCACCAACGTTCCCGCCGCCGGAGCCTGGTCCCGTGCCAGCCCACTGCCCAGCAGTTGCACTGCTAGCCCCGCGGTCCCGGCGCGCTCCACCACCTGCCGCACTGACGCCCCGGCAAACGACGGAACTGCCACCCGCCGCTTGGCATCCGTCACCAGCGTCCCGCTCTCCGGCTTCGCCGCAGGCAACGGTGGAGCATTGTCGGGCGGCGCGGTCACAGGAGTGATCGGCGCGGCATCGTGGAAGCCGGCCCCGCCCGCGTTGCTCGCCAACTCCGTCCGCGCTGGAGCGGGCGCCACTGTCGCCGTCGTTGAGACGCCATGGGCCTCGCCGTCAGAAGAAACCGCTGCCGGCTGAGCCGTGCCCGCATTGCGCAGTGGATCGTCCGCCGGAAGATTGTTCACCTCCGCGAACATCGCCTGCAGATCGTCGTTGTCCTCGGGCGTCGTGTCCTCGGCAATCGCCGGAGGCGGCGTCGCCGGCTCCGCACGCAGAGGCTCGTCATGCGGAACACCCAGGTACTCCAGTACTTCCTGCGCCACTTCCTTGAAGATCGGCGCGGAGACCGCCGTTCCGTACTGCGCGCCCTGCGGCGAGTCGATGATCACCGCCACGCTGATCGCCGGATTGTTCACCGGCGCGAAGCCCGCGAAGGACGCAACGTGCTTGGTATGCGAGTAGGTGTGGGTCACCGGGTCGATCTTCTGCGCCGTGCCCGTCTTGCCCCCGGCCGAGTAGCCGTCGAGCGCCGCGGGCCGGCCGCTGCCGTTCAGCACCACACCTTCCATCATCCTGCGCATCTTCGCCGAGGTCAGTGGCGTGATTACGCGATGCGCACCGCTTGGCAGCGGATCGGGCAGGTCCTGCTCGGGATGAAACGGCAACGCCTTCATCGTGTCGCCCGGCTTCTCGTTCCCCATCAGGATCGTCGGCGGCAGGTACACGCCGCCGTTGCCGATCGTCGACACCATCGAGACAAGCTGCACCGGCGTCACCGCAATCTCATGCCCGATCGCCAGGTATCCAATGCTGGTCGGGTTCCACCGCTTCGGCGGCCGCAGCAGCCCGCGCGTCTCGCTCGGCAACTGGATGCCGCTGCGCGCGCCGAAGCCGAACGCCTTGATATAGGAGTACAACCGGTCCGGTCCCAGCTTGAGCGCCATCTTCACCGCGCCCACGTCGCTCGACTTCTCGAGCGCTCGCTGCACTGTGACGACGCCTAGTCCGCGGTCGGAGATGTCGTCATGAATCGTCCGGCCGAAGAGCGTGATCTGCCCACCCTCGCAGTTCACCAAATCGGTCGGCTGCACGCCCGCCGCATCCAGCGCGGCCGAGTACGTCACCAGCTTGAAGGTAGAGCCCGGCTCGTACACATCGCTCACCGCATGGTTGCGCAGCAGGCCGGTCGTCGCATGGCGGAAGTCGTTCGGGTTATACGTCGGCCGTATCGCCAATGCCAGGATTTGCCCCGTGTGCGGGTCCTGGATCACGATCGTGCCGTTCAGCGGATGGAACTTCTCCATCGCATGGTCCAGGGCGCGCTCGGCCATGAACTGGATGTTCTCGTCGATCGAGAGCATCAGGTTGTCGCCCGGCTCGGGCTCGCGCGCCTCACTGCCCAGCACATGCCGCCGCGCATCCAGGTCCGTCAGCATACGCCCCGGGGTGCCGTGCAGATCATGGTCGAAGCGTCGCTCCAGGCCGCCCAGGCCAGCGTCATCCGTCCCAACGTAGCCCAGCACCTGCGCGCCCAGCACATCGTTGGGATAGAAGCGCTTGAACTCTTTCTGAAAATAGATGCCCTTCAGGTTCAACGCCTTCACGCAGGCAATCGTCGCCGGATCGAGCTTGCGTGCGACCCACGCGAAGTTGCGCGACGCATGGAAGCGCGCATCGATCTGGTGCGCGGAGGTGAAGTTGTCCGTCGGGTCTGCATGGACGACGCGGGCCAGCGCAGCCGCGGTCGCGTCCTTATCGCGGATCTCGGTCGGCACCCCGTACACCGAGTCCACCAGCACCGTCATCGCGAGCGCGCGCATGTCGCGGTCGTAGAGCATGCCGCGCCGCGGCGCGACCTCAAACGTCCGCTGCTGCTGCCGCGCCGCCAGTTCCACGTACTCGCCGTGAGAGATCACCTGCAGCCACAGCAGCCGGCCGAGAATCAGCAGGGCCCAGCCGGCAAAGATCGCTGTGAGCAATAGAAAGCGCAGCCGCCGCGGCGCTGCGACGACTGCGCGATTGGTATGCTGCCCTGGAACGAACGAGAACCCCTTCAACTGGAACTGGCTCCCTCTGCCAGGTTGTAGCTGCTACTGTTGCATGTGTACCTGCGCCACCACAGGTGCTCCCGGGCCCAGGTCCATATCTAATCCATTCTCAGGCCGCACCACCTGCCCGGGCCGCGGCGCATCCATACCCAGCCGCCGCGCCTCCCGATCCAGCCGGTTCAGGTCGCAGAGCTGCGCCTCGTTCAGGCCCAGTTGCCGGTTCTGCTCCTGAAGCTGGATGAGCGCCTGCTTCTCCGCTTCGACGCGATAGCCGATCTCGATGGACGAGAAGTGCTGCCAGCCATAGAGCATCACCATCGCGAAGAGCACAGCCATGGCGATCGCGAACCGCCGCATCTCCTTCACGCGGACCGGGTCGGCCGCCTTCACCAGTCGTGAGTTGTCCAGATGCTTGACGAAGAACACCTCCGGGGTGGGACCGCGGCGCGCCCGTTGCTGCCGGTGAAACAGCAACTGATTGCGTTCGGCGATCTCCGCCGGACCCCGCCGGGGGCCGTCAAACCATGTCTGCGCTGCCATCGCCTGTGTCGCCATAGTCGTCCTTCCATCTGGTGCGTACAGCGTTGGCATGCACCAAATATAGTGCATGCCGAGAGAATCAAACTAGTACATCCTGTGGAACCAAGGTGGTTACTGCCGACCCTGGTTCCACCGCCTCAACCTCGTCCGTTGCCCCCTCCTCGCAACCGGGTCAAGGTCGCTGATTCTGGAGGGATTGGTTACTGCTGTGTCGTACTACTTTCGCCTTTTGCTACGGTGGGACGACCTCGACCCGATCTCCTTAACTCCTTCATGTCGCGCAGCTTCGGCGCCTTCGGCAGCCGGCCGCGTGCGTTCCGCCACCCGCAGCTTCGCGCTGCGCGATCGCGGATTGCGATCCGTCTCCTCTTCATCGGCGGTGATGGGCTTGCGGGAATCAAGATGGTATATACCTACCCTGGTTCCTTCGCGCATGGCGTCTTTCACCAGCCGGTCCTCCAGCGAGTGGAAGCTGATCACCGCCAGGCGTCCTCCGGGCCTCAACAATCCCGGTGCGGCCTCGAGCAGTGTTCTCAACTCCCCCAGCTCGTCATTCACACGAATTCGGAGAGCCTGAAAGGTCCTGGTCGCCGGATGCAATCGCTCTTGTTTCATCGCCGGGGCGGCAGCCGCTACGATTCGGGCAAGCTGCCCGGTAGTCGTAATCGGCCGCGCCCTGACAATGGCTCTGGCGATTCTCCGCGACCTCCTTTCCTCTCCAAATTCGTAAATCAGGTCAGCGAGTTCTTTTTCCCGGCCTGATTTACCACTTGTTCGGCGGTGATCCCCCGGCGCGTATCCATACGCATATCCAAAGGGCCATCCGCCTGAAAACTGAATCCTCTGTGCGCTTCACCGAGCTGCAGCGAGCTCACGCCGACATCCGCCAGCAGGCCATCCAGGCTTGCCGCCTCGATCAGCCCCTTCGCCATCGAGAAGGGCTCGTTGTGCAGGGTCACTTCCGGCATCGCATCGTCCAGTTCTTCACGGAGCGCTTCGAGCCGCCGCCTGGCAATCGCCATTGCTTCGGGATCGCGGTCAAAGCCGATTAGCCGGCCATTTCCCCCGAGCTTTCTTGCAATCTCCAGCGAGTGCCCCGCCATGCCCAGCGTCGCGTCTACATACGTGCCGCCTGCGCGCACATTCAAACTACGGATCGCTTGTTGTAAAAGAACCGGCACATGTCGTCGTTCGTCCGTCGTCATGTGCACCCCCTTGGGGGTAAAACCCTTCTGCTACAGACCCAGTGCCGCCAGCGCTGCTTCGTCTTCCGTCGTCATCGGCTCGGCATCGAGCTTGGCGCGGAACTGATCGTGATTCGCCACTTCCAGGTAATTCAGCTTGCCGAAGACCACCACATCGCCCACCGTCTTCGCCGATTCACGCAGGACTTGGGGAATCAAAACGCGTCCCTGCGCATCCATCTCGGCCACCTGCCCGTAGTAGCTTGTGCGATCCAGCCACTTCTTCTTTGCCGGCACCGTGGGCATCGCCAGCACCCTCTCTTCGATCTTTTGCCACTCCGGCATCGGATATACCTGCGCCCGCTCGCCATCCAGGCTGGTGATGAAGAACTGCGTTCCATAGCGCTCATCGATCTCGCGCTTGAAGTCGGCAGGAACCTTCAGCCGCCCCTTTTCATCCACGCGAGTTGGGTGATTGCCACGAAACATTTCGATCCAGACTCGCTTGGAGGTGCTAACCTGCTCTCGTTCGATGTGGTTTTGAGTGATTCAATCTACTTTCGACCACTCTTGACCACTTCCAACCACATCCTAGCCCACCTTTCCCCTCGGTCAAATCGGAAAAGCAAAAAGCCATTCAGGCAACTCGAGCTGCAGGGCGAAACCACAAGATACTGCGGTCATCCGATTTCATAATCCAATAGGCGGTGTTTACCAGCTCGAGTCCTGGCCCTTGTCAAGAGGAAAGAATCGGGGTATACGCCTTTTCTTCGCCATTACGACAGTTACGAAAATGACGCCAGCGGGGGATTCCCTGTTGAAAACCACGGCAAAATTCGCTCTCCTCTGAGGAAAACTTCTGAGAGCCGCCTAAGATTTCTGCGCATAAGCGCGCTCGTGTGCGCGCAGACGGATCCGCTGCACCCATAGCAGGTAGAGCAGCACCAGGACATTCACCAGCGTGATCCCGATTTTTACCCAACTGAAGTGCCGGATGATCTCAAAGACTTCCCAAGGCAGAAACGAAGCTGTGAGCCCGATGGTGAGCCACTCTGCCCAGGTCTTTTCCAGCGCCAGCCCGATGCCCTCGACGAAGTCGAGCCCGGCTTTGAGGAAGATGCCGGCGCTGATCAGCCGCATCTTGTGCGGCGTCAGCAACTGGACTTTCTCGAGCAGGAGGTTGATGAAACGGCTCTCCGTGTCGAGGCGCAATGCCGTTGCGGCCTGCAGCAGCAGGTCCCCGATGTTGCGATGCAGCAGATGAATGACACCTAAACCCAGGAGGACGAAGAGAAGACCCTCGAGAACCTTGAATGTGCCAATGATGATCAGCCAGCGGTCATGGTGGTGCTCAGGGCCGGCATTGCGGTTCTGTTCTTTCGCCATTCGCTCCTTATGTATTAGACCATCACAACCACAGAAAGCCTTGCCGTCGGTCAGGGCCATTGAGAAAAGTGACGCAAATATGGGAACACAGTCACCATCGCGGCAGTTCCAGCCCGGGCTACACTTGCGCTGGCTCGATACGAAAAGGCTTGCGTGAGCAATCCGGTCCAAAGCAAAGATGCGCCCTCCAGCCGGCCCACGCGGCAGCGACGGCTTTCGTTCACCGCGGAGCAGTGGATCCCCTTCACGCCCGAACAGGTGTTTGCGTTTTTGGCCGATCCATACAATCTTCCGCGCCTCATGCCACGCTGGCAGGACGCACGCATCGACAGCCTGGAGTTGCAATCCCCCGAGGGCGGAAAGACTCCCGGCCGAGCGGGGCGCGGCTCGCGTATCCTGCTCAGCTTCCGCCCGCTGCCGCTCTCACCGATCCGGTTGCGGTGGCTCGCACTTATCGATGAATACGCGACCGATCATCATTTCTGTGACCTCCAGGTGACCGGACCATTCAGTTACTGGCGTCACTGCCACCTGGTAAGTGCGGAGCCTCACGGAGACGCGCAGGGCACGCGCGTCACCGATGTCGTGGACTATCAATGGCGGCGGGATCCGACGAACCGCGCCATCGATGCTTTAGGCGGCCGGCTGCAGATCCGGTGGCTCTTCCACTACCGCCAGCGGCAGCTTCTGCGGCTGCTACGCAAAGAAACCATGATTCCCGCCTGAAGCAAAAGCCTCTTCATGCCCGCGTTACCAGCCGATCTGACGGGGAGTTTTCAGCGAGTACTCCTGACGCTCATCGTACTTCCCTCGTCGCATGCGATGTGGCCAGTCACACGGATGCTCGTCCGTCCGGAGTTACAGCGATCCGGCGGATGATCTATTTGGTGACGAAGACATACACCGCCTGCGAGGGAATACCGTTGGCGACGACCTCCAGCGTGCTAAGCCCCACCTCCTGGGTGCTCGGAACATCGAAATGAGTTGAAACGATCCGATCTGATGCCACGGCCATGCTGCTGTGATCGTGTGTGCGGCTGTAGAAAACATGTCCGGTGACGAGGTTTGTAATGCGGACCAGGGGGTAATTGGTTGCCGCCTGCAAGTCGTCCCCGTAGGCAGCCCCCTGTGACATGCCGTTGAACAGCAGTCCCGAGGCTTCATATGAGCCACCGGGAGTGACAAAGCGCGGCGCGTTCACGACAACCGGCGCCCAATCCCGCCGTGACGATGGCTCCGAGCTATAGAGCTCGATGTCGTTCGAAAAGTCGGTGAGCAGAATCTGGCCGGTGGGAAGGACGAGCATGTTTCCAAAGTAGGAGACGTCGATCGGTGCGTTCGGGGTGTTTGCGGCAGCCGTCAGCGATCTTCCATTCCATTCAAAGAACTGAGAGGGCGTAGGAGTGTTGCTGGGACTGGCCATCATGAGCACATTGCCGTTCGTTTCGAGCGCCGCCGGGCCATCAGCAATCTCGAAATTGTCGGGGAATTTCGGACCGGGTGTCCAGGTTCGGTTGTGGGTGTTGTAGATTGCCGTGTTGGCAGGCCCACAGGAGTTGGCTCCCGTATAGAAGACTGTGCCATCTGGCCTGAGCACCGCCGGCCCAATCTCAAAGGAAGCTTTGGATTCACCGCCGCAAGCGGCTGCAGAATCCCACAGCTGCACAATGGTGCTGCCTGCCGAGCGCCAAATCCCCGTTGCCGGATCGTATAGCTCTGAGTTCGTTCCCTCCGGGTTGTACGCAGAGACGTAGGCATCCACCGTCAGGACCTGGCCGTTCGGCAGCAGATTCCATCCTTCTTCATCATTGACATCGAATTTGTTGGCGCCTGTTAGAGTCCAGGTCAAGGTGCGGGCATTCAAAAGGGCCGTGTCGGTTGCGCAGCAGTCCGCCTGCATGTAGGTGCCATCGGGGAGCACAACACTCTGGGCATCGCCGATGTTTTGCCAACCTGCCGGAGGAGCTACCGGCCGCCATATATTCGTCAGCGGATCGTAAATGGCACCTTGTGCCGTCCAAGTCGGGACGAAGGCGGTTTGCGTGGAGTTGAGGAGATATTCACCCCCTTCAATGATCATCCGTCCGTCGGGAAGTACTGCGCTGGAGTGATAGAGCGGACTGTAAGAAGCCGGCAACGATGCAATCTGGCTCCAGGTTCCATCGACATAGCTGCCGTTCTGGTCCGGAGTCAGCTTCCACCAATCGGGAAAGCCTGCGTCCTGAATGAGGACTGTGCCGTCCGTCAGCAGAATTGGATTCGAGGCACCATCCGCTAGAAAGGTCGGCTGATTCGCCAACGGCGTCCATCCCGGGCCAGCGCCGCGCTTGGCTGCAGAAGCTGCGTGATGTGCCCCTTGTGGCGCGCGAATGGGATGGGGAATGGGCGTCAGGTGTTGCGCGCCGGCGAGCATCGGCAACGCAGTCAAAACAAGAATGCTGAGAGCAAACTTCCAATGGCAGGTCATGGTATCCCCCTGGTGGATCAGATACAGAACAGAGGAGCGGATTCTCCACACCGAGTACCGCTTCTCATGGGCGCAATCCGCTGGATTTCGCTGCTTCGGGGGGAGAGGTCGAGAGATATAGCACCGTGGTAGTGCCGTAAGCAATCAGCAATTTTTCTGTGATCCGGAATCAGGGTGGATAACTGCGTATCGCTAAAACGATTTGCCACGAAACAAAAAGATCAGCTCTATCACCAGAATGATGACGACTGCTGACTCCAGCAGAAACGCGCGGCTCTGATTGAACTGGTCCACCATGAAGCGATAGAGATCGTCCGCCGTGCGCAGCTTTGCCTTTACCAGGTTCTTGTAATCGGGCACGCCAATCTTCGCCGCCGCAAGACGATAGAGACGCGCGGCAAACATATCGCTTAGAAACTTGATCGCGTTGTCAGCATGCTCCGTCAGTTCCATGACTTCGAGCAACCGGCTGTAGAGACGCGTCGCAGATCGAGCCATGCGCCAGTGCCGCAAAAGCCCCGTGCCTTTCTCGAGCGAGTCGTACACGCTCTCCAGCTCCGCCGTCAGCAGCTCATCGTAGTGGCGGAATTCGAGCAACTGCGAATTCGCATACTCCAGCAACTGGACCGCGCTTTCGGCCCCTGCTGTCGTGTCGTAGAGAAATCCTGCGTTCCAGCCGATGACGGCGAGATCGTTGGGATAAAAGGAGATGTGCGACTGCAGCACCTCGTTCGACTCGCTCCTTGCAAGTGCTGTTCTTTCACCGCGTACGATCTGCGCGATCAATCGGCCGTGCCGTTCGAGCAGTTCCTCAGCTGTGCTGCTCCCAGCAATCTCCTGAACATGGAAGACGAAGTAGTCCTCGCTCAGCCAATTCTGATAAGGCTTGACCAGCGCTGGGGAAACACGCTCCAGCCGCTGTTTGACGATTCGCGCAGCATGCGCTGAGAAATCGACGTCCCACACCCACCGGCTGGCGAGTCGTACCAGCGTCTCCCAGTCGCCGCCAAAAGGGAAGCCGAAAGACCACGCTCAACACGCCGTAGTCGTAGTATTTGATCTCACCCTGCAGGCGCTCGCCGCTTTCAAGACTCATCGGCTCCAGCGGTTCCACGACCGGAGGCCGTTGATAGCGAATGTAACCGGGTGCCGGATGCTTCATGCTGGGCTGCGCGACTGTCCGCGCGCCCGAGCCTCCGCCGATGATCTCGCTCAGCCGGCTGAGCTTAATTTCCTCGCAAACATCAAACTGAATGAGGACAAAAACGGCGCCCGTAATCGCGGGCTCAGCTTGGGCAGCCGTGTCTCTTCCTTTCTCAATGGTTGCTTCCGCGTTCAGGATCGCGTCGGCCATAAGGGATCATCTAGCGCGCAACCAGCCGCCGCTTCGCAACCGGCTTGAGCATCGGCTCCAGTTTCTCGAGCGCCGCCTCCACACTGACGCCATGCTTGGCGCGCAGGGCATCCACTTTACCGTGATCGATGAAGCGGTCGGGCCAGCCAATGCGCACGACCGGCGTCTGCAACCCCATCTCGCTCAATGCCTCTAGAACAGCAGAGCCAAAGCCGCCCATCAGCACATGGTCTTCGAAGGTGACAAACGCCTGGACTTTGCGTGCATAGCTGGCAAGCATCTCGCCATCGAGCGGTTTGACGAACCGCGGATTGATGACCGCGGCCGAGCGGCCCTCGCGCTCCAGTGCGTCCGCGAGCTCGGTTGCCATCGGAAGCAGCGCGCCGAGGCCGAGCATCGGCAATGTCATCACCATCGCGGATCACCTCCGCTTTGCCGATCGGCAGCGCAACCGGCTGCTCCTTGACCGTGACCCCCGGGCCAGTTCCACGCGGATAGCGGATCGCGCTCGGTCCTTCATGCTCAAGCGCGGTCTGCATCATGTCCGCCAACTCGTCCTCGTCCTTGGGAACCATGTGGATGATGTTCGGAACGCCGCGCAGGTAGCTGATGTCAAAGAGGCCATGATGTGTCGGCCCGTCATCGCCTGAGAGCCCGCCGCGGTCCATGCAGAAGATAACCGGCAGGTTCTGCAGGCACACATCATGCACGATGGGATCGAAGGCGCGCTGCAGGAACGTGGAGTAGATGGCGCAGAAAGGCCGGTATCCCTTCGTCGCCATTCCGCGCGGCGAAGATGACCGCATGTTCCTCCGCAATACCGACGTCGAAGTACCTCGAAGGATGATGCGGCCGGTAGAGGTCGAGGGCCGTGCCGTTCGGCATGGCGGCCGTGATGGCAACCACCTTTTCATCCTTGTCAGCGAGCTTCACCAGCGTCTCGGCGAACACTTCGGAATAGGTGCGTCCGGCCGGCTTGGTATCCCCGGTCTTCGGATCGTAGGGTCCCAGGCCATGAAACTTCTTGGCCTTTTCGATCGCCGGCTGGAAGCCGCGGCCCTTCTGCGTCAGGATGTGCAGAAGCACCGGCATCTCCTGCCGTTTCAGGAACTTGAATGTGCCGATCAGCAGCTCGAGGTTATGCCCGTCGAGAGGGCCGTAATAGTTCAGCCCGAACTCCTCAAACAGCATGGAGGGCCACAGCAGACCCTTGGCAGCCTCTTCGGCCTTGCGCACCACTTTCGTGGCAGTCTTGCCGCCAAAGCGCTCAATCAGCCGCGCAGCGCGCGCATGTAGGTGGTTGTAATGCTCGTTGGTGACCACCTTGTGCAGGTAGTTAGCAATTGCGCCAACATTGCGATCGATCGACCACTCATTGTCATTGAGCACCACAATCAGCCGCTTGGTCTGGTCGCCGATGTTGTTCAGCGCTTCGAACGAGATGCCATTGGTGAAGGCCGCATCTCCTGCCACGGCAACGATGTTCTCCCGCGTGCCCGCCAGGTCGCGCGCCACCGCCATGCCCAGCGCCGCCGAAAGTGCGGTACCTGCATGCCCGGCGCCATAGGCATCGTGCTCGGATTCGGTGCGCAGCATGAAGCCGTTCAGGCCGCCCGGCTGCCGGATGGTGTGGAAGCGATCGGCGCGTCCTGTTAACAACTTATGCACGTAGGTCTGGTGGCTGACATCGAAGAGGAACTTGTCCGTCGGAGTGTCGAAGACGTAGTGCATCGCCAGCGTCAACTCGACAACGCCAAGGTTGGGTCCGAGGTGGCCGCCGGTCTTCGACAGGCTGCTGATCAGCAACTCACGGATCTCCTGCGCCAGCTCAGAAAGCTGGGCAACGGACATGCGCTTGATGTCAGCGGGGGATTGAATCGAACGAAGATGGTCGCTCATCGTGGAAACCACGTATTGGACGCCGCTCAGAAAGAAATGACCCGGCAATCTTCCGGGGCCCGTGCGTCACAAGCTCTGTCTCAAAGTATAGCAACCGGCGCCTTAACTCCCTTCCCGGCCTACCCGGCAGCCGAGCACTTTTTGCATCACCAATCGTTCGGCTTCTGCGGACGCGCAAACCTCTGGTCGGGGATAAAGGCTTTGGGATCTTGGCCGGCGAAATGAGCAGAGGCACAAAAGCAAGATCGGAACTTGAGCGGCGAAGAAAATAATCCACGAATTCCACCGCTCCGCGTCCGCTACGATGAGCCCACCTCCCCAGAAAGGAGAATCACGCAAGTAACGGATTTTGCCCGATTTGCCGCCGCGTCTGCACCAATTGTGGCAGTGGCTCGGGAGCCGCGCTTTGACAGAATGCTTGCAGGCGATTCTTCCCCCTTCGTTCATGCAGATTGCCAATCCGACCATGATGCAAAGAGATGAAGCCGAGAGGCTCAAATCTCTCGCGCAGTACGAAATCCTCGATACGTTGCCGGATCCGGCACTGGATGAGATCACTCGCCTCGCAGCCAGCTTCTGTCGCGCGCCCTATGCGTTCATTTCATTCATCGACTCGAGCCGCGTCTGGTTCAAGTCGCGCATCGGATTCCTCAGCCGCCAGCAGCCGCGCGCAACCTCTGCATGCCAATACACCATCCTCGAGCCCAACGCGATGGTCATTGACGATGCGGCGCAGGACTATCGCTTTGCCCCCTCCGGCATTCCTCTCGCCGCCACCACCTATTGCCGCTCTTATGCAGCCGCTCCCCTCTTCGCGCCGAACGGATCAGTGCTGGGCACGCTTGCCGTATGCTCGCCCGAACCCAACATGTTCACGCGTGAGCACGCGCGCACGCTGGAAGTGCTGGCGCGCCAGATCATCACGCGGCTCGAACTCTACACCAGGACAAACCAGCAGGATCGCATCGTGCGCTCGCGCCAGCGCATTGAGCGAGCCCTCACCGTCGAGCGCAACTTCGTCACCTCTGTTCTCGATTCTGTTCACGCGCTCGTTCTGGTGCTCGACACCGCAGGGCGCATCGTGCGTTTCAATCGCGCCTGCGAGACGGTAAGCGGCTTCAGCTTTGCCGAGCTGGTTGGCCGCTCGTTTCCGGAAGAGCTCTTTCCCGCCGAGGAACGCGATCACGCGATGCGCATGTTCGAGGAAGCGCGCGCGGGCAAGCTGGACGGCAGTTACGAAATGCATTGGCGAACACGCGACGGCGGTATGCGGCGCATCGCCTGGACTGCCAGCTCGCTGAACGATCCGCAGGGCGACGTCAACTTCGTCATCACTACCGGCATCGATATTACCGACCAGCGCCAGGAACTGGAACGGCTGCGCACGAGCGAGGCGCGCTACCGGCACCTGGTCGAAGGCTCGCTGGGCATCATCTGCACCCACGATCTCGACGGCAACATCCAGTCGATCAACGGACACGCTGCCGCCATCCTCGGCCACACTCCGGAGGAGATCGTCGGCACGCCGCTGTTCGATTACATTGCCGACGATCACAAGCGCGATTACGAGCAGTACGTGAGCGCGCTCAACGAGCAGCACGAGCACCAGGGACTCTTTTACTTCAAGCGACCCAACGGACAATCAGCCGTGGTTGCCTATCGCAACAAGCTACTGCAACTGCCCGGCACCGAACCCATCGTGCTCAGCCACGGCATCGACATTACCGAGCAGACGGATGCCGAAGAAAAGCTCCACACGCTGATGCGGCAGCGCGAGTCCATCCTCGCTTCCATCGGCGACGGTATCTGGGGCCTGGATGTCCACGGCAATCTCACCTTCTGCAACGAGACTGGGGCCGGCATGTTCGGCTATTCAGTGGACGAGATCATGGGCAAGAACATGCATCAACTCGTTCACCACTCGAAAGTCGACGGCACGCCGTATCCCTTTGAGGACTGCCCGATTCAGCGCGCGCTGCTCTCCGACGAGCCCATACGCATCGACAACGAGGTCTTCTGGCGCAAGGACGGCATATCAATCCCCGTGGAATACGTGGCGCGCCAGCTAGTGCACGATGGAATCATCAGCGGCACGGTGGTGGCATTTACCGACGTGTCGGACCGCCGCCGGCTCGACCGGATGAAGGATGAGTTCATCTCCACGGTGAGCCATGAGCTGCGTACACCGCTCACATCGCTGCGCGCCGCGCTGGGCCTGATCGCCGGCGGCGTATTGGAGAAGCGCCCGGAGAAGCTCGCGCAGATGCTCGATGTCGCAATTGGCAATTGCGATCGGCTCGTGCGGCTCGTCAACGACATCCTGGACTTCGAGCGGATCGGCTCCGGAAGGCTGCCGCTGCATCGCGAAAAAGCCAATGCAGTCGACCTGCTGCGCCGCGCCGCGGACCTGCAGCACACTGCCGCGGCGCAAAACAATATCCATTTCCGCATCGATGCCCAGCCGGTAGAGGTAATGGTGGATGTAGACCGGACGCTGCAAACGCTGACTAACCTGATCAGCAACGCGGCAAAGTTCTCGCATCCAGGTGGCGAAGTCCGGCTCACAGCGGCCGCAACCAGCGACAGCGAAGTCACCTTCGAAGTCGAAGATCACGGTCGCGGCATTCCGCCGGAAAAGCTCGAGATTATCTTTGAGCGCTTCCAGCAGGTGGATGCCTCGGACTCGCGCTCCATGGGCGGCACCGGCCTTGGACTCGCCATCTGCCGCGCAATCGTCGAACAGCACGGCGGCCGCATCAGCGTGCACTCCAGGCTCGGCAAGGGCAGCGTCTTCACCTTCACCATGCCCCGGTCGATGAATTAAATTCACGCGCCAGCTTCCATTCCAGATTCACACCAGGGTCAATCGCGTCTGGCACCACAAGGTTTGCGTGATTTACCCGCGCGGCAACTCCGGATGACTCTCCCAAATGCGATACCCTTCGACAGGGGAGAACGAAAACAAAGATGATCATTGACCGACGGCGATTCGTGCCAAACCTGGTTGGGCAGCGTCTTCACGTTTAGCGCCTCGGTCAATGTCCGATACAAAGACAGGCGAACACAGCGAAACTATTGACGGCGCCTGATTATCCATGCAACTGTTAGAGCCGCCAATCTAAGAGACATCCTCGGTGCGGATCGCTGACCTCATCCTTCCTGTATTTGCAGTGATCCTGACCGGCTGGATCGTCGGCTATACGGGCTATCTGTCGCGGGCGTTGTCTGAAGCACTGATTCGCTTCTCTTACAACATCGCAATGCCGGCATTGCTGATCGTCACCATTGCACAGGAGCCAAGTCATTCGCTGTTCAGATGGCGCTTTCTTGTCGCCTTTGGTGGCGGCTCGCTGCTCTGCTTCCTCCTCGTATTCGGCATCATGAGCATGCGTGGCTCCCAAAGTCTCGCCAGCCGAACCATGCATGGTATGGCGGCATCGATGACCAATACCGGCTTCGTCGCCTTACCCGTATTAGAAGCGATCTATGGTCAGCACGCCGTGTTGCCGGCCGCCATCGCCACGGTATTCGTGGCCGTTGTGATGTTTCCCGCAGCCGTCATATTGCTCGAACTTGGTCAGCGGGACGCGCATGGCTCACGCACGCCACCCATGGTCACAATGAAGCACGTGGTGCTGAACCCGATGGTCCTATCCACTCTGATCGGCATGCTTTTGTCGCTCCTTAAACTCCGCATGCCCCTGCCGGTCACCGCTTATCTTGGCATCCTGGCCGATGCGCTCACGCCTTGTGCTCTCTTCGCCATCGGACTTGGGTTGTCGATCGATGGATTGCGCGCCACGATCGGGCGATCTTCGCTACTCTCCGCCGTCAAGCTCGTCATCATGCCTCTAATCGTATACGGATTGAGCCTGTGGTTGAGGCTCGATCGGCTCTACGCCATCGCGGCCGTAATCTGCGCCGCAGTGCCCACGGCCAAGACAGCCTACATTCTTGCGGGAGAGTATCACTGCGAAGAAATGATGGTAGCGTCCACTGTCTCGATGACAACACTGCTTTCCATCATCTCGCTCGTGATCTGGCTTTATGAGCTATCCGGGCTGTCAGCACGCATCGCTGCCGGATAACGACAGCAAGCGGTCAAACGTCCCTGGCGTGTTCCGGCGCGATGAGCTTTCATTGCATCTTGGCAAGCCTCAATCGCCAATGCATTGATCATCGGCCCGATGAGGAATAGGAATCCGCCTTCTCGTCAGCGTTGGATTTCCTAACTACAGCCGATGCCCCGCTCGATGCGTGCATTTGCTCTGAATGCGCCAGACCTGCCGCGTTGACATTCATACTAAGATATCTATATAAAGACATCTAAATATGGCGAAGACAGACGCTCTGCAAGGTTCACTCGATTTGCTCGTGCTCAAAATCCTGTCGCGGCGACCGCGACTTCACGGATACGCCATCATGGCTGCCATTGCCAGTGCATCCGCCGAAGTGCTGCGCGCAGAAGAAGGTTCGCTTTACCCAGCGTTGTACCGGATGGAGGAAGCGGGTTGGATTCGCGCGGAGTGGATCAAGAAAGACACCGGCCGCCGGGCTCGCATCTATGAACTGACCGCCGCAGGCAAAAAGCAACTGGGCGCGGAGGAGTCACGCTGGCAGTCAGTCAGCCTGGCGATCAATCGGGTTCTCCGGGAGGTGTGACATGTCGTTGTGGTCACGTATCTCGAATGCCGTGTTCGGCGAGCGCCTGAATCGCGAAATTGATGAGGAGTTGCAGGGGCACATTGAAGAGGCCATAGCCTCGGGACGTGATCCCAAGGAAGCGCGTCGCGCATTCGGTTCCGCGCTGCATGCCTGTGAGGAGAGCCACAGCATTCGTGTTGCCGGATGGGTTGAGTCGCTTCTTGCCGATGTACGTTTCGGCTGGCGTCAGCTCTGCCGCAACAAGATCACGTCCCTGGCCGCTGTGCTTTCCCTCGCTCTCGGCATCGGCTCCTGTGTCGCCGCCTTCCGTCTTATTGACGCCCTGCTCTGGCGCCCGCTCCCCATCTCCGGTTCGAGCAGACTCTACGTCCTCTCCCGCAAGTTGATCGGCCCCGAGGGCAGGCCTATCGAGGACCGCTACTGGGCCACGCCGGACTTCAAAGTCATGCGCGATTCCGTCAAGGACCAGGCCGACCTCATCGCCATCAGCGACGCCGACCGCACGGACATCACCTGGTCCCCCGACGACGACATGGAGAAGGCCCACGTCGTTTATGTCTCCGGCAACATGTCCCCGCTCTTCGGCCTTGAGCCCGCGCTCGGCCGCCTGCTCGCCCCTGCGGATGACCGCGGCCCCGGTCTCGCTCCCTATGCGGTCCTCTCCTGGGACTATTGGAATCATCGCTTCGGCCGCGATCCCCACGTCCTCGGCCGCTCGCTCCACATCGGCGACCAGACATTCGAAATCATCGGCGTCGGCCCTCGCGACTTCACTGGAACCGAAAAAGGAACTGTCACTGACATCTTTCTACCCCTCAGCATGAACGGCCTCGCCACCCAGGACAGCTTCAACTGGCACCGCATCTTCCTGATGTTGAAACCCGACGTCAACCCGGCCACCGCCCTCGAGCCGCTGCGCCAGCACCTCTCCGTCGTCAGCCATTCCTTCGAGGTCGGGTGCTCCACGTGCTTCCGCGGCATGACCCAGGCGGACATCGACCGCTATCTCGATAAGACCCTCGTCTTCAATCCGGCCGGAGCTGGTATCTCCGACCTTCAGAAGGAATATCGCCGGTTACTCGGCGTCCTCGGTCTCCTGGTCGCTCTCGTCCTCTTTATCGCCTGCGTCAACGTCGCCAACATGATGACCGCCCAAGCCGCCGCACGCGCCCAGGAGATGGCTCTCCGCATCTCGATCGGCGCCGGCCGTCGTCGCCTTGTCCAGCTCATCCTGTCCCAGAGCGCGCTGCTCGCCCTCCTGGCTTCCGTCCTTGGCGCATTCTTTGCGGCGTGGTCGGCGCCCTTTGTGCTCGGTCTCGTCAATCCGCCCGACAACCCTGCTCGACTCGACCTTCCCGCAGACTGGCGTGTGCTTCTCTTCGGCTTCGGGCTCATTATCTTCGTTGTTCTATTGCTTGGTTTGCTTCCTGCTCTCCGTGCTTCTGCCGTCCGGCCAGTCGCCGCTCTCAAAGGTGGTGAAGATCCGCACTCGCCGCGCCGTCTTATGCGTGGAGCCATCGCTCTTCAGGTCGCGTTCTGTTTCCTCGTCCTGTTTCTGTGTTCGCACTTCGTCGCATCCTTCCAGCGCCTCCAGAACCGCCCGCTCGGTTTTTCCACCGACCGTCTGCTCCTGCTCGAAACCGTTGCCGGCAAGGGCCAGCTCCCCGTCGTCTGGAATCAAACTGCCGAGGCGTTGCGTGCCGTTGCCGGCGTCAACTCGGTCGCCATCTCGGGCTGGCCCCTTCTCGGGCCCATCATGATAAACAGCGACGTCTCTATCAACGGCGCGCCTCCCAGTCCGACTCCCTCCTGGCTCATGAACGTTTCTCCGGGCTGGCTTTCGACGATGAAGATACCCCTCGTTTCCGGCCACGACTTTCGCCTTCAAGACACCTCGCCGGGAGCCGCCATCGTCAACGAAACCTTCGCTAAGACCTACTTCCCCGGCCAGGACCCCATTGGCCGCACCTTTGAGCGCGGCGCCAATCAACCTATCAACAAGATTGTCGGCGTCACCTCCGACGTCCCCTACCGGGAGCTACGCGAGCCCAACCGCCCCATCTTCTACGTCCCCTTGAACGAAATCGACGACAAATCCGCGCCCAAGACCGTGGGCTTCGCCACTTTTGTCATTCACACGGACGCCCAGAACCCACTCGTCCTCGCCGACTCCCTTCGCCAGTTCATTGCGCAGCGCCACAACGGCCTTCGCGTCTCGAACGTCACCACGCAGCTCGATCTGGTCCGCGACCAGACCATTCGCGAGCGCCTGCTAGCGATGCTCGCCTCATTCTTTGCCGGCGTCGCTCTGCTTCTCGCCGGCATCGGACTCTACGCTGTCCTCAACTACTCCGTCCTCCAGCGCCGCCGCGAGATTGCAATCCGCATAGCGATTGGCTCGACTCGTGCTGGCATCGTGAGCATTGTGACTCGAGATGTCTTCCTGATGATCGCGCTCGGAGGCTGTACCGGCATCGCGCTCGGATTCGGCGCGGCGCGCTATGTGGCGTCGCTTTTCTACGAGGTCAAAGCAACCGACGTGGATATGATCGCTTTGCCGGGGTGTGCCATGCTGCTCACTGCGCTCGTTGCCACACTGCCCGCCGTGCTTCGCGCGCTGCGCACAGACCCCACCGAAATTCTGCGCGCGGAGTGAGGAACGAGTCCTGTGGAATCACGTCGCAGATGGTCATTGATGTTTGCGGATTCGGATGACGCCAAATCGCCAAGGCACTACGGAACCCCAAGGCACTTACGGAACCCCAAGGCACTTACGGAACCCTTGGATGAGCGACACGTCCTGTCGGCGGAAGTTGTGAACGATGTGCTTGCCCGCGCCTGCCTCGAACGCGGACCGTTTTCTTTCAGTTCCCCATTAGGCGCGGATCAAACAGCAGCGGAAAGAACCGTCCCTCAATCTTCTGCCCTTTCGGAATCGCCGGCACGCCGGCCAGCAACGGCTCGTCGCTCGCAGAGCGCACTCCGTCGCGGAACACATTCACCAGCGTCGCCCGTCGTGGCCGGTCCGAGCGATTCTCGTAGGACCCATGCACCGTCAACGGATGGTGGAACGAGCACTGCCCGCGCTTCAGCTCGATCGGCACCGGGCGGAACGCCTGCTTCTGCTCCTCGCCCAGCACCGTCATGATCTCGTTCATATCGCCCGCAAGCCCTGTAGTCGGCAACAGGTTCCATTTGTGGCTCCCGGGCACGTAGTACAAGCAACCATTGTCCCGCGTGCTATCGTCGAGCGCCATCCAGCACGTCAGGTGCGCCATGGGCTGCGTCCGCGTCCAGTACGAGTAGTCCTGGTGCCAGGCAACTACGCCGCCGTGATGCGCGGGCTTGCAGAAAAGCTGGTCGTGCCAGAGCCGCACCGCCCCGTCAAGCAGTTGCGACGCCGCCACCAGAAAAGCTGGACTCCACAGCACGTCGTGAAATGCCGGCCCGGTCCGCCAGGCGCCCAGCGCATGAAACAAGATTGTTTCCGGGTCGCTGGACTCGTTCGAGTGATACTCATGGAACAGCTTGTGCGAGGGATGCAACGGCTCCATCAGCTCCGCCAACTCTGTGCAGAGCGCCTCCACCTGGTCGTCGTCAAGCACCTGCACTCCGGCCAGAAATCCGTCGCGGTGAAACGCCTCCACTTGATTCTGGCTGAGGCGATATTGCTGCCAGTCCTCTTTATGCGCGGGCAGCGATGCCAGCGCGCCAGTTGGTGTATGCAACTCTGAGAAATCCTGCGTCATGAGACATCATCCCTGGGAAGGCGTTCAGCTTGAACACGCCGTTGTTGGCTTTCTAAATCACCGCGGCCAGAGATGACAAACCGAAGGCCAGATTATTTCTGAGACTTGGGATTTGCCTACCGACTATCTGACCCTTCCATTCGAAATCCCTTAAACCGAGAAACCGGTGACAATTTGCGGGCGGCATTGGCTCCAGCTCAAACCCTGCGATTCTCCGCAGTGTCGAGCCGAGTATCTGGCGCGGACATGCTGCCAAAGCTGCGGAAGCTCCGCACGGTCCGCAGATCGAATGCATCGACCCCGGCAGGCACGCGAATGCGGAAGAAATCCGCTCCCTCGACATCCTGCAGGCAGAAGGCGGCGCGCGCGTCCCTCATCTCGGTCGCAATCTCCACGTTGCTGACCTGAAGATTCCGCACCTGCCGGAAATAAAACCCCGTAGCCGGAAGATCGCCATAGATACCGGGATCGGGATAGGCGCTCTCCTTGACGGGCGGCTCAATCCCCGCCATCGCAGAGCCCGCACCTCCCTGCTGGTGCAGGTAGACGTCACTGATCCTGATGTCCTCGATGGGGTGGCCCTGGATACCCACCATCAGGCTCGGCAACTGCCCGGCATGCGAGCTGACTATATTTGAGAGCAGCACGCGGCGCAGCGTGCCGATCTTCGCATCCCTGGGTCCCCGCATTCGTGAGCCAAGAAAAAGAAACATCGGCGCCTGTGTGATGTTGCGCATCACAATGTTGCTGAAGACGATGTCTTCAACGACAGCGCCATCCGCAGTCTCGAGTGCGAAACCGCGGCAGCTCTCGAAGACGCAATTCGAGATCGTGATGTTACGAAAGCCGCCGTTCGACTCTGTCCCGCACTTGATGCGCCCGGTCGCATGGCCGGTAAAGGACGCGGGCAGCGGCTTCCATGTGCCGTCGAGCACGGAGCCGATCTCATAATTTCCGGTAACGAAGGAGTTCGTGATAGTGACGTTTTCCGTCGCGCGCGGATAGCCGAGCGCGAACGAGCTCTTCGGGCAGATCGCGTCATCGTAAGGCGAATTGACGGTGCAGTTCGACACCCGCACATTGCGGCAGCAATCGAGGTCGATGCCATCACGGTTGGTGTCGATGCGCAGGTTATCGATCGTCAGATTGTCCACGCCAGTGGCGAGAATGCCGAACCATCCACCTTCAAGGATCTGGAAGTCCCGCAGCGTAACATTGCGGCACAGCTTGAGCGCGACGGACTTATTCCCCGCTCCAGGCTGTTTCGAGCTCGGCTGATAGACCGAATCCTTGTCCCAGCCGCGGCTCAGCCCCTTACCCCAGATGCGGCCGGGACCCACGATCGACACATCGTGCAAATTCTCGCCCCAGATCAGGCTGTTGTGCCAGTGGTTGTGACCATAATCCTGATACGGCTCCCAGTCGCCCTGCGGCTCGGCGGCATCGTAACCGCCGCTGGGGGTGCCTTCAGCCGGCACAGATGCCGCGAGCAGAACCGCACCCTGGTCGAGGTAGAGCGCGACGTTGTTCTTCAGGTGAATGGAATAGCTGGCGTACGTGCCGGCAGGAAAGAGCACCGTCCCGCCACCGGCACGCTCCGCCGCATCGATCGCCGCCTGAATCGGTTTCGTGTCGATCGCTTTGCCGTCGCCGGCGGCGCCGTAGTGCCGAATATCGTAGAGGGCTGTGCCCGAAACCGGAGGATGGCTCGCACCAGCAGCCGCGAAGCCGGGAACCGCGGCAAAAGCCGCGCTGCTGCCCAACCTTAATAGGTCTCGACGGTCCATCCTGTCTTCGCGGATCCCTCAGCCCTCTTCATTCTCTTTGAGTCGCGCGATCACCTGGAGGTCTTCAAGAGTCGTGGTGTCGCCCTTGATTTCGCCCGCGGTTGCCAGTTCGCGCAGCAGGCGACGCATGATCTTGCCGCTGCGCGTCTTCGGGAGCACATCGGTAAACCGAATATCATCGGGACGCGCCAATGCTCCGATCTCCTTCGCAACCCAGGCTCGCAGTTCCTCCTTCAGGTCTTTCGAAGGCTTGTAGCCACCGTCGAGCGTGACAAAGGCGCAGATTGCCTGCCCTTTCAACTCATCGGGGCGCCCGACCACGGCAGCTTCCGCCACATGGGGGTGTGCCACCAGCGCGCTTTCCACTTCCATCGTGCCCAGCCGGTGTCCGCTCACATTGATGACATCGTCCACCCGCCCCATCAGCCAGAAATAGCCGTCTTCATCCTGGCGCGCTCCGTCGCCGGTGAAGTAGGCGCCCGGAATTTCCGACCAATACGTCTTCTGAAAGCGCTCCGGATCTCCATAGATGGTGCGCGCCATATAGGGCCATGGTCGCCGGATGACCAGGAACCCGCCCTGGCCTTTCGGCACAGGCTCTCCGCTTCTCGTCACAACCTCAGGCACGATTCCCGGCATCGGCCGAGTTGCGGAGCCCGGTTTCGTGGGCGTCGCCCCGGGCAGCGGCGAGATCATGACCCCGCCAGTCTCGGTCTGCCACCAGGTGTCAACAATCGGGCACCGCCCGTGCCCGATTGTCTCGTGGTACCACATCCATGCTTCGGGATTGATCGGCTCTCCGACAGATCCCAGCAGCCGCAGCGATGCCAGCGAGTGCTTTCGCACGTGCTCATCACCCAGGCGGATGAATGCACGGATAGCCGTGGGCGCCGTGTAGAAGATCGTGACCTTGTGGTCGTCGATGATCTTCCAGAAGCGGTCAGGGCCAGGACAGGTCGGCGCGCCTTCATACATCACAGTGGTCACGCCGTTTTGCAGAACGCCGTAGACCACATAGGAGTGCCCGGTCACCCAGCCGATATCCGCCGAGCACCAGTAGACATCATCGTCACGAAGATCGAAGACCAGTTTGCTCGTGTAGTAGGTGCCCACACTGTATCCGCCGGTAGTGTGAACGAGGCCCTTCGGCTTGCCGGTCGTCCCCGAGGTGTACAGGATGTACAGCGGATGCTCGGAATCGAGCGGCTCGGCCGGACATTCCTCGGCGGCTTTCGCCGCGAGATCATGCCACCAGAAGTCGCGTCCGGCCTTCATATCTACGTCACTGCCGGTCCGTCGGTAGACGATGACCTTCTTCACGCTGGGACAGTTGTCGAGCGCATCGTCGACAACCTTCTTGAGCTTGACCTCTGCGCCCCGCCGGTAGGAGCCATCCTGCGTAATCACCGCGACACACTGCGCGTCGTTGATGCGGTCCACCAGCGCGTGCGCGGCAAAGCCGCCGAAGATAACCGAGTGCACCGCGCCGATGCGCGCACAGGAGAGCAGCGCGATGGCGAGCTCGGGCGTCATGCCCATATAAATGGCGACCCGGTCGCCCTTCTTTACACCAAGATCCTTGAGAACGTTGGCGAATCGCTGCACTTCTTTGTGCAGCTCGCGAAAGGTGAGCTTGCGGACCTCGCCCGGCTCGCCTTCCCACAGGATGGCGGTCTTGTCCGCGCGCTTGCCGAGTGCGTGGCGATCCACGCAGTTGTGGCAGATGTTGATCTTGCCGCCTACAAACCATTGCGCGTGCGGCGCCTGCCAGTCCAGGACCTTCGTCCAGGGAGAAAACCAGTCCAGCTCAGCGGCAATCTCAGCCCAGAATGTCTCAGGATCGGCGATAGAACGGCGATACGCCTCCTCATAGGCAGCCATCCCGTTCACACGCGCCTTCGCGGCAAAATCCGCCGGCGGCGGGAAGACCCGGGTCTCGTTCAGGATGGAGCTAAAGTGCTGATTTTCTGCCGTTGGGGCCATGCCTGGTGCAATCCTCCGCGCGGCAATTTCGAAACCGCGCTCACGCGCTCCACACTAAAGGCTGGCGGTAGGGGACGGCAAGCGGACCACCTGGGGCACAGCAAAAGCCCGCCTCGCATGCTGCACGAGACGGGCCTCGATGTACGCGAGCTGCTTCTAGCGGCAACTTACGTCGTCCACCGCGGTAAGCTGCCTGTCGGCTGAGACCAGTTTTTTGCCATAGCAATAGCCCAGCGAGTTGTTCGCCTTATAGATCTGGGTACTGGAAGTATTGCTCGGCCCGATGAAGCTGCCGCTCGAGGTGAAGAGATCGGTATCGTCAGAGACCACCTGATTGGATACAGCACTGTGGAATAAGCGCAGCGGCCCAAGCCAGGTATCAATGTTTTCTACGAATCGTTGGTCGGAGGTGTTCAGTTCGCTGATCGATCCATCGGATGCGGTTTCTTGGTCGATAAGGAACTTGAGCGGATAGGAGTAGCGCTTCGTTTCGGTCGTGGAGAGGTATCCCTGCCTGCTCGTGGTCGAAACGTCCATTGTGGTCGACTGCGCGATGTCCTGGATGTACTGCGTGCTGTTGATTGTGAATTTTTGATTATTACTGAAATTCACGTCGCCCGATACCGTGGTCTCCACGCGACCATGCGAGGTCGTGGTCCAGCCGCTGATGGTATACCTGCGCGCCGAGCTCACCCCAACCGTTCCGGTGATGTTGCCGCTCGCATCTTTGATCAGGTTTTCGCTCACGATGGGGGACGGCGCCGCCGAAAGCGTATTGCTCAGCAGGCCGCCATTGGTGCGCTGGGCGTGCGGATCGGTGAAGACGAGCAGGTTTGCCGTCGCCAGGAAATATCTGTTCGCGTTGTAGACGCTGAGACCTACAGTGTGCGCGTTGCCATCGGAGAGCACTCCGGAGAATGGCGTCAGATTCACACGGAATGGCTTGAAGTTGAGCGTCTGCACGCCGGGGATCGGCTCCCACAGATAGGGATCAATGCCGCCGGTATAGATCCATGGGTACACCGGAGCTATCCCCGCAGGGACACCGTCAATCGTGATCTCCGTCTCGCGAAAGGCGGTGTTCCCGCAACTGAAGAGTTCGTCGGCGACATCGCTTGGGACGCAGGTCCACCAGAACTCATCATTGGACTGACTCTGCGCGAAGACATCCAAATACGCCTCTTCGGTATTTCGTGGAAGAGTTACGCTCTGGCTAAGCTGATCGGCCGTGGTATTCAGCGTGAACGCGCCGATGCTGGCAGTCGGCAGTGGCACCACTACGTCAGGCACACGCGGAGCACGGTCGCGGAAGTCAGCCGGGTAGAAATCGATCTGCGCATTTGCGTAGATGATGCCGTTGTACGTAACTCCGTTGGAGACGCCGACAAAGTTGCCGAGGATTGCATGACCGGTCTGTGACGCCTTCAGGCCGGCGCTCAAATCGGTGATGTCGCTCTCGACATGCCAGGAAGGACTGAGCGTGGCCCGCGGCTCAGCGGTGGTGCCGTAATAAATGTTCATGTTGCCGATCAGAAACTGCGCGGTCCGATCAAACTGCCGCCCCGCCGTGACCGTGAAGTCTGCAGAGAAGACTACTTTTGACCACGGCCCATGGCACTCCGCCGGAGGCGCGTAAGCGAAGTCCTTGGTGTTGAAATCGGCGAACTGCTCATTCGTGAAGAGCTGTACTGTGCATGGCTTGGTATGTGGCCGCTGCACGGGCGGATCTGACGTAATCGGATTGGAGGAGCCGATCACCGGTCCATTGGTGACCACGACCTGTGCTGGAACCGTCGTCGCACAAGCGATGAGGGCCGCAACGGGGAGGAACTTCGAGACTGCGAATCGCAACATGATAGCGCTCCCAGAATCGCCGCCGCGCAAAAAACAGGCGGCGAAACGGCCCGAAGAATAGCACACCTGAAACAGCGGTTTCGCCGCGCCTGCCCGCCTTCTTGGCGCCATCAGAAAACCCCGGCATCCGCTTGCATAGTTTATCTATGTAGGTAGACTATGGAAGCTCGGAGGGACACTGATGCCAGCCAGCCGCGACGAGATACCGCCGGGAACCCTGTATCTGCTCATCCTCAAGACCCTGGCGCGCTATGGCGAGCTCCACGGGTTTGAAATCGCCAACTCTATTCAGCAGACATCAGATGACGTGCTGCAGGTAGAGGAGGGGTCTCTCTACCCTGCATTGCAGCGCATGCTGATCAAGGGCTGGGTAATGGCGCGATGGGGCACGACGGCCGGCAACCGCCGCGCTCGTTATTACCAGCTCACCGCCGCCGGGCGAAAGCAGCTCGTCGACGAGGTCTCCCAATTCGAGCGCGTGATGGGCGCCATTACTCGCGTGATCCAGACCACCTGATATCCGGAGGAATCATGAATTGGCTCGGTGAACTCGCACGACGCATCGGTATGCTGCTGCACCGGGACCGGCTCTCCGAGGAACTGCAGGAGGAGATCCATCTTCACCTCGATCTACGCCGGCAAGAACAGGTGGAAGCCGGTGTTGCCGCCAGTGATGCCGCAGCCGCGGCGCGCCGGCGATTTGGCAATCCCACGGTGCTGCGCGAACGCAGCTATACCGAGTGGGGATGGAGCTGGCTCGAGAGCCTGGCGCAGGACGTGCACTATGGCCTGCGCGCTATGTTGCGTACTCCGGGCATCACGCTGGTGGCGCTGCTCTCGCTCGCTCTCGGCATTGGCGCGAACACCGCGATCTTCAGCCTTATGGATGCGGTGATGCTTCGGTCTTTGCCGGTTGAGGATCCCGGCCAGCTCGTCCTCCTCGGCAAGGGAGAGGACGATGGAATCGGCAGCAGCATAGTCGACACCGAGCTCTACTCCTATCCTTTCTATCGCCAGCTTCAGCAGAAGAACGCCGTCTTCTCTGGAGTCGCTGCCATCTTCAGCATGACCAACGACGTCTACGGCTTCGTTCTCGACGCGGCAGGGCAGGCTCCTGCGGACTCCCATCTCATGCACGTCAAACTGGTCTCCGGCACGTACTTTCCTGTACTTGGCGTGCAGGCCCAGATTGGCCGCACTCTCACTGACGCAGATGACACCTCCGAAGGCGATCACCCGGTGGCCGTCCTGAGCCACGCCCTCTGGGAGCGGACGCTCGCCAGCGACCCCAACGTACTTGATCGCAAACTCAAGCTGGGCACCACCATTTTCAATATCGTCGGCGTCGCCCCACCGGAGTTCTTCGGAACCAAAGTTGGCGAAGCTCCGGACATGTGGGTTCCCATGTCTATGACCAAATCCGTCCCTCCCGGCTGGGACGCCTACAAGAAGAACTTCACTCAATCTCTCAACCTGATAGGCCGCCTTAAACCCGGCGTCACCATAGAGCGCGCGACCTCCAACGTCAACCTGCTCCTGCAACAGATCACTCGCGGGTTCTCGGATGCTGAATTGAGCCAAAAAAATCTCGGCAAGTTGGCTCGAGCCCATGTCCCGCTCACACCCATGGCCACCGGCCTTTCCTCGCTGCGGCGCGAATTCTCTGAGCCTCTGCGGATACTCATGGCGATCGTTGCGCTGGTCCTGCTCATCGCCTGCGCTAACATCGCCAACCTTCTACTGGCCCGCTCGACAGCCCGCGCCCGCGAACTCGCCGTTCGCCAGGCGCTCGGGGCGCGCCGCTCCCGCATCATCCGCCAACTCCTCACCGAGAGCCTGATCCTCGCCCTCATCGGCGGCTCACTCGGCATCGGATTCGCTGCTATCGCCAATCGGCTGCTACTCCAGATGGTGTCCGGTGGTTTTGAAACTATTCCTCTGAACATCAGCCTTGATCGCCGCATGCTGGGCTTCGCCTTCGTTGTCACGGTCGCAACCGCGATCCTCTTCGGAACCATCCCGGCATTCCGCGCCACCCGTCTCGATCTCACCAATTCCCTCAAAGACGGTCGCGGATCCAGCAGCGTGGGAGCGAAGAGTCTGCTTGCCAAAGCTCTTGTCATTTCCCAAGTCGCCCTCTCTCTGGTCCTCATGGTCGGCGCTGGACTCTTCCTGCGCAGCCTCGTCAACCTCAGCGGTGTCAACCCCGGCTTCAATCGCGAGAACGTCCTGCGCCTGCAGATCGACTCGGTCGCCACCGGCCTCAAGGCCGAAGACCCGCGCCTCCGCGATATCTTTCAGCAGATCGAGTCCCGCGTGAATGCGCTTCCCGGCGTCCAGGCTGCCAGCTTTTCTGCATTCACCTTTGACGAGGGTAGTTGGAATGACGCCGTCCTTGTCCCAGGCATGCCTGCCAACGAAAACGTCGCTGTGCATCAGAACGTCGTCGGCATCGCCTACTTCAAAACTATGCAGATTCCTCTTCTTGCCGGCCGCACCTTTGGTCCGCAGGACACCCCCACCTCGCAGCGCGTTGCGGTCATCAGCGAACGCATCGCTAAAACCTTGTTCCCGCCGGGCAATCCCATCGGCCGCCACTTCCACATCGGCGACAACAAGCCCGAGGATGACTACGAAGTCATTGGCATCGTCAAAGATGCAAAGTTCGCTAGCCTGCAGGAAAAACCGAGATACATCAACTACCTCCTGTACACGCAAAGTCCGTGGGCCTTCGGTGATTTTGAAGTCCGCTATACCGGCGACTTCGGCGCCATCGCGGCAGCGGTGCAGAGCACCATCCACCAGGTCGACCGCAACCTGCCGATCTCGCACGTCACCACGCTGGATGAACAGGTAGCGCGCTCCTATACCGACCAGCGCCTCGTCGCCCAGCTCTCCACATTTTTTGGTCTGCTTGCTGTATTCCTCTCTGCCATCGGGATCTACGGGCTTATGTCCTATGTTGTCAGCCGGCGAACGAATGAGATCGGTATTCGGATGGCGCTGGGCGCGGAGCGAGTGCACGTCCGCTGGCTGGTGATGCGCGAGATATTGGTGCTGGTTGTCGTGGGCATCGCGATCGGGGTACCGGCCGTTCTCGCTTCCAGCAGCCTGGTCGCGCACATGCTCTTCGGCGTAGTTGGCAGCAACGCTATGAACTTGGTGGCAGCGATCGGCGTGATGCTGATGATTGCCGCGCTCGCGGGCTATCTGCCGGCGCGTCGCGCCTCGCGTGTCGATCCGATGGTTGCCCTGCGTTATGAATGATTTTCAGCTAACCCGGAGCCGGTCCGCGGCCTCGAACCTACAGGAGGGTGACACATCATGGCAATCGTCCTCGTGTTCATTCTGGGCATCACCATCCTCGTTATTCTCGGCTTCTTTGCCGTGAATAAGTGGAGCAGCCTGGCGCGCGACCGCGAAAAGAGCGCGGGTATGCGCGCCAACCGGCAGATGGCCGGGTCGGAGCGAGAGAACCGGGGGACGGGCATCAATTAGCGGCGACGAGCGCGTGAACGGCAGGGTTACGTTTACCCTACCCTCCCCCTACGGCGCCGTAGAGCGCCATTCAAGTGGTTTCCTTTCAACCAGCTAGAAGGTATACGGCCCGTAAACATCTAATAAGAAAAGACATGGTTGTAAAAATGCCCATCGACTGGACTTAGCCTGCGGCGTGCAGGTCGAAAGGAAACTCCGCGAACACAAAAGCCACCGCACGGGTGGCTTTTCTTCTTCGACGTCTATTTCCCTTGTAGCCAATCAGTAACAATGAATCGGCACATTTTCTGTGGAAATGTGCCGGCGGCAGTTTCAAATTGAACCTACTCTCGTTCCTGCTCCATAGCGCTGCTGGTGCCAGGCCCAGGCGGAGCCCACGATGTCGTCGAGTGAGCTGAACTGCGTCTTCCAGCCGAGTTCATCGATGATCTTTTTCGAGCTGGCGACGAGCACGGCGGGATCGCCGGGGCGGGGCGGCTCTTCGAGCACCGGGATGGGATGGCCGGTGACGCGGCGAGCGGCCTCGATCACCTCACGCACGCTGAAGCCCTTGCCATTGCCCAGGTTATAGATAAGCCGCTCGCGCGAGGCGAGCGCCTGGAAGGCGAGGATGTGCGCGTCCGCAAGGTCGCCAACGTGCACGTAGTCGCGGATGCAGGTGCCGTCGGGCGTTGGGTAGTCCTTGCCGAAGATTTTGATGTTGGGCCGGCGGCCGATCGCTACGTCGAGGATGAGCGGGATGAGATGTGATTCCGGCTCGTGCGCTTCGCCGCGGCCTTCGACTGCGCCGGCGACATTGAAGTAGCGGAGGCTGGCGTAGCGCAGGCCATGGATGCGGTTGAGCCAGGTGAGCATCTGCTCGACGAGCAGCTTGCTTTCCCCGTAGGCATTGGTGGGCGCGAGCGCAGCGGTTTCGAGAATAGGAGTGCTTTGTGGCTCGCCGTAGACAGCCGCGGTGGAGGAAAAGACCAGGCGTTTGACTCCGGCGGCGAGCATGGCCTCGAGCAGCGTGAGGGTGGATGCGGTGTTGTTCCGAAAGTAAATCTCCGGATGTTTCATGCTTTCGCCGGCTTCGATGAGGGCGGCGAAGTGCATGACGCCGTCGACGCGCTGGTCGTGAAAGATCTTGTCAAGACGCTCGCGATCGGCAAGATCGCCCTCGATGAGGCGCGCGCCGGCCGGGACGAGATCCCGATGGCCATGGCAGAAGTTGTCGTAAATCAGAACGTTATGGCCGGCAGATAGAAGTCTCAGTGCAACAGTCCCGCCGATGTATCCTGCACCGCCTGTAACAAGAATTTTCAAGAAAGTCTCCCGTTTTGAATCAGCCGAGGCAATCGCTCGTCATTACCGATGGACGTGGTATGTTGACGGTTTGTAAAGGGGCAACCAGGGGTGTTCGCGACCCGTCTCACCCCGGTATTATGAAGGATAAGCGCACCGCGCCTTTCGTGCGCCGGCGCCTGATATCCATTCGCGGGCGCGGGCCTTGAAGAGGGGTTCTGATACCAAGTCTGCACGCCCGTACGCGGTACACCTATGTTTCGCATAGGCTCCACTTTCGGGGTACTGCAATAACTTGGGAATCCAAGGTATCTTTCAAGCACTCGCAGGTACTTTCGTACCGGAGTGAGATTAGATTCCTTGCCAGATTTCTGGGCTGACAGACGATAGCGAGTCACTCGACGAAAGTGGCGGACAGTATCAGAAATTGCAATGGAGGGCTGGGCAACCAGCGTACGGAATCTCAGGACCGTTAGCCGCGTAGGAAACTTATGCCGACCGAACGCATTTCAGTCAATTCGAACTTTGGGCTTCTGACCGACGATAGAAAACGCTGGCGGTCCTTTGCAACCAGCATGGTCACGAACGTGACCATTCTCATTCTGCTGCTGATTGTGGGAGCGATTCACCACCAGGTGGTAGTAAAGAAGATGCAGGCGGATGCGCTGCTGTTTCCCGTGGAGCCGCCGAAGCCGCCGAAGGTAGTGATACCGAAGGTGAAGGTAGTGGCGCCGCCGCAGCCGCCTAAGCTTGAAGTTGCGAAGATCGAGCCCCCGAAGATTCAGCCGCCGAAACCCGAGATTGAACCACCCAAGCCAGTGAAGCTGGACACGCCGAAGCCGGTGATGAACATTCCTCCGGCTCCGCCGAAGGCGGTAGCGCCGCCACCGGCCCCGAAGGTGGGTATGTTCGCCAGCAATAAGCCGACTCCGGTGGCGAACAACCAGTCGAAGCCGCAGACCTCGACGGGCGGCTTTGGCGATCCGCATGGTGTGACTCCGAATCCGAACGCCACAAAGGCGGCGAACATTGCCGCGCTGGGCTCCTTCGATACCGCTCCTGGCGCGAAGAGCGGAGCGGGCGCGGCTCGCAAAGGCACAGTTTCCGGTGTGGCGTTTGGCTCCGGCGTGACCAACGGCGTTCCAGGCGGGCATGACCGCGGCACAGTGGCATCCGCCGGATTCAAGGATGGGGTCGTCGGTGGAACCGGAAAGCCGGGCGGCCATGGCGAAGCTGCAAGCGCGAGCTTTGGCAACGGCAATATTGGCGGCGGCCATGTGCAGCTTGCGCAGAACAACGCGGAGCCCGCATTTACACCGCCGGTCGTGATCTCTGAGCCGAAGGCGAGATACACGCCGGAGGCGCAGGAAGCGCGAGTGCAGGGTGAGGTGACACTGAAGGTAAGGTTCCTCGCCAGCGGCCAGGTTGAGGTAATCGGCGTCGTGAACGGGCTGGGCCACGGGCTGGATGAAGAAGCAAAGCATGTTGCCGAAAATATCCGATTCAAGCCGGCGCTGCGCAACGGCCAGCCGGTCGATCACACAACACTTATTCACGTGACATTCCAGTTGGCATAATAGGGTGTCATCATTCACAGCACGAGACGGTTTTTGGGAAGTTCGATTTAGGAGCCGGGAAATGAACCTGCGGAAATTTTGGATGACAACACTGCTCTTGACGCTAGGCGTCACGAGTGCTCAGGCAAAGCACAAGGAAAAGTACGCCGCGGCTCAGCCCCTGACTCCAGAGCAGAATGCCCTGATCAAGAAAGCCATTGCGGCAGAAAAGATCACCATCAAGAGCATTCAGCAGAAGTCGCCGCTGGTGCAGACCTACATTCAGAACATGAAGGGCGACCAGAAGCTCTACGCGGTGCCGGTCTCGGACCAGTACATGCTGCAGCGCGTGGACTTCAGCAAGTCTTTCTACGGCAAGTCCTACTCGGCAGGCGAGGCAAGCGATGCCAACAAGGGCATGTTCCGCGGCTCGCTGGAGGCGATGGGACTGCTCTCGAAGAGCCTGCTGCCGGGCAACGTCCGCTACATGCCGGACGGCTTCCTGGAGATGATGTTTATCGATCCCAGCGGCTTCGACCAGCAGCACTATGATTTCGTCTTCGTGCGCAAGGCGTTTCTGGGCACGATCCGCTGCGATGTGTTTGACGTGCATCCGAAGGCGGGACTGGGTGAAGGGCGGTTCACCGGCCGCGTCTGGATCGATGACGATTCGGGCAACGTCGTCCGCTTCAACGGCACCTACACCGGCGGCGACATGGCGGATAAACTCGATGACAACGACTTCTTCCACTTCGATAGCTGGCGGCAAAACCTGCAGCCTGGCGTCTGGCTGCCGGTAGGCGTGTATGTGGAAGAGACCTCGCGCAAGGACAAGGAACATCCGGTTTCGTTCAAGGCGCACACGCAGATCTGGGGATACTCGCTCAAGGTGCCGACGCACCAGTCCGATAACGAGTCGGTGAAGATCGACGACGTGACGGACCAGAGCCAGAACTCGGACGACGTGAGCCCTCTGCAGGCGCAGCGTGAATGGATCTCCCAGGCCGAGGAGAACGTGCTCGACCGCTTGACGCAGGCTGGTCTGCTGGCGGCGCCGAGCGACTTCGACAAGGTCCTCGAACAGGTGACGAACAACATCATCATCGGCAACAACATCGAGCTTGCTGCTCCGGTGCACTGCCGGGTGATGCTGACCACACCGCTGGAATCGATTGCGGTGGGCAACACGATCATCCTGAGCAAGGGCCTGGTGGACACGCTGCCTTCGGAAGAATCGCTGGCTGCCGTGCTCTCGTTCCAGTTGGCGCACATCGTGCTCGGCCACCATATCGACACGAAGTATGCCTTCAACGATCGCCTGCTCTTCCCTGATGAATCGACGTTCTCGCGCATCCAGATGCATCACACGGATCTGGACGATACGGAAGCGGCAAAGAAAGCCGTGGCGCTTCTCGATAAGTCGATCTACAAGGACAAGATGGGCAACGCGGGACTTTACTTTGCTCAGCTGCAGCAGCGCGAGAAGGAGTTGGCCGCGCTGAATACGCCGCGGCTGGGGGATTCGCTGCTCGATTCGACCGGCCAGCCCTGGCTGATCGCGATCCAGAAGCGGGCGCCGAAGCTCGATCAGGACAAGCTGGACCAGATCGCGGCCCTGCCGCTGGGCAGCCGCCTGCGGACGGATGCGTGGGATGACAAGGTGTATACGCTGAAAACCAATCCTGTTCCGCTTCTCAATGCCCGCGATAAAATGCCGTTTGAAGTAACTCCGGTGTATTACAAGCTGGTCCGGTATGATCAGTCACAGACTGCAGCAGCGTCTGACTCCACGCAGCAGCAGCCCGCTCAGCCGAATCAGGCTAGCGCGCAGCCGGCCGCACAACCGCAGCAGTAGATGATGGCTTTCAACACGAGAGTGTCGCAACGAACGGTGCTCTCGCGTGCTTGTTCTGAATGCTGTGTAAGGCGGGTCTCCAGACCCGCCTTGTCGTACATCTGGAATCTGGCTGTTTCGAGAGATACCCTGTGACGAAAAAACTTCTCTTATTCGCCGCTCTCCCCCTACTTCTCCCGACGATGAGTCGAGCCCAGGTCGTAGCAGCCGGTAAGGGAGGCAATCAACAACTGAATGTCGGTGCGACGTTCTCCGACTTCGATCCGGATTTTGGCTGGCAACGATTGTATGGAATCGGCGCCTTTGCGGATTACAACCTGACCCCGCGGCTGGGAGTTGAGGCGGAAGTTCGGTTTCATCGCTTCAATCAACTGGCCGACATCCACGAGGACAACTACCTGATCGGCCCGCGGTACACCTACCGTCTGCGTAATCACAGGCGATTTGGGTTCTACGGCAAGGGCCTCTTCGGCGTAGGGTATTTCAACTTTCCATCCAATGCGGCGCATGGGACCTATTTCGATATCGCGCTCGGTGGCGGTCTCGATTACCGTCTCACGGATCGAATCTACCTGCGCGGCGAATACGAATATCAGATCTGGCCGGGGTTTGTCGGTCCTCCGGAGTCGCCGAACCCGCCGCTCATCAATCGTCCCCATGGGCTGACACCGAACGGCTTCGCCGTGGGCGCTTCGTATCGCATCTTCTAAGGCTCCGCAATCGTAGTCAGCAAAGCCCCAGGTCATGCCTGGGGCTTTCTTCTGCCTGTTTGCAGGTATGCGCACAGTGCCTTCCCTGCCCGGTTGTGGCTGGCGTACCCAACGAATTTCACGCGGTCGTCTTGAAGGAATCGTGATGCGAAGCTCTTATTGCGGAGCACGATTCCGGTTGCGCGCAAGAGAAAGGCCCGGCGAACCGGGCCTTTGTTGTATCGGCTGTGCGTGGATCAGAAGTGATAGGCGATGCCGATGGCTGGCGCATTGATGTTGTAGTAGCGCTTGGTGTCGAAGTTTGAAAAGCCGAAGTTGGGAGCCTTGACTACGATGCCGCGATACTCCGCGCGAATGTCGAAGCTTGGACTGAGCTCATAGGCGATGCCGCCGCCGTAGAGCGCGCCAATGTTGGTGGTGCGCTTGGGATTGAACTGCTGGGTCCCGCGGTCGTCCAGAGCGGAGAAGATAAAGGCGCCGGGCCCCGCTTCGAGGAAGGGATTCCAGTTGCGGAACGTGAAGTTGAACACGTACGCGGCAGAGATTTCCTGCAGGCGCGTGTGGATATTCACGTTATTCACGTTCGCGATGAAGTTGGTGTAGTACTGCGACCACTGGTAGTTCACCTCGAGTGCGCTGCGCGGCGTAACCATGTAGCGATAGCTGGCGAGTACACCGGGGCCGAAGCAGGTGCCGCCGCCGATCGGTTTCGATGCGGGAGCGCTGGTAGCGATGCTGGGCGCGAAGCATCCTGATTGATAGACGCCCTGGCCGGTCACATATGGCGGAATCACGACAGTGCCGCTAACGCTTGCATCCTGGCGGCTTTCCTGCGCAAAGCTGGCTGTTGCCAGCATCGGCAACAGCAGAAACAGCAACGAAATCTTCTTCATTCGGTCCTGAACCTCAAGCGTGGAGCGCGGCACTCGTTGGCACCGGCTCCCCGGACGGGCGGAAATCACTACAGGATGATCCTGGCGTTCTGCCCAATTGTACCTGCCCGGTCGCATGTGGTGGCGTGCCCGGCCCAGCTTTCCTTTGTCTCAGGCCTCCGCATCGGACTCGGGAGCGTAGAGAAAGGGCCTGCCCTGCTCGGTGGCGAATGCGCGCACCGCTTGTAGAAATGCAACTGCGGAGTGAGACAGAGCACCGGCGCGGCGATGCACCAGTCGCAGATGTCGCTCAAGCTTGACCTCGGCGATCGGCACCTTGACCAACTCGCCGCGCTCGATCTCGCGCGCCGCAGCAAGCTCCGGCAGGAAGGCCACGCCATTGCCCATGGAGACGAAGCGCTTCACTGCTTCCAGGCTGGGGAGCTCCACTCCAATATTGAGCGGCGTCTTGTGTTCCGCGAAGGTGGTGACGATCTGGCGGCGCAGGGGTGAGGCGACGTTATGCGCGACAAAATTCTGCGCGCCCAGCTCGCGCAGATGCACACGGCGACGCCCGGCCAGCGGATGGCCCGCATGAACCAGGAATGCAACTGCGTCCGAATAGACAAGGATGGAGCGGAATTGCTCGGGATCTGGGCGGAAGGACAACACGCCCAGTTCCGCGCGGCGGGCCAGGAGATCCTCGGGAATGTGGCTGGCCAGCGAGCGCTGCACGGCAAGCGATATATGGGGCGAGATGCGGCGAAATCGATCCAGCAATGGCAGTAGGTAGAGCGTCGTATATTCGTTCGCTGCTACGTTCAGGTGGCCGCGTTCCAGCGTCTTCAGCTCGCGGACCGCGCTTGCCGCCTCGGCCCGCAGGCCGACCAGCCGCTCCGCATAGTCACGCAGCACCTCTCCCGCCGCGGTGAGTGATCCATCGCGCAGCGCGCGTTCAAACAGCGGCTCACCCAGCTCCTCCTCCAGCTTGCGGATGACCTGGCTCACCGCAGGCTGCGTGCGCAGCATGCGCTGCGCTGCGCGCGAGAAACTGCGCTCTTCCACGACTGCGAGAAATGTCTCAAGCTGCTGCAGGTCCATAAGCGCTGTTGATGGCGACCCTATCGCCTCCGAATACTATAAGCCAATTTTATCAAGCTTAATAAAACAATAACTTTGCTTTATGGATGCGCTTCAGGGATGATGCAGTTGAGGGATGCCTATGACCCATAACGGAAGCGCGAAGTCGCAGCCGGACCGGATCGTCTTCTTTGACACAACCTTGCGCGACGGCGAGCAATCGCCCGGCTGCAGCATGACCACGCCGGAGAAAATCGAGATGGCGCATGCCCTCGACGAGCTTGGCGTCGACATTCTGGAGGCCGGATTCGCGATTTCCTCGGAAGGTGACTTTCAGGCCATCCGTGCCGTGAGCCAGGCGGTGCGCCGACCGGTGATTGCGTCGCTGGCGCGGGCGCGGTCATTGGACGTTGAGCGGGCGGCGCACTCACTCGACTTGGCGGAGCGTGCGCGCATCCACACTTTTCTGGCCAGCTCGGACCTGCATCTTGAAGTCAAGCTGAAGATGACGCGCCAGCAGGCGCTCGACCAAGCGGCCGCGGCTGTGCGGCAGGCGCGCAGCTACGTGGACGACGTGGAGTTTTCGGCCGAGGACGCGACCCGCAGCGACATTGAATTTCTGGCGCAAATGGTGGCGGTGACGATCGAAGCCGGCGCAACCACGATCAATCTGCCGGACACGGTGGGCTACTCGTACACCGAATGATTACGCGCAAATGTTCCGCGAGATTCGTCGACCGCGTTCCTGGCGTCGAGAACGTGACGCTCTCCGCGCATTGTCATGACGATCTGGGTATGGCGGTGGCGAACAGCCTGGCCGCGATCGACGGCGGCGTGCGCCAGATCGAGTGCACCATCAACGGCATTGGCGAGCGCGCGGGCAATGCGGCCCTCGAAGAGATTGCCGCGGCGCTGATGGTGCGGCGCGACCGCTATCCCCACCCGAACTCGCTCAGAAAATGATCGCCTCTACAAAACGAGCCAGATGCTGGGCGAGCGCATCAGCTTCCGCCCTGCGCCGAACAAGGCGGTGGTGGGCGCGAATGCCTTTGCACACGAGGCAGGCATTCACCAGCACGGCATGCTGGCGAATCCGCTGACCTACGAGATTATGACCCCGGCCTCGGTAGGTGTGCCGTCGAACAGCATGGTGCTGGGCAAACACTCCGGCAGGCACGCGCTGGCGCATCGCCTGCAGGAGCTTGGTCACAAGCTGGATGCGCAAGAGTTGGAGCACTTCTATCACCGGTTTGTAGAACTCGCCGATCGCAAGAAGGCCATTTACGACCAGGACCTGGTCGCACTGGCTACGCAGGTGAGTGCGGCGGCCCCCGAAGCCATGTGCGCAGGCGTAGGAAGATTCAACCGAATGAAGCTACACAAGTATTACAGTTTTGTTAGCCGGCGACGGCATCGGGCCGGAAGTGACGCGCGAGGCGCTGAAAATCCTCGAGAGCGTCGCGGAGGTGGGCGGCCATGACTTCCTGATCACGGAGGCGCTAATCGGCGGCGCTGCGATTCGCGCCGAGGGAACGCCGCTGCCGCAGAAGACGCTGGATGCCGCGCTCGGGAGCGATGCGGTACTTCTGGGGGCGGTGGGCGGCAACGAATTCAATGGACTGCCCCCGGACCGCCGGCCGGAAGCCGGGCTGCTGCAGCTGCGCAAGGCGCTGGGTGGGTTCGCCAATCTGCGACCCGCGTTTGCCTATCCCGCGCTGGCTGCGAACTCGCCGCTACGGCCGGAGGTGATCGACGGTGCCGACATCCTCTTCGTGCGTGAGTTGCTGGGCGGCCTGTACTTTGGCCAGCCACGCGCGTGGCAGCGCGAATCGAATGCTGCTTGGAACACGATGCGCTACACGCGCGATGAAGTGGTGCGCGTGGCGCGTGTTGCATTTGAGCTGGCGTCGAAGCGGCGGAAGAAGGTCACGTCGGTCGACAAGGCGAATGTGCTGGAGGTTTCGCAGCTCTGGCGCGCTACCGTGACCGAGATTGCGGCGCAGTATCCTGACGTGACTCTGGAACATCAATATGTGGATGCGTGCGCGATGCATCTGATGAACACGCCGCGCAACTTCGACGTCGTGCTCACGGAGAATCTGTTCGGCGACATTCTGTCAGACGAATCCGGCGTGATCACCGGATCGCTGGGCATGCTGCCTTCGGCGACGGTGGGCGGAGCCATCAACTTATATGAGCCGGTACACGGCTCCGCGCCGGACATTGCGGGGAAAGGCATTGCGAATCCGTTGGGCGCGATATTGACGGCGGCGATGCTGTTGCAGCATTCGGCGCATCTCGAAGCGGAGGCGCAGGCTGTGGAGTCAGCGGTGCGCACCGTGCTCGAGCGCGGCTATCGCAGCGCCGACCTGCTGCGCGCGGGCGATGCGCGGCAGGCGGCCACCTCCACGCAGGAAATGGGCGCCCTCGTCAACGGCATTCTGAACGACACGCTCGACCGCCACCAGTCTCTTCACGCTGTGTAGCAACTGCACTAGTTGCAAAAGGAACTGAATCGATGTCTCAGCCGCAAACACTGTTTGAGAAGGTCTGGCAGCAGCATGTCGTTGCAGAGCCCGATGGCGAGCCGACCATCCTCTATATCGACCTGCACCTGGTACACGAGGTCACATCGCCGCAGGCGTTCGATGGACTGCGCATGGCCGGACGCAAACTGCGGCGGCCGGAGCGGCGCATTGCAACGGTGGACCACAACGTGCCAACGACGAGCGCGCAGGACCGGCTGGTGATTGCCGATCAGATCTCTGCGCGGCAGGTGAATGCGTTGCGGGCGAATTGTGCCGAGTTCGGTATCGAATTCTTCGATGTGCAGGACGCGAGTCAGGGTATTGTGCACATGATTGGGCCAGAGTTGGGCGCGACAAAGCCGGGCATGACGATTGTCTGCGGAGACTCTCACACGTCCACGCACGGCGCATTTGGCGCACTGGCCTTCGGCATCGGTACTTCAGAAGTCGAGCACGTGATGGCGACGCAGACGCTGCCGCAATCCAAACCGAAGACCTTTCGCATCAACGTCGATGGCAAGCTGCCGAACGGTGTGACGGCAAAGGACATCATTCTCGAAATCATCGGGCGCATCGGCACCGACGGCGCGACCGGCTACGTGATCGAGTATGCAGGCTCGACGATTCGCGGTCTCTCGATGGAAGAGCGGATGACCATCTGCAACATGAGCATTGAAGCAGGCGCGCGCGCCGGCATGATTGCTGCGGATGAGACGACGTTCGCGTACCTGGACGGCCGCCGGTTTTCGCCGCAAGGCGCGGCATGGGAAGAGGCCCTGGCGCACTGGTGTACGCTGCGTTCCGACGAGGATGCGAAGTTTGACCGCGAGATGACGATCGATGCTGCCGGACTGGCGCCGAGTGTCACTTGGGGCACGTCGCCCGGCATGGTGACACGCATCGATGCCCTGGTTCCCCCTCCCCTGAGGACGCGCGCAGCGAAGCCGATCGCAAGAGCTTCGCGCGCGCCCTCGAATACATGGACCTGAAGCCAGGCGTTCGCATGGAAGAGATCGCTGTGGATCGTGTCTTTATTGGCTCGTGCACCAACGGGCGCATCAATGATCTGCGGGCTGCTGCCGCCGTAGTGAAGGGACATCAAGTGGCGACAGCGGTGCGCGCGATGGTCGTACCGGGATCACAGCATGTGAAGAGGCAGGCGGAAGAGGAAGGGCTGGACCGCATCTTCCGCGCGGCAGGATTTGAATGGCGCGAACCGGGATGCTCGATGTGCCTGGGCATGAATCCGGACATCCTGCAGCCGGGCGAGCGCTGTGCCTCCACCAGCAATCGCAACTTCGAAGGCCGTCAGGGGCGCGGCGGACGCACGCATCTGCTTTCGCCCGCGATGGCCGCGGCCGCCGCGGTGACCGGCCACCTCACCGACATTCGCAAGTGGCCGCCGGCGGCGACACCCGCGGCGGAAACCGTGCTTGCCCAGGGAGGTGCACGCTGATGGAAGCCATTCGCAAAATCACCAGCCACGCCGCGCCGCTGCCGTTCCCAAATATCGATACGGACCAGATCATTCCCAAGCAATTTTTGAAGCGCATCGAGCGCACGGGATATGAGGATTTTCTTTTCTATGACTGGCGCTACAAGCTGGACATTCCGGATCACGTGGAGCAGAACCCGGAATTCGTTCTGAATAAGCCGGAGTACCGGGACGCGAAGATTCTGATCGCGGAAAAGAATTTCGGCTGCGGATCGTCGCGCGAGCATGCGGCATGGGCCATCCAGCAATATGGGTTTCGCGCTGTGATCGCGCCATCGTTCGCGGATATTTTCTTCTCGAACGCGGGCAAAAACGGCATTGTGCTGGCGCGGCTCACCGACGATGAGGTGAAGATCTTGCTTGCATGCTCGACGGAAAATCCGAAGCACCGGATCACGATCGATCTCGAACAGCAGACGGTCACGGACGAGCAGGGCTTCCATGCGCGCTTCGAGATGGATCCGTTCCGCAAATACTGCCTGCTGAACGGCCTCGATGACATCGGGCTAACGCTGCGCCATACCGCGGCGCTCGACAGCTACGAAACGAAACACAACAACGCCTTCTGGTCTGCCCCCAAGCCGGCCGTGACCACAAATGCTACCTCGGAGAAACGCTAGTCGCATGCCGCAAGAGAAGACAGCCAGCAATGGCATCGCACCCGGCAAGAAGAACTCTGTTGCTGTTACGGAAGGCGCTTCGCGTGCAGCAGCGCGCGCTTTCTTTCGCGGCGTAGGTTTTACGAAAGAAGACCTTCACAAGCCGATCATCGGCATTGCGAATACCTGGACCGAGATCGGTACCTGCAACTTCCATCTGCGCGAGATTGCCGAGGCAGTGAAGCAGGGCGTGCGCGAGGCCGGCGGGACGCCGATGGAGTTCAACACCATCACGATCTCCGACGGCATCACGATGGGCACACCGGGGATGAAGGCGTCGCTGATCTCACGCGAGGTGATCGCCGATTCGGTGGAGTTGGTGGCGCGCGGCAATCTGTTCGACGGCATTATTTGTATCGCGGGATGCGACAAGAATATGCCGGGCACCATCATGGCGATGTGCCGGCTGGATATTCCCGGCCTGATGCTCTTCGGCGGCTCGATCGCGCCGGGCAAGCTGAAGCAGGCGGACGGCTCGGTCGTCGACATCACGATTCAGAATGTCTTTGAGGCGATCGGATCGCATGCTGCGGGGAAGATCACAGACGATCAGCTTGAGGCCGTAGAAGCCGCGGCCTGCCCGGGACCGGGCGCGTGCGGCGGTCAGTTCACGGCGAACACCATGGCGATGGCCGGCGAGTTTCTGGGCATCTCGCCCATCCAGATCACCGGTGTACCGGCGATGGCGCCAGGCAAAGCGAATGCGAGCCGGGAGGCGGGCCGGCTGATCATGGACTTGGTGCGCAACGATCTGCGTCCGTCCATGATCATCACGCGCGAAGCGCTGGAGAACGCCATCACGGCGGTCTGCGCGTCCGGTGGTTCGACCAATGCGGTGCTGCACCTGATCGCGATCGCAAAGGAGATGGGGCTGAAGCTCAGTGTCGATGACTTTGACCACATCAGCGAGAAGACGCCGCTGATCTGCGATCTGACGCCCGGCGGCAAGTATGTGGCGAAAGATTACCAGGATGCCGGCGGCTCGCGTGTGCTGGCGAAGCGGCTCGTGGATCGCGGACTGCTTCACGACACCTGACAGTTACAGGCAAGACGCTGCACCAGGAAGCGGCGGCGGCGGTCGAGACACCGGGGCAGGTGGTGATCCGCCCATGGGACAATGCGCTGAAGCCGGTGGGTGGCCTCGTGATCCTGAAGGGCAACCTTGCGCCGGAGGGTTGCGTGGTGAAGATCGCCGGGCATGAACGCGTCTTCCATCGCGGCACGGCGCGTGTCTTCGAGAGCGAGGATGATTGCTTTCGCGGCGGTTGAGTCCGGGAAGATCAATCCGAACGATGTGCTGGTGATCCGCTATGAAGGTCCGCGCGGCGGACCGGGCATGCGCGAGATGCTGGCGGTGACGGCGGCCATCAAGGGGATTCCAGAGCTTTCCGAGACGGTGGCGCTCCTCACCGATGGCCGCTTTTCCGGCGCGACGCGCGGGCTGATGGCGGGGCATGTCTCGCCCGAAGCGCAGCTCGGCGGACCGATTGCGGCTGTGCGCGAGGGCGACTCGATCGTCTTCGATATTCCGAACCGCAAGCTCACGCTGGAGATTCCTGACTCGGAGATCGCAGCACGGCTGAAGACATGGAAAGCGCCGGAGCCCCGCTACAAGTCAGGCGTCTTCCGCAAATACTCGGACAGCGTTACGTCGGCTTCGCTGGGCGCGGTCACCACTGTTTGATTGCAGAGAAAGGATGAGCCGATGAGCACGCAACAACCCCAGACCGGCGCAGGGCCCACGCTTTTGACGGGCGCGGAAATCGTATGGGCAACGCTCGAAGGAGAAGGCGTCCGCGAGGTCTTCGGCTATCCCGGCGGCGCGATCCTGCCCATTTACGATGCGCTGCGCAAGTTCCCCATCCGCCATGTCCTGGTGCGGCACGAACAGGGCGCAGCACACATGGCCGATGGCTATGCGCGCGCTTCGGGCCGCGTGGGCGTGTGCATGGCGACAAGTGGACCCGGTGCGACAAACCTGGTCACCGGCATTGCGACCGCAATGCTCGACTCCGTGCCGATCGTTGCGATTACAGGACAGGTTTCATCGAAGGTGCTGGGCTCGGATGCTTTCCAGGAAGTCGACATCACCGGCATCACACTGCCGATTACGAAGCACAATTTCCTGGTGACGCGCGCAGAGGACATCGCGCCGGCGATCCGGCTCGCCTTTCAGATTGCCACCTCAGGCAGGCCCGGGCCGGTACTGATCGACATCACGAAAGACGCGCAGCAGGCGACTGCGCCGTTTGACTTCGCCGACTGTGCGCCATGCGCAGCACGGCCGCATCCTATGCTGCGCGCGGAGTCGAGTGCGATCCGTGAAGCTGTTGCGCTGATTCAGTCGGCGAAACGGCCGGTGATTCTTGCGGGACACGGCATCACGCACTCCGGCGCGGAGCAGCAGGTAATTGCCTTCGCGGAAACGCAGCAGATTCCGGTGGCTTCCACGCTGCTGGGACTGGGCAGCTTTTCGGCGGCACATCCGCTGAACCTTGGCATGATGGGCATGCACGGTGAGTCATGGGTGAACCATGCCATCCAGGAGGCCGATTTGCTGCTGGCTTTTGGCATGCGCTTCGACGATCGCGTGACCGGAAATCTTGCCCATTACGCCCCCAACGCGAAGAAGATCCACATCGAGATCGATCCGTCGGAGATCAACAAGAACGTCCGCGTGGATGTCGCGCTGATCGGCGATCTGAAAGTCGTACTCGAAACGCTGCTGCCCATGCTGCCTAAGCGCACCGACAGCGGATGGCTGCGGAAGATCCACTCGTCCAAGGGAACGGCGGCGGTGCGCGACATCATCAACCTGCCGGACAACGGCCATCTCTACGCCGCGCACGTAATCCACGACATCTGGCGCGAGGCGCAGAATGCCGGCCGCGAACAAGATACTATCATCGTTACAGACGTGGGCCAGCACCAGATGTGGGAGGCGCAGTACTTCAAGCACGAGACGGCGCGCTCGCTCGTAACCTCCGGCGGCCTTGGCACCATGGGCTTCGCGCTGCCGGCGGCGATCGGAGCAAAGACCGCCTGCCCGCACAAGGATGTGTGGGTGATCGCGGGCGACGGCGGATTCCAGATGACGGCGGCTGAGCTATCGACGATCGTGCAGGAGAAGCTGGCGATCAACATTGCCGTCATCAACAACGGCTTCCTCGGCATGGTGCGCCAGTGGCAAGAGACGTTCTATGAAAAGAACTACGCCTGCTCGCCGATCATTTCGCCGGATTTCGTCAAGCTGGCGGAAGCGCACGGGATTGAAGGCACGCACATCACGAAGCGCCGGGAGGTCACGCCGATTGTGACAAAGGCGCGGACATCGGGCCGGCCGTTCCTGATCGACTTCCAGGTTGAGAAGGAAGACGGCGTGTATCCAATGATTGCGCCCGGCGCCGCGCTGCACGAGATGGTGTTGCGGCCGCAGCGTGATCCACTGCTTGAGACCGCGGAGGACGAATAATGCTGCACACATTCGTAGCTCTCGTTCAGGACAAGCCCGGCGTGCTCACCCGCGTCTCTTCCCTCTTCCGCCGGCTCAATATCAATATCGTCTCGCTGACGGTTGGCGAGTCGGAGCGGCCGGACACCTCCCGCATGACCATCGTCTGCGATGCGCATGAGCATGCAGCGCATCGCATCCGCGCTTCGCTCTACAAGCTTGAGACGACGATCCATGTCGATGAAGTGGACCGGGCCGGTGCAGTCGTTCGCGAGCTCTGCCTGATGAAGATCGCGGTCGGCCCGGATTCGCCGAATGGGCCTCACTCGCGCTCGCAGATCTTCGAGCTGGCAAATGTGTTTAAGGCACGGGTCGTCGACCTTGCGCCGGAATCGATCATGCTGGAGATGACCGGCAGCTCCTCGAAGATCGAAGGACTCGTGCAGGTCATCACGGAATCGGGCTACGCCATTCTGGAGATTTCCCGTACCGGACGGATGGCGATGCGTCGCGGCCACCACACCAGCCGCGTGCTCTCCGCGCTGGGCAGCAAGCCGGCTGCGAATGGCCATCGAAGCGTCCTTGGCGGTAAGCTCGATGCTGACGATATCCTCCCTAACGAATTTGAGAACGTGCACGAAGAGGAGATGTAGTTCTTCGACACTGCAACACCAACCCGCAGCGCTTCGTTGCTCGACCGGCATGATGCAAAGCTGACTCGCCGACTTGCTGACTCGCTGACTCGCTAAAGACAAAAAGGAGCAAATCATGCCCAAGGTTTTTCACGATCAGGATGCTGACCTTTCCCTCATCCAGGCCAAGAAGGTCGCGGTGATCGGCTATGGCTCGCAGGGCCACGCGCACTCGCTCAACCTGAAAGATTCCGGCGTGGATGTTCGCGTTGGCCTGCCTTCCACCAGCCGCTCGCGCTCAAAGGCAGAGAAGGCCGGCCTGACGGTGCTCTCAATCGCCGATGCTGCAAAGTGGGCGGACGTGATCATGATCCTGGTGCCGGACCAGTCGCAGGCGGAGGTCTATCAGGAACACATCGCCCAGCACCTGACCAAGGGCAAGCTGCTGCTCTTCGCGCACGGCTTCAACATTCATTTTGGTTTCATCAAGCCGCCGGCGGATATTGATGTGGCGCTGGTTGCGCCGAAGGCGCCGGGGCATCGCGTGCGCGAGATCTTTACAGAAGGCGGTGGGGTCCCCGGCCTGATCGCCGTGCAGCAGGACTCCACCGGTAACGCGCAGAAGCTGGCGCTCTCCTACGCGCGCGGCATCGGCTGCACCCGCGCCGGCGTCTATGAGACTTCGTTCAAGGAGGAGACGGAGACGGATCTCTTCGGCGAGCAGGCCGTGCTCTGCGGCGGCACCTCAGCGCTGGTGAAGGCGGGGTTCGATGTATTGGTAGAAGCCGGCTACGCGCCGGAGATGGCGTACTTCGAGTGCCTGCATGAGCTGAAGCTGATCGTGGACCTGATGTATCGCGGCGGGCTGAGCTACATGCGCTACTCCATCTCCGATACGGCAGAGTTCGGCGACTACACCGCGGGCCCGCGCATTGTTACGGAGCAGACTCGGGCGGAGATGAAGAAGCTGCTTGCGGAGATCCAGAACGGCTCCTTTGCGCGCAAGTTTATGGAGGAGAACCGCACCGGGCGGCATCAATTTGAAAAGTATCGGACGGCGGAGCGGGCTCATCCGATCGAAAAGGTGGGCAGCGAATTGCGCGCGGCCATGCCGTTTCTCGACCCTGTAACCGCGCCGTCACAATCGCCGTCAAAGCCGGAGGAAGTCACTACAACCGCATAACTCCGCCGTTCGGCACTGGAAATAGAGCACTCAACCCTGCGGTGGATATCGCAGGGTTGCCGGTCGGCTAACATGAACGCTCAGCACCTCAAGGAGTCTTACGTGAGCGAAAGCCTGATCGAGCAACCGGTTGCCCCATCCAGTGACCGCATCGCCGCGCTCACTGAGGCCCTTCGCCATGTCGCGCCGTTAAAGGGCCTGAGCGACGAGGAATACCAGTGGCTGGCAGCCAATGGAGAAGAGCTGTTCGTCGACGCCAACGCGATCGTCTTTGAGCAGGGACAGCCCGCGGACGCGATGACGATCCTGCTCAAGGGCGAAATCCAGGTGCAGCGCGACCGCGCGGCCACGTCACCGGTGATGTTTGTCGGGCGTGCGGGACAGATTACCGGCCTGCTGCCCTTCTCGCGGATGAAGACCTGGGGCGGCCGCGGAGTAACGAGTGCGCCGACGTGGGCGGTCCGCTACAATCGCACGCTCTTTCCGCGCATGCTCGAGGAGATACCCTCGATGACGCAGCGTGTCGTCAGCATTCTGCTCGACCGCTCGCGCGAAGTGACGCGCATGGAGCAGCAGTCGGAGAAGCTGAATGCGCTCGGCAAGCTGGCCGGAAATCTCGCGCACGAGCTGAACAATCCTGCATCCGCCGCGCAGCGCGCGGCCTCCGGGATGCTCAAGGAACTGGAGATCTTCGGCCGTGACCGCTTCCGCCTCGGCAGTCTTTGTTTCCAGCCGGAGCACGTGGAAGCGCTGCGCGTATGGAACGAAGATCTGCGCCGCAGTCTGGACGGCAAGCCCTCGCTGACGCCCGCGCAGATCGCGGTAAGAGAAGAGGCGCTGAGCCGCTGGCTGCAGGAGCGGCAGATCGCGATTGCCAGCCAGATCGCGCCGGAGTTTGCTGAAGCCGGCATCACGCCGGAGCATCTCGCCACGCTTCCGGAGTTTCTGACGCCGGAGAGCACCGCATTGCTGCTGTCGCAGCATGCATCCACGTTGCGCGCGGAGCGCATGGCGGAAGCGATGCTCGACTCGACGGCGCGCATCTTCGATTTGATCCGCGCCATTAAGGACTACTCCTACATGGACCAGGCGCCGATCCAGGACATCGACGTGCGGCATAGCCTGGACAACACGCTGGCGATGCTGCAGTCGCGCCTGCAGCACGTGGTCATCGAGCGCGACTACGAGCCGAACCTGCCAATCATCTCTGCCTACGGCAGCGAGCTGAACCAGGTGTGGACGGTGCTGCTCGAAAATGCGTTGGATGCGATCAAGAACCGCGGGCGCATCACGCTGCGGGTGCGGCATGCATCCGATCTGGTGTTCGTCGAAGTGGAAGACGACGGCCCCGGCATCCCGAAAGAGCTGCAGGGCCGCATCTTCGAGCCGTTCTTCACGACGAAGGCTCCCGGCCATGGACTCGGACTCGGGCTGGATACGGCGCAGCGCATCATGCGCATGCACCGGGGGTTGCTGACGGTGGACAGCGTGCCGGGGAAGACTTGTTTTCAGGTTGTGCTGCCGCTCCAGCAGACTGGCGCGTATTAAGCAGCCGTCACATACTCACGCCATTCGTCGCCTTCGGCTATGCGCTTCAGGAGCGCGAACCGGCGTCGCATGAGCCTGCGGATATGGGGCGCAAGCACGCAGTGCCCCGCCAGATCGCCCAGCCACCCCCGTCGCATCGTGAAGCGCAGTTCATCAGAGAGCAATACGCCGCCGGGTTTGGCAGCAAAGCTGTGATCGTGTTTGAAGGAGCGGAAACGGCCTGCGATCATGCGATCGCAAAAGAATACCGGCGGGTGGAACTGTTCGATACGGCTGACGTGAAACTGGGGCAGCCCGAGTTGCCACCCCCGCCAGCGAATAGTGTCGCCTTCGGCCACTAGCCCCGACGTGCGCCCTGCCGCGGGGTGCATGTGCAGCTCGCGCTCGACAATTTCGACGCTGGTGGAGAGGCGGAAGCAGCGCTCGATGGGTGCATGAATCGTGATCGTGTCTCGCAAAACAAATTCGTACGGCATGCTCTAGCTCTGATGCGTGTGGCTTGACGCAACCCCCGCCTTCCCTTAGCCTCAAACCATGATTTCCTTCCCAGGCGGACGAATGCCTATGGCCATGCGCACCCTGGCTGGTGTGCCGTTGGCGCCTGGAAGATAAGTACCTGCTCCAGATGCGAACCCGCCGGTCAGGGACACGCTATCGCCCCTTTCAATCCGACCGAGCTCTGACAGCGCACTGGAGACTGCTCTTGCGACCTGCTATCGATTCCCTCACCTCGCAGGAGGTGACCTGTGAAGTTTGAAACCCTGCTCCTGAACTTCGACCCCGCGCCGGGCGATCGCTGCCGCCCCGCCAACACACCCATCTATCAGACGGCAACCTTTCGTCAGGACTCCGCTACCTCCTTCGGCGATTTTGATTACACGCGCAGCGGCAATCCCACGCGCGCTGTGCTTGAAGCCCAGCTTGCGCTGCTCGAATCGGGGACGCGCGCCTTCTGTTTTTCTACTGGGCTTGCCGCCATCACCGCGGTGACGCGCCTGTTGAAACCCGGTGAGCAGATTCTGGCCTGCGACGATCTCTATGGCGGGACCTATCGTCTGTTCTCGCGCATCCTGGCGAACCGCGGCATCACCGTAAACTACGTCGACTTCGCCGACGAGAGCGCGCTCAAGGCTGCATTCACCCCGGCGGTGAAGCTCGTGTATCTGGAGTCGCCCACCAATCCCCTGCTCCACATCCTCGATCTCGCGCGCGTCGCAGAGATTGCCCACCAGCATGGGGCACGCATCTGCGTGGACAACAGCACGATGTCGCCTTACCTGCAGCGGCCGCTGGAGCTGGGCTGCGATATTGTGATCCACTCGGCGACAAAGTTTCTCTGCGGGCATAGCGACGTAATGGCCGGCGCGGTAATTGTGAAAGATCCGGGGCTGGTCGATGACCTCTACCTCATTCAGAACGGCGAGGGCGGCGGGCTCGCGCCGTTTGATAGCTTTCTCGTGCTGCGCGGGCTGAAGACGCTGGCGTTGCGGCAGAACCAGCAGCAGGCGAACGCGGTTGCTGTCGCAAATTTCCTAAAACAGCACGCGAATGTCACCGATGTCTACTTCCCCGCGCTGGCGCCCCCGGAGGCTGCGGCGATCCATAAGAAGCAGGCCAGTGGTCCGGGCTCCGTGCTCAGCTTCCGCACCGGTGATCCGGAGCTATCGCGGCGTGTCGTCGAAGGCTGCAAGCTGCACACCATTACGGTGAGCTTTGGCGGCGTCAACTCTACGATCAGCCTGCCGAACTACATGTCACACGCCAGCATTCCGGAGCATCTGCGTTCGCAGAAGCAGATTCCGCATGACCTGGTGCGCATTTCGGTAGGCATCGAGGCCATTGAGGACCTTACTGCCGATCTCGACCAGGCATTCGCTGCTGCACTGAGCTAAATATTCGGCTGCCGTTGTCGATTTCGACCTCTCTCGTTCGACTCATCTGTAGAGGAGAGCGAGATGAGGGTCAGGTGTGATGGTGGGTCAGCGGGCGGATCCGGAGTTCCTGGGTTGGGCGTTCCCCGGCTCGCGAACCTGCCGGAAGGCGCGCTTCAATTGGGTGGAAAGGTCAACACCGGGTTCCCGGTGCCACCGCAAGTGCGCCTGGTCAAAGGCCGTGCAGTAGAGCGCCGCCACCAGGTCGCAGCGCGCGGGATCGCCGCGATAGACCTTTCGTTTTGCCAGTTCCTTGCTCAACGCGGGCACCCAGGAACTGAGCGCGCAAAGGAAGCGGCCGCGAAGGTCCGGCTCCTCAAACATCAAGCCCAGCATCTCCTTTGGCTGGCGGGTGTCCTCGATCTCCTCCTGCATGACGGAGAGTATCGCGTTTTCCATGGTGACCAGCGGGTTGCGGGACTTCGGAGCTTCTGCAAAACGCTCGGCAATGCGCTGCCCGCAATGCACCACGCTGTAGGAGAGCAGTTCTTCCTTGGTGCGGAAGTAGCGGAAGAAGGTGCGCCGGGAGACACCGGCGCGGCGGCTGATTTCGGCGACAGTCGCCCGGTCAAAGCCGACGGCGGCAAAGAGTTCCCACGCGGCGCCTTCAATCTCACGCAGGACAAACTCATGTTTCCGTTCGCGAAGCGACCCGGAATCTTGAGGTTTCGTCCCCTGTTCGCCGGCGAACATAGGATTTGTTTTCTGCACTGCATGCAAATTATGGCACAGGGTGCCACTTTATGAAAAAATGTGATTCCGATGAGTCCCGGAACCCGGTGCACTCATCTACTGCGCTAGATCAAAAGCTCTCAGGCCGGAGGCATGTATGCCCCGGCAGTATAGATCCGTATTCCGCGTCTTCGGACGCACCTTTATCTGGGAAGGCTCCCATGACTTCAAGACGCAATTCCTCCGACGCTATCCCTGGATCGAGCGAGGCGGCCGGTCCCCACGGATGCCACTATGGCCCTGGCCTGCCTTCGGCTGCGGCGCTTCTTCTGCTTGCCGGCCTGGCGCTGGTGGCCGGATGCAGTAAGCCGGCCGCGGGCGGTCCTCCGCAGTTCCCGCCGCCGGATGTCACCACCACCACCGTGGATCAAAAGGATGTGGCGGTCTATGGCGACTGGGTGGCCAATCTCGACGGATTCACGAACGCGCAGATCCAGCCGCAGGTGACCGGCTACGTGATTCGGCAGGTCTATAAGGAAGGCTCTGAGGTGCGCAAGGGCCAGGTACTGTTTGAGATCGATCCCCGGCCCTTCCAGGCGGCGCTCGACCAGGCGACCGGACAGCTTGCCCAGGCACGGGCGAACCTGCAACTGGCGCAGATCAACGTGAAGCGCGATACTCCGTTGTCCGAGAGTCGCGCAATTGCCCGCTCGCAGCTCGATAACGACCTGCAGACGCAGGCCGCCGATGAAGCGAGCGTCAAGGCTCAGGAAGCTGCCGTTGAAGCGGCACAACTGAACCTTGGATTCACCAAGGTTCGCTCGCTGCTGGACGGCATCGCGGGCATCGCCGCTACGCAGGTCGGGAGCCTGGTAAAGACGGACACCGTGCTCACCACGGTCTCGCAGGTGCAGCCGATCAAGGTGTACTTCGCTATCAGCGAGCAGGAATACCTGGCGCTTTCGAAGAAGGCGCGCGAGGGCGGAGCGGCTGACCTGCTGCACAGCTCGAGCCGTGTGCCCATCGAACTTACGCTTTCCAACGGGAATATCTATCCGAGCAAGGGACGCATCGTCTTTGTCGACCGCGAAGTGAATCCTTCGACGGGGACGATTCGGGTTGCAGCCGCCTTCCCCAATCCACAAAGCCTGCTGCGGCCGGGGCAATACGGCCGCGTGCGGGCGCAGACAGCGATCGAGAAGAATGCGCTTCTGGTGCCGCAGCGCGCCGTGACGGAGCTGCAGGGCTCCTACCAGGTGGCGGTTGTCAATGCGGAGAACAAGGTGCACATCCAGCCGGTGCAGGTTGGCCCGCAGATCGGGACGGAGTGGCTGATCAGCAGCGGCCTGAAACCGGGAGAGCAGATCGTCATTGAAGGCAACGGCAAGCTGATGGACGGCATGCCGGTCCATCCTCATCCGGCGCAGCCGGAGCAGGCCAATGCAGACCAGAGCACCGGAGACGGCGCGCCCGCGGACAAGAGCGCAGGCGGCAGCAAGCCGGACGCAGGCAGCGAGGGCAAATAGGTCATGTCCAAGTTCTTTATCAGACGGCCCATCGTGGCCATGGTGATTTCTATCGTCATGGTCATCGTCGGTGTAGTGGCCATGCTCCGGCTGCCCACTTCGCAGTTCCCGAATATTGTGCCGCCGGAAGTGCTGGTGCAGGCCTTCTATCCCGGCGCCGACGCGAAGACACTCGAGCAGTCGGTGGCGACGCCCATCGAACAGCAGGTAACGGGCGTGGACCACATGAACTACATGTATTCCACGAACGCGAACAACGGGCAGATGGGCCTGACGGTCGACTTCGACATCGCGACCAATCCGGACATCGACCAGGTGCTCACGCAGCTTCGCGTCAACCAGGCCACGCCGCAGCTTCCCGCTTTGGTCAATACATCGGGCGTGACGGTCATCAAGTCGCTGGCCTCGCCGCTGATGTTCGTCATGCTGTATTCGCCGCATGGCACGTATGACACGAACTTTCTGGTGAATTACGCCTACATCAACATGGCGGACGAGCTGACGCGCGTGCCCGGCGTGGCGCGCGTGCAGGTCTTCGGCGGCCAATATGCAATGCGCGTCTGGGTGGATCCCAGCAAGCTGGCCAAGCTGGGCGTAACGGTCCCGCAGATCGTCGGCGCGATGCAGGTGCAGAACAATGTGAATCCCGCCGGCCAGATCGGCGGCGAGCCTGTTCCGAACGGCCAGGAGTTCACCTACACGGTGCGCTCGCAGGGACGTCTTGAAACGCCTGAGCAGTTTGGCGAGATCGTCATCCGCGCGAACCCTGACGGCTCCATCCTGCGTCTCAAGGATGTTGCCCGCATCGAACTGGGCTCGCAAACGTATAACGTCGATGTTCGCTACAACCGCCAGCCAGCGGCCGGCATGGCGATCTATCAGCTTCCCGGTTCGAATGCGGTTGCCGCCGCAGCGGCAGTCAAGAAGAAGCTCGCCGAGTTGGAAAAGCGCTATCCGACGGACATGGCGTCCGTAGTGCCGCTCGATACCACTGACGCCGTCACCCAGGGTATTCATGAGATTGTGATCACGCTGGTGATCGCGCTCGGCCTGGTCATCATGGTCGTTTACATCTTCCTGCAAGGCTGGCGCGCCACGCTGATTCCACTTCTCGCCGTGCCGGTGTCGCTGATCGGCACATTCGTCGTCTTCCCGGCGCTCGGCTTTTCGATCAACACGCTTTCATTGCTGGGGCTGGTGCTGGCCATCGGACTCGTGGTCGATGACGCGATCGTGGTGGTGGAGGCTGTCGAACATCACATTGAAGAGGGCATGTCGCCGAGGGAAGCCTCCATCGCCGCGATGGAGCAGGTTGCAAGCCCGGTAATCGCCATTGCGCTTATCCTGGCGGCCGTCTTCATTCCCACGGCGGCAGTGCCCGGCATCACCGGACGGCTGTATCAGCAGTTCGCCATCACGATCGCAATTTCCGTTCTGTTCTCAGCCTTCAACGCGCTGACGCTCAGTCCCGCGCTGTGCGCGCTGCTGCTCAGGCCGAAGAAGCCCGGCCGCGGTCCGCTGGCTCGCTTCTTTGACTGGTTCAACCGCGCATTTGGCCGCACGCGCGACGGCTACGTCCGCACGTCGGGACTGCTGATCCGCAAATCCGGGTTGGCGCTGGTCTTCCTCGTCATCGTCTCCGGCGCGGCCTTCTGGATTGCCGGAGGCATTCCGAAATCCTTCCTCCCCGATGAAGACCAGGGATATCTCTATGTGGGCACGGTGCTGCCGAATGCAGCTTCGCTGCAGCGAACCGACGAGGCCTCCAAGCATGTCGAGGACATCATCCTCAAGACGCCGGGGGTCCAGAGCATCGTCAGCGTCAACGGATTCAGCCTGCTCAGCGGAACGCAAAGCACCTACACGGCCTTCTATTTCGTCACGCTGAAACCATGGAGCCAGCGCAAGAGCAAGAATGAGCAGTACAAGGCCATCCAGCAGAATGTCGCGATGGGTCTGATGGGTGTGCGTGAAGGGCTTGCTTTCTCCTTCCCACCGCCTGCCATTCCGGGCGTCGGAACGTCGGGTGGCGTCACCGCCATGCTCGAAGACCGTTCCGGCGGTTCGCAGGAAACCCTGACCAATAACCTCAATAAATACATGGCGGCATTGCACAAGCGGAAGGAGATCGCCAGCGCGATCACTACCTATGTGCCGAATGTCCCGCAGATCTATGTCGATGTCGACCGGGCGAAGGCGATCCAGGAAGGGGTGAGCCTCAGCGATGTGTATCAGACGCTGCAAACTTTCATGGGCGGGAACCTGGTGAACTACTTCAACCGCTTCGGCCGCCAATGGCAGACCTATATCGAAGCGGAGGGTACTTCGCGCACGAACATCGATAACATCGGCCAGTTTTATGTACAGAACGCGAAGGGAGATTCCATTCCGCTCTCGTCGCTGACGACCATCAAGCGCATCACGGGACCGGAGTTCACCACTCGTTATAACGAATACGAGGCAGCGCAGCTCATCGTTAGCGCTGCACCGGGCTACAGCTCCGGCCAGGTCACGGACGCGATGGAACAGGTCTTCCGCGAAACCATGCCGCGAGAGATGGCGATGGACTACGAAGGCATGACCTTCCAGGAGCAGAAGGCCGCTCAGGGAGTCTCGTCTACCGCCATCTTCGGCATCTCACTGCTGTTCGTCTTCCTGATCCTGGCGGCTCAGTATGAGAGCTGGTCGCTGCCCTTCAGCGTGCTGCTGAGCACACCGATCGCTGTCTTCGGGGCCTTCCTCGCCTTGTCTCTGCGTGGACTCGAGAACAATGTCTACGCGCAGATCGGCCTGGTCATGCTCATCGGGCTGGCCGCCAAGAACGCCATTCTGATCGTCGAGTTCGCGCGCAGCGAATACATGAGCGGCAAGACGATCTACGATGCCGCACTGGCCGGCGCGCAACTCCGTCTCCGTCCCATCCTGATGACGGCGTTCGCCTTCATCCTGGGCTGCATTCCGCTGTGGACGGCGAGCGGTGCGGGCGGCATCTCCCGCCAGGTACTGGGCACGGTGGTGATCGGCGGCATGCTGGCTTCGACGATCATTGCGATCTTTATCGTTCCGGTGACGTTTGCCGTTGTGGAACGCATCACGCATCGCTTTGCGAGCCGGTCGGAGCGCAAGGAACGCCGCGAGATGGTACATCACGGAGATGGAATATGAGGAAGCAAGACATCACTGCAGCCATCGGTCTGGCGTCACTATTACTCTCCGGCTGCACGGTGGGACCGAAGTACAAACGCCCGGCTATCGACACGCCCACGGTTTACCGCGGCGCCGAGAACAGCGGCGACACGCAGACCAGCGCGACACCGCATGACCTGAATGGGACGCCATTGCAGGGGAAGGCCGGCAATACCAATACGGCAGCGCTCTCGCTCGGCGATGAGAAGTGGTGGGAGGTGTTCGGCGATCCGGAACTGCAGGAACTGATTCGCACCGCGCTGAAGCAGAACTATGACGTGGGGATCGCCGCGGAACGCGTGCTGGAATCGCAGGCGCAGCTCGGCATCGCGCGGTCGCAGGAGTTCCCACAGATCAATGGAGGTGGCGGGTACACGGCGCAGCGATATCCGTCGGCGCAGTTCGGCGGGCTGGGTTCGTTCGTCACGCACCTCGGCCAGATTGGCCTGTCGTCTTCCTGGAACATCGATTTCTGGGGACAGTACCGCAACGCCACGAAGGCGGCGCGCGCGCAACTGCTCGCCAGCACGTGGGCACAGCGCGAGGTGATGGACACCGTTATTCTGAACGTCGCGACGGGTTACTTCCAGTTGCGCACTCTGGACCTGGAGTTGGAGATCTCCAAGCGCACACTCGCCTCCCGTCAGGAGTCGCTGAAGCTCACTCAGACTCTCGAAGCAGGCGGCAACGTCAGCCTGCTTGACGTGCGTCAGGCCGAAGAACTGGTAAACGCTGCCGCTGCTAATATTCCGGACACCGAACGGCAAATCGCACAGGAGGAGAACGCGCTTCAGACCTTGCTCGGTCAGAATCCAGGTGAGATCGCCCGCGGTTTGCCCATCGATCAGCAGCCGCGCATGCCGGTTGTGCCCGCCGGACTTCCTTCTTCGCTTATCGAACGGCGGCCCGACATTCGCCAGGCCGAAGAGCAGCTCATCGCAGCAAACGCGCAGATCGGCGTTGCGAAGGCGGAATATTTTCCTGCCATTTCTCTTACAGGGCAAGTCGGTACAGCCAGCAACGCGCTGAACACCCTCTTTCAGGACTCGACCTTCGCTTACACCTATGGTGCCGCAGTCACGCAGCCCATCTTCAATGCCGGCCGCATTCGCAACAATGTCCATTTCACAGAGGCGCAGGAGCGCGAGGCAGTCCTCACTTATAAAAAGACGATCGCTCAGGCATTCCAGGACGTTTCGAATGCTCTTGTCGCGTACCAGAAATACCGCGAATTCCGCGAGCAGCAGGAGCACTTTGTCACTGCATCGCGCGAGGCTGTGAATCTCTCCAACATGCGCTACACGGGCGGCTACTCAGGCTATCTCGAAGTGCTCACGAACCAGGCCGCTCTCTTCCAGGGCGAGCTCGCTCTCGCAGCTGCACGAGAGGAGGAGATGCTCTCGCTGGTACAGCTCTATAACGCCCTCGGCGGCGGCTGGCAGCAATAAGCACCATCTTCAAGCGAATAGAGGCCGCCTTCGGGCGGCCTTTGTCGTTTCACATTCCCGAATTAGAACTCATTGAGTCCCCCGAGCGTGCCACTTTGGTTGCACTTTCAGGCCATAACGCTCCATTTCTGCACAAGCTGGCACTTTTGTGGAACGGGAAGCGGGAACCTGTCCTTGCCATAATGAACCCCACGCGAGCTGCAATTTCTTTCCATATCGACTCGCAAACCGGGCTCACACACAGACGTGAACAGTCCTGGGGTGTGAGTTTTAATTCACCCAAGCACCACTCGCGGCGCTTGTCCAGGCTCGCGGTGGAGATGGATGGCAAGCTGGCTATGTCTCGCTACTTTTCTGCATTTGCCCAACTGCTCGCTGTGCTTCCTCTGGCCGGCGCAGGATTTACTACTGTAAGCAGCGCCGCAGCACAGGCGCTTCCACGCATCTCGTCGCCGGTGGAAGGTTCCTCGCTGGTGTCCATTCCCGGCGAAGTGCATCCGTGGGCGCGCGCGGCGTTCGATCGCGGCCCCGCCCCGGCAAATCTGAACGGCCATCTATTGTTAGTGCTGAAGCGCTCACCCCAGCAGCAGTCGGCGCTGCAATCGTTGCTTGCCTCGCAACAGGATCCCAAGTCGCCGAATTATCACAAGTGGCTGACGCCGCAGGAATTCGGCAAGCGCTTTGGCGTCGCAGACTCCGACGTTCAGACCGTGACCGGCTATCTCTCCGGTCAGGGAATGCGCGTCGGCCGTGTCTACGACAACCGCCTGGCAATCGAAGTGGGCGCCACGGCAGCCCAGATTCGCTCCGCCTTTCACACCGAAATCCACACCTATTCGGTTGCCGGCAAAACCTATTACGCCAACAGCACCAATCCGATGATTCCCTCCGCGCTGCGCGGCGTTGTTGCCGGCTTCGCTTCGATGAACAACTTCCATATCGCCGGAGGTTCCGGAGCGGGCGCACAGGCGACCTATAATCTCACAACCCACACCCTGAAGCCGCTCTACACGATCACTGCGACCAAGCCGGATACCTATGGCGTCTCACCGGCTGACCTGGCGGTCATCTACGGAATTCCGGCCAGCACCAGCACGCAGGGCGGCCTGGGCGGCAAGAACGTCAACGTCGGCATCGTGGGCGACTCTGACATCAACGTCACCTACGTGAACAATTACCGCACCATCTTCAATCTGGGTGCCAACACTCCGATTGTTGTCGTGGACGGCAACGATCCGGGCGTGAATGGCGATGCATACATCGCATACAAGCAGATCGAACTGGTGGGCGCGGTCGCTCCGAATGCGAACATCTACTATTACACCTCAGCTACCACAGACTACGATTTCGGCATTTACTTTGCGCTGGAGCGCGCCCTGGCGGACAACCAGGTGCAGGTGCTGCTGAATGGCTTCCAGGAGTGCGAAACAGCCATTGGCGACGGCGGCATGGAGCTGGTCAACATGGTGGCCGAGCAAGCCGCCGCCCAGGGTATGACCTTCGTCGCCGCGGCTGGAAACACTGGCTCGGCGGGATGCGAAGTACAGGGCACCACGGGTACGGCAACATCAGGGTATGCGGTGAACGGATTTGCAACCTCACCCTACCTGACAGCAGTAGGAGGAACGGACTTCTACTACGGAGTGCTCAGCCCTCCGTCCACCTACTGGAACACTCTCAACAACGGATATTCGTCCGTGCTGAATTACATCCCCGAGCAGGCATGGAACGATAGCTACCCGAACTATACAAACAATGTCACAGGGTCATCCGCACCATCTGTAAAGTTAGCCGGGGGTGGTGGTGTGAGCACTGCGGGTCTCGATGGGATTTCCACTCCTCAACCGATTCCATCCTGGCAGCTCAGCAACGCCAACGCCTCGGCAATCAGCAATAGGAGCCGCATCATCCCTGACGTCTCGTTCTTCGCAGGCAGCGGCGCGAATGATACCGAAGGCTATAACAGCACAGCCTACATGTTCTGCATGCAATCTGCGGATTGTCAGACCGGTGGAACTCCGCAATTCTCTTATTCCGGAGGCACAGAGTCATCAAGTGCTGTCTTCGCGGGTGCAGTCGCGCTGGCGGTGGAGCAATATAACTCCGGCTCGCGCTTCGGACTCGGCAACGTGAACCCGACGCTGTATGCGCTCATGCCCCCGAATACCATTACCTCGCACGACATCACGCGCGGCAACAATGCGCTCTCGTGCAATTCTGGTACGCCGAACTGTGGACTGAGCGGCAGCAACTACGTGTTGAATGGTTATGCTGCTGGCAACGGCTACGATGCTGCGACCGGTCTGGGCAGTTTCAACATCCTCAGCTTTGTTACAAACTATAAGCCGGCCAACACCACTCCAAGTTCCGTTGCGCTCACGGTTTCGGACAACAACGGCAACGCACTCCCAGTGTGCACGGCAAATGGCGTGAGCTCGCATTGCGTCACACACAGCACCTGGCTGAAGTTTAAGGTCGCCACGACGCCTACCGCAGCAAGCGGGGACGTCGCGATCTTCAGTTCAAGTCCTCTCCAGGCCGAGGCGGCAGTGGACCTCCTGACTCTAAGCAGCGGCACCGCAACCGATACATGGAACCTGCTGCCCGGCGGCACCTACAACCTGTACGCCCGCTACGCCGGCGACAGCACATACGCGCCGAGCATCACGGGAACGCCATACACCATCACAGTGCAACCGGAAAACTGCCAGATGGTTTTGTACGAACATAACGTGAACGTCGGCACGACGACCAGCGTCCCCTATGGCACGCCGGTTTATGTCACGGTCGAGCCATATTCTGCTGCGACCACCAACAATGTCGCCATTCCTTCCGGCTCCATCAACGTCACCGACAACAGCACACTGATTACAACTCTGCCGGTCGACTCAGAAGGCGCGACAACGTTCAGCTCGAACCTGCTTGCATTCGGCTCGCACTCCCTCATGCTTACATTCCCGGGAGACGCGAGCTTTGCCTCCTGCTCCACGGGAAATTTCCCTGTTCAGGTGGTATCGGCGTCGACCACAACAACTCTCAACGCACCGGATAACAACGTTTACAGCTCAGACGCCGGCATCCCAATCGCCGCCGTCGTCACCTCTTCAACGCTGCCCAGCAACGGCACTGCACCAGCCGGCACTGTTACCTTCCATACGGCCACCCCGAAGACGTTCACGCTAGTCTCCGGTTTTGATCCGAGTGGCAACGCTATTGCAACCGCCAGCACCACAATCGGCACTGCCGACATACCATCCGATGGTCTCATTTATGCGACCTACAGCCCTTCAAACGCCAACTATCTACCATCGACCTCGACTTCTGCTGCATTCGTATCAAGGACGCCGAAAAACAACGATACCCCCTCCACTACCTCATTCACCATTACCGATAACAACGGGACTTACAGCACAGGAGGCTCATTGAGTTTCCCGGCGCAGGATTCCCTCACTTTGAATATCAAGGTAACGGGCAACACGCCGTCGAACTCCTACGTATTGATCTACGCAAACGGTATTCTCTTATGCACGCCGGCTGGCATCGTTCCGAGTTCCAATGGAACCGTATCGTTCACCATCCCCCAGGTTAACGGCTTCCTTGGTTTGCCTTCCGGGCTGGTGCAATTGAGCGTGGTCTACGCTGGCTGGACGCACAGCGCAGGCGGCAGCAACGGTGTAGTTCAGTCCGAGCCTTCATCTGCTACGACTCAAATTACAATCACTGACGATCGCACCAGCGCGGACTTCTCCCTGCAGTCGGATACAACCGTGAACCAGGCGGCCCGGCTCATCTCTCCGATAACGCAGGCCACTTATGGCCTACGCCTCACTTCGCTCTATAACTTCCAGAGCGCCTACGGATCCCAGGCCATCACGCTGAGCTGCAAAGTTGTGGGCTTCAGCGCGGCTGGGGTTCGCTCCGCCCCCGTCGGCCTGGGCTGCGGCTTCGACAGCGCGCTGACAGCGACCACGGCCAGCGTCACCCTCGGCGGCACCGGCTATGCCTCGCAGACGCTCTACGTCGGCGCGGCCACCGGCTATGCAGTTGCGGCGAACAGCAAGCCGGCGCAGCCTGCCGGACGCTGGTGGCTGGCAGCCGGCGGCGGCACGACGCTCGCATGCATCTTCCTCTTCGGGTTGCCGGCGCGGCGTCGCAGGTGGCAATCCCTGCTGGCGGCATGCGTGCTGCTGGTGGCCGGATTCGGCATCACTGGCTGCGGAGCTACGTTAGCTACCAAGGACCCGGGTTACGGCACCCTTACCGGTGGCTCCACTAGCGGCCAGGCCGGCGGCGGCACGCCAGTTCCGGCGGGCACCTACACTGTGCTGGTGACGGCAACCACCACCGCCAACACCACCATCACGCATACCCTGCCGGTGCAGGTGCTGGTGGGCGCCAACAACTAACACTGCAATCCGCAAAGACGAAGGCCGCGCTCCAATGAAGCGCGGCCTTCCCTATTGCGCGGCTTATTTCGTCCGCCGCACCGTTACATAGGAGCGGCCTTCGTAGAAGCGATACGTCCCCGCCGCCGGCGTGTCGAGGACCTGCAGCGGCATGGGCCGATGCAGCTCGGCATCATGGTGGCTGCCCACATTCGCGAGTTCATGCGCGCCCAGATCCATGACGACGAAGCGATCGTTCTGAATAAAGCCCACGCCATACGCGCCCGGCGCCAATCGCTTTCCTGCTGTGCCGTCTCCAAGTTCGAGCGGCACTTCGGTGATTAGGTACGCCTGATAGCGTTGCTGAATTCCGCTTGAATAGCCCGAAGTATCCACCAGGGCCATGAGCGTAAACATGCCGTCCGCGTAGCGGATACCGCCGCTGTTGCGCATCTGCACCGTCGCGCTCTGGCCACGGAAGAATACCTGCGCGGGCATCAGGGTTGCCATGTCCGCCGCCTTCAGCACGCCGGCGGGTTGTGCAGCGGTGGCACCCGCCTGTTGTGCCGAGAGGCGCCCTCCAACCACTCCCAAAGTGATCGTCAGTATGCCTGCCAGAGCCACACGTCGCGACAACGCTCCCATCTTGCCCATGCCGATAGCTTAGAGCAGATTCCTGTTGCTGTGCGCCAACCGGGAATTGTGCTCCAATCGCTGGACGTAATGGCGCATCCTATTACGAGTCCACTGCCAAGGAGCGCTATGCCGATACGTCTCACCGGACGCAACCTGACTCGCGAGGAGGGCCCAACGCCTCCCCAGGTGCAGCAGGACCTGGAGCGTCCCACCGCGACCCAGATTTATGCGCAGGTGGCGAAGAATGCGCGCCAGGAGCTACGCCGACCCGCTCTCAACCTGGCCGTATCCGGATTCGCAGGCGGTATTACGATGGGCCTCACTGGACTTGCCACTGCAATTGCGCGAGCCGAACTGGGGGTCAGCGGCGTCGCGCAATTTGTCACGAACATGCTCTACCCCATCGGGTTCATTGCGGTTATTCTCGGCCGCGCGCAGCTTTTTACAGAAAACACGCTTTATCCGGTGGCCCTCGTGCTCTCTGAGCGCCGCCATTATTTCGCCACGCTCCGCCTGTGGGCCATCGTGCTCGTAAGCAATTGCCTGGGCACGCTGGCATTTGCCGTTCTCGCTGTCCGCTCCGATGCGTTGCGGCCAAAGTATGTCCAGAGCCTGATCGGTATCGGGCTCGATGTGGCCAATCATCCGGCAGCTACGATCTTCTGGAGCGCCATCATCGGCGGCTGGATCATCGCCATGGTGGCTTGGCTTGTCAGCGCCAGTCATTCGATCAGCGGATCGGTGATGCTCATCTGGCTGCTGGCTTTTGTAGTCGGGCTCGGTCACTTTGCCCATTCCGTCGCCAGCAGCGGAGAGGCGCTTTCCGCAGTGGTTGGGGGCCAGCTCCCGGTTGGCAGCTACTTTCACTGGCTATGGGCCGCGGTGCTCGGCAATATCGTGGGCGGCGTCGGACTGGTTACTCTGCTGGAGTACGGCCAGACAGTGGAAGAGTGAGTCTCAGCGGGAATCAATGCAGTGGGTGGCCGCTCTGCTTCTGCAGCAGGGATTTGCGCACTGCGGCGAAGCGCTCGGGCGGGTTGTCCATCAGCGAGTGTTCGACCCCGCGCTTATAGCCGCCGGTCCAGATCGTGTACATCACGGCCAGCGCGCAGCCCACACCAAAGACAAAGCCGAAGAAGATGCCGATCATGATGCTCCACAACTCGCTCATGGCCTTGTCCTCGCATTAGAGAGATCGGTACAGCACCAGCGCATCCACATAACCGAGGGTCGGATGCAGGAACGCTCCGGGCAGGCGTCCGACAGTGTCGAAGCCGAGCGACGTCCATAGCTGCACGGCCCGCTCATTGGTGCTGACAACGAAGTTGAACTGCATCGCACGGAATCCGCCGCGTCGCGCTACATCGAGCGAGTGCAGACACATCGCTCGCGCAATGCCGCGCCCGGTCGCATGCTGTGCGGTCACGTAGCCGCAGTTGGCTACGTGCGAGCCCCCGCCTCTCTGGTTGGCGCGAAGGTAATATGTGCCGAGAATTGCGCCCTCCTCGTCGGCGACAAAGACATCATGCCCCGGCGCGAACCAGTATGACAGTGCATCTTCCCGGCTGAGATCGCGCGGCAGCGTGTAGGTCTCGCCGGCACGCAGCACCGGCTCCAGGATTTCCCAGATCGCGTCCTCGTCCTCGCTGCCTGCAGTGCGAATGAGCATTATTTTTATTCTGCGTCAGAGACAGGAACGCCCCGCTCGACCATGAGCGAGGCGCGTCCTCATTGTGGATTCCGATTAAAGCTGGTTCATATTGTGCAGGAACTCCTGGTTGTTCCGCGTCTTGCCAGCTTGTCGGTCACAGCAATTCCATCGCTTCCACCGGCGATAGCGGATTCAGCACCTTGCGCAGAATCCAGATTCGCTGCAGGTCCTCCTTCGGAATCAGCAGCTCTTCCTTACGCGTACCCGAGCGCTGAATGTCGATCGCCGGGAAGACGCGCTTGTCGACCAGCTTGCGGTCGAGGATGACTTCCATGTTGCCCGTGCCCTTGAACTCTTCGAAGATGACTTCGTCCATGCGCGAGCCGGTATCGACCAGCGCCGTCGCGATGATGGTCAGCGAACCGCCTTCTTCGATGTTGCGGGCCGCGCCGAAGAACCGCTTTGGCCGCTGCAGCGCGTTCGAATCGACACCGCCTGAGAGCACCTTGCCGCTCGGCGGAACGATCGTGTTGTAAGCACGCGCCAGACGTGTAATCGAATCCAGCAGGATGACCACGTCGCGCTTGTGCTCGACCAGGCGCTTCGCCTTCTCGATCACCATCTCGGCAACCTGTACGTGACGGGCCGCCGGCTCGTCGAAGGTGGAGGTGATGACCTCGCCCTTCACCGACCGCTGCATATCCGTAACTTCTTCCGGGCGTTCGTCGATCAGCAGGACGATCAGCACGATTCCGGATGATTGGTCGTGATCGAATTCGCGATCGACTGCAGCAGCATCGTCTTGCCGGTGCGCGGCGGAGCGACGATCAGACCGCGCTGGCCTTTGCCCACGGGAGTCAGCAGGTCCATCACGCGGCCCGCAGATGTTCTCGCGAACGGTCTCCATCTTGACGCGCTCTTCGGGATACAGCGGAGTCAGGTTGTCGAACAGGATCTTGTTGCGCGTCTCTTCGGGCGACTCGAAGTTGATCGCCTCAATCTTGACCAGCGCGAAATACTTCTCACCTTCATGCGGCGGACGAACGTTGCCGCGAGATCGTGTCGCCGGTCTTCAGATCGAACTTGCGGATCTGCGAAGGCGAAACGTAGATGTCGTCGGGCCCGGGCAGGTAGTTGTAGTCGGGAGAACGGAGAAAGCCGTAGCCATCGGGCAGGATTTCGAGCACGCCTTCGGCGAAGATGTGGCCTTCTTTTTCGCTCTGGGCCTGGAGGATCTTGAAGATCAGGTCCTGCTTGCGGAGGCCGCTGGTGCCGGGGATTTCAAGCCCGCGCGCGAGTTTGCCTAGCTCGGCTAATGTTGTTTTCTTTCAACTCTGAGATTGTCATGTTTTACCTGCAGTATGGAGGGATTGGAGTTTTGGCGGGATCAGCTTCGAGGGGTCGGCGGGAAAGGCCGTGCGGAGTAATTCAAGTGAGAGGGTTTTGGGGTGATGCGGATAGAGCTGAAGTTAGCGGAAGGAACAGCGCGCGCGTTATGCCGCGCGGCGCTGCTGAAGCGAACCTGCTCAACCGGGGTCTTCAAGCTGTTGCTCTTGCCGGAATTGGATGCCTTGAAGCGGTCCAGTACTTCGTTGGTTGTGTCCTGCAGGCGGGTGTTCGGCTTGTGGAGCTTACGGGTCGCCTTCGAGGCCAGTTGACAGAGCTCGTAACGGTTCTGTAACGTGAGTGAGGGCTCCAAAGATCAGGTCTGAGCGCATGAATTTCTTCATTCCTTTGATCGGCGGTCCCGCATGAGCTTTCCATTGGAAGCCGACACTCGCATGTACGTCTAGCTTTCGCTTCTTTCTAATGACGCAGAAATCAGTCATCCAACAAGACGCAGAACCTCAACAAGGACAGCCTGTACTTTCAATTAATGCGACTGATCTGGTATTCAGGCGGCAACTCAGCACGCTCTCGGCGTGCGCATTCGGGAAAACTTGGCGCGTTGTCGCCAGCGAAAGGCCTAGTTAAAACGATTGACCCTGCGCCAACACCTTCGATCCTTATGGGATAACCTGGACGAATCAGGAATCTCACCTGGACGGAAACTGACATCATAAGTTAACTTCTGGAATGCAGGTCAACTTACTTTTTTCATAGAGCCTTCCAAACTCTTCCGCGATTGCTCGTCCAGAAATCACGTAAAGACATTCAGGACGTATCGATGACTAAGCTTAGTCCATGATAAGCGATGCACTTTTAGGATCACGTGCGGTGCTATGATTCGAAGACAAAACACGATCGCATCTTCAGATCTGTTTGAAAACCATTGATCGAACCTTCGATTACGCCCAGTAACTTCGATCGAGTGTCCGGTATTGGATCGCCTCAGCGATATGCTTGTACGTGAGTGTCTCCGCCCCTTCGAGATCAGCTACGGTCCGTGCCACCTTCAGAATCCGGTCGTGAGCCCGCGCGCTGAGTCCCTGCTGCTGCATCGCCCGCTCCAGCAGACGTTCGGCATCGCGCTTCAACACGCAGTACGAACGGATCTGCTGCGTGGTCATCTGCGCGTTGGCATAGACCTTGCGCATTGGCGCTACCCGCGCCTTCGCTGGGCGTCGATTGAAACGTTCATGCTGCCGCTCGCGCGCGGCCAGTACCCGCGCGCGAATCTCGGCTGAACCCTCCGCCGCCGCCCCGCCGCGCAGTTCCTTGTACTGGACTGCGGGAACCTCTATATGGATATCGATCCGGTCGAGCAACGGTCCGCTCACCTTGCGAGACATATCGCTGGATCATCGGCGGCGTGCACATGCACTCGCGGCTCTTGTCGTTGAAGTAGCCGCACGGGACATGGATTCATCGCGGCCGCCAGCATGAAGCGGGCCGGGAAGCTCAGCGCTCATCGCGGCGCGCGCGATCGTTACCGTGCCATCCTCGAGCGGCTGGCGCATCACCTCCAGCACGTTGCGCGGAAACTCCGGCAGCTCGTCCAGAAAGAGCAGCCCGTTGTGCGCCAGCGAAACTTCGCCCGGCCGCGGAATCATCCCTCCGCCGATCAGCCCGGCATCTGAGATCGTATGGTGCGGCGAGCGGAATGGCCGCTGCGTCACCAGGCCCTGCTTCGCGTCCAGCACGCCCGCGACGGAGTGGATCTTCGTCGTCTCCAACGCTTCCTCAAAGCGTCAGCGGAGCCAGGATCGAAGGCAGCCGCTTGGCCAGCATCGTCTTGCCCGAACCCGGCGGCCCGATCATCAGAATGTTGTGCCCGCCTGCCGCTGCGACCTCCAGCGCGCGCTTGGCGACGTGCTGGCCGCGCACATCCTTGAAGTCGAAGGGATACTGCTGCTGCTCATCGAGCATTTCGCTCGCCCGTACGCGACAGCGGCGCCGCCTTCATGCCGCCGTTCGCCGCCGAGTTCAGCAGCTCACGCACCTCCGGCAGCGAGCTCTTCACCGGATACACGTTCACGCCCTTCGACCACGGCAGCCTCGCGGCGCGTTTGCCGCCGGCACAATGATGTTCTTGATTCCCCGCGCTCGCGCTGCCACCGCGATCGGCAGCATTCCCGGCACGCCGCGACGCTGCCGTCCAGACCCAGCTCGCCCACCGGTCAGGAAATGCTCGAGATCGCTTGTTCTCAAGCGCGCCATAAGCGCCCAGAATGCCGACCGCAATCGGCAGATCGAAGCCGGAGCCTTCCTTCTTCAGATCCGCAGGCGCCAGGTTGATGGTGATTCGCGTCGGCGGGAATCGAGAAGCCGGAGTTCTGGATCGCGGCGCGCACGCGGTCACGGCTCTCGCGCACCGCAGCGTCAGGCAGTCCCACCGTGCTGAACCGCTCCTCCTGCTCCTGAATGCCGGAGAAGTCCACTTCCACATCAATGATGTGCGCGTCGATGCCGTATACCGCAGCACTCAGCGCCTTGAAAAGCATGGGCCCGCCTGTTCTCCGTCGAAAAGCCGAGTATAGCCAGCGGTGCATGCGCGAAGGCAGGCCACAAAGGTTGCAGAAGAACAGCGAGTCAACAAGTTAGTGAGTCGGCAAGTCAGCCAGATTGTGAATCGGATGAAAGCGGGGCCCGCGCTACCAGCGCCGGACGAACCAGCCGCTGTCGGCTCGCTGACTTACCATCACCCGCCTTGCTACCATAACCAGTCGTGAAAACCTCGCTGTTCGATCTCTATAAAGTCGGCATCGGGCCTTCCAGTTCGCACACCATGGGGCCTATGCGTGCCGCGCGTACATTTCTGCTGGAACTTGAGGCGCACAATCTCCTCGCTGCCACCGTCGAAGTCCATGTCGATCTTTATGGATCGCTCGCGCTTACCGGCACTGGCCACGGCACGGATCGCGCCGTCACCCTCGGGCTGCTTGGGGAAGAGGCGAGCGGGATCGATCCGGACAAGATCGACAGCAAGCTCGAAGCAATCCACCTCTCTTCCACGATTGCCCTACTGGGCCGCCACAGGGTTCCTTTCCGGCAGGAACAGCACATCGTCTTTCATCGCGACCAGATGATCCCCCCGGGGGCGCGTACGCAGCATCCGAACGGGATTCGCTTCACCGCGTCCGATGTCATCGGCAACACGCTCTTCACCGCCACGTATTTTTCCATCGGCGGTGGCTTCATCGTTGAAGACGGCGCCGACATCCATGCAGCGCCCATGATGACCACCACTTCCCTGCCCTATCCGTTTCACAGCGCGGCAGAGCTGCTGGAGATGGCAAAGCAGGACGATCTGCGCATCGATGAGCTGATGATGCGCAATGAATGTGCCCGCCGCGGTGACACACCAGAAGCGGCTGCATCCGTACGCCGGGAAATCCTGCACATCTGGGACGTGATGCAAGGCTGCGTGGCGCGCGGCCTTGCCACCGACGGCATTCTGCCCGGCGGCCTGCGCGTCCGCCGCCGCGCAAAACGGCTGGCAGCACGACTGCAGCAGCAGGCGGCGGTGGGCAAGGGCACCGGCGATCCGCTGGCGCCGCTCGACTGGGTGACGATCTACGCTATGGCCGTAAACGAAGAGAACGCCGCTGGCAGCCGAGTGGTCACCGCGCCGACCAATGGCGCTGCAGGCGTTATCCCGGCGGTCGCGCACTACTACCGCAACTACATCGCCGGCGCGGACGAAGCCGGAATCCTGCGCTATTTCCTGACGTCAGCCGCCGTCGGGATTCTCTACAAGGAGAACGCGTCGATCTCCGGCGCGGAGGTGGGCTGCCAGGGTGAGGTGGGCGTCGCGTGCTCCATGGCTGCCGGCGGACTTGCTGCTGCCATGGGCGGCACCAATGCGCAGGTCGAGCATGCTGCCGAGATCGGCATGGAGCACAACCTCGGCATGACCTGCGATCCCATCGGCGGTTTGGTGCAGATCCCCTGCATCGAACGCAATGCGATGGGCGCCGTCAAAGCCGTGCACGCCTGCCGCATGGCGTTAGCCGAAGAGGACGAGCACAAAGTCTCCCTCGATCAGGTCATCCGCACCATGTACGAGACGGGACTCGACATGCAATCGCGCTACAAGGAGACCTCGCTGGCGGGGCTTGCGCTGAATGTTATTGAATGCTGACGTAAGCTCTCGTCAGATTCGCTTCGGTCCGACCGCAATTCCCCACCAGAACGCTATTTGCGCTAAGGCATACAAGCCAATCGTCGCAACCGACCAGGCGTGGATGAAGAATGGAACCTCAGGCCAGTAGTCGTAATCCGCAAATTGCGGATTACTCGATAGGAGAATCGCGAGACCAAGATATTGGGTGATAACGAGAACGATCGCGACAATTCGCCAACGTGGACTATTTGCACGATATCCGTGACCGATCACGGCCCAAAGAGGAGGCGTCGCACCGAACGCAGTTTTGATTCCAGCTATCGAAAAAGGTGCAGCTACAAGCCCCAATGAAAAGTAGAGTCCGTGCCCGAAGCCCGCTGCAAGGCTCGCGGTAAATAGTAAGACTAGGCCGAAAATGAAACCGATAAATCAGTGGATCACCGAAACATCCTACGCCGAGAGTATCCCGTATCCTCAAGCCGCAGAGTGCTTCGCCTGCGCGCCCACCAGTTCCCCGTTCGTCTCCTCGCCATCCTGAATCTTCAGCAGCTTCAGAATCGGTGACGTCAGCATCGTCGTTACCAGCGCCATCACCACCAGCATGGTAAATAGCGTGGGCGAGAACACACCGGCGTTGTACGCGATGTTCAGTACGATCAGCTCGACCAGGCCGCGGGTATTGAGCAGCGCCCCCAGAGCGCCGGCGTTCCGCCAGGACTGGCCCACCCATCGGGCAGCCAGCACCGCGCCGCCCATTTTGCCTGCTACGGATCCCGCAAGCACGATGCCTGCCCACAGCCACATGTTCGCGTTGTTCAGCAGATCGAGACGCGTGCGCATGCCGGTCAGCGCGAAGAAAAGAGGCAGCAGCAGCACGGCGATCAGCATGTCGGTGCGCGCGCGAATCTCCTCCTGCCAGCGCGGAATGCGCGGGAAGCAGACGCCGGCGAGGAATGCGCCGAAAAGCGGATGGATGCCGAGGAAATCCGTCGCCGCAGCGGAAAGCAGAAGGCAAATGACGATCAGGCCAAGCAGTTCCAGCGACATGCCTTTCGACTTATAGCGCCTGCCGACCCAGTTCGCCAGTGGGCGCACTGCGCCGAGCATGAACACGAGATAGCCTACGAGGCCGGCCATGCGCATCGGAAGGCTGACGGCGCGGCCCTCCTTGCCCAACAGCGCCAGCGCAAAGGCCAGCAGCAACCAGGCCACCACATCGTCGACGGCAGCGCAGAGGATGGCCGTCGTTCCCAGCGATGTGGATTGCAGTCGCCGCTCCTCCAACATGCGCGCCAGCACCGGGAAGGCCGTGATGCTCATCGCGATGCCGAGAAACAGAACGAACGGCATGCTGCCGATGCCATGCGGCGCAAAGCGGATGCGGAGCGAGTGCGCCAGCAGCGCGGCCATGACAAAAGGAAAAAGAATGCTCATGCCGCTGGCCAGCACCGCAGTGCTCCGCTGCTTGTAGAGCTGCTCGTAATCCAGTTCCATCCCGATGAGGAAGAGGTAAAGAATGAGCCCGATGGTGCTCATGTTTTCAAAGGCGGCAAAGGAGTGCGGCGTAAAGATCGCCGCTATATGCGGAAAGAGCCGCCCCAGCACCGAAGGACCGATCAGGATGCCGCCCACAATCTCGCCCACAACGCGCGTCTGCCCCAGCTTGCGCGCGATCCAGCCGCAGATCAGGGTCACCAGCAGCACAATGGCCATCTGTAGCAGCAGGAGGGTCATGCGGCGACTTGTCCCTTTCGCTTCAGGATGATCTGGAGGCAGCGATCAAAGCTAACTAAGGCACAGGATGGATTCGGGTGTCCACTTCTGTGCGCAAGGACAATGACTGGCTTCCGCCGAGGACGCCGGTACTCGCCGGCACCGGCGATTTCGTACATTGTAGCCTTGACGCGGCACCGACTGGCTGCCCCGGCTGTCTTCCTTCGGTGCACGAATGCTTTAGCGTTCCACCGCCATGGCAACCGAATTGCCTCCACCCAGGCAGAGCGCCGCCACGCCTTTGTGCAGGTTGCGGTGAATCAGCGCATAGATCAATGTCGTTAACACCCGCGCGCCGCTCGCTCCGATGGGATGCCCCATCGCCACCGCGCCGCCATTCACGTTCACCCGCGCAGCCAGATCGGGCGCATCCAGACCCACCTCTTTCATCACGCCCAGGGCCTGCACGGCGAAGGCTTCATTCAGTTCGTAGAGGTCCACCTGCTCCTTCGTCCAGCCGGCTTTCTTCAGCACGCGCTGGATGCCGATCACCGGCGCCAGCATGACCCACTTCGGCTCAACGCCGCTGCTGGCCTGCGCCCGAATCGTCACCAGCGGAGTCAGCTTCATTTCCGCTGCCTTTCGCGCTGAGGTCACGACCAGCGCAGCAGCGCCGTCGTTCACGCCGGGAGCATTTCCTGCGGTCACGGTACCGTCTTTCTTGAAGGCCGGCTTCAGCGCGCGCAGCGCTTCGAGCGACGCATCCTCGCGCACGCTTTCATCGCGGTCGAGCACTTCGGGCTTGTCGCTCTTCTTCTTCGTCGGGATCTCGACGGGCAGCATCTCGTCCTTGAACGCGCCGGACTTCTGCGCGGCTAACGCTTTCTGGTGCGAGGCCAGCGCGTAGGCATCCTGCTGCTCGCGCGTGATCGAGTGCTTCTCCGCTACGTTCTCGCCGGTCAGGCCCATGTGGTAGTCGTTGTAGACGTCCCACAGCCCGTCGCGAATCATCGAATCGATCACCTTCGCATCTCCCATGCGGAAGCCGCTGCGCCCCTGTGGCAGCAGATATGGCGCGTTCGTCATCGACTCCATGCCGCCCGCGACCACGATCTCAGCATTCCCAGTTTGGATCGCCTGCGCTGCCAGCGCCACCGCCTTCAATCCCGAGCCGCATACTTTATTGATCGTCAGTGCGCTGACCGCCGGCAGCAGACCACCACCCAGCGCCGCCTGACGGCCGGGGTTCTGTCCCAGTCCGGCGGAAACAACGTTGCCCATGATGCATTCGTCCACCTGCTCCGGCGCGATCCCCGCACGTCGCACTGCCTCGCGCACCGCCAGCGCGCCCAGTTGCACCGCGCTGTAGCCCGAAAGTGATCCTTGGAACTTTCCCGTCGGCGTCCGTACAGCCGAAACAATGACAACCTCTTCCATCTCGGAACCTCGACTTCCCCTGACCAACCGAATGGCCAACGTGTGAAGATAGCAGGGACTGAAATCCAGCGGCAATCCGGCTATCTGTGACAACACCCGAAAGCAGCACCACGCAAATCGCTCCACCCCGCACAAGCACGCTGCTCGCGCCGCTCTGGCACACCGCAATCATCCTCGTCCTGTTGCTCGGCATTTCGCTGGTGAATGCGTTGACGCGCCATCTCGCGGCCACTCCCGTGCACACCCATTACGTGATGTACAGTGTGACGCTGCTATGGGAGTGGGTGCTGCTGGCGCTTGTTCACTGGGGACTCCTCATGCGCCGCACGCCGCTTCGTCAGCTTCTGGGGATACGGCGGCCCGGCGCGGCAGAGTTCTGGACCGACGTCGCCATCGGTATCGGCTTCTGGTTTGCATCGCTCTTCGCGCTCGGTATGGTCGGTGTGCTGCTGCGCGCCGTCCGCATGCATCCGGAGAAGATCCGCGGCATCGTGTCGCGCATGGCGCCGGCATCGCTGCCGGAACTGGCGATGTGGTTCGCTCTCAGCATCTCGGCCGCCTTCTGTGAAGAGCTGATTTTTCGCGGCTACTTGCAGCAGCAGTTCACTCGATTGACGCGCCGCATCGGCCTCGGCATCGCAATTTCCGCAGTGTTCTTCGGGCTTTCGCACGGGTATGAAGGCGCGAGCGGAATGCTGCTCATCACTCTGTACGGCGCCTTCTTCGGCATCCTCGCGCATCTGCGTCGCAGTCTGCGTCCAGGCATCATCGCGCACGCATGGCACGATTCACTCAGCGGAGTTGTCCTCTACTTTGGTAGTCAGTGGCTCCATCGCATCCCACACTAGTTGCAGACGCGACCGACAAAACGAAGTTGCGCGGAGAAAGAAGCTCACAAATCCGTGATTTTTTTCTTGACACTCCAATGCCACCACTCTATACATTCCGTAACTGCAACAACTGCGTTGCAGCACAAGGGAGAATAGACACCATGGCAACAAAGAAGGCAGCCAAGAAGCCGGCCAAGAAGGCGGCGAAGAAGGCAGCGAAGAAGAAGTAAGCAATTCAACCAAACAAGGCAACAGACTCGGGGGACGCAGGCAAGCGTCCCCCGAGGTGTTTTTGCGCGCCTTTACGGCTGGCCTGCGCGCGATACAGTGAGTGCATGACGCGCCGCCGCTGGATCGCAGACACATGGGACGAGAGCTCCGCCGCGCTGCACGGCGAGCAGGCGCGCCACCTGAGCCGCGTGCTGCGGGCCCAGCCCGGCATGGAATTTGACGTGGTCGCCGGCGGACGCGCCTGGCTCGCGCGCATCGCATTGGTCGATCGCGACAGCGTTCACTTCACTCTTCTCGAGGAGTTGGAAACGGCCGCCGCGCTTCCCGTCACGCTGCTTCTCAGCGTCTTTAAGTTCGACCGGATGGAATGGGCCATCGAAAAAGCCGTCGAGCTTGGCTGCAGCCGCATTGGGCCCGTCATCGCCGAGCGCACGGAAAAGCATCTCGCCCAGGCCGCCGACAAGCGGGTGGAGCGCTGGCGGCGCATCGCTCTGGAAGCCGCGAAACAATCCCGCCGCAGCGACATGCCGGAGATTGCCGAGCCCACCGGACTGGCCGGCGTACTCTCTGCGGCGAAGCCGGATGCTCTCCGCATCCTGCTCTCCGAAACGGAGGTCGATCAGCCGCTGTTACGCATTCTGGAGACTATCCCGGCCGGCGGAATCGAGCTGGCCATTGGGCCGGAGGGCGGTTGGACGGGTAGCGAACTAGCGCTGTTCGACGGCGCCGGCTGGCGCAGCGCCAGCCTCGGCCCGCGCATCCTGCGCGTGGAAACTGCGGCCATCGCCGCATTGGCAATCGTGAACGCAGCAGCTCAACAGATCTGAAGCCGCGCACCCAGGATTGTCATTTGGAGTGGCCCGCCCACAGAAGTTGTCGTGAGTGACCAAAGGAAGCGAACCCAACGGCTCGCGCCAACGGCGCCTTCGCCCGTACGGCCAGTACGCCCCGTACGGCCAGTACTAGGTGAAGAGGTCTTTCATTTTGTCCAGCAGGCCGCCTCGGGATGCGACGCGACTCTGCACGCCGAGTATGCCTCCCAGTTGCTCGATCGCTTCGCGCTGCGCCTTGGTCAGCTTCTTCGGTGTCTCGACCACCACCTGCACGATGAGATCTCCGCGGCCGCGCTCGTTCAGATAAGGCACACCCTTGCCGCGCAGCCGGAACTCCTTGCCGCTCTGCGTGCCTTCGGGAATCTTCAGCGTGGTCTCGCCTTCCAGCGTCTGGATGGAAATTTCCGAACCTAGCGCCGCCTGCGGGAATGAGACGATCACTGCGAAGTGTAGATCGTGTCCCTCGCGCTCAAAATAGGCGTGCGGCTTCACCGCCAGCACGATGTAGAGATCGCCGGAGCTTCCGCCATAGCGGCCGGCATCCCCTTCTCCCTGGTAGCGAATGCGCGTGCCATCCTCGACTCCCGCCGGGATCTTCACCTGAATCGTGTGTTCCTTCTCTACGCGCGCGTCGCCATGACAGGTGCGGCATGGCTCGGTGACCACCTGGCCGGTACCGCTGCAGATGGGACAGGTGCGCGCGATCGAAAAGAAGCCCTGCTGAAAGCGCACCTGACCGCGGCCGCCGCACTGCTGGCAGGTGCTGGGCGCTTTGCCCTGCGCCGCGCCCGAGCCGCGGCACTCAGGACACAGATCCTGCCGCCTGACGGTGACCGTCGTTTCTTTGCCGAAGACGGCGTCTTCAAAATCAAGCGTCAGGTCGTAACGGATGTCGCGGCCGCGCTGTGCGCGCGATGCCCGTCCCGAGCGTCCGCCAGCGACATTGAACATCTCGCCGAAGAAATCGCCGAAGATGTCGCCCAGATCCACGCCGCCGGGGAATCCGCCTCCCGCTGCGCCGCTCACGCCTGCGTGACCATAGCGGTCATAGGCCGCGCGCTTCTCCGGATCGCTCAGCACCTGGTAGGCCTCGCTCGCCTGCTTGAAGCGCTCTTCAGCATCGGGATTGTCCGGATTGCGGTCCGGGTGATACCGCATCGCCAGCTTGCGGTATGCGGTCTTCAATTCCTGGTCGCTGCACTCTCTTGAAACGCTCAGGACTTCGTAGTAGTCGACGTGTGCCACGTTTGCCATTTTTCCTGTACTCAGTCTTCTGTTCAGCCTGCCCGGCGGTACACTCCACTCCGGCGTTCAGGGATATCGCTCTGCGGCGCCCGGCCGCAATTCCCGGCAATCTCCGGGCCTATGCCTCGGAGACATTCGGGTTCGCGGAGATACGTACCAGGGCCGGTCGAAGCAGTCGGTCCCGGATGCGATAGCCGCGTCGAATTTCGTCAATTACCTGATGATCGGGAAGGTCGGAACGCTCCACGCTTTCCAGCGCCTCGTGGACTCGCGGATCGAAAGGCTGGCCCACCGTCTCCACCGGCGTCACGTTCAGCGAGCGGAGCACCTCTTCCATCTGCTTGGCGATCAACTCGATGCCGGTGCGCACCTGCTCGGCAGTGCCGTTCGCGTTCAGCGCCAGCTTGAAATTGTCCAGCACCGGCAGGAACTGCTCGACGGCGTCGGCAACGGCAAAGGAGCGATAGTCGGCCCGCTCACGCTGCTCACGCTTGCGAGCGTTATCGAACTCCGCCTGCAGCCGCGCCAGGCGCTCAATCAACCCATCCCGCTCCGCCCGCAGCCGATCGCATTCTTCATGCAGGCCGGACATGGTTTCCGCCACTGCCGTCGAGCTCGATGCGTTCGTCTCCGACTGTGGGTCGGCTTGCCGCTCGCCGGACGTCTGCCTGTTTTCCATGTTCTGTTCTTCGTGTGTCGTATCTGTCGCATTTTCAGTCATAGCCATACGTCTCTTCAATCCTGTGTCGTGTCTATTGCGGGTGTATCGCATGTAGTTTCGATGCGCGCTGCGGGGACGCTAACTTCGCTGGAGAATCCGTTCCGAGAGCTGCGCGATGTAGGAGACTGCCTGGATCGTCTCGTTGTAGCGGATGCGCGTGGGTGCCAGCACGGCCACCGTCCCCACACTTTCCGCGCCCAGACGCGCGCCTGTGCCGATCAGCACCATGTTCTCCATATCCGGAATCGTATCTTCCAGCCCAACCACCACACGAACCGCCTGCTGCCGCGCATCGACATACGCGCTCAGCAGGTCGATCAGCCGCTTCTTGGCCTCGAGCGCGCCCAGCAGCGCCCGGAGCCGCTCCTGGTCCACATCGCGCTGCACCAGGTTGGCCGCGCCTTCTATAAAGATCTGCGCCGGCTGGGCGCCCTCCAGCGCACCCTTGCGGAACAGCTCATTCACCGACTGCATCATCCTGTCGTACTCGCTGCGCTCCTGCTCCATGCGCTGCTCAATCTCTGCCCGGATGCGATCTATCGACCAGCCGCGGAAGTTTCCGTTCAGGAAATTCCCCGCCGCCTCGAGGTCGCTCTGCGCCAGGTCATGATCCAGTTGCAGCACGCGGTCCAGCACCGTGCCGCCACGCGTTACCACCACCGCCAGCACCCGCTGAGAGGCCAGCCGCGCAAAGTGGATGTGCTCCAGCCACTCCATTTCGCCCGCCGCTTCCGCCGCAACTCCGACGCCGCTCGAAATCATCGCCAGCACATGCGAGGTCCGCTCCAGAAAATGCTGACGGCTCGTCACCCCGGCAAAGCACTCGTCGATCTGCCGCCGCTTCTCCGCCGACAGCTGCGCGGCATTGGTTCCCGCGGCGGCCCGCGCCGCTCCTGCCAGGTGCTCGACGTAGAAGCGGAAAGCCTTTGCCGTGGGAATCCGCCCCGCGGAGGTGTGCGGCTGTTCCAGCAGGCCTGCGTCGCTCAGCGACGCCATCACGTTGCGGATCGTCGCCGAGCTCATCCCTTCCTTGTCCGCGTAAATTCGCGCCACGGCCTGCGACGCAATCGGCTCCCCGGTCGCTATATAAAGCTCCAGGATGGCCGTCAATATCAATCGCTCCCGTGGGCTGATTCGGAGCTCTGCTGTCATGGCCGTGTCACCTGCGTGCTGCTCCGAAGGATCGCTCCAGAGAGATGCCGCCTCGTTTATCGTATCAGGTTGACTCGGTTCACCTGGACGGCATAAACGTAGGTTTCAGGCAGGATTGGGCTAACCAAAGTACCATCAGCGTGTTCCTAATAGACGGTTCCGGAACCGGACGGATGGGGCCCTTCGAATCACGTCCGTCCTTCGCCAGGAAGAAGGATTCCCATGATGAACAGGCGGCGTTTGTGGATCACCATTGCGGCGGTAGCAGGCGGGCTCATCATTCTCCTGCTCATTCTCATTCCCATTCTCTTGAATGCAGATAACTACCGCCCGCGCGTCGAGAGCATGCTTTCGGACGCAACCGGTAGAAAGGTGACCCTTGGACATCTCAGCTTCTCGCTCCTGAGCGGCTCGCTTACCGCGGACCAGCTCAGCATCGCCGACGATCCGCAATTCAGCCGGCAGCCGTTCGTCCAGGCGAAGCAGGTCGACATTGGCATTGAGGTCGGCCCGCTGATCTTCGATAAGGAAGTGAAGATTCGTAGCATCACCATCGATACGCCGCAGATCAACCTGATCCAGAACCAGGCGAATGTCTGGAACTACGCCAGCCTTGGCAATTCGAATAAACGATCCAACAAAGCCGAGACGCAGAGCGCGATGCCTAACCTGTCTATCGGCGTTCTCCAGCTCACAGATGGCCAGGTGACAATCGCCGATCTCGGTGCGCCCACGCGTCCGCAGGTCATCAAGGATGTGCAGGCCAAGATCAACGACTTCTCGCTGACTACTCCCTTCACGTATTCGCTTTCCGCGGCCCTGTCAGGTAACGGAACCGTCTCGGTAAGTGGCAAGGGCGGCCCTTTCAATCAGGCCGACGCGTCGAAGACTCCGTTTACCGCGAAAATAGAAGTGAAGCATGCCGATCTGGTGGCCAGCGGGTTCGTGCCGCCTTCGGCCGGCGTCTCGGGGATTGCGGACCTGAATGCCGACGTCGTCTCGAACGGCCAGACCGCGCGCGTGCAGGGAACCATTATCGCCAGCCAGCTCAAGCTAGCGGCGAACGGCTCGCCCGCCCCGCGGCCGGTCCGCGTCAACTTCGCCATGGACCAGAATCTTGTCTCGCGCTCCGGCCAATTGAGCAAAACAACACTCGGGTTTGACCGGGCTGTCTTCAACATCGCAGGCACTTATAGAACGCAGGGCGCGAAGACCAGCCTGAACGCGACTGTCGGTACACAGGGCGCGCCGGTCAACGACCTCGAAGCATTTCTGCCCGCGCTTGGTGTCGAGATGCCTTCAGGCTCGAAGCTGCAGGGAGGCACGCTTTCTACAACTCTCGCCGTCACTGGAACCAGCGACGCGCCGGTGATCACGGGGCCAGTTCGTCTTGAGAACACCCAGCTCGTCGGTTTCAATCTCGGCTCCAAGTTAGCAGCAGTTACGCGGCTGACCGGCGGTGGAACCGGCAACAACACAACGATACGGATCCTTAGCCTGAATCTCCGTGAAGCAGGCGGCGCGATCGACGCACAGAACATCCTGCTGGATGTACCCGGCCTGGGGAGCGCCACCGGCAACGGCAGCGTTAGCGCGGCCAAGGCGCTGAACTTCCATGTCGTCGGCAAGCTCTCGCAAAACGGCGCGGCCGGCGTGGCCACCCAGGCCATCTCGATGATCGGAGGAAACGTAGGCGGTGCTGCCGCTGGAGCGCTCAAGAATGGGGTTACCGTCACGATTACGGGCACGGCCTCAAACCCGGTCATCACGCCGGACCTGAAGGGCCTGACCAGCGGCGCCGGCAGTCCGGCGGCCGGCCCGCTCGGCAGGAAGGGCGCAGCAAAGGCGGCGAATTCCCAGAACCCAGGCAAGACTCTCGGCGGACTGCTCAACAAGCACTGACGCAGGAATGCGGAGGCGGCGTCGAACGCCTCCGCGCCTCACCCTCGCTTACGTGATCTCAAATACATTCTGCTCGTGCGCGCGCTGCTCCTCCGCGCGCTCGATCAGCTTGCGCGCGATCGCGTAAAAGCTCGCCGTGCCCACCGACGACTGCTCAGGCGCGAGCGCCACGGGCAGCCCGCGATCGCCGCCCTGGCGGATGTTCGGGTCCAACTCCACCGAGCCAAGGAACGGCAGCTTGAACTGCGCCGCCGTCCGCTCCACGCCGCCCTTCGAGAAGACATCGATCACTTCGTGGCAATGCGGGCAGGTGAACTGGCTCATGTTCTCGACGATGCCCAGCACTTCCACGTTTACCTGGTGAAACATCTCCAGCGCCTTGCGCGCGTCCTGCAGCGAAACATCGGACGGCGTCGACACGACGACAGCGCCGGTGAGCGGCACCGTCTGCACCAGCGAGATCACCACATCGCCCGTGCCCGGCGGCAGGTCCACGATCAGATAGTCCAGCTCGCCCCACGCCACCTGCTGCAGGAACTGCCGGATGATCTGGTGCAGCATCGGCCCGCGCATCACCAGCGGCTTGTCGCCGGGATTGATCGAGCCCACTGAAATCATCTTCACGCCATGCGCGGTCAGCGGCTCAATGCGGTTTCCTTCGATCACTCGAGGCTGCGACGTCGCCCCCATCATCAACGGCACGTTCGGGCCATAGATATCCGCATCCACGAGCCCCACCTTGTGACCGAGCTTCGCCAGGGCGATCGCCAGATTCACTGCGAGGGTTGTCTTGCCTACGCCGCCCTTGCCCGATCCGATGGCGATGATCGCTTTGACTCCCGGCAGCGACTGCGGCTGCGGCATCTGGTTGCCATGTGCTCCCATTGAAATCACTCCTGTTCTACCGGCGCCAGGACCGGCTATGTTCCATCTCTTACTTCGTCGTATATGCAGCAGGACGCGCGGCGCCGTCGGTGGCTCCCTCGCCCGGCTTCGTCTGGCGCTTGCGCTCGCGCTCCTTCTCCCGCTGCGCGCGCCGGCGCCCGGCGTCTTCGTAATGCTGCTTCTCTTCCTCCGTCTCCGGCTCGAGACCCGGCACCGGGACGCGGCGTCCCTGGCTATCCACGGCTACAAACGTCAGATATGCCGATGCGACATGCCGATGTATCCCGGCAATCGTGTTCTCCACCCACACCTTCACGCCAACTTCCACTGAGGTGTTAAACGCGCGATTCACCGACGACTTCAGAATCAGCAGATCGCCCACGTGCACTGGAGCGATGAAGTCGATGTGGTCCATCGACGCGGTCACGACGTGGGTCCGCGCGTGCCGGTAGGCCGCCATCGCCGCCACCAGGTCAATGAAATGCATCAGCCGGCCGCCCAGCAGATTGCCCAGCGTGTTCGCATCGTTCGGCAGGATCAGCTCCGTCATCTCGCTGCGTGATTCGGCAACGGTGCGGGTCGGCAGTTTTGCGTTGAAATCCATGGGTACGTCTCTTTCGTTCCTCGAAGCTACCCTCCAGTGTCCGGCATCGGAGCGAAACCCGCAAACACGCGGACATGCTAGGGTCATCGAAGGAGGCGGCTCTCCAGTGGACAGAATCGCAATGCTGAAGGAAGTCCTTGCGCAAAACCCGAACGACGCGTTTGCGCGCTACGGCCTTGCCATGGAGCTGGCGAACCAGGGAAACACGGACGCCGCACTCAGCGAATTCGAGCAGCTGACCACGACGAATCCGGATTACACCGCCGGCTATCAGATGTCCGCCCAACTGCTGCTCAAGGCCGGCCGCAATGACGAAGCCCGGAAACGGCTCGAAGCCGGTGTGGCCGCCGCGCAGCGCACCGGCAATCGCCTTGCCCTGAATGAGATGAGCGCGATGCTCGACGATCTCTCGATCTGAGTGCGCCGTGCCGTGTGCCCACGGGCGCATAATGTGGGCAGGACATGAAGATTCCGTTGTTCCCGCTTGATCTCGTCCTCTTCCCCGGAGCGCCGCTTCCCCTCCACATCTTCGAGCCGCGCTATCGCGAGATGGTCGCTGAATGCCTCGCAGCGAACACACTCTTCGGCGTGGTGCGGGCGCAGCCCGATGGTCTAGCCGTGATCGGATGCAGCGCGCAGATCGTGCGTGTGCTGCACAGCTATGCGGATGGACGCAGCGACATTCTCACCCAGGGCATCGATCGCTTCGAGATCGACCAGCTCGACGAATCGCGCAGCTTTCTGCAGGCAGACGTCACTCTGATCCCCGACGCGGGGAAGCTCTCCATCCGCGCGCAGCGCGAAGAGTGCGTGGCCATGCACTTCGAGATTCTGTCTCTGCTCGGCATACCGGAGAACAGCCTGCACTTCAACCTCGAGGCCCCTGTCGCCTATCTGCTGGCCGCCGCCGTACCGGGCGATCTCAACTTCCAGCAGGCACTCCTCGCCATGCGCTCGGACCGCGCGCGAACCGAGACTCTGCTCGCGTACTACCGCGAGCTCCTGCCCAGGCTTCGCCGCAACAAGTACGCTGCGCGCCAGGCCACCAACGGACACATCATGTGAGTCAGCGTCCCGCGGTGCTGCCCCCCGCATCGAAAGGGCAAAAACAGTACAGTAATGAGGAGGGTCCCACGCATGTCCCAGCCGATGTCTCCGTCCCGGACCGCAATGCCCGCCACGCTGGGGGAGCTGCGCGCCAGCAAAGAGTTCACTGAAGGCTACGTGAACCGCTCCGTCAAGGATGAGATGCGCGCGAACCTCATTCGCCTGCTGCAGGAGCAAGCCTCCGGAAAGAACTCCTCGCCCATTTTTCCGGGCATCGTGGGCTACGACGACACGGTGGTGCCGCAGATCGTCAATGCGGTCCTCTCGCGACAGAACTTCATCCTGCTCGGCCTGCGCGGACAGGCGAAGAGCCGCATCCTGCGCGCGCTCACCGGCCTGCTCGATCCCGTCGCACCGTATATCGCGGGCTCGGAGGTTCGCGACAATCCCTATCGCCCCATCTCAAAGTACGCGCGCGACCTGATCGCCCAGTGCGGCGACGCGACGCCCATCGCCTGGATGACGCGCGACGATCGCTACGTCGAAAAGCTGGCGACGCCCGATGTCACCGTCGCAGACCTGATCGGCGATGTCGATCCCATCAAGGCGGCGCGCTCCGGCTCCGATCTTTCGAACGAGCTCACCATGCACTATGGCCTGCTGCCGCGCGCCAATCGTGGCCTCTTCGCCGTGAACGAGCTGCCCGATCTCGCCGGCAAAATCCAGGTCGCGCTCTTCAACATCATGCAGGAAGGCGACGTGCAGATTAAGGGCTATCCCGTGCGCCTGGCGCTCGATGTCGCGCTGGTTTTCAGTGCGAATCCGGAGGACTACACCGCCCGCGGCAAGATCGTCACTCCGCTGAAAGACCGCATGGGCTCGGAGATTCGCACGCATTATCCGCAGACCGTGGACGAAGGCATCGCCATCACCCGCCAGGAATCCTGGAGCGACCGTGGCTGCCTCACGACGGAAGTCGCCGATTACATCTACGAGATCGTCGAGCAAATCGCCTTCGCCGCGCGCGAGGACAAGAAGGTGGACAAGCGATCCGGCGTCTCGCAGCGGCTGCCCATCGCCACCATGGAGCTCTCTGTCTCGAACGCAGAGCGCCGCGCGCTGCTGCACGGCGAATCGCTCGCCTTCCCTCGCGTCGGCGATATCTACACCGCGATTCCCGGCATCACCGGCAAGATCGAGCTGGAATACGAAGGCGAGATGAAGGGTGCCGACGTGGTAGTCCGCGAGATCATCCGCACCGCGATCCTGCGCGTCTACGACCGCTACTTCGCCGAGACGAACATGCAGCAGATCGAGCAGTGGTTCAATCTCGGCGGCAACATCAAGATCGAGGACACGCAATCCGCCAAAGCGACCCTCGCGGAGCTCGAACAGATTCAGGGCCTGCTCGAAAAGCTCGAGCCACTCGACGTCAAGCCGAAGGACGCGCCGGAGAAGATCGTCGCAGCGGCTGAGTTCCTGCTCGAGGGCCTCTACTCGCACAAGAAGCTGAGCCGCAGTGAGGAGCGCGGTTTCAGCGCACAAGACCGCGCCCGCAATCTGGGCGAGCGAAGCCAGGAGCGCCGCGACGAGTCGCGTGAGTACGAGCAGTGGCAGCAGCGCCGCTCCAGCAAGCAGCGCAGCGGATTGAACTAACGTCCGCCGTTCTCCTGCTCAAACACCGGCCACGCGCTACAGAGACGCAGCCGCCCGCACAGGTGACTCCTCAGCAAGCAGCGGCCGCAGCGACCGCATCATCGCCGCGAATCCTTCCGGATCGAGCGACTGCGCTCCATCCGAAAGCGCCTCCTCCGGCTGCGGGTGCACCTCCACGATCAGCCCATCCGCCCCCGCTGCCAGCGCCGCGCGAGAGAGCGCAGGCACCAGGTCGCGCCGCCCGGTTGCATGGGATGGATCGGCGATCACCGGCAGATGCGTCATAGCCTTCGCCAGCACCATGCCACCGATGTCGAAGGTATTGCGCAGCTCCGGATCGTAGGAGCGAATCCCGCGTTCGCAGAGCACTACCTGGTCGTTGCCGCCGGCCAGAATGTACTCAGCTGCCAGCAGCCACTCCTTCACCGTCGCTGCCGGACTTCGCTTCAGCAACACGGGTTTTCGCAGTTTGCCGAGCCGTCGCAGCAATGGGAAATTCTGCATGTTGCGTGCGCCTACCTGCAGCATCGCGACATGATCGCTTACCACCTCGATGTCGTCTGTGCTCATCACCTCGCTCACCACCGGAAGGCCGGTCAGATCCGATGCTTCGCGGAGGATCAGCAACGCTTCCAGTCCCAGCCCCTGGAAGTCATAGGGCGAGGTACGCGGCTTGTACGCCCCGCCGCGCAGCACTGTGGCGCCCGCAGCCTTCACGCATTGCGCCGCCGTCATGAGCTGCTGGCGCGACTCCACCGAGCACGGCCCCGCGATGACCACCGGAGCGCCTCCGCCGATCGCGACGTCGCCCACCTGCACCGCAGTGGTATGGGCGGCATAGCGCCGCTCCGTCAGCCGGGACATCGCGCGTTTCCTCTCAGGACTTGTCACTGCTTCCAGGGTTGCTGCTTCCAGAACTGCTGCGTTCGTCATGGCCTCTCTCCGGGTTGCTGTTCTCGTGCGGGAAAAACGAAAAGGCCGCGATTTGGAATCGCGGCCTTCGGGACTGTTGCGCTTTGCTTTGCTTTAGCTTGGATCAGGATGCGCGCACGCCGCCGAGGCCGCTATTGGAAACCAATAACGGAAGCTAAATCGGCTGCTGGCGCAGAAAGTCATTGCTACTCAGCGTGCCACGACTCCGGCACCGTGTCAAACACGGCTTTCTCCACCCGCCTTTAACTTCCGAAGCAGCTTCCGCGCCATCCCCATCAGCAGGTATGTATCCGCATCCGTGACATGAATCCGCCGCAGCATCCGCCGGACTTCTGCTTCCGTGCTCGCCTTCGTTTTCCGGTGCGTATATTTCGCGGCATCCAGCAGCTCCATCAGCAGCGCGCCAAGCCGCTCCACATCGCCGGAAAGCGCCTTCGCCTCGCCCGCTTCGGCGGTGAGAGCCATGTCCCGCGCCAGCTCCCACAGGCAAACCGCCACCGCCTGCCCCAGGTTCATCGAGGGCTGCGCAGCGTCGGTCGCGATCCGAACAAGTAAGTGGCAGTGGTCCAGGACCTCGCGCGTCAGCCCATGCTTCTCCGAGCCGAACAGCAGCGCCACGCGCCCCTGCGCCAACCCGGCGTGCACCGGCGCCGCCGCCTGGTCCAACCCGAGCAACTGCTGCGCAAGCTCGCGCCGCCGTGCTGCCGTCGTGCCGATTACGAGGCGGCAATCCGCCACCGCGTCGGCGATCGCAGCATACTCACGCGCCTCCGCAAGCACCGAGCTCGCGCCAACCGCCGAGCGCGCTTCGCGGAACGACGCTTCATACGGCGCCACCAGCCGCAGATCATGCACGCCGAAGTTCTGCATCGCACGAGCCGCCGCGCCGATGTTCAGCGGGTTGCGCGTGCGCACCAGCACGACGGCCAATCGATCTAAATCATGCATCGATCGAACACTCCCGCACGCATTCCCTTCTACAATGTTTGCCTGTCATCTATGGCCTCCTCATCTTCCGCATCCGCAGCCGCTACCGATCCTTCTTCGCGAAGAGCTTCCCGCCGATTTATCGGTATCGCTTTTGTAGCGATCTCGATCCTCTACTTCGCCGACACGCTGCTGCGCGCTTCGCTCAAGACCTTCTGGTTTGACGAAATCATCACCGTCTTCCTGTGCAGGCTTCCCAGCTTTGGAGCCACCTGGAGCGCGGTGCTACACGGCATCGATTTCAATCCACCGCTCTTCTATCTTGCGACACGATGGGGCCAGGCCTTTTCCGGTGATGGCCTCATCGCCTCGCGCCTTCCCGGCATCATTGGCTTCTGGGTCTTCTGTACGTGCATCTTCCTCTTCGTCCAACGACGCCTCGGACCGCTGCAAGGCTGCGTTGCCGCGCTCTTTCCGGTATTCACTCTCGCTTACACCTACGCCTACGAGGCGCGTCCCCAGGGCATGGTGCTGGGATGGTGCGGCCTGATGTTGCTCTGCTGGCAGCGCGCGCGCCAAGGCCGCAATTTCTCTCTCTGGACGCTTGCTTTGTTTGTCAGCGCTCTCGGCGCGCTTCTCACCCACGTGTATTCGGTATACCTGTTCGTGCCGTTTCTCGCAGTGGAAGCGCTGGGACTCTTGAAAAAGTGGAGCCTGCATCCCGGTGCCTTCATTGCACTTCTGCTGGCGCCACCCTGTGTCGCTCCGCTTTACCTCCGGATGATGCATAACTATCGCACCGTCACCTCGCTCGGCGGCCTTCACATTCATCCCTACGAAGTGATTCAGCACTACCTGATCGCGATGGTCGGTCCCGCGCTGGCGCTGGTGCTGCTCCTTCTTCTGCTGCTCGCCATGGAGCGATCGCAAACCGGTCAACCGGCAGTTCCTGCCCCGCGCCTGCTTCGGGAAGAGATCTGGCTCGCTTCAATCCTGGGGGGAATTGTCATCGTAGGGGCGGTCGGCGTGAAGATCAGTCACGGCCCATTCTTCGATCGCTATTTTCTCGCTGCTGCTGCCGGTTACGCCATTCTTCTCGCGCAGGCTACCGCCGCGGGCACACGTCGCAATCTCGCGGCGAAGGGCCTGGTCGCAGCCATGCTGTTCCTGCTTGTTGCTGACATCGGTATCGCCTCGTATTGCCATTGGCATCATGCCGACCTCGATCAGATCGAACCCGCAAGCCTGTTCCCCTTTCCGCCCGATCCGCACCGGCCGCTCATGCGAGACGCTGCCCTGCTCGAAAACCGCGGCGCCAAAGACATCCTGGTCACCCACGAGCACACTTATTTGTATCTCTACTTCTACGCATCCCCTGAGCTGCGGCGTCATCTTTACCTGGGTTATCCGGATCCCAATGATCCTTCGCTCGCCGCCTACCAGCGGGAATCGCAATGGATGCGGTTGGGCGACCTGCGGGCTCGCACGTTCGCCGATTTCTTCGCTACTCACAATGACTTTTACGCTTACGCGCCAATCAACGGCGTCCGAAACGGCACCTGCGAAGATTGCCTCGAACAGTTTCTCCAGGCAGGCTACACACTTCGCTCAGTCGACCGGGACACAGACAATCTGCTCGAGCATTTCAGCCGATGAAGCGTAGAGGCCGGTAGCTTTCACGCAGCCACAGGACTACGCTGGAGGCATGAAGCGCGTCCGCTACACCCGGTACACCGGCGACCTCGCCTCCGGAATCGAGATGGACGACCTGCTCAAGGCCCTGTCCGACTACCTGCTCGACTCCGGCTTCCAGGACCCGTACTCGCGCTTCTCTGAGCTGAACGGCGACCACACGCTCGAAAACCTGCGCGAAGCCATTCGCCAGGCGCTCGAATCCGGCGACCTCTTTGATGAGGACTCCCAGCAGCAATTCCAGAACATGACTGCCGAGCAGGTCGAAGATCTCATCGATCGCGTGATCGAGCGTATGCAGCAAGAGGAATACGTCTCCATCGACGCGCCGCACGACCCCAACCGCGCCGCCAATCGCCCCGGCCACACGGGCCGGCCCGAAACCGAAGCCCGCTTCGAAGTCACCGACAAGAGCCTCGATTTCCTCGGCTTCAAAACCCTGCGCGACCTGCTCGGCTCACTCGGGAAATCGAGCTACGGCCGGCACGACACGCGCCACTGGGCCACGGGCATTGAAGCCTCCGGCGCATCGAAGCAATACGAGTTCGGCGACGTGCTCAACCTCGACGTCAACACGACACTCAACTCGGCGCTCTCCCGCGAGGGCATCACGCTGCCGCTCAACATCGAGTACCGCGACCTGCACGTTCATCAGTCCGAATACCAGAGCTCCTGCGCCACCGTCGTCCTGCTCGACTGCTCGCACTCCATGATCCTCTACGGCGAAGACCGCTTCACGCCGGCGAAGCGCGTCGCCATGGCGCTCTCCCACCTCATCCGCACGCAATACCCCGGCGACTCGCTCAACCTCGTCCTCTTCCACGACTCCGCGGAGGAAATGCCCGTCTCGCAGATCGCGCGCGTCAAGGTAGGCCCGTACTACACCAACACCCGCGAGGGCCTGCGCGTCGCGCAGCGCATCCTCGACCGCCAGCGCAAGGACATGAAGCAGATCGTTATGATCACCGACGGCAAGCCATCCGCGCTGACCCTGCCCGACGGCCGCATCTACAAAAATGCTTTTGGTCTCGATCCGCTGGTCATCGCCGAAACGTTAGAAGAAGTCAGCCGCTGCAAGCGCAAAAACATCATGGTCAACACCTTCATGCTCGCGCAGGACTTCGGCCTCGTGCAGTTCGTGCAGAAGGTCACATCGATGTGCCGCGGCAAAGCCTACTTCACAACGCCGGACCGCTTAGGCGAGTACGTGATGATGGACTACATGCAACGCAAGATGAAGACCATTCACTAACTGCTGACTTGAGTTGAACAACGTGAATCGACTAAGTGGGGTCCCACTCAACCGTGCTCGAGGCGCGAGAACTTAAATCTGCGAAGCCGCCAGCGGACTCAGTACCAAATTCGAAATATTGCTGACAATCGCTTCGTAGTTATATCGCGGAGATGACGACAGCGTCTTCCAATCCGGATCGGCGCTGAACGCAGCCCAGCTCTTCTCCAGTTCCGTCAGATTCGCGAAGCTCAGCATGTAAGTCAGCTGCGGCAATCGCGAGCCAATCAGCGCATCCCCGAAAAAGACAGGATGGCAACCCGCCTTCTGAAATATCTCGAACTCGCCCTTGTGAAACATCTCCACCTTGCGCACATGCGCCGCGTCGCTCGGACTTTCGTAAGTCCGCAGCTGAAAGATGCGTTTGCTCTTTGTCGCCGTCGCTGCCGGTGGAGTCAGCCGCGGCCAGCCCTCAAATGCCGCCAGCAAGGTGCTCTCCATTCGCAAGAACGCAGTTGCGGTGGCAGGCGCACCCCAAAATGGTTCAGCAGCTTTGAGGAAATTCGCGTCCTGTCCAAGTTGTAAGTCGATGGTCGCCAGCGCCTCAACGGAACGTCCCGGAATCAGCACATAGAATGCTGGCGTCTCCGGCCCATAATCGAGCTTGAATGCGCCGATCGGCCCCATCGCCATGCGCGATAACGCAGGAATGAGCGCATCGCCAAAATAGCTTTCAACAATCTTTGTCTGCGGGCCGGCCTGCAGCTGGTAGCGGCGAAGCAGGTAGTATTCGCGGGCGCTCTGGGCTGCTGGCGCTTGTGCCGCGCCTGTGCGTGCCGCCGCGAGCGCTGCGCTGGCTAAGGAGGCTGTAAGAAATGTTCGGCGTTTCAAGAAATCTCCCATCGAAGACTGATTCTATCGGTCGCTCGGCGCGATATTATCGGGCGCCATGGCTTGGCCTCGTGCTCCAGACCCCATAGATCCCGCCGCCAAACGGCGGGTTAATTTTTTGACCGCTTGCTCAACCGCAAACTCTGCCAACTCGCATCCGTGGTCCATCCGCCATCCACCGCCAGAGCCTGCCCGTTCACAAATCCGCTCTTCACCGGATCGGCCAGAAATGCAATTGCACGCGCTACATCCTCCGGAGTGGCAAAACGCCCCATCGGAATACGATCAGTAATGTCCGCATCGGCATAGGTGCCGCGCGCCTGGTCCGCCGCGTCCATCTCCGTCTTCACCCAGCCCGGACACACTGCGTTGCATCGTACACCGCGGCCGCCCCACTCCGCCGCCAGCGTGCGCGTCAGCCCGATCAGTCCATGCTTCGATGTGTTGTATGCGCTGCGATCACTCACGCCCATCAGCCCCGCAATCGAGGCCACGTTCACAATGCTGCCCGCCCGCTGCGCCAGCATCATCGCGCCAAAGTGGCGCGCCAGCAAAAATGGCGCCACCAGGTTCACCTCCAGCACGCGCCGGAACTCATCCGCTTCCACCGCCTCGGCCGGTTTAATGAAGCTGATGCCTGCGTTGTTCACCAGCACGTCGACGCGTCCCCAGCGCTTCTGCACCGTGCGCGCCGCGCGAATGACCACACCCTCGTCCGACACGTCGCCCAGGTACTCTGTCGCCTCCGCGCCCGCTGCCTGCACTGCCGCCTGCGTCGTCTCGCAACTTTGCAGATCGAGCAGCGCCAGCGCATAGCCCTCCGCCGCCAATACCTCCGCCGTGCGCCGGCCGATACCCTGCGCCGCCCCCGTAATCACCGCCACCTTCATCTCAGCACTCCTGTAGCCGAGATTCTATTTCGACAGACCCACAATCTGCTGCACGTGCGCCGGCCGCTCCGCTTCTTTCACCATAAAGTCTGCGACGCACGCGCGTGAGATCGTCATGCCCTTCGGCAGCCGCCCATCGGCGACGCTGTAGTCCCTGGTCAGCGGCCCATCGGTCAGCTTCGGCGGCCGCAAGATGGTCCACTCCAGGCCATCCTGTTCAAGGGCCGCTTCCATCGCCGTCATATCCGGAAGCAGATTGCGGAAGAGCGTCGCCCGCAGCAGCTTTCCGATCGCGTTCTGCTCCGGAAAGAGCAGCGCCGAGGACACCACCAGCGCACGTCGCACGCCGCTGCGCTCCAGTGCCTTGGCCAGCGCGCCGCCGAACAGCTCGCGCGTGCGCACACGGCGTAGCGTCTCCGGACCAAATGCCGACAACACCGCATCGTGCCCTGCAATCGCATCCGCAAGCTGACCGGGGTTCAACAGATCGCCCGGAACCACCCTCAGCTTCTCGCTCTTCAGCGCAATCTTGTGCGGCGCGCGCGCAAAGGCCGTCACCTCATGACCACGCGCCGTCGCATATTCCAGCAGATACTTCCCGATCCCGCCCGTCGCTCCTAGAACCACCAGCCGCATACCCGTCCTCCCCGCCAAAACGTGTGGATTACTGCTTCCTTGCCGTTGCCTTTGCCAGTGGGTCCACGCCGATCTGCCGCAGGACGCCAATCTGGTCCATCTGGGCCCAGCCCTCCGCGATCTTCCCCGCTTGCATGCGGTAAATCACGTTCGCGCGCTGTTGAATCGTCTTCCCGGTCGCGGGAATGCCCGCCAGCGGCCCCTGGTGCTTTGCGTCCATGCTCCAGCGCACAACCACGCGATCGCCGCTGGCGATCAGGTCATGGATGGTGAAGCGCATATCGCCGAATGCAACCCGCAGCCGGTCGGTCATCGTGCGGTATGCCACGATTCCGCGCTCCTCCGTCACGCCATGGAAGGCAATATCCTCGCTCAGCAGTTCCGGCAGGAGTTCCGGGCGGTTCTGGTTGAGCGCTTCTTCATAGAGCCTGCGAACTATCCCGAGATTTTCCGATTCCGATACCGTCATCTTTCCGTCCTATGGATCATTATTGGATGTAGTTCTATATATCGAATAATGCGATATGCTGCCCGGAGGACTCAAAGAAAGTTTGAAAAAACGTCCCTACCTCTCACCCACCCGCCAGCGCCAGGCTGACGAGACTCGCGCTCGCATCGCCGCGGCCGCGCGTAAGCTGCTCGAGGAACATGGCTACGCCGGCATGACTATGGAAGCCGTCGCCACAAAGGCCGGGGTCGCCGTCGCTACCGTCTACAGTGTCTTCGGCTCCAAGAAGGGCATCCTGCGCGAGATCCTCGACGCGGCACGTTTTGATGAGAGCTACCAAAACCTGGTACGCGAAGCCATGCAATCCACCGACCCGCGGGAGCGCCTGCGATTTCCCGCTCGCATCGCTCGCCGCATCTATGAGTCGGAGCACTCCGTGCTGGACCTGCTGCGCGGCGCCGGCGCAGTCGCTCCGGAGCTTGCCCAGTCTGAATCAGAGCGCGAGTGCACCCGCTACGACGCGCAGGCGGTCATGATTCAGTTCCTGGTCCGTGCGCGCAGCCTGCGCCGCGGCCTCGATCCGCAGCAGGCGCGCGACATCCTCTGGTCGCTCACCAGCCGCGACCTCTATCGGCTTCTCGTCCGCGATCGCGGATGGACCGCGCAACAATACGAAGATTGGCTTGGCAATACTCTGGTCGAGTCACTCGTGCGCAATGACCCGCCGCGCTCCCGCTGAAGACAATTCTGCAGCCATCGGGTTACGCTGGAGCACTCTCGATCGCACCATGAGCCATCATCAGATCGTTCCCACTGTTACAGGCATCGCCCGGATGGCGCTGCTTCCCCGCGGCCAGGCAGTCTATCTCTGAATACTGAGGATATTTCTATGTACGACACGAAGAATCTCGCCAAACTCAAGACTCTCGATGCCCATGCTCCGGACGCGATGAAAGCATTTCGAGCCTTCGATAAAGCCGCGATGGCCGAAGGCGCCATCCCGGTCAAATACAAGGAATTGATGGCGCTGGCCGTCGCGTTCACCACGCAGTGCCCCTACTGCATCGGGATCCATTCCGACAACGCGCGCAAGAACGGCGCATCGCCCGAGGAGATTGCCGAGGTCGTCCTCATCACCGCCGCCCTGCGCGCCGGTGCGGCCGTTACGCATGGCACTCATGCCATTCCATAAGCTCGCACGCGCGATGCGGCTCCCTTATGCAGAGCCGCATTGTTGTGTGCTACCGTTCCCGGCATGACTCGCTCGTTCGCTCTTGCCGCGGCACTTCTTTTCCTGTCGGTCCCCGTCATCGCCCAGCCGGCAAAGACTCCGGCCCCGGCGCCCGGTTCCATCGCATCGCATCCGGATTGGCCAAAGGCCAGCCCCGCCGACGTCCAATCCGTCGACGCGATCCTCGCCGCGCTCTACGATGTGATCTCCGGCCCCGCCGGCAAACACCGCGACTGGAACCGTTTCCGTTCTCTCTTCGTTCCCGACGCGCGCCTGATTCCCACACGCCACGACAAGAACGGCAGTGGCGCCGACATCGCGGTCTACACGCCGGAGCAGTACCAGGCGCGCGCCGCAGCCGCTCTCGAGCAGGGCTTCTTCGAGCGTGGCATTCACAATACGACCGAGAGCTTCGGCAACATCGTGCACGTCTTCTCCACCTACGAGTCGCGTCACACGCCAGATGGCAAGCCCTTCCAGCGCGGCATCAATTCCATTCAGTTGCTCAAAGACGGCGATCGCTACTGGGTAGTCACCATCCTGTGGGACGGCGAGACGCCCACCAATCCGATCCCGGCAAAATACCTGCCTTGATCCCGCAGATCGCATCATCGGCGCGACGGCACTCGTCCATGGGGCAACACTGATCACAGCCGATCAACGCATCCGCCGGGCAAAGGCCGCCCACACGCTCTGGTGAATCACCGCGGCTCCCACAACTCCACGCGGTTCCCCTCGCCGTCCTTGATCCAGGCAAACCGGCCATTCTCCTCATCCTGCCGTTTCGGGTCGATCCAGACTCCCTTCGTGGCAAGCTCCGCCAGCAAGGCATCGAGATCGTCCACGCGGAAGTTCAGCATCGTCTGCTGCCCACTATCGCCGAAATAATCCGTATCCGATGCGAACAGCGACCACACCGTCGCGCCATGCCCCTCCGGGGCGGGGCACTCATCCCACACAAAGACAACGCCGCCCCAATCCGTGACCGCCAGCCCCAGGTGCTCTCCATACCATGTCGTTAGCTTCTTCGGATCGCGCGCCCGCAGAAACACGCCGCCCAGCCCTGTTGCCTTCGCCATGCTCGCCTCCTCTGGCTCAATCGCGCCACGCGCACATCAACCGTCCCAGCCCGGCGCGCGCCATCAGTCCATCTGCCCGCCCGGCAAAATATCGCGTGTTGACCGCTTCGTTGTCCAGTTCCTCCACGCGAGTGCATCCGCGTTGAAGCAATAGTGCCCGCAAATCGGCAGGCCCAAATCCTGACGTACGCCGCCGGCGATGGCTGCTTCCAGTGCGTCCTCGGCAAAGCGGCTTCGCGCGCACATGAAGGCCCCGCATGCCACGCGCAAGCGGGTGCGTGCGCTCCATGGCTTCGCGAGCACGCAACTCCAGGCGCGCTTCTTCCGGCAATGTCTGCAATGCCAGGGGTCCGTGAAGATCAGCGGCGGTTCGTCGAAGAGTGGATGCGCAGCCCGCCGCATCGCAACCCGCTCTGCTGTCCGGCTCGCTTTTCCTTCCTGCATGACCGCATTCCACGCGAGCTTGGAGAGACGTCAAATGATCGCCGAAAGACTCAGCGTCACTCGCTCTTCAGGGCAGGCAGCAAGGGACGGGGTTAGAGTGGCAGAGCAAAAATGTAGTCGTCGCACCAGACGGAGCCGACCAGGAATTTCCGCTCCCCAATGCGCACGAATCCTACCCGGTCGTAGAACACCAGAGCGGCCGAGTTGTCCGCCTTGACTCCAAGCAGCAGCCGCTTTCGCCCCAGCGATCGCGCCTGCGCTGTGGACCACTCCAGCAGCCGGCGGCCAACCCCACCACCCTGGAAGCGATGCAGCAGGTAAATGCGCTTCAACTCGATGTCATCTTCCGTCACGGCGACCGGCAGGTCGGGCGGGGACAGCACGGCGAATCCCACCGGCGCCTCCTTCAGCTCCGCCAGGCAAAGCCTGTAGTCAGGATCGGCCAGCCAGCCCGCATACTTCGCCTCCGCATGTTGCATCCGGCAGTGCGCCAGGATGTCCGGCCCTTCGAGCAGTCCGGCGAATGTTTCCAGAAACGTAGCCGCGCCCACCAGCGAAAGCGCTTCTTCATCTCCCGGCACGCAATCGCGCAGCACAATCTCGTTGTTCAGAGACATGCGCCGATCATAGCAATCGGCGCTCTCGCTGCTTTACACGCCCAGCCAGGCTCAGTCCGAAGCCGGAAGCCGGAAGCCGGAAGCCGGAAGCCGGAAGCCAGGAAACGCTATGCCTGCGGAACATCGAGCCGCTGCTTCAGCGATCCTGCAAGCTCCGCCATCAGCCGCAGGCGCTGTTCCAGTTGCGGATTCGCCGGGCTCTCCCGCAGAGCAAGCTGCGAATGCAGCAGCAGTCCGGACACCGTGTTCCGCAGCTCCGCCTCGACCGCGCGCAGCGCCGCCCGCTGGGCGGCATCCCGATCCTGTTCGCGACGCGATAGAGCGGCGCGCAGGTCGCGCACCAGCCGCGTTGGTCCGGTCAGCGCAAAGTTCACCTGCATGGGGATGGCAAGCCCCGCCATCTTCCACAGCAGCTCCGCGCCGCGAGGATCGCCTTCGGCCAGCGCGTCGTCCACAATCACGGCGCTGTAGCTTCCGGTGCGCAGCGCATCCAGCGCCTCACGTCTCCCCGGCACTATCTCAGCATCCGCTCCCAGCTGTTGCATGATCGCCGCGGCGCAATTCTCCGCTCCGTTCAGCGCCGATACCACCAGCACTCGTTCTACAGAATTTTCCTTCATGGCCCCTGCCCCTTGTGGGTTACATACCGGTTCTGATTGCGTTGACCCCGTTCATCGATTCCAGCGATTCCAGCGAGACGTTTTCCGAAAGCCCATACTCCTTCAGCTTCCGGTAAAGCGTCGTCTTGCCGATGCCCAGCAGCCGCGCGGCCAGCAGTTTATCGCCCTTCAATTGCCGGATCGTCGTCAGAATCGCCTGCTTCTCCAGCTCCGCCAGCGGCGTCACCCGCGGCGCTGCCGCCGGCTGCGCAACCGCCTCGACCTTTCGCATTTGCGAGGACGCCTCGCGCCGCAGCCCCAGCTCATGATTCTGCAACTGCGTCGGCAGGTCGCCGATGTGGATCACCGGGCCGGAGGACATGGCGCACGCGCGTTCGATCGCGCCTTCCAGTTCGCGCACATTCTGCGGCCAGTCATAGTCCATCAGACTGCGCAGCGCATCGTCGCTCAGCGTGTAGTTCTCGCCGTTCTCCCGCGACATGCGATCCAGAAAGTGGGTCGCCAGCAGCGGAATGTCCGAGCGCCGTTCACGCAGCGGCGGAATGCGCAGCGTGACTACGTTCAACTTGTAGTACAGGTCCTTGCGGAAGGTCCCCTTCGCCACTGCGGCCGTCAGGTCCACGCTGCTGGCCGCCAGGATGCGCGACTGCAGTGGGATGCGGTGCGCCGCGCCTGCCGGACGAATCTCCTTCTCCTGCAGCACGCGCAGCAGCTTGCCCTGCAGTTCCGGTGTCAGTTGTCCGATCTCGTCCAGAAAGACCGTGCCGTGCTCGGCCGAGGCCAGCACACCCGGCGCGTTGCGAAGCGCGCCCGGGAATGCCCCCTTCACATATCCGAACAGCTCATGCTCAATCATCTCCGGCGCAAAGGCGCCGCAGTCTACCGTAAGGAATGGCTGCGACGCATTTTCGCTCTGTGAGTGGATGGTGCGCGCCACCATTTCTTTGCCGGTTCCGCTCTCGCCTACGATCAGTGCCGGATGGTGGCTCTGCGCCACCTTAGCCAGGATGCGGTACAGCTTGTCCATCTCCTGGCTGCGCCCCACCAGGTTGCCCACTCCGCCGGAGCTGCGCAGCCGCTCGCGCAGTGTGCGGCTTACGCCGCTCATCTGCCGCTGGTGCGCCGCCCGCTCCAGCACCGTCCCCAGCTCCTCCATAAGGAAGGGTTTCGTCAGATATTCGGTGGCTCCGCCGCGCATCGCATCCACCGCCGAACCGATGGTCGCGGAAGCCGTCATGACGATGATGGCGGTATCCGGCTTGAGCGCCTTTACCTCTTCCAGCAGCTGCAGGCCCTCCCGCCGGCTGGACTTCAGCTCCATCAGCAGCAGGTCCACCGTGTGGCTGCGCAGCAATTGCTGGGCGCTGCCCGCATCGGCCAGGCCCTCGGCTGAAAAGCCCTTCTGTGTGGCGATCTCCATACATGCCGATCGCGTCGCTTCGTCTTCCTCGATGACGAGAACGTGCAGTCTGTTCCCGCTCTGATCCATTCCCCGTTCGTCCAAGACGCACCTCAAAGAGTAAAATTGCCAATCTGGAACTAAAATCGTGTATTTGTTACATGGCAACTGTGCAATCCCTACAGCCAGAAGTCTAACCAGTTTTCATTCCTCAAATGGTGCGGAAAAATGCGCAAAAACTGACTTCGGTAATGACCATGCGCGGTAACTCCCCTCCACGAAAGCGGCAGGCTGCATGTACTATGTGCGGTTTACGGTTGCAAGCTCCCACCCTCTCCACTGCCATACAATCCGGTCATGGCCTCCGTACCACCCTCTCCCGCCAAGCCCGGCATTCGTTCCGGCCGCGCCGCCAACGAGCTCCGCCCCGTCACCCTCCTGCCCGACTTCGTCGCCACCGCGGAGGGCTCCGTCCTCATCTCTGTCGGTCATACCCGCGTACTCTGCAACGCCTCCATTGAGCAGGGCGTCCCGGCCTGGCTGCGCAACAGCGGCCGCGGCTGGGTGACCGCCGAATACGGCATGCTTCCCCGCGCCACGCTCACCCGCACCGCGCGTGAATCCGAGCGGGGAAAGATCTCCGGCCGCACCCATGAGATTCAGCGCCTCATCGGCCGCTCGCTCCGCTCCGTTGTCGACATGCAGGCGCTCGGCGAGCGAACCGTGGTCCTTGACTGTGACGTTTTGCAGGCGGACGGCGGGACCCGCACCGCGGCGATCACCGGCGCCTGCGCCGCGCTCGCCCTCGCTCTCAACCGCCTCGTCAAGGCGGCCGCACTCAAGCAATCGCCACTGCGACAACTGGTGGCCGCCACCAGCGTCGGCATCGTCGATCATGAGATCCTCCTCGATCTCGCCTACGAAGAAGACTCCCAGGCCGACGTCGACATGAACATCGTCATGACCGAGGACGGCGGCCTGGTGGAAGTTCAGGCCACCGCGGAGCGCCAGGCCTTCCCGCGCGCCCGCATGCTCGAAATGATGGACTACGCTGAAGCCGGCATTCGCCGGCTCTTCGAAGCGCAGCGCGCGGTGCTCGGCTGAATACCTCTGGGGAAGACAAGCCACGCTGATGCGCAATAAATAAATATTAAATCTGTTACAGTTCGTTGCTCTCCGCCGCGATCCCGTTTTCATTTGAGGACGGCGCCATCCTGGTTGCAATCATTCGATTTGTTGCAATCATTCGATTTCCTGATGACTTCATTTCATTTCGGAATGCCAACGGACGGGCACGCAGCGTTTTGTGCTTGCGCGATCGCACTGCTATTGCTCATCATGTTTCAAATGAAACATCGCGCAAGCTCACACCGCAGGACTTCCTTCCCAGCAAAAAAGTCACGGCGCGCGAACCCACTTTTCATGAGGCCCCGAATCAATGCAAGTTCTGTCCACTGTACGCAGGCTCTGTTGTCGGCATTCCTATTCATCTAATCGTTTAACAGCCGCTACCACCGCGGCTCTTCTCTTCACCCTCGCCTCCCCTGTCCTGGCCCAGACCATCTCCGGCACAATCAGCGGCACCGTTCACGACCCCTCCGGCGCGGTCATTCCTGACGCATCGATCACGGTTACCAATACAGGCCAGAACTCCGTCGCTTTCAGCGGCAAGACCAACTCCGCCGGCGAGTACACGGCGCCATTCCTTCCCGTCGGCAGCTACTCGGTCGATGTGGATGCTCCCGGCTTCAAGAAGGCGCAGCGCACCGGCATTACGCTAAACGTCAATCAGAACCTCACCGTTGACATGGCGCTCGTGACCGGCAGCGCGCAGCAGACCGTCACGGTTACCACTTCGCCGCTCGAGGTCGATTTGCAGAGCGCGCAGGCCCAGACTGTCATCAGCGGCACGCAGGTGCGTGAGCTCACGCTCAACACCCGCAACTATGAGCAGCTTGTGGGACTCATGCCCGGCGTTTCCACCGGCGTCTCCGATCAGCTTTATGTCGGCGTCAGCAACCCGGTCGGCACCTCCAACCAGATCAACTTCTCCATCAACGGCAGCCGCCCCACGCAGAACACCTGGAACATTGACGGCGCGGACAACGTCGACCGCGGCGCGAACCTCACGCTGCTCGGCTATCCCAGCGTCGACTCTATCGCTGAGTTCTCCGTGCAGCGCAGCAACTACAACGCCGAGTTCGGCCGCAGCTCCAGCGGCCAGGTCAACGTCATCACCAGCGCCGGCACCAACCGGTTCCACGGCGACGTCTACGAGTTCTTCCGCAATGACGTGCTCGACGCCAACACCTATCTCAACAACCGCAAAGGCGTACCCATCCCGTCGCTCCGCTATAACGACTTCGGCGGCACCGTCGGCGGTCCCATCTGGCGCGATCACACCTTCTTCTTCTTCTCCGAGGAAGTCCGCCGCGTCATCACCCACACTAACTTCTTTGCCGACGTCCCCAGCACCGCCGAGCTTCGCGGCGATCTCTCGGCCAATGGCGCGCCGGTCTGCATCCAGTACGACGCCAACCAGAACTGCATCCAGCAGGGCACGCAGGTCACGCATTACAGCCCCGCCGCCCAGGCCTACCTCAAGGACATCTTCGGCAAGCTGCCCAGGCCCGATGATCCGAACTGCACCGGCGGCTGCACGCTGACCTCCAACGGCGGCAACATCTTTAACCTCCACCAGGAGATCGTACGCATCGACCACGCCTTCGGCCCGCGCTTCCGCATCTTCGGCCGTTTCGAAAACGACGCCATCCCCACACAGGAACCTGGCGGACTCTTCATCGGCAGCGCGCTCCCCGGCGCCGCCACTTCCTCCACCAACTCGCCGGGACGCATCGTTTCGGTCCACGCAACCAACGCATTCTCTCCCACGCTCATCAACGATGGCGGATACAACTACTCGCACGGCGGCGTTCTCAGCACGCCCATCGGCTACACCGCCGGGAAAAACTCGCCCGACATCATCTCCGCCGTCAAGCTCCCTTACACCTCCACCCTCAACGTTGCCCCCACCCTCAGCTTCAACTACTTCGCGAACGTTGCCGATCGCGGCCAGTATCGTGACTTCAACGACGACAACAACGTCTTCGATCACCTCTCCAAGGTCATCGGTCATCACGCCTTGAAGGTGGGCATCAGCTATCACTGGTATCAGAAGGATGAAAACTCCGCGAGCGGCAACCAGGGCAGCTTCGGCTTCCCCACCACCGCGCCCGATGGGACGGACAGCGAATACCAGGAGTGGGCGAACTTCCTTACCGGCAACGCCAGCTCCTTCACCCAGGCCTCGGCAGACTTCCGCGCCGTCGTTCGTCAGCAGCAATGGGAAATGTACGCGCAGGACACCTTCCAGCTACGGCCGAACCTGACTCTCAACTACGGCCTGCGCTACTCGCTCTTCCGCCAGCCCACCGATGCAAAGGGCCATCTGACCAACTTTGACACCAACACCTTCAATCCCACGGCGGCACCGGCCATCGACCCCAGCACGGGTCAATTGGCCAGCGCAGCAAAGCCGCTGAACGGCATCATTATCGGCGGCAAGAACTCGCCATATGGCGAAGCCGTGAACTCGCAGAACAATCTCAGCTTCGCGCCCCGCGTCGGTCTCGCCTACGACCCGACGGGCGCCGGCAAGATGTCTATTCGCGCCGGCTACGGCATGTTCTTCGATTCCTCCGCCGTCAGCCGCTACGAAATCAACATCTATACCAATCCGCCTTTCGTGAACAGTCTCTCGCTCGGCGCGGTGCCGCTCGACAACCCCAACGGCACAGCTCGCGTCTCCAGCTTCCCGGCTGCGCTCAATGCCGTTGCTACCGGCTGGCACACCCCCTACACGCAGCAGTTCAGCCTCGACGTGCAGCGCCAGTTCCCCCACCAGTGGCTCTTCGACATGGGCTACTACGGCGCGACCGGAACTCACCTGCTCGGACAGGTCGATCTCAACCAGCCCCGTCCCGGCGCATATGTCACCGCGCTTGCGCCGTATCGATCGGATCCAACTGCGCCGATCGCGCGCGGCTCAGACACCAAACGACTCAATGCCATTCGCCCCTATCCCGGATTCGACGCCATCAACCAGCAGATCACCGAATACAGCTCCAACTACAACGGCCTCCAGTTCGCGGTGCAGAAGAGGATCGGCGCCAACTCCCTGCTGAACGTCAACTACACCTGGTCCAAGGCCATGACCAATGCCTTCAACGACACCACGCCCGCGCAGAATACTTACAATCTCGCTGCCGAATATGGTCCGGCACGCTTTGACCGCACCCATATTTTCAACGCGAACTTCGTCTATGACCTGCCGTTCTACCAGTCGCAGAGTGGCTTCGTCGGACACATCCTTGGCGGCTGGGAACTCTCTGGCATCGTCAACGCCTATACGGGACTTCCCTTCACCGTCACTGGCGTGCTGAATGATCCTGCCGGACAGGGCGTACTCGATGGCAGCAGCGCTGTCAGCGGGCGGCCTGATCTCGTCGGCGATCCTAACCACGCCAGCGCAGCCAGCGGTCCTATTCACAACAACAATGGCATCGATCCTTGGTTCAACACCTCCGCCTATGCGCAGGTTTGCACCACCATCAACGGCAACGCGGTATGTCCTACCGGCGCCCGCCCGGGAAATTCGCATCCTGGCAGCGTGCGCGGCCCCGGTCTCTGGCGCGCCGACCTCTCCGGCTTCAAGAACATCAAGCTTAACGAGCGGATGCGCATGCAGTTCCGTGCAGAGGCCTTCAACGTCTTCAACCACACCAACCCGGACACGATCAGCACCTCGTCCACGTCCAGTCTGTTCGGCAAGGTGACTGCGTATCGCGATCCGCGAATCCTGCAGTTGGCCCTGAAATTCTACTTCTAACCTGATCCATCCGTAGTTACAAATATCCGGCAGTGGCCCAGGCCGCTGCCGGATTCTTCTTTTCTACTTCGCAGCCGCCATACCGGCAGACACACTCTGCGAGCCGTTGACCGTCACGGCGTTGAGGCAAAGCTGCAGGATCGCCAGCGCCAACAGCACACACGCGACCCACGCAAACCAATCGCCCAGCAGCAGATACACCGTCGCGCTGTGCATTGCCGGAACGCTGGCCACCAACGTCGCAAACGGCTTCGCCGCATCACTGCGCGTCTCCGCCAGCACGCGCCCGCGGTTGTCGCTTACCGTCAGGTATCCATTCTTCGCCGCGCGCACCAGGCTGAACCCGTTCTCCACCGCGCGCATGATTGCGATGTGCCCATGCCAGGCGCGGTCGAGGTTGAAGTCCCACGCCGGCGCCAGTATCAAACCCACATCCTGCCTGCCGTAACGGTTCGCCGGCCCGGCAAAATCCAGATCCTTACAGATCGCCACGCCCCACGTCTCCCGCTGCCGGGGCAATGTCACCAGCGCCGTGCCCGGCGTCAGCGGCGACTCAAATGGCGGCAGCATGTGTTCCTTGTCATAGCTCAGCACCGGCGCATGCGACTGATAAACGCGAGCCTGGTTGTACTTCGCCGCGCTTTGTTTTCCCGGCGCCGGGGAGACATGGACCTCGCCCACCACGATCGTCGCGCCCGTCCGGTCCGCCAGCCGCTGGAAGATCGGATCGGCGCTCGCGTTCTCCGCGTCCAGCACCACACCCAGCTTCTCCGGCAGCACCACCACCTGTGCCCCGTTCGCCGCCAGCCGTTCTGCCTCCGCCGCATAGCCCGCGAACAGCCGCGCGGTATCCGCTCCGTCCGCCGCCACATCGACATTCGCCGGTGCATCCGATGCAATCAGCCCCACCCGAACCAGCGGTCCTCGCGGCGAAGTCGCCAGCCGCAGCGCGCCAAAGACCAGCACCACTCCCAGGACAGAAAACGTAACCGCAGCTACACGGAATCCACGCCGCCCGTCGCTCTTCCTGAGGTGCAGCCAGATCGCCAGGGCCGTTGGGAACATCAGCAACAAGAACGTCATCCCCCACGGCCCGGTGATCGAAGCAAGCTGCAGGAAGGGCAGAACTTCAGTTGCGTGTACGCCAGGCTTCCCGCCGTGCCATGCGGTGTCGTCAGGTTGCGCACATATTCCAGCACAACCCACGCCGCAGGAAAGCTCACCAGACCGGCCCATACCGCGCCGCGCAGCACCAGCGCGCGAAACAGCAGGACAGAGACTGCCGCGAACACCGCCACCACGCCGAAAATCCCGAGCCACACGCCAAAGCTCATCCCCAGCAGGTGAAAGTAGCCCCACATGTTCATACCGGCGACCATCCACGCCGCCCACGCCGCCGGCGCGGCCGCCCACCAGCGTGCGCGCAGCGCAAACAACAGCACCGGCAGCGGCGCAAGCCACATCAACGGCCATATAGGATTCAAGCCGTTGCCAAACCACAGCATCGCCGCACTTGCCGCCGCGGCGCCAATGCCAATCAGTGCATGTCTTCCGTTATCTGCGAACGCCATCCAAGTACCTCCCCATCGCCTCCTGGCAGTAGCCTCGAAACCGCGCTGCGCTCATGCTGACGCGCCCGCCCAGGTAAAGCATCATCAGGCCCTGCCATAGTGCTCCGGTTTCAAACACCACCGCCCACACATTCGTCTCCCGCGGGAAAGTAGCCCTCGGCCACCCCTGCGCGCACCAGCGCCGCAAACTGATTTGCCGTGGGCGACTTCCCCGTCGCAAAATCCCGCGGATACTGCCGCGCGCCCTCCCGCGGCGTCAGGAACATCAGCTCGAACAAACGCGGATTCTCAAGCCCGAACATCACGTTCACGTCCAGCGTTCGCGTCAGCCGCTCCTCAATCGATCCTCCCTGCCCTGCTGCCGCCAGCCGCTTTGCCAGTTCCTCAAAGCCTTCGTCCGCCAGCGCATTCAGCAGCCCCTTGCGGTCGGCATAGTGCCGGTACACGGCCATCGCCGTAATCCCCACTGCGGCGGCCACCCGCCGCATCGTCACCGCTTCAGCGCCTTCTTTGTCCAGCAGCCTGCGTGCGGCGCGGGCAATGCGTTCGGCTGTCGGTCGCGTCGTCATGTATACAGTGTATACATCCAGACCATCGAAGCTGTCCAGCCCCCATTCTTCCGCGGTGCTACCATCGCCTGCGACGGGAGAAACCCATGCACCTGCCCACGACACGTCGTAGCGTTGCCTTCCTGCTTCTCGTGCTGATCTTCATCGCCGCCGGCGCTCACGCCGTGCCTCCTTCGGACCATGCTGCCGATGAGGCAGCCATTCGCAGCGCCCTCGATCAGCAGGTCGCGGCCTGGAACCGCGGCGACATCGTCACCTTTATGCAGGGCTACAACAACTCACCCGCAACCACCTTCGTCGGCAAGACGGTGCAGCACGGATACGCCAACATCCTCGCCCGATATCAGACGTCCTTTGCGGGGAAAGAGAGGATGGGTCAGCTCGCCTTCAACGATCTTGAAATCACGCCGGTCACCGCCGAAATCGCCACCGTGACCGGCCGTTTCCATCTCACGCGCAACGCGGCCGGCGGAAGCGACGCGAGCGGCGTCTTCTCCCTCGTCCTTCAGAAAACACCCGCCGGGTGGAAGATCATCCTCGACCACACCTGTTCGTAGAAATTGTGCGGCGCGTCGCGACGTCTGCTTTATCAGGAGGCTAAACGATTAAATATTGTGAGAAAATTGGCGCCACATGCCCACCTGCCTTCTCCGCTGCGTCGTTTCGCTCTGCGTCCTGACCATCGCCGCCGCAGGATCGCGCGAACTCCTGGCGCAGTCCGCCACATCGGCGTCTCCTCAGGATTCCGCTGCCGCCTCGCCGTGGATCCAGCCGCACGCGCCCGGCGATCCGCTCCTCTGGGGGCGAAAAGACGGCATCGTCTTCGGGCTTCCCTCGCCCGGCGGCCTGCGCGGGCCCCGCGGACTCATCCGCGTCGGCGTCATCTCGCCCGCCACCGGCAAGCCGGAGCTGCTCAACTACATCGCCGTCGAGCCCGTCATCCTCGGCCCCGGCTCCCGGCAAAGCCGCATGGCCTTCAGCGAACTCGAGCCCAGCCGGCTCGATCCCGGCCAGCACGGCAAGCGCCTCTGGGCCGATCTCAGCTCCAACGACAAGTCCGGTGTCGCCGCCGGCGTCATCCGGCAATTTCCCGGCAAATCCCCCATCGAACGCCTCAGCGTCCAGATCGACGTCGAGCGATTCTCCGCCAATGGTGCGCATGTCCACGTCATCGCCTCCATTGACAGCGATCACCCCGACGAGTTGCGCCTCTCCGTCTTCCAGGATGCGGACAGCCCGGCTATCGAAGAGCTCTCGCTCACCGCCACCATGGGCAACTTCGAGCGCCTGCGCCGCCTCTGGCTGCACAAGTGCGTGGTCGACAGCCGCGAGCTGATGGGTAACTACACCGGTGACGCATTCGACGACCCGCCCAACTACCCGCTGCGCGACATGCTCCGTACTGCTGACGGCGACGCCATCGTCTTCGCCACCGCCAACGAAGACAATCCCTCATCCTTCCCCGGCACGCACAACGGCAACTGGCACGATCCCCTGCCAAAGCTCACGCAGTACTGGCGTATTCCTGCGCACGACATCGAGCCGGACCTGCGCGTGCGCGTCAATGGCCGCCGCGTCTACTGGGCCTCGCACGACCCCGTGCCCGGCGGCATAGCCTATGAAAACTTCGACGTCCGCCAGCGCTACACGCCCGGCCAGACCTCCATCTTCGGCATCACGCCAAAGAATCCATGGCAATTCGACCCGCCGGTCCCCGGCGTAGACCCGCTGCCCGCATCCCTCGGCGAAGGCATACAGTCAGCGAAGGGCTGCTCGCTCTAGATCGGCTCGCCTGACTGGTCGTCATCGCGACCGAAGCCATGCGCGTGACCGGCCTGGTGGCACGTCGCACAGACAACGTCACCGCGGATGCGGCGGGTAGGAACGAAATATTTCCACTGGATCTGCCCCAGTTGCTGGCGCTGCCCCAATTGCTGGAGCTGCCCCATGGTGCGCGCGGCTTGGGCTGACAAACCCATTCGCTATCGTTTCGGCTCATATCGCATCGCCACCGCCCCCGAGCCGAACTCCAGCCGGCTCACCAGCCTTAAGTCGATAGGCTTCGATAGCCCCGCGAACAAAGTTGGCCCGTGGCCCGCCAGCCTGGGGTGCACCACGAACTCGTACTCATCGATCAATCCCAGCTCCGCCAACGCCAGCGGCAGCTTCACGCCTCCCGTGAACAGTCCCTTCCCCGGCCCCTGCTTGAGCTGCTGAACTGCCTTCTCCAGATCGCCGCGCACCAGCTCCGCGCTCCAGTCAACCCCGTCCAGGGTGCTCGACACGACGTACTTCTTTGTCGCGTCGATCGTCCGGGCGAAAGGTTCCCCCCAGTCGGCCGCCCACTCAGGTCTCTCTCCCGTCTGCGCCCACGGCCGCCACGCAGCCTCCATCATTTCGTAAATCACCCGGCCAAACAGGAGGGCATCGGCCCGGTTGATATTTTCGACCGCATGACGATGCAAGTCTTCGTCCGGGATGATGGCCAGGTGATCGCAGCAGCCGTCCAATGTAACGTTGATGGAATACCGAAGTGGGCGCATTGCGCGAGCGTACCGCCGATAGAGCAGGCCGGCAAGGTTAGCCCGCTTCAGGGCTGGGATCCACTCACCCGCACCTTCCCCATCATCGGATCGCTCACGCTGTCGCCGCCCGTCTCCACATGCCCGGCAAAGTGCCGCCGAAAACCCGGCCCGCACTCCACCACCAGGTCATACCAGCCAAAGCTCTCCTGCAGCGGAAAATTCTTCTCAGCCTTCGCCCCGGAAGCCACAACAACCGGCTCCGATCCATTTTTGTAACCATCACGGATCGTTATCCCTCCGGCTCCGTGGTTCGTAACCGTCAGCATGATTCCCGGCGAGGCCGCCGTGCCCGGGCGAGTGACCATGGAGATCGCTTCCACCTCGGGCTCCGCGAGGCCCCCCTTGAATCCGCGGAAGAACCCATTCGGCCCATACACCGACAAGTCGTACCCGCCATCTTCCGCCGCAAAGCTGTCCCTCAACTCGTCATGCGCGCCCACCGTGTAGCTCCACGGCCCACTCTTCCCATCGCCCGATCGCACATGAAGCACGGCCCCTGCGGGCCCCGTATTCTGAAAACGCAGCTCCACCGCACGCTTCTCCCGATCCACGCGTGCGCTCACCTCAAGTGCATAGGGCAGAGCGCGCGCCGGCCGTGTCCCAGGCTCCTGCACCGGCATCGTCTGTTCCACCGGCGGCGTCGGCTTGTAATCCGGATGCCGCGCTCCATCCGGCGGCCGATACGCCACCGTGCCCGGCAACTGCATCACCGTCGCATTCGATTTGCTGAAATCAAACGCCGACGTCAGGTCGCCCGTTACCGCGCGCCGCCACGCCGTGATATTCGGCTCCGCGACACCAAACCGCCTCTCCAGAAACTGAATCATCGACGTATGGTCGAAGACTTGCGAGTTCACCCAGCCGCCCCTGCTCCACGGCGAAATCACCAGCATCGGCACACGGATGCCCAGCCCGTATGGGCCCGCCGGATAGTCCTTGTTCCCTGCAAAAATTTCATGCGTCGTCGGCACCGTCGAAGCGCCATGCTCCTTCGTCATCGGCGGCATCGGGGGCACCATGTGATCGAAGAAGCCGTCGTTCTCGTCGAACATCACGAACAGCGCTGTCCTGCTCCACACCCGCGGGTTCGCTGTCAGCGCGTCCAGAATCTGCGACACATACCACGCCCCATAATTCGCCGGCCAGTTCGGATGCTCCGAATACGCCTCCGGTGCCACCACCCACGTCACCTGCGGCAGCCGGTTCCGCTTCACATCCGCGGCGAAGTGCTCAAACAGCGTCCCGCCTTTGCTGATATCTGTGCCGGTCTTCGCGCGCTTCGCCAGCGGCGTGTCCGCCGCTGCCTGTTGATACCGCGTGAAGTACAGAAGCGAGTTGTCGCCGTAATTGCCGATGTAGGGGTCCTTCGCGCCACCCCACTCCCCTTCATGCGAGAGCCCGGTTCCGATGTCCTGGTACACCTTCCAGCTCATGCCTGCTTTCTGTAACCGCTCCGGATACGTCATCCATCCGTAGCCGCTCTCCTCATTGCCCACCGCGGGCCCGCCGGTTGCGCCGTCGTTGCCTACCCATCCCGACCACATGTGATAGCGGTTCGGATCCGTCGGTCCCAGCAGCGAGCAGTAGTACGCATCGCATACCGTGAACGCATCGGCCAGGGCGTAGTGGTAAGGAATATCGCTGCGCGTCAGGTGGGCCATCGTGGTCGCGCCCTTGCTGGGCACCCAGCGGTCATGCCACCCGTTGTTCACCGCCGCGTGCGTGGTCGTCCAGTCGTGCGCCAGGTCTTCCAGAAACGTCAGCCCCAGCCCCGCCTCGCTCGACTCGGGTGCCGGCGGATGAAACGGCAGCACGTACCCGTTACCGTCCTTATGAGGCTGCTTCCACACCGGCTCGCCCGAAGCCAGCCGCGCCGCCCGCGGATCGCCAAAGCCGCGCACCCCGCGCATCATCCCGAAGTAGTGATCGAACGAGCGATTTTCCTGCATCAGGAAAACAACGTGCTCCACATCGCGGATCGTCCCCGTCGCATGATTCGCCGGAATCTCCAGCGCCCGCGCAATGCTCGCAGGAAACGACGCCGAGGCAGCCCCCGTCGTCAGCAACTGCAGAAATGCTCGCCGATCCATCCCGTCCGTTCCTCCCCGAACGATATTACGACCGGTCCCCGGCGGCCATCATTTGCGAGATTCGGCAAAGCCAGCCACCTGCGTCGACGCGTGTCTCAACCCATAACCGAGGTGCGCCATTCCGGCGAAGTCAGTGTGGATTCGTTCCCCCTTACAATCCGTTGGGCCGAAAGGGTCACCGTCTCGTCCCACAGGCCCTCGACTCCCAAGTCTGTAGAATGAGGGTGGGTTATTCCTCTGCTCAAGATCTCTGCTCCAGGAGAAGCATCATGATCAAGCTCACACCCGGCAAGTTGGCCGGCCTCAAGTCTGTTTCCGACAAACGCGGCGTTATCGCCGCCGCCGCCATGGATCAGCGCGGCTCCCTCCAGAAGTCGCTCGCCAAGGAAGCCGGCGCCGCCACTGTCCCCACCTCCGCGCTCGAAGAGTTCAAGACCCTCGTCACCTCCGTACTGACAAAGCACGCCTCCGCCATCCTGCTCGATCCCGAGTACGGTCTCCCCGCCAGCAAGCACCGCAACGGCAAGGGACTCCTGCTCGCGTATGAGAAGACCGGATACGATGCCACGACGGCCGGCCGCCTGCCGGATCTGCTCGACCACTGGTCCGTCCGCCGCCTCAAGGAAGCCGGCGCTGACTGCATCAAGGTCCTCCTCTACTACACCCCCATGGAGACCTCTGACATCAACGACCGCAAGCACGCCTTCATCGAGCGCATCGGCGACGAGTGCCGCGCGCACGACATCCCCTTCTTCCTCGAATTCGTCGGCTACGACGCCAAGGGCGGCGACGAGAAATCCCTCGCCTACGCTAAGCTCAAGCCCGAGATCGTCTCCGGCTCCATGGCCGAATTCGGCAAGGAGAAGTACGGCGTCGACGTGCTGAAGGTTGAAGTTCCCGTGCAGATGGAGTTCGTTGCCGGCACCCAGGCTTACAAAGGCGAGACCGCCTACAGCCGCGCCGAAGCGTTGCAGCACTTCCGCGACGCCGCCTCCTCCACCCACAAACCATTCATCTATCTCAGCGCCGGCGTCTCGAACCCTGTCTTCATCGAGACCCTCGAGCTGGCCAACGAATCCGGAACTAGTTACAACGGAGTCCTCTGCGGCCGCGCGACCTGGAAGGACGGCATCAAGGTCTACGCCACCAAAGGTGCGCGAGCATTCGAAGAATGGCTCAACACCACCGGCGTAGAAAACATCAACAACGTGAACAAGGCCCTCGAAAAGGCGCATAGCTGGCATGAGAAGGTGGACCAGTACGCTACCCTGCACGAGCCCGTCCACGCATAGAAACACTCATCAGCACACAAAGAGCGCCGCCTAAGCGGCGCTCTTTCTTATGCGTGGCATATCCGCTCTTCGGGTGATGGATTGACTCACAGGCGGCGGCCAACCGCCGTGCTCTGCCTATTGAGGGTGTGCTAAAGAGGGCGAGCAGATGTTATTCGATTTGGCTCCATTGCCGGGGCAGGCCGTTTCGGCAATACACGAAGGCATCCAGGTCTGCTGGCATGTCGAGCCCTCCTGGATGAATTCGAGCAGAGGTGTTTGCCTTGTTAAGCGTGCCAGCTTGTCTGCGAATCCGCACTGAACGGCAATGGCCTCCAGGGGCCCCGCGAACAGCTTGTTGAACTCGAGACAGACCGCATGAGGAGCGCAATCGCTGCGGACGTCTCCTTTTTCGTTCAGATATAGTCCGTAACTCGAGAGAGGAATGTCCGTATTTCCATTCGAGTTGGTGAGGATGGCCGAGCAGGCGTAGATGATGGCCCGGGATACATCTCTTGGAGGTTGTCCAATCAGGCACTGATATTCCTGATCGGTCAAAATCATGCTTTGATCAATACCCAGGAGCGCCGCGATTCGATCCGCCCTCTTTCTTCCCAATGGCTCGTTAATCTGGTCGGGATGTACGTTTTCGGGCGGAGCTAAACTTCGCCATCTTGGGTCCGTCTGGCAGGAACTCGGCCAAAAGCTGTTCTTATTCTGACTCCCTCCACTGTCGAGCGCCTGCTCAGCAAAAAATGGCGCCATATCGGGGTAGGGGCAGCCATCGGGATTCTCAAAAAGGCACTTATAGACCTCTTGAGGAAGCGCCACCCTGTAGGCGGGCATGTAGGCGGCCATCTCCGGGTTCGTAGCGTAAAGGAGCAGGAAATTCACCAGGTAAATCGGTGGCGCCAAAGGAACTCCATCAGGCGCCACATAGGCATTCGGAGGCCCGTAAGGAGGCGGCGGCGTGGTGCCTGGGCGGGTTTGCTGTGCGTGAAGACTCTGCGCCGATATAGCTAACAGGCAAATCAACGCCACGTTGAGAAAGCTTTTGGTCCGCATCTGCATATCCTTTGAGAGGGAAATGATGTGGGCCCAATTAGCACTGCGACGCTATTCCCCCGCCGCAGATTCGGTCAACCAAAAACACAATCCGCGGCATTCGCGGCTCCTTTTTTGCAGCTCGCGGGTGATAGATAAACACACCCTCGTCTTGGTACTGTCTCTCCCAGCGATCGCGATGGAGGTGGAACCATGGCTTGCGGAATAGATGAACTGAAACACGTGCCGCTGTTTGCCCTGCTGGACGATGATGAACTCGCCCTGCTCGCCTCGCTCGTCGAGCTCAGGAAGTTTGCCGCACGGCAGCGCGTCTACAAGATCGGCGAAGCTGCCGACCGCGCCTATGTCATGCTCGACGGCTCGGTGCGCGTCACCACTGTCGATGAGGACCAACAGGAAGTCATCGTCGACGAACCGCGCCACGGCGAGTTCTTCGGTTTCGCAAGCATGATCGAGCAGGTGCCGCACCGTACCAGCGCCCACGCCATCGCGGAGTCCACCTGCCTTGAGGTAAACCGGACCGCCATCGAGACACTCTTATCTCGCAAGCCAATGGCCGGAATCGACATGATGACGGCGCTGGGCCGCCAGTTTCATGCCGCGCAGGAACTCGTGCGCCGCCGCGCCACCCGCAATCCCAATGAAGTCATCGAGGAGGAGTCCACGATGGGTCAGCGCGTCGCCGACACGGTGGCCCGCTTCGGCGGCTCCTGGATCTTCATCATCACCTGCTGCGTGGCCCTCGTCACCTACGTCAGCACAAACGTAATTCTCCGGCACCACGCCTGGGATCCGTATCCCTTTATCCTGCTCAATCTCTTCCTGTCGATGCTTGCCGCCATCCAGGCGCCGGTCATCATGATGAGCCAGAATCGCCAGGATATGAAGGACCGCCTGCGCAGCGAGCTCGATTACGCAGTCAACCGCCGCGCCGAGTCAGAGATACAAGGCCTCGCCAACAAGCTGCACATGCTCACCGACAAAATCGAAGACCTCGACGAGATCTTGCGCCGGCGTCAGCTCTCCCAGCAAAGCTAAGGCGGTGTAGTTTCCCGCCTTTGCCCTCGCAGCAACAGCACCACCGCCAGCGCCCCCAGCCAGGAACTCACCGCACAGCACAACATCACCGTCCGATACCCCGCAACGAAAGCACGATCCAGCATCCCCACTGCCTCCGCATGCTGCTGCTGTGATAGTCCGGAAGGAACCGGAGTATCGTGCAGCCGCGCCTGCTGCGACGTCATCTCCTGCCGGTCCGCAGCCGGCAGGCTCGATCTGTTCAGTTCCCGCGCAAGCCGCGATGAGAACCCCTGCGCCAGCACAAACACCAGCGCCGACACTGCCAACAGCCCCGCCAGCCGCGACAACGCATTGTTCACCGCCGATGCAATACCGGTCTTCTCCTGCGGTACGGATGACATCACCGTTGTCGTCAACGGCGCCACCGCCAGCGTCAATCCCGCGCCCAGCAGCAGCACTCCCGGCAGCAGACTGCGCCAGTAGCCTCCCGCTCCCGACAGCGCCGCAAACAGCAGGAATCCCCCGCCCGCGCACGCGCCGCCGCCCGCCATCAGCCATCGCTCACCCACCCTCGTCGCCATCGCGCCCACCCGCGCAGAGAAGAAGAACATCATCGCCACCATGGGCAGAAACACAGCGCCCGCCTCCACCGGCGCGTAGTGCCGCACCTGGATCACGTAAAACGGAATCACATACAGCCCGCCGCCCAGCGCGCCATACAGCAGAAAGGTCAACAGGTTCGCCGCCAGGAATCGCGGAATACGGAACAGCGACAGTGGCATCATCGCATTCGGGCGTTCCGCCTGCGACCACAAAAATGCCGCCAGCAGGAATCCGCCGCACACCAGCGGTACGATCACGCGAAGATTGCGCCAGCCCGCCTCTGGCACAAACGCGAGCGCGTAGATAACCGCCGCAAAACCGGTTGTCGCCAGCAAAGCGCCCAGCCAGTCCAGGGCTCGCGCTTCGCCCTCGCCTCCACCCTTGCTCTCCGGAATGCACGGCGACAGCAGCAGCACCACCCCCGCCAGCGGCAGGTTCAGCACAAAGATCAGCCGCCACGACCACACCTGCAGCAGCCATCCGCCCGCCACCGGCCCCACTGCCGCAAACACGCCCGTCCATGCCGACCAGGTGCCGATCGCCCGTCCCCGCTCTTCACCGGAGAAGGATGCCGACAGAATCGAAAGTCCCTGCGGTATCAGCAGCGCGGCGCCGATCCCCTGCACCGCGCGCGCCGCCACCAATTGTCCCAACGAGAATGACGCGGCACATCCCGCCGAAGCCAGCGCGAACAGCGCGACGCCCCACATATACGTGCGCCGCCGCCCGTAATGATCGCCGATCGCTCCACCCAGCAGCAGCAGCGCTGCTCCAAACAATGCGTAGCCCTGCACCACCCACTGAATTCCGCCCGCGGTCGCATGGAACCTCGCCTGCAAAGCAGGCAGCGCCACATTCACCACCGAGCCATCCATGAAGGCCAGCGCCGACCCGAGGATCGTCGCTACCAGCACCCATTTGCGATTCGCCGGCGCGCACGGTGCTGCGCTGCCCGCCTCCACGTACGAACATGGAGGCGCGCTCGGCGAACTCCTTGTGGCGGCTACACTCACAAAACGGTATGCCTCCTGGCAACGCGAATGCCCGCGGCTCACGAGAGGATCTCTCAATACCTGGCGCGTGGTCAGATCGAATCGAGAGATTTTTTGAGCGATCTAACTCCCGGCAGCGTCGGCTTCAACCACCATCACAGGTTTCCCCGTTCCGCCCGCCTGCAGCGAATCCGGAGTCACCACCAGCGTCACTCCCGGCGTCAGTTCGCCATCGAGCAGGCTCCGGAATTCATCCGCTATCCGCACCCGCTTCCGCTGCTCCGCGCCTAACTCGCGCGAGCCCTTCCAGTTTTGTCCCGGCAGCGGCAATTGCAGCCAGTGGAAGCCCTGTGCGTCGATCTTCGACAGGCTGAACGCCATCCCTTCCTCCATCGGCCCCGTAATCTCCACCGGCGCCGAGCCGATCTGCACACCATTCCGCAACACCACCAGTCGCCGGTCCGCTCCGCTCAGGATCAGCGATACCGGCCCTGTCGGCGACTTCTCCGGCGTCCATGTCCACGCACCCTGCACCGCCGCGGCATTCTCCGCCGCGCTCGCCAGCAAATCCGGAGTCGGGGCAACGCGCGGCACCGCCTGCTGATCTGTGATCACCACTGTCATCCCCAGCTTGGTCACGCGGTAAAGCAGTTTCGCAAACCCCATCGGCAGCCGCACACAGCCATGCGAAGCCGCATACCCGGGCAGATGTCCTGCATGCATCGCAATCCCGTCCCACGTCAGCCGTTGCATGTACGGCATCGGCGCGGAGTTATACAAGTTCGAATTGTGCTTCACCTTTTTCTGCAGCACGGTGAATACGCCGGTCGGCGTCTCGCGTCCCTTCGTGCCCGTCGAAACGGTCGTCACCCCGATGAGCAGGCCATTGCGATACACATACATCCGCTGCACCGGCAAACTCACAATCGCCAGTACCGGCCCCGCGGGCGCAACGGCAGGTGCCCACAGGTACTCACCCGCCTTCAGCGCTTCGACCTTTGCCGCTATGCCCGCGCCACTCAGCTGCCCCGGCGTCGACGGCTCTTGCGCCATCAGCATTCGCGTCACAGAACTTCCCGCCAGCAGCGTGCTTGTCACACGCAAAACGAAATCGCGTCTGCTGCTAAGCATTTTGTTCTCCCTCTATACGTCAGTCGAACTGTGCCAGAAAAGTCATTCGCCCGCCAGAGCTTCCTCGCCCGCCACGTGCTCATCCGTCCGCGCTCAAAAGACGTGAAAGTGGTGCAGAAGCCAAACTGCCACGGCTGCCGTAATCGCAATCTTCCACTTATGCCGCCGCGCCAGCTTCACGAATCGCTCCCACGCGGTCTCATGGTGGTATTCATGCACCGCGCGGATGGCCGCGACCTGCAGCACGATCGGCACCGTGACCCGCCGCGCGGGCGCCGCCAGCGCATTCCCGCCCAGGAACACAGCCAGCGCGAGCCCCACCGGCCCGGCAAACACGGCAATCCCTTTGGTCAGCGCCGCATTTGTCGCTACGCTCAGCCCGTGCCCCAACAACTGCTGCGCCGCCGCGTTCGCCACGATCATGCTGCCCTTGTACACCGCGAACCCGGAGTGCTGGATCGCGAGCCGCGCCGCCTCCACCCCACCCGGCGCCATCAGCAGCTTGCGGTCACGAATCTTCAGTGAAAGCAGCAGCTCCCGCCGCTGCTCCAGCGACATCGTCTCGTACGCCTCCAGCAGCAGCTTCGTCGCAATCTCGCGCTCGATCTCGCGCGTGCTCTTGCCGCCGCTCTTCACGCCTACCCGCCCGGCGACATCGATCACAATCTGGTGATATGGCACGCCCTTTCCGCCGCGCCACATCTGCGTCGCCAGCGTGTTCGCGCCGAACTTCTGGATCTCCGCGGCAATCTCCCGCACATACTCCTGATGATTGGGATGGTTGTTCTTGTACGCAGCCGTCCGTGGAAGCTGGCACATCACGCCGCCCCACATCTCGCCGCCTTTGCTGCAAAGAATCTCAACGAGAGGCGCAAGTTCCTCGTTCGTCGCCCTGCCCAGAAGTTCTATCAACGGATCGTCTTCGATCAGCGGCAGCGAACCGTTTCCCTTGCGCGCCAGCTTGCCCGCAAGTCCACTCGCAAGCCGGCCGGTCAGCGTGTCCTTAGCTGGCGGCGCATCCAGAGTTGTCTCGTCAGATTTCTCGATCTGCGCCGGCTTTTCCTTCGGAACTAGCTTCCAGTCATCCATCGCTCTTCCTGACGGCAGCATACGCCGACAGCCCGCGCGTCAGTGATGCTTTACGGATCCGCTGCTGGCCAAAGAGCTGCTCCGTGCTGGCAGCCTCGATCCGCCGCAAGCTCCACAGATCCTGTGTCTGGGTTGGATTTTTGAGAAATCGTGATGGATGTCCGCTACAAATCGGCAGGTCAATATGAATAACACGGTTATCGCAAGCCTCAGAAAATATTTGAAGGCTCGGTTTGTGGCAAATGAAACAATCCGAAAAAGATTCGTGCGTCTGGCAAGAGATATGACTAAGTATCGTTCGTTTTCTTCTGCAGCTTCATATTTGTTCTTAAACTTGACAAACTGTCCAGCAACGGTTCGGTACCCGATCAGGTCGCCCCAAACAATTCGGCGAAATCCTCGCAGTGCATACCAGATATTGAACAAGGCCAGAATTACGATAACTGCCAGGTGGCCTTCAATCCATATTCTGGCAATCCATTGCAGCATTGTCTCGGTCAGGTATTGCAGATGCCTTGTGCTTTGACCCCGTATCCACCCAACGTTCGGGAAAAGTATCCGCGGATGCAAATGAAGGCAAAAATGGAAAAATCTATCAATCGATCGAACTGGCATCAGGTCGATAAGGCTATCTGGATGCGCTAAAAGAAGTGCAACGAAGCCAAATAGAGCGCCATTAATGGTAAGCAGCATGCCAAATTTGCCATCAAGAATTCCGAGCTTGGAGGAAATAAACTCTAGTCTCTTTACGCCTGACGCACTGGAGGCGCCGCGATTCGGCAGATCCGAACTAAGATCGAAATACACATCGAGGTGGCGCTGCCATTGTGACAGCCTTTTGATCCAGGGATGTATCTTGGGTTTTTCTTCTTTTGACGCCTCGCCCAGTCGGCTCAATAATTCCCGGCGCCTCCACACTCTGGACAAACGCCATAAGCGCAGGAGGCCGATCTGTTGTCGCATGTTCCGCAGGCGGCGCAACAGATGGAATACCAACCAGAACGACCAATCGCGAACCTTCGCGCTGTATCGCGTCCGATAAAGATGCCGGTCAAATGCGTTGATAGAACAAAAGAGAACCCACTCTTCATCTTCGTCAATCAACTCATAAAATTTCAGAGCACTTCTTCGGAACTTGATTTTAGGAGAATCATCCGTCGGCATTTGAGCGCTCGGGCGTAGCACTTACTACAGAGGTAGTCTCAGGGAAACGGCTCAACACGAGCCTGTCATAGTTTCCTGGCATTCAGCACTCTAGAACTACTCCGGAAAGAAACAAATGGAAAGTCTAATTCGACGATCCACATACATTCATATGTCCAACACCGCAGCACCATACATCGTTATCACGAACAACCAGGAATGAGTCGACTAGGTGCCTTCCACTTCCCGCAAAAACCGCACCTTTGCCTCCACCGCCTCCTCTCCCACCACGTGCACATCCGTCCACTTCGTCTCCCACACCTGCTCATCGGTCCGCGCGGAGCTGTTGTACCGCCGCCCGTAGCGGTGCCGCAGCATGTCGATCGCATGGTCCGCCGTGTCCCGCGACGGCTCGGTCATCAGCAGATGAAAGCGGTCCGGCAGCACCGCCACGCCGCGCACCTCGAACCCGAAGGTCCGCGCCGTCTGCTCCAGCAACTGCAGAAACAGTGCGCGATGTTTCTCTTCCGCAAGCTTCGGCTGCTGCCGATAGCAAACCGACGTCACAAAATGCAGCTCGCCTTTTCCGTATACCCGTCGCTGTCCCTTAGGCATATCGAGATCAAACCACAGAGATAGCTCGTCACATTCCCGCTTTAGTACCGCCATGCCAATATCCACAGGAAATGTGCAGTTGACTCTGTCGAATTTGCTAGCCTGAAATAGAGAGAAGAAATCAGACGCGGCCTGCAGGCCGCGTTTTCTGTTTTCCACGATATGCCGGGATAAGTCCTTTGCATGGACATCTTTAGCTCTAAGCGTCGCCGAATGTGCAACTTGCGGACGGCAGGATCGATTTGCACCAGGCACTGTGCAGATTTGCCCCTCTAAGTCCTTTGCCTGGACTACTTTAGCTATAACCCCCGCAATATGACGACTTTAGCCCTCGGCAAGGCGGTTAAGCCCTGTATTTAGAGCGGGTTACAGCAGCGGGTGCCGAACGGGAGGGGGAGGGGGGGTACCCCCTGACTCAAGCGTGTTATTCCCCATCCACAACTCCGGCAGGCATGCTGTACGGGTTTGCCGCCAATGCGGCAAGGGCTGGAGCAGAAACACATGACGGTGTATCGCGTTGAATTAGAAAGACTTGACCACGGTTACGAAGCGCGCGTCCCTGAGATCAACGGCTTCCTCTGCGAGGGACTTACCGAAGGCGAAACCCTTTCCCGCCTTCGCCAGAAGCTCGATCACTACCGCGCCGAATCCGGCGCCGCCATCGACTTCCCCACCGTTCGACTTGAGGTCTACCGAACCTGAATCACCAGACCCGGCGAACCTGACGAAGCAAGCCAGGCTATTTGCCGCCGCCCGGTAGCACAAAGTCCACGCCGGCTTCCCGGTTCTGCTTCAGCGTTGCCGGCAAATCAAGTTCCGTCACTGGAATCACGCGCTGGTGTCCGTGCTCGGCCACGAACACCGAGGAGCCGGTCAGCACGTAGCTGTGCACCTTCAGCGGCGGCCGCCCGTCGTTGAAGACCAGCGTCACCTCCGGATGGTCCAGCCCGTCATCGGCGGCGCCGTTCCCGGCAGGCTCCGGCTCCGGCGCCGCATAGGCCTGCGGGTTATACGGAGGCCGCGCCGCCGGAAACTCCTCGGGCGCATAGTTCTGCTGCTGCGGAGCATACTCCGGTCGCGGCTGCGAAACAGCCGGTTGCTGTTGCGCCGGATCGTCATTCATGCCGGCGTCCGCAAACGCGAACGGATCGGCGTAGTACGGCGCCCCGACAAAGCCCACGCCACGCGCTCCATGGCTGTGGCTTATCGGATTGCCCTGAACCGGATTCGGCTGCACCGGGAAGTTCGGCGAAATCTCCCAGTGCGGCGTCGAGACCCTCGGCAGCTCCCACGAGGGCGGCGGAGCCGCGCTGTTGCCAGACGCATTCGGGTGGACTGGATTGAACTGGCCGGAGCTGACGTGGCCGGCGTTGGAGTGATATGCCCCGCTGTGCATCGGCGCGATACTGCCGGTTGCCGAAGCGGGGTGGCTCGTCGTCTGCTGTGCAGCCGCCGGCAGCGCCAGCAGCGCCAGCGTAGCGAACAGCAGCGGAAGTCCGGCAACCTCAGCCATCGCCTACCCCTCATCACTATAGACGCGCGAGCAGCCAGCGAGATGCACGCTGCGCTGCTAGACTTGCCGCGAACGGAGTTGCCATGGGAAACGCCGCAGTCATCGGCGCAGGGCCAAACGGCCTCTCCGCCGCGATCACGCTCGCCCAGGCCGGCATGCAAGTCACGGTCTACGAGGCTGAGCCGATCCCCGGCGGCGGCGCCCGCACGCTGGAGCTCACGCTTCCCGGCTTCCGCAACGACTTCGGCTCCGCCGTCCACCCCATGGCCGTGGGCTCGCCCTTCTTTCGCAAGCTGCCCCTCGCCTCACGCGGACTCGAATGGATTCATTCGCCCATCGCGCTCGCTCATCCCTTCGACGACGGAACCGCAGCCGTGCTCATGCGCGATCTCGATGAGCAATGCCGTAGCCTCGAAGAGGATGGCGAAGCCTGGCGTCGCCTGCTGGGGCCGTTCGTCCGCCATTGGTGGGCGCTGGCGGATGACATCCTGCAACCGCTCTCGCCGTTGCCCCGGCACCCCCTCCTTCTGGCACGCATGGGCGCATCCGGCTCGCTGCCTGCCGCGCTGCTGGCAAGTCGCACTTTTGAAAACTACCGCACGCGCGCTCTCTTCGCCGGGCTCGCGGCGCACTCCTTCCTTTCTCTGGACAAGCCCTTCAGCTCATCCTTCGGCATCATCATGGCCGCCTCCGCACACGCCGTCGGCTGGCCCATCCCGCGCGGCGGCTCGCAATCCATTACCGATGCCCTGATCGCCCATCTGCAGTCGCTCGGCGGTGAAGTCCGCGCATCCACGCCGGTCGACCGCCTCGAAGCTGTCGGCGCAGTCGATCTCACCATGTTCGACACCACGCCGCGCCAGCTCCTGCACCTGGCGGGCAATCGCCTGCACTCCGTCGATCGCCACCGCTTCGAGCGCTTCCGTCCGGCTCCCGGCATCTTCAAGGTGGACTACGCGCTCAGCGAGCCAATCCCATGGACCGCAAACGAGTGCGCGCAGGCGGCCACAGTGCACGTGGGCGGAGACGAGTCGGAGATTGCCGCATCCGAGCACGCCATGAGTCAAGGCAGCACAGCGGCGCGGCCCTTCATGATCGTGGTGCAGCCGTCACTCTTCGATGACACCCGTGCGCCTGCAGGCAAGCACACAGCCTGGGCTTACTGCCACGTTCCGAACGGGTCCACGGAGGACATGCTGCCGCGCATGGAGCAGCAGATGGAGCGCTTCGCGCCCGGCTTCCAGGACTGCGTGCTCGCCCGCCGCGTATTCGACCCCGCCGCTCTCCAGCACATGGACAGGAACCTCGAGGGCGGCGACATCTCGGGCGGCGCAGTCGATGGGCTCCAGTTCTTCCTCCGGCCGGGCTGGCGCTTCTATGCCACCAGCGATCCCTCGCTGTATCTCTGCTCCGCCTCAACGCCACCGGGTGGCGGCGTCCACGGCATGTGCGGACACAACGCCGCTCGCATGGCATTGCGGCGTCACGATCGATAACTCTCCGAAGGGGAAGGCACAAATTTCATTGACCTGGTACGCGCTGGACGACCCTCACGATCCGAAGCTCGATGAGCTGGCGACGCAGTATCATTTGCATCCGCTCCACATCGAAGACTGCCGCAGTCATAATGAGCGAGTGAAGAGCGAAGAGACCGATACTTATCTCTTCTACATCCTCAAATACATTCTTTCGGTGGATCACGGCGAGCTCACACTGGGCACCATCTGCCTCTTCATCGGACGCGATTACTTCATCAGCGTGCGCGATGCGCGCTCTTCCAGCGATGCGATCCTTGAGCGAGCGCGCAAGGCGCCCGGAGAGCAGTCGCCAGGGAAGCTGCTCTATCTCATCCTCGACACAATCGTCGACTCGTTCTTCCCCTCCATCGACAAGAGCGACGAGCTGATCGACACCCTCGAAGATCGCGTGCTCGATGAGCCATCGCCGGAGACTGTAGAGGACATCTTCGATCAGAAGCGCAAGCTCATCGAGTTGCGCCGCGTGCTGGTCAACACACGCGATGCATGCAACTCCATGCTGCGCGATCCCAGCGATCTCATTCCGGATGAGCTCTATCCCTTCTTCCGCGATGTGTACGATCACGTGCTCCGCCTGCTGGATTCCGTCGAGACGCTGCGCGATCTGCTGAACAACACCCTGGATGTGTATCTGTCCTCTGTCGCCAATCGCACCAACCAGGTCATGAAGGTGCTCACGGTGCTCAGCACCATCGCTCTGCCGGCACTGGTGATCACCAGCTTCTACGGAATGAACCTGAAAGGTCTGCCGTTTCTGAACGCGCAGTACGGCGCGTATTACGTGATTGGCGCTATCGTGGCATCGACTGTCGTGATGCTGCTGGTAATGCGCAAGGTCCGCTGGCTCTAGCCGCTAGCGGCGACGGGGCTGCGCTACCACAAGCCCCCGAGGCGTAGGCAACAGCAATACGGACAACAGACCCGCCCTCTCCAGGTTCAACGCCGCTTCGCGTACCACCTTCAGATGCGAGCTGGCGTCATGCATCAGGATCAGTCCATTGGGATTCATCTGCGGCAGAAAGCGACTCACCTCCTGCTCGCGGATCGGCATATCACTGTCGGAAAACAGCAGGTCGATTGTGCCCCGGACTTCCATCTCCAAGGAGGACTCGTTGCGCAGATCGATACGGCCGCGCAACGGCGACACCGCGATCTTCTCCTTCGCCTTGGCAAAGACAGTCGGGTCATACTCGCAACTCACCACGCGTCCAAAGCCGTTGCGCTCCATCCCTTCGGCAATCCACAACGTGCTGACGCCAAGAAACGATCCGGTTTCCACTACAAGCTCCGGCTTGATGGTCGTCACCAGTGTGCGCAGGAACTCCAGCACCTCATACTCCGCCGTCATGGAGTCGAACATGCTCCATCGTTCGGGATGAGGGCATTCTGGCGTGGCCCGATGGTATTCCGGCAGCAGTGCGCCGGCAGCCTTCTCGGCCTGCTGCATCACTTTGTGTTCCTGCTTCAGTCTTGGCTTGCGGCGGAAGAGAGGCACGCCTCGATTATAGGTTGCATGCACTCGCCACCCGCCGATTCATACGAATGGCGCGCTGCAGCAGAATCCATTGCAGCGCTCCGAGCGCCAGCAGCAGAACCGTGAGCAGTTGAATCCCATGCTCGTGTGCGATGGTTTCCGTCTTCCATGAGACGACAAGGATCAGAACTGCCGTGAACGCGACCCACGATCTGGCCCGCTCCCATGTCATATCCCGCAGCGCGCCGATCGTGAGGATGATTGCTATAACCACCAGAACGGAATCATAGATTGGCACATACACATTCAGCAGCAGCGTCCACGTAAAAGTCGCCGCCCAGGCCAGCCACTGCGCGGCCCGGCCCGCATCCGCCGACCTCCATAGCAGCACGGCAAGCGCAATTCCGATCACGATCATGAGTGCGCCAAAAATGCTCATCGCGCTTGCAGGCTTGTTGCTGGAGATAGCCGCGAAACAGGAAGTCAGATCGAGATATTTCCAGAGTTGCAACCTCGATGACTCGCCCGCGCCTGTGACACGGCTGAAATGGCGCAGCATATCCACATAAAGGGCCCAGATTCGTGTTCCGGCCACCAGAGTCGTGCCCATGACCAGAATTCCCGCACCGGCAAGAAACCCGAGAGCGGTCCTGAATCTCCGGGTCAGCAGAAGCATGGGAACCAGCAGCACCAGGAGCGTGGGTTTATAGCAGAGAAGGGACAGCGCGAGACCGCTCGAGAACCATCGACCGCGATTCTCCTGATACATTGCGAGACCCACTGCACTGGCAGCAATGGATGAAAGCTGTCCGTTCAGAAGCGTGCCAAACAGAAATGGATAGAACGCCAGGGCGAAGCAGTAGATAAGTAACCTGCTCGGCCGATCGCGCGGAAACATGGTGATCGCAGCGGCTCCAATCCCGATAACGTAAAGCGCAAGCGAAATTCCCATCCACACGAGATATGCGGACTCAAAGGAAAGATAAGTCAGCGGAGCAAAAAGGAGTGCCACAAAAGGCGGATAGGGACTCGGCCCATAGATGCCATCGCGCGGCGGCTCAATCGAGTGGAATACCTGCTGTTGCAGCTCCAGATCGTAGATACGCGCGGGCGAATACGACCGGGCAATCCAGCCAACGCCATAGACATAGACGAAGTCGGAGTTAAGCTCCCGGATCGGGTGTGCTTGATGCCGGGCATGTGCCCACTGAATCACGCCAACCGGAACCAGCACACAGGCGATGAACAAAGTCCAGCAGGCTACGTTCAACTCTGTTAGTCCCGGAGGCGGTCCGAGCACGCGCTCTGGCCAGAACGGCAGGCGTCTCCTCGCTCCTATCGTGTCTGCGGTCTGGCTTGCGCTGTGAATAGGTCGTCCGGAGCAGCACTGAGCCTGAGAATCTCAGCAGAGCGTATCATGCGCCCGCAACGGCGTAACTATCTCCGTTCGCAGTATCAGTCCAGCTTCTGCTCCGCCATCAACTGCTTGAATTCTACGGTAGTGCGCAACATGGCAAAATCCTGTTCGCCCTGCAGCTTGTGCTTGTCGCGAAAGCCCTCATCGAATGCCTTGCGCAGATAGAACAGAGCCTGCTCGCGCTGCCCCGCGCGGGCAAAGGCGCGAGCCAGGTAGTAGTTCTGTGCGATCCGCTCTTCCTTGGTGCTGCCCTCATCGATAGACGCGTTGGTGTCGTGATTGAACGCGTTGGGATCGATTGCGAAAGCGTGGTTATATGCCTTCTCGGCATCCTTGTACTTGCGATCGGCAAAGTAAGTCGTGCCCAGGTTGCAAAAGATCGATGCCGACCGGGGGCTATACTTCAGAGCTTTCTTGTAATACTTCGCGGCCTGGTGATAATTGCGTTTCGCGTGATAAACCGCACCTATGTTGTTCAGCGCGTCTGCATTGTGCGAATCAAGGCTGAGGGCCATCTTGTAAGCCTTCATTGCCTCGTCCATCGCGAATAGGTGATGGTACGCGACGCCGATCTTTACCCAGGTCAGCGACTTCTGCAACTCCGCATGCTGGTATGCTCCGATTGCCGCCACATATTCGCGGCGTGCCATGTAGAGATCGCCCTGCATCTCCGGCGAAAGCTCATACATGTAGGAGACGCGAGGCGCTGCCGGCGACGTGGGCGTGCCCGGCGGCTGTGCATGAGCGCTCTGCGTTGCCTGAACAGGCTGAGGTGTGTAGGCAACGGGCTGCAACCCGGCTGCCATAGGTGCGCTGGCCAAAGACAATGCCAGGCAAGTGATAAGAGTGGATGGAACCGACGCCATGGCCGCCTCCCCATCCGGCGTTACCTTGCGCGGACGCCTGCAGGATACGCCGCAGAAGCAATCGCTGTCAGGAGAAATGTGATCCGGTACCATCGATCTTCCCTTATTCGGACACCGGATCGGCGCCGGCCAGCTAAGATCCGCCTATGATGAACCAAGTTGTGCCGGCACCGCGTAACTAGATGTAACTTATTGTCAGCAATGATAGTTAGTAGCTATGAGTACGATTGGTGGCCCGAAGTGCAGTTTCAGCACGGATTAAGTCAGGATTTGCTTCTCACGAGACCAACACGACGTTCATTTCTCCAGATCGGTGCCTCAGGGTTCGCCGCTGCCGCGTTGGACAGTCCTGCCCTGACGGCGCAGGAACACGTCATGGAAAAGAGCGGACGGCTCTTCCGTTTCGTACAGATTGACGTCTTCTCCTCGAAGCGCCTTGAGGGCAATCCACTCGCCGTATTCCTGGATGCGCGTGGCCTTTCCGATGCTGAAATGCAGGCTCTCGCGCGTGAAACCAATCTCTCCGAAACCACCTTCGTGATTCCTCGCGAGCCCTCCGTAGAACGCGAACAGGGTGTGAAGGTCCGCATCTTCGTCCCGGAGATGGAGATCCCTTTCGCCGGGCATCCCACGCTCGGCACTGCAATGGTTCTGCGCAATCGTCTGTTGCAGGGCAAAACAGATGCAACCGTCTCTCGGATCGCTCTCGATCTGAAGATCGGCAGGATTCCCGTCACATTTGCAGACGATGGATCCGGCTCAGTCTTCGGCGAGATGCAGCAGGTCGACCCGGTTTTCGGCCGGGTCCACTCACGCGAAACTGTCGCTTCCATGATCGGCGTCAACCCCGAAGAGATCAGCGATGAGGTCCCCATCCAGACAGTTTCTACGGGTCTTCCATTTGGGATCGTGCTGCTCCGGAATCTGCGCACGCTGCAAACTTTGAATCCCGACCCCAGAAAGGTCCGCGCCTACTTCGGGGACGGAACCGGCGTCAATGACTTCTACTACATCACGCGCGATACGCAGGATCCGTCAATCGACGTTCGTGCACGCGGGCTCTTCATCACCGGAGAAGATCCAGCTACCGGCTCAGCTGCCGGATGCGCCATCTCATGGCTGGTTCGCAATGGATTGGCGAAACCCGGCCAGAAAACTCACATCGAGCAAGGCGTCGAGATGAAGCGTCCCAGCCAGATCTTCGCTCGTGCCGATAAGCAGGGCGACAAAGTCGTCAACGTCCGCGTCGGCGGTCATGCCGTAGAAGTCATGCACGGCGAATATTCACTCTAGACAAACGCCGATCACTCCCACTCAATGGTCCCCGGCGGTTTCGACGTGATGTCATACACGACCCGGTTGATCCCACGAATCTCGTTCACGATCCTGCTGGAAATTCGCTTCAGCACATCGTAGGGCAGCGGCACCCAATCCGCCGTCATGCCGTCCTCCGAGTGCACCGCGCGAACCGCGCACGTATACGCGTAGGTGCGCTGGTCGCCCATCACGCCCACGCTCTTCACCGGCAGCAGAACCGCAAACGACTGCCAGATCTGCCGGTAGAGCCCGGCGGCTTTGATCTCGCTTACGACGATCTCGTCCGCCTCCTGCAGCAGCGCAACGCGCTCCGCCGTCACCTCGCCAAGGATGCGCACCGCGAGGCCGGGTCCGGGGAACGGTTGCCGCTCCAGAATCTCCTCCGGCATGCCGAGGTCGCGGCCGATGCGCCGCACCTCGTCTTTGAACAGGTCGCGCAGCGGCTCGATGAGCTTCAGCTTCATCGTCTCCGGAAGGCCGCCGACATTGTGATGGCTCTTGATCGTCTGCGACGGCCCTTTCACCGACGAGCTTTCGATGACATCCGGATAGAGCGTGCCCTGCACCAGGAAATCCACGCCGCCGGCAGTGGCAGAAATGCGGTGCGCCTCGTCATCGAAGACCGCGATGAACTCGTTGCCGATTGCCTTGCGCTTCGTCTCCGGATCGGTTACGCCTTCGAGCTTCGCCAGAAAGCGAGTGCTCGCATCCACGGCCACGAGATTGAGCCCCAGCTTGTCGCGCATCGTCTGCTGCACTTTGAAAAATTCATTCCGGCGCAGCACGCCGTTGTTCACAAAAACGCACGTAAGCTGATCGCCGATGGCGCGATGGACCAGCACCGCCGCCACCGAGGAATCCACGCCGCCCGAAAGCGCGCAAATCGCGTGTGCATCGCCGACTTTCTCCTTGATGGCCGCAACGGTGCCTTGCACAAAATGCGCCGGAGTCCAGTCCGCCTTCGCGTTGCATATCTTGAAGAGGAAGTTCCGCAACAGCGCGGTTCCCTGCCGCGTGTGGTGCACTTCCGGATGAAACTGCACCGCCCATATCCGCTGCTCCGGATTCGCAATGCCTGCCACCGCATTCGCCGTCTTCGCCGTCAGGTGAAAGCCGGGCGGAAGCTCCAGCGCTTCATCGCCGTGCGACATCCACACCGTCAGGTCCGCAGGAAGACCGTCAAACAACGCATTCTTGTCATCCACGATCTGGACATCTGCATGGCCGTATTCGCGCTTGTCGGCAGCGCGCACTTTGCCGCCCAGATGATGGGTGATGAACTGCAATCCGTAGCAGATGCCCAGGATCGGCACACCCAGGCCGAGCACCTTCGGGTCGGCCGGCGGCGCATCTGCGTCATAGACCGAGCACGGGCCGCCCGACAGCACAATGCCGATCGGCTTGTACGACTGGATTTCTTCGAGGGGCGCCGTGCAGGGCAGCACGGCGGAGAAAACGTTCTGTTCGCGGATGCGGCGCGCGATCAACTGCGTGTACTGCGCGCCAAAATCCAGGATGACGATCGACTGGGTGTCCACGTTCTACATTATCAGGGCATCGATTGCCTGCGCTGCCAGAATTCCACGAACGCGGCCAGCCGCGCCACCTGGAAGAAATCCGAAGCCAGCAGATAAAGGACACCCACTGCGGCCCACCACACGTACAGCGGGTTTCCGCTCATCTGCGCCTCAAAGGGCAGTGGCACCGCTGAGAACACCAGGGCCAGCACGATCAGCGCAAGCTTCACGATGCCGAGCACCAGATTCACCTCGACCAGCTTCATGATGAGTGGGCCCAGGCGCACACTGGCCGCGAGCGCAGATAGCACGCCGCGCCCCTCTGCAATGATCAGCACACTCGCAATTGAAAGAATCCAGCTCCACAGTGCCCATACGACAAAACTGCCGATGGAAAGGCAGATCAGCCATGCGGCAAACCCGACCATATTCGGCTCTGCACCCCGGGGCAAACGCGTGATTTCCCGGAGCGCAGCCCACCGTATCATGACGAACCACCCGCGCCACGCCGCAACCAATGCGCATATGCGGAGCAGTTGCACCAGCACAAGCGATATCGTCCGCGGGCGGCCGGGCGTAAGCGCGCGCAGCACAAACGACCGCCCGGCGCCCGATGCAACTGCCCAGGCGAGCACAAGGAGGGGCCCAGCTCCGCGCGCAAACTCACGCAACGCGGGCCATACCGCGTGGTAGGAAGCACGGATAATTTCCGCCGCTGCAAGAGGCCGCTGGAGCGAGAAGTCCTCGATCCCCGAGTGCGCCGCGAAAAGGATCGCAAGCAGCCGTTGCCCGTAGACGGAGAGCAGCAACAGCGCCGGAATACCAAACCCCCAACGCCACAGCAACTCGCGGGCAATCAGTCCCGGCCTGCGCCAGCACTGCGCCTGAATCTGGACCAGCGACTGCGTCCCGCGTACAGGGACTGCGGATCGCTCCACGTCAGCGAACCACAAAGTTGATCAGCTTGCCGGGCACGACGATCACCTTCACGATCGTTTTACCCGCAAGCGCGGCCTGCACTCTCTCATCCGCGCGCGCAGCGGCCTCCAGCGCTTCCTTCGACGCATCGACCGGAACCTTGATCACCGCTCGCAGCTTGCCGTTGATCTGCACCGGCACCTCGATCTCGTCCTCGCGTGCCAGCGCCTCGTCGTACTGCGGCCACGGGTGCCGCAGTACCGCATCGTTGCGTCCGATCTGCTCCCACAGTTCGGAAGACAGGTGCGGCGCAAACGGAGCGAGCATCAGCACGAGCGACTCCAGCACATTCGCTACCACCGGAGGCGGAATTCTGCTCTCGGCGATCGATGCATCGGCTGCCGCGAGCTCATTCATCAGCTCCATGATCGCGGCAATCGATGTATTGAAGTGCCAGCGGCCGCCGAAGTCCTGCGTGATTTTGCGGATCGTCTGATGCAGCTTGCGCACCAGCGCAGTGGCTTCCGCCGGAACCGCGCCCATCGCGCCGGAGGACGACCGCGCCATCTCCGCGTGCCGCATCACGAAGCGGTACACACGCGACAGGAAGCGGCTGACGCCCGCGACGCCGTCCTCCTGCCAGTCCAGGTCGCGATCCGGCGGCGCGGCAAACAGCGAGTACATGCGTGCCGCATCCGCGCCGTAGCGCGCGATCATCTCGTCCGGCGACACTACATTGCCCTTCGACTTCGACATCTTCGCGCCGTTCTTGATCACCATCCCCTGCGTAAACAGCCGCTCCGCCGGCTCGTCATTCCTGATCAGGCCCAGGTCGCGCATCACCTTGGTCCAGAAACGCGAGTAAATCAGGTGTAGGATCGCGTGCTCCACGCCGCCGATGTACTGGTCGATGGGAAACCAATAGTGCCACTGTCGCGGTATCAAATGGCGCGCTCGCATCCTTGGCGCTGGTATAGCGGTAGAAATACCAGGACGAATCGACGAACGTATCCATCGTATCGGTCTCGCGCCGTGCCGGGCCGCCGCACTTCGGACACACGGCGTTCACAAACTCCGGCAGCTTCGCTAATGGCGAGCCGCCCTCCTGCGTGATTTCCACGTTCTCCGGCAGCATCACAGGTAACTGCTCATCCGGCACCGGCACAATTCCATCCTTCGCGCAGTGGAGCATCGGGATCGGCGTGCCCCAGTAGCGCTGCCGGCTCATGCCCCAGTCCTTCAGCCGGAACGTGATCGTCGCCTCGCCGAAGCCCTTCTGTTTTGCAAAGGCAGTCATCTTCTGCTGCGCTTCGGCGCAGCTCATCCCCGTCCACTCGCCGGAATCGATCAGCACTCCATCCTCTGAAGAAAAAGGCAGCGCCGCCGGTTCCTCTCCCTGCTCCTTATCGCGAATGACACGCTTTACTGGAATGCCATACTTGCTCGCGAACTCATAATCCCGATCGTCGTGCGCCGGTACGGACATGATGGCGCCTGTTCCGTAATCCAGCAGCACATAGTTCGCGGCCCACACCGGCACGCGCTCCTGCGTAAACGGATTGACAGCATAGTGCCCGGTAAAGATGCCATGCTTTTCGATTCGCGCCAACATCTCCGGACTCGCGCGCATGCTCCTGCTCCGTGATCAGCGCGGCAACCTGTGCCGCCAGCTTCGGGTCGGTTTGCGCTAAGGCGCGAACCAGCGGATGCTCCGGCGCAAGCTGCAGGCTCGTGGCGCCGTAGATCGTATCGATGCGAGTCGTGAATACCTTCACGATGTCGCTGCGGCCCTCGATGGCAAACGCCACCGTCGCGCCCTGGCTGCGGCCAATCCAGTTGCGCTGCATCGTGCGCACGCGCTCCGGCCACGCCTCCAGTTTGTCCAGTCCGTCCAGCAATTCCTGCGCATACTGTGTTGTCCGCAGGAACCACTGCTCCAGTTCGCGCTGCTCAACCAGCGTGTCTTCGTGCCGCCAGCAGTAGCCGTTGATCACCTGCTCGTTCGCCAGCACGGTCTGGCACTCCGGGCACCAGTTCACCTTGCTCTTCTTGCGATACGCCAGCCCGCGCTCATACATGCGCAGAAAGAACCACTGGTTCCAGCGATAGTATTCCGGCAGGCACGTGGTCACTTCCGTGGCCCAGTCATAGCTCAGGCCCAGCCGGTTCATCTGCTGCTTCATCGCCGCGATGTTCTTCTGTGTCCATTCGCGCGGAGGCGTGTTGTTCTTGATCGCGGCGTTCTCCGCCGGAAGTCCGAAGGCATCCCAGCCCATCGGGTGCAGCACGTTGTAGCCCTGCATCCACATATAGCGCGCCAGCGCATCGCCGATCGCGTAGTTGCGCACGTGCCCCATGTGGAGCTGGCCCGAGGGATACGGCAGCATCTCCAGCACGTAATACTTCGGCTTGCTGCTCGAGGCCGGCTCGGCCGCATATAGCTCCGGCTGCACGGCCCAGCGCGCCTGCCACCGCGTCTCGATCTCCTCCGGGTCATAGCGCAGCTCCGGAATCTGCGCAGGCGCGGAGGCAGAAGGGCCCTGGGAAGGCGCGGCGCTCGCGTCCGCGCGGATGGTTTGTTGCCTGGAATCCATGTGTACTTACGATTGTATCGCCGCTTACGGAGCTACTTTGCGGCTGCCGGCCGCCCTGCCAGCGAGCGCAGCACATTCACGTTCCGCGCATCATCGCCCGGATCATCCACCGGCGTCTCCGCAATGAATGCGCAATGGCGAAAGCGGCTATCGTTAAGGATTCGCCGGAAGGCCGCGATTCCAATCGTTCCCTCCCCGATGTGCTCGTGCCTGTCCAGCTTCGATCCCATGGGCGCTTTGGCATCGTTCATATGCCACACCCGAACCGTTTCCAACCCGATCAGCCGCTCGATCCGCCCGACTGTTTCTTCATAGCCGCCGCTGGTCACGATCTCATATCCCGAGACATGGCAGTGACACGTGTCCAGGCATGCGCCCACCGGAGCAACGCGCCGCAGATGCTCCACCAGCTCGCCGACCTGCTCGAAGTTCGCGCCCAGCGAAAACTCCGCACCGGCCGTGTTCTCGATCAGCACGCGAAAATCGCACTCCTGCCACGGCACTCGCTCCAGAGCGCGTTCAATCGCCTCTGCCGCCCGCAGCAGGCCTTCCTCGCGCGTCATCCCGCGCCACGATCCCGGATGCAATACCAGGTACTCCGCACCCAGCGCGAGCGCGCGCTCCACCTCTCCGCGCAACGCTGAGATCGAGTTCTTCCAAACCGTTTCCGACTGCGCCGCAACATTGATCAGGTAACTCGCATGAATGACCAGCGGGCCGACATCGAACGTGTCACGCAGCTCGCGCATCCGTGCGCAGTGATCCTCGGAAATCTTCCCCGGCCGCCACATCCGCGGACTTGACGAAAATATCTGGAACGTATTCGCGCCGATCGCATGCGCCCTCTCCGCTGCGCGAAAGACTCCGCCTGCCGTTGAAAGATGCACGCCGATCCGGGGTCTCGCGGATTTGTGAACCCCTTCGCTCACGGTGCTTCCTGCAGGTTCTGCCGCGCGCGCCATAGGGCGCCTTCTATGGGATCGACCGCGTCAGGCAGCACGCTCGCGCCCGGATGCTCGCGCTCAATCTCGGCAAACATCGCATCGCGCACCAGCGCGATATTTTCCAGCACGCTGCCCGTAAACGCCACGCGGCGCGGGGCCTCCGGTTCCAGCGCCAGCACCTTGCGCAATGCCAGCGATGCATCCTCACCCAGCGCGCGCCCGCCCGCCTGCAGGACTGCCAGCGCCAGGCGATCGCTTCGCTCTGCCATCTCCACCACCGTGCGTGTCAGCGCCGCAAAGTCCGGCGGCGGAACAGTGTGCGCAATCTCGACAACCTGCTCCAGCGTCTCGGCCTTCCATTGCGCCGCAAGCGCGGTCAGGAGCTTGCTCGCCCCATGCTCATCGCGCTCGCGGATTGCCGCGCGCAGCGCGCGCAACCCAATCCAGTGCCCCGAACCTTCATCGGCAAGCAGCGGCCCCCACCCGCCGACCGTCACCTGTTCGCCTGTCGACGTCCGCCCCAGCGTATTCGATCCCGTGCCGGCCATCACCAGCACGCCCGCCTCACCAGGAAACGCCGCCTCCAGCGCAATCTCCACATCGCCGCATACCACCAGGTCTCCCCGCAGCATCGGCCCCAGCGTCTGCCAGATCCAGCCGGTCACGGTGGAGACGGTATTTCCCGCCGTCCCTACACATGTAGACGCCACTTTGGTGATCGGCACGCCGCTGCTTTTGGCCACTTCATCCATCAGCGCGCGCAGGTTTGCTTCGGCCACCGCGGCCGAAACCCGCATCACCTTGATGCTTCCGCTCTTCGCCCGCCCCAGGATGCGCGTTTCGTCCGCGAGCGCCGCGCGTGTGCTGGTGCCGCCGGCATCCAGGCCCAGAAAATATGTCATGAGGTTTTCATCATAGCGGGTGATTGCGGCGGCTTAATGCGCAGCCGCAAGCGCCGGCTCCAGTATCGCGGCGCTACCATCTGTCTCCGGCGCATCCAGTCCAAGAATCTCCGCAAGAAACGGATAGAGGTTCACGTTCTCGAAGGACTTCAGCTTCGCCCCTGCGCGAATATCCGGCCCTTCCGCATAGAAAATCGCCCGCATCTCCGGCACCACGCTGGGATCGAAGCCATGTATCCCCCTGTTCGGAGCATGATCCGCCGCATGCACGCTGATCGCATAGGGCCCGGTAGCGACCACGACCGGGTCGCCGATGCGGGCATTCGACGAATAGTGCAGCTCCGCCGGCACCCGGGCGCGGCGGTATACCTTGAACTTGCTGCTGGCGATGCGCAGCTTTGCGTACAGCTTCGCCGCGTCGGCATCGGAATCTGGATACATCAGCTCCCCGGCACTCTGTACGCCGGTGAAATCCGCATAGGAGCCGAGATCGATCCAGCCGCCTTCCTCCTTCGCCATCCCGTGATCGGAGACGATCACCAGGTCGATGGGCAGATGGAGTTTGGCAAGCTTTGCGCGCAGCACGCCGACCTCGACGTCCACGTGGCGCACCGCGGCGCGCGTCTCCGGCGCGTCCGGTCCGTACTTGTGCCCGGCGTGGTCCACCTCGCCGAAGTACAGCGTAATGAAGTGCGGCCGTTTCGCCTCCGGAAGCTTCAGCCATTCCACGACCTGATCGACGCGATCTTCGTCCGGAATCGTCTCGTCGTACTTCAGGTAATAGCTGGGCCGCTTGCCCGCAATCTCCGCCTCGGAGCCGGGCCAGAAAAAACACGCGGCCCGCATGCCCTGCTTCTCCGCCAGCGACCACAGCGGCACTCCGCCATACCAGCTTCCATCCGTAACTGTCGCCGCATCGTTAAAGGCGTAACGCTGCTTTCGCACCGGGTCATAGAAGCTCATGCCCACAATGCCGTGGTGCTCCGGATAAAGCCCGGTCACGATGCTGTAGTGATTGGGAAATGTTACGGAGGGATAAGACGGAAGCATTCCGTCCGGAGCAGTGGCGCCGTCCTTCGCCACTGCATCCAGGTGGGACGCACCATAGAGCTTCGCGTAGTCATAGCGGAAGCCGTCGATCGACACCAGCACTACATAGTGCTTGCCCCTCTGCTCCGGACGATTGTCCGCGTTCTGGACCTCGACGACCGGCGCCTTCGCGTGCGTCGCCGCAGAGGCTGCCCCCGTGATGAAAAATGCGGCAAGAAAAAATGCCGGCAGTAGTCGACGCATCCCATGACCCTACATCAGTCTTCGGGCGCGCTTCCAGACTGCTTTCGAAGCCGGCAAGGCTCGGGCTCGAACGCTAGCCAACCGGCGAGCTCGTGATGGCATGCATCGCCAGCTCGGAAGCGCCGGCCGCTGCCTGGCAAAGATAGATGTCCGCATCGATACCGGCGCGATCCCGATAGGCCGCATGGATTCCTTCACGGAAGCCTTTGGCGTGGGCAGCTTCCACCAGGTTGACGGTGCATCCGCCGAAGCCGCCGCCCGTCAGCCGCGCCCCGATAATGCCGGGCTGCGCGGCAGCCAGTTCCACCAGCATGTCTACTTCCGGGCAGCTCGCGGCAAAGTCATCGCGATAACTCGCGTGAGCCTCGGCCATCAGTTCTCCCATCCGCTTCATATTGCCGGCCGCCAGGGCTCTGGCCGCCTTCTCCACCCGTGCATTCTCCGTAATGATGTGCCGGCAGCGCAGGAATGCGTTCTCTGACATCGACCCCCGCGCCTTCTCCAGATCCGCCATCGTGGCGTCGCGCAATTCGTGAATTGCCGGATTCAGAGCATGCAGCGCGCGGCTTCCTTCTTCCACCTCGACGCGCCGCTCGTTGTATTCGCCACCTGCGTGCGCATGCTTCACCATGGAATTGCAGATCACCAACCGCACATCTTTCGGCAGCGGCTCCGGTTCTGATGTCAGGTCGCGTGTATCGATCACCAGCGCATGGTCCTTCACGCCGCAGCAGGCAATGTACTGGTCCATGATCCCGCTCTGCGCGCCGACAAATCCGTTCTCCGCCCTCTTGCAGGCCAGCGCAACCTCGGTCAGCGGCATCGATTTTCCCGCCAGCGCCAGCGCTGCGAACGCCACCGCGACCTCGATGGAAGCCGAGGAACTCAGCCCCGCGCCCAACGGCACATCGCCCTTCAGCGTCATGGTGAATGGCGGCGCCACCACGCCTGACTGCCGCAAGCTCCACAGCACGCCCACTGGATAATCGGTCCAGTCGTGCGATGGTTCGGGCAAGGCGCCTGGGTCGAATGCAAATTCCTTCTCAAAATCCGCAGATTGAATCACACAGCGGCCGTCGTGTGCCGGCCCCACAACCGCGACCGTATTGAAGTCGATGGCCGCCGGCATGACCAGCCCGCCGGTGTAGTCCGTATGCTCGCCGATAAGATTCACACGTCCCGGCGCCTGGAAAGCACGCTCCGCCGCTCCGAATCGTTTCACATGCTGGCGCAGCAATGGCTCAAGCGCGACCATCGGCCCTCCCTGCTTCGATCTCCCGTTGCACGCCAACGCGGAAACTCAACTGCCAGCTTCGCCGCTCACCTGGCACAAGGCTCCACGCGCTGCCTTCCCGCTCGGCATCCGCCACGCTGTCCCGCGGCGCGCTTGCCGGCTCAAAGGCCACGGTGTACTGTTTCGCCGCGCCGTGCTCCGGCCACGCCGCGCGACAGATCCACATCCCCAGATAAGGCAGCACATCGCTGCTGAATGTCAGCTCGATACCCTCATCCAGCGCAGGACGCACCAGCGCGCACCAGCCCATCTGCATAGGCCCGGCAAACAGCTTGTCGGCCTGCAATCCGTCAGGCGGTCCGACCACGCTCAGGTCATGCCCGGCTTCCGGGTGGGGCCATCGAATGCGATCGCCGCGCTTTCCCAGCTTTCCGCCCGCCGAGTTCTCTATTGTCACCTCCCGCACCTCGGTCGGCAGCAGAATCCGGTCTCCGGGTTCCACACGCAGCAGCGGGTGCGCGCAATAGAGCAGGCTACGCTGCGCATCGGCGCGGTTCTCCACCAGGTAATCCAGCACCAGATCGGCGCCCTCCAGATGTGCTCGCCGCGTGACCGCGATAGATCCTCCCAGTGCCGTTGTTGTCAGGGTGACAGATTCGCCGTCCGGCTCTTCCCGCCAGGCATGTCTCCAAATCTCACCGTGATCCGGCGCGGTAGATGTGGCCGCCACCGTGGGCAGGCACTCATCAAAGCCGCCGCCATCCCACTCCTCGAATCCCGCTGCGGAGCGCGCCTCCGCGTAGGGCCGCAATGGCGGCAGCAGCCACTCCGTCCCTGTCCGCTTGCTCCACAGCGAAAGCAGCTTGCCACCCCTCGCCGGCGCTATTTCCACTCGGATGTCAGCGTTTTCAAGAACACGCACACCGCTGACCCGCGCGGTCTCCAACTCCTCCACCTCTGTTCGATCTCCTCTCAAACGGTTCATGCGCGGCTCCCCAGGTAGTGCGTCGCGGGAACCTCGCGCAGGCGCGCTGCGGCATCTTCCGGCAGGATGTCCCGCTGCGGCATGCCCAGCATCTCGAAGCCCACCATGAACTTTTTCACCGTGGCCGATCGCAGCAGCGGCGGATAGAAATGCGCGTGAAAGTGCTGGCTCCTCACCCGGCCCCTGGTGGAACCCCATGGTGTACGGAAAGCTCGTCTGAAAAAGACTGTCGTACCGGATCGTCAACTGACTCAGAATATCCGCCAGCCCGCGCCGCTGGGCCGCATCGAACTCCGGCAGCTCGCGCAATGGCTGCCGCGCCAGCACCAGCGTCTCAAAAGGCCAGACCGCCCAGTACGGCACCACGGCCACAAACGCATCGTTCTCGCAGACGATGCGCTCTTTCTGCTCCAGCTCCAACGCCACATAGTCCGCCCAGCAGGCCGCTGCCATGCGTCTCCCGCCATCGCTTCAGGTGCACCCGCTCGGCTGCAGGCTCGTCCGGCACATGCTCGGTCGCCCAGATCTGGCAATGCGGATGCGGATTGCTCGCCCCCATCATGGCCCCGCGGTTCTCGAATATCTGCACGTGCTGCACGAACGGTTGCGCCGAAAGCTCCTGATACTGCGCAGTCCATGCTTCCACCACGGTCTCAATCTCCGGAATCGTCATCCGCGCCAGCGTCAGGCTATGGTCGGGGTGGAAGCACAGCACGCGGCAGATGCCGCGCTCCTGCTCGGCGCAGAGCAACGGCGACCCCGTAGGCCCCGGCGCGGGAGCATCCGGCAGGAGCGCCGCATAATCATTGTCGAATGCAAATACCGATGTGTACGCGGGATTGCGATGCCCGCCGGCGCGCTCGTTGCCCGGGCACAGGTAGCACTTCGGGTCATAGTGAACCGGAATTCCCGCGTCCGTCTTGGCGGTCTCGCCCTGCCACGGACGCTGCGTCCGGTGAGGCGAGACAAGCACCCAGTCGCCACGCAAGGGATTGTAGCGGCGGTGCGGGAAGGCGTTGCGCTGCGGTGCCATGTCGGGCCTTGACTCCAGATACGGTGATCGCCGTCAGGATTGTAACCGATTACAACAAATCCGGTGCAAATACTTCCCGCCCATCCCATAACTCCATTCCTGCCGGTCGAGTTATCCTCTGTCTGACATCGCGGGATTTGCCAATCGATGCACTCCCGCCCGGGGGCAAATGAACATAAGGCAGTAGCCGATCGCGCGCACGTCTCCACCGCCACCGTCTCGCGCACCATCAACGGCTCCACCAAGGTAGCCCCCGCACCGCCGCGCGCGTTCGCCGCGCCATCGAGGCCCTCGGCTACTACCCCAATACCAACGCCCGCGCCCTTGGCTCCGGACGCTCCGCCTCTACGGCCTCATCATCTCCGACATCACCAACCCCTTCTTCCCCGAGCTCGTAAAGTCCTTCGAGGACATCGCCGTCCGCAATGGCTACGAAGTCCTCGTCGCCAACACCGGCTACGGCCCGGAACGCACGAAATCTGTGTCAGCCGCATGCTCGAGCGCAAGGTCGACGGCGTCGCCGTCATGACCTCCGAGATGGGCGACTCCCTCATCGAGGTCGATTCGACCGGCGCCACATTCCCCTCGTCTTCCTTGACACCGGAACCCCGCCAACGGCGTCAGCAACGTCCTGATCGATTACCCGTCCGGCGTCGACGATGCTGTGGAGCACCTCGTCTCCCTCGGCCACCGCCGCATCGCCTTCATCGGCGGTCCCCTGGACTCTGCCTCCGCCCGAACCCGCCGGCAGGCCCTGCTCGCATCGCTCAAGCGCAGCGGCCCTCACCATCAACAAGGCCCTCATCGAAGTAGGCAATCACCGCATCGATGGAGGTCGCGCCGCCATGGAGCGCCTCCTCGACCTCGATGAGCCGCCCGACTGCCGTCTTCGCGTCCAACGACCTGACCGCTATCGGAGCCATCGGAGCGCTCCACCGCCGATTCGGCTTCGCGTCCCCGAGGATGTCTCCGTCGTCGGCTTCGACGACATCGAGATCAGCGCATACCTCCATCCCGCCCTCACCACGGTGCGCCTCTCGCGCGCCGCCATCGCCGATCACGCCTTCCAGGCGCTGCACCGTGCCGGAAGACGCGAAACGGGCCCGCAGCCCGCGATCGAATACCGCATCCGCCCCGAGCTGATCGTTCGAAACTCCACCGCCCCGCTCGCGGTAAAGCGGCGTCCGTAGGAACCAGCCGCGCATAGCAAAGAGGCGACGCACGGTCTCTATCTCATGGAACGGAAGCTGCCGGCAGGCGACCCAAAAGCGGCAGATACGTTTCCGCAGAAGTTGCTTGACGATCGTGCTGCACGAGGCAGAATATGGCTGCCACTTATGGGTGACCTCTCCCGCAAACACATACTTGCTTTTGCCCTTTTGTTCGTAGCCCTCTTCGCCGTTCTCTTTGCCGGCGTCGTCCAGGTGCACAACCGCAACATGCAGCGGCACGCCACCGCGCATTACGCGCCGGCAACGCAGCCGGCCGCGTCAGCCCATCCATAAATCCGCTTTCCAGGAGATCCCGGCCAGCGGAATCCAATCCGCCGCGCCTCGGCGTTTCTATTCGCTATGAGCGGGGTTTCCTGGTCGCCGGCGCTTTTGCAGCGGACGACCCCGCGCTCGGATGGCCTTTGCCTTCTTCGATCGTGACGATCCGGTCTACACCCGGTAACTGCACTTTCTCGACCGTTCCATCCGGCCAGTGAATCTCCACACCATCCACCTTGCTCGTCTCTCCAAGCCCGAAGTGCACCCGCTGATCGCTCGATGACGCATAACTGCCGCCGCTGTACACGTCGCCGCGCTGCCGCATGCCGCCCGCCGTCAGATACACCGTCGCCCCGATCGCATCCCGCGGACCCTTCGGCCCGCCCGCAAGTTTGATCTCAACCCAGTGATGATGGTCCGGATTCACATTGCGTAGCAGCGTCGGCGGCGAGTCGATGTTGTTGATCACCGCATCCAGCTTGCCGTCATTGAACAGATCGCCCACAGCCGCGCCGCGCCCCGGCACCACAGCGGCCAGTCCCGTTCCCGTCACTGCCGGCTGCAGCTCAAACTTCTTTCCCTGCAAATTCCGAAAGAGCAGCGGCCGCTCCGCGAAGGTGGTGCCCCAGTCGTACTTATCCACGCTCGGGTACACGTGCCCGTTCGCGACAAATATGTCTTTCCAGCCGTCATTGTCGTAGTCCAGAAACCCATCGCCCCACCCGAGGAACGGCACCGTCGGCTCCGCCACTCCCGCCGCATAACTCACATCGGTAAAGTTTCCGCCGCCGTCGTTGTTGTACAGCACGTCGTAGTCATCGGAAAACGTCGTGTGAAACACATCGACCCATCCGCTGTTCTCGTAATCCCCCAGCGCAATGCCCATCGATGCCGTCTCGCGCCCGTTCTCGTTGAGCGCGTAGCCGGAGGCATAGCTCGCATCCTCGAATGTCCCGTTCCCTTTATTGAGGTACAGGTAGTTCGGCGTGGAATCGTCAGCCACCAGCAGGTCCGGCTTGCCGTCGTTGTTCACATCGATGAACGCGCTGGACAGCCCGTAATACCCCGCCTTGTCGTCCACCCCCAGCTTCACGCTCACATCGGTAAACGTCCCGTCACCATTGTTGTGGAAGAGATGATCGTGCTCGCCATCCAGTCCCCGTGGCCCGCACATCACCGGCTCGCCGCGAAACTGGCAGAAGTTCTTGGACAATGCCGAAGAAGACCCCGGCGTAGGCGGCTGATCGTTCTCAAAGTGCACATAGCCCGGCACAAACAGATCGAGCTTCCCGTCACCGTCGTAGTCGCCCCAGGTGGCGCCCGTCATCCATCCGCCTAGCACTACGCCGGCCTTCTGCGCGACATCGGTGAACGTTCCGTCATGGTTGTTGTGGTACAGCCGGTTGCCGCCAAAGTTCGTTACATACATATCCGGCCAGCCATCGTTGTCGTAATCCGCCACCGCCACACCGAAGCCCCAGCGGTCGTTCGTCACTCCCGCCTTCTCCGCCACATCCGTGAACGTGCCGTCATGATTGTTGTGGAAGAGCGCGGAATGCGGCGCGGGGGATTTTCCGGCAAGCGCATCGTAGGTGGAAGCGTTCACCAGGTAGATATCCAGCCATCCGTCGTTGTCGTAATCGAGCAGCCCCACGCCCGAGCCCGGCGTCTCCAGGATGAACTGCTTCTCCTTCGTCCCATCACGGTGCGTCCACTTCGACAGCCCTGACTTCTCCGTCACATCCATGAAGATCACCGGGCCATGCTCGACGAATCCGCCCGCCGTGATCGGCCGCTTCTGTGCATCGAGCACCGGCGCAAACGTGCCGCCAGTGGTAACGCCGCCGCTCATTCCTTGTTGAGGGCCCTGCTGCGGCTGCTGTTGCTGCGTTTGCGCGTACATACAAAAGGTCGATGCGCCGGCCAGCAACACGAGCGCGCAGAGATGGAAGTGCAGACGCCTGAAAACCAAAACTTATCCCTCGCGCGCAGAATACGCGATGCCTTGCTGTACCGCCATTCCGCCGACCACTCCCACCATTACAATCAACCACGGCGCTATGGTCCGCGGGTTCCTCGCCGTTTCCGCACATGCTGGTGGCGTGAGCGTTTCCCCCGCCCCATGCGTCTGCTCTGCGAAGAATTCAGGCATCCATAGGAAAAGGGGTGCATGATGGCCGGAATCGCGTCCATGAAACGAGCCCTGCCGGTGCTGGCGCTTGCCGCCGCGGGTCTCGCGCAGTCGCCGCATCGCACGGCCGGGCCGAACCCGGTGCAGCTCGAACGCGCGACCAACACCTACGCCATCTACTCACTGCTGCTGACCGATGATCCCAGCCCCGGCGTTCCGCAAAAACAGGGCCCCGTCGCTATCGCCGATACCACCGTCAACATCTCGGACATGAATCCGGCCATCGCGCCAGACTCCCAGCTGCAGCCCCCGCCCGGGCACGAGCAGTCCTTTCATGAAGCCGTACAGGACTTCAGGTCACGCCGCTACGAGCGCGTCGGATTGACGCACAAATTCCATCTCGGCGACTACACCCTTCTCACACCCGGCCAGGTCGCGGCGTATCGGCAGGCGCAGACCGGCTACCCCGCCATCACTTTCTTCAGCGAGGTCTACTTCGACTCGAAACAGACCGCGGCGCTTGTGTACCGCAATAACTTCTGCGGCAATCTCTGCGCCAACTCCGAATGGATTTATCTCGAGAAGCGCGGCAGGCAATGGGTCCGGCGCTCCGGCCTGAACATCTAGAAGTCCAGCAGCCAAAAAGACAGGCTTCGCAAGGCGGTTATCTGCGAAGCCCAAAGACCGGCAAAAGCTGCGTTGCCTTGCTACGCCTGGCTTGGCCGCTGTACCCACTGCCGTCCCGATACCAGCCCGATAGCTAGGAAGATCGAGCCCAGCACAAGATGAAAGATGTGATCGCCCGTGTGCAGCACCATCGGGCCAAAATGCCATAGGTGGTTCAGCATGGGATTTCCCATCGCAAAGCCAAGTAGCGCAAGCGTCAGATAGACAATTCTCCTTGCGCCCGGCGGCGGCATTGTTTAGAAGTTGCCGAAGTGGCTCATCCGGTCATGCCACCGCGCCTGCATCTCGTCTGCCTTGGTGCGCTGCTCCGGCGTCAGGACCGTCGTGTAGACCTTCGATTTGAAGTGCTCCTTCTCCACCAGCAGCTTGCTGATGGTCACCCCCTGCCGGGACGCGATCTCCTGCACCTTGCCCTCGTCGAGATTGCCCTTCGCCGTCGCGGCGTCCATCTCTTTTGCTTCCGCAGACAACTCCCGCACCAGGCTGGAAACCGCCGGCTTCTCCTGCTGCCACATGGTCCGAATCTGCTGCCGTTGCGTATCGTTCAGCTTCAGTTCGTGCGCCACATATCCCATGGGACCGAAGTGTCCCCAGCGGTGATGGCCCCGGCATCCGCGCCATCCGCGTGCATCCGCCCGCGCAATAGACAGACCCGCCACAATCACCAGCACGGCCACCCCCGACCAGATCGCAATCCGTTTCCCGCTCATGTGCACTCCTTTGCTACAAATCGATTCCAACATCGGCCCGCTGAGCGCGCGATAAAGATTGGTGAAGCAACATAAAGTTTTGTAAAGGCGGCCGCTTGCCGCCGTGCGGCGGACTACCATCGATAGGAAGCGACATGGACCGCATACTCATCGTCGATGACGACATCGACCTCTGCAGGCTGCTTGCCGAACGTTTGCTTCCCGAAGGCTTCGCTCTCGAAGCAGTGCACAACGGAACCCGCGGGCTGGAGCGCGCCGTCTCGCGCGAGCACGCGCTCATCATCCTCGATCTCATGCTGCCCGGCATGGGCGGCCTCGACGTGCTTCGTCATCTGCGCCATCAGTCTCCCGTCCCCGTGCTCGTTCTCACCGCCCGCGGAGAGGACGTCGACCGCATACTCGGCCTCGAGATCGGCGCGGACGACTATCTTCCCAAGCCCTTCAACCCCCGCGAGCTGATCGCGCGCATCCGCGCCATCCTGCGCCGCGCCGGAGCCGGCAATTCGAGGAACGGTCCGATCGCAGTTGGTGATCTCCGTCTCGATCCCGCCGCGCGCGAAGCGTCGCTCGACGACGCTCCCATCGATCTCACCAGCGTCGAGTTCAACTTGCTGGAAGTGCTCCTGCGCGATGCCGGCCGCGTCCTCACGCGAGAGCAGCTCACCGAGTCGGTCCTCGGCCGCAAGCTCGGCACATTCGATCGCGTCATCGACGTCCACGTCAGCAATCTCCGGAAAAAACTCGGACATGCGCATGGCGAGGAGCGAATCAAGACAGTGCGCGGCAGCGGTTACGTGTTTGCGCTTCGCACAGAGGCTCGATGATCTTCAGAATCCGCAGCCTCTTTCTTAAAATCTTCCTCTGGTTCTGGGGCACCGTCATCGCCATCGGAATCACTTTCATCCTGACCTGGGTCTTGCTTCATCCGAGAAACTTCCAGTCACCCTCGCAGGCAAATCTGGCGGACACAGCATGGATCTCCGGAAAGGCCGCAGTCCAACTCTTTGAGCAACAGGGAGCCGCGGGTGTCTCTGCGTATCTCGAGCAGCTCACAGGAAGGACACATCTGAAGAGCTGCCTCTTTGACAGTTCGGGGAATGTCCTCGCCGGATTAGGTTGCCCCAGCCTTGATGACATCAAGGCCCGCGACGTGACATCCGACGTCCCTGCGTTCCACGTAAGGCGTGGCTCTCTGCGCGTCGTCATCGGTATCCGGGGCGGTACTGGCCGCCGCTACCTCTACGCGGTCGAGAGCCGCGAACACCCGGGACCGCCTCCCGGCGTCAGTTTTGTGTCCATTGCGCTGCGATGGAGCGTCGCCTTTCTCGTCTCCGGTTTCATCTGCTACCTGCTCACCCGCTATCTCACCGCGCCGATCCTGCGACTGCGTGAGGCGTCGCAGCATCTCGCTGCCGGCGATCTGACTGCGCGTGCTTCCGCCGGCATGGAGCGCCGTCGCGACGAACTCGGCTCATTGGTCCGCGACTTCAACGGCATGGCCGCGCGTCTTGAAGCGCTCGTCTCCCGCCAGCGGCAGCTCATCTACGACATCTCCCACGAACTCCGCTCGCCGCTCGCCCGGCTCAATGTAGCGCTCGACCTCGGACGCCAGCGAAAGGGCGACGATCCCGCATTCGATCAGGCAGAGCGCGACATCGCCTGCCTCGACGAAATGATCGAGCGTCTGCTCACCGTCGCGCGCCTCGACACGTCCGCGGCGCCTGTAACCATGACGCCGGTTGAACTCACCGCGCTGGTCGAGCAGGTTGTCCGCAGCGCCGGCTTCGAGATACAGGAGCAGGAGGGAGCCATTAACCTCTCAGCACAGGGCGAATATGTTGTTCAGGGCAGCTCCGAGCTGCTGCACAGCGCCATTGAGAACATCATCCGCAACGCCGTGCGCTACACCGGACGCGGAAATGCTGTCGAGGTCTCATTGGAATCGGCCGGCGATCCTGCGCTCGTCCGCATCCTCGTCCGCGACCACGGTCCCGGTGTGCCGGAGCAGGATCTGCTCAACATTTTTCATCCCTTTTACCGTGTCGCCGATGATCGCAATCGTGAGTCCGGGGGCACCGGACTCGGACTCGCGATCGCGGACCGCGTCGCTCATATCCACGGTGGAACGATCACCGCGCGAAACGTCGCCCCTCACGGTCTCGAAGTAGAGATTCGACTGCCGCTGGCTGCCGGATGATTCAATTCACCACGATCGTGAAAGAATTCTGCGCGGTCAGTGTCCCGGTGGCCGCATCCACCGCTCGGAAAGTCACTGCATATCGATCCGGCGTAGTCCCGGCGGATGCATTTTTTCCGCTTGCTGCCGGATTCTGATTCGCGCTCGCGCTCCCGCATCCCGTCACTCCCCCCAGCGTCGCGCCCAGGGCCGCGCAGCACAGCAGCACACGCAAGACCGCGAAAGCGCGCCGCCGTCCAGGCAATCCGAACAGCAAGGCGCACGCCAGCACTGCGCCGCCGAGTGCAGTCCGCGTGGACGCAGTCGCTGTTCCTCCGGAAGAGCTCGTGATCGTCAGTGTTGCCTGTGCACTCTGGCTATTCGTAATTGTAACGGTGGCAGGTGTGAAGCCGCACGTCGGAATATTCACGTCGCCGCTCTTCGATCCGCTCACCGAGCAAGACAGCTTCACCGCGCCCGTAAATCCGCCACCCGGCGTGACGGAGACAATCATCGTTGAGGTGCCGGCCGCTCCGTTTCCCGTAGCTGCCGCCGGTGTTCCCAGGGAGAGCCCGAGTGTCTGTCCGGTGCCGTTGCCGCAGCCTGCCGTGCACGCCACGACCGCGGGAGCAGCGGCTGCCGACGCAAGGAAGTTGGCGTCGCCACCGTAGGTCGCCACGATGTTATTACTGCCCAGCAGTAGCTGATCGACCGGCACCTCGATCGATGCCGCGCTCAGATACGCGCCTGTCGTATCGCGCCCTGCGCTGACACCGGCCGTGCCCAGAACCTTGCCGCTGGTCGTGTCCGTGAAAGTTATCTGCCCGTTAGGAGGCGGGGCGGGCGAAGCCAGGCCGGGCCGGATGGTACCCGTCACGAGCAGCGTTCCGGAATCGATCGAACTCACGCTGGTCGACACAGAAGCAGTTGTCACCGCCTTTTGCACCGTGAACGTAACCGCGGCAGAGGCGCTCGGATTGTAGCTATCGTCACCCCAGTAGGACGCTGTCACCGTATGGATCCCGGCTCCCAGGTAGTGCAGCGGAAATTCCGCGTTCCCCGTCGCGTCCACCATCCCGCTTCCCTGCGCTCCCTGCGCAGCGGACGTGTCCGAAAATGTCACCGTCCCGGTTGCATCCGCTTGCGGATTCCGCACGCCGGCCTGCGACCTCCCGATCGGCTGCGCATCCACCGAGAGATAGGTCCCATATGTGATCGCCTGGCCCGCCAGGCTGGTCAGCCTTCCGGAGGCATCGGGGCCAGTCACCGCTAGCCGCACTATGCTGTCTTCCGGGCTCACCGTGATCTGCTGCGGATCGGAGACACTGCTGCCGTGGCTTCCATCACCGCCATAGCTCGCATACACGTTGTAGGTGCCGCCCGAAAAACCACGCCAGTTCGCCGTCGCCTGCCCGTTCCCGAGCGGCAGGTTGAGCTGTGATTCCCCGCTGAACCTTCCGCGTGTGCTCAGATCGCTGGCAATCGCAACACTACCGGTCGCCGCCGAAGGGTTCACCGCGATCTCGATCGAGATCGGCTGCCCATGCTGGAATGTCGTGCTGCCCAGGGTCAGCGAAGTCACGGTCTGTACCCTGCCGACGCTGGTCCAGTTGTTCACCAGGCTCGCGATGTCGACGCTGCCCAGCCCGGTCGCAAGATTGTAGGCGCCGAGCGAATCGTAACCGCCCAGAAAGCCATTCGCGCCGCAGTTGGGCGTTCCCGCTGCGCACACCACCGCATTGTTTCCGCCGGCACGATGAAACGCCTCCGGATGGCTCTGGGCCAGCCGATAAAGCACCCAGTTCGGCTGCCCAAGCCGCGCGCCTGCCCCGGCCTTCTGCCCCACCCTTTGATTGATGAGCGCCAGCACGCCGGCAAAGGCCGGCGCGGAGGCGGAAGTCCCGCCCACCCCGCTGATCGTTGGATTCGGGCCCGTGCAATCGTTGTCCCCGCATGTCGCCCATAGCGCGCCATAGATGCCGTTGGCGGCAAACAGCGACACATCCGGCAAATCGCGCACCTTGTCGGCCGCAATGCCCGCGCTCGTCTCAAATCCCTGCTGCCACAGCGGCTTCGCATAGCCGCCGGTTGCATTCCCTGCGCTGTCGTACGTTCCCGCGCTGCTCGCGCCCCCGCCGCTCGCGACGATATTGGTATTGCCCGCCGAGTCCTGGCTGGGCTGATTCGTCACCGCGCTGCCGTTGTTTGCAGGCGAATCATTCCACACCGTCTCGGGAATATATCCCAGCGCGGATGTGTAATCGCCGCTGTTCGTCTTGCTGACGTAGGTGGAAAAGCTGTTCCGCAGAACACCGAAATCCGTGCCCCCGACCGACACTGTGTACGGCGTGGAGGCAAGAGCATTCACGCCGAATCCGTGCAACGCGGCCGAAACCGTGTCCGGATTGTCGCAGCCCGCCGAGCCGGCATCGCCGCTCGATACGGTCACTGCCATGCCCTGCGCGGCCGCCTGTTCCCACGCGTTCACGATCTCCGCGTTTCCCGCCGCCCCCTCGGAAAGCTCGCACGCGCCGTAGCTCACGTTCAGGATGTTCGCGGTGTTGTCATCGATAGCGCGCAGGATCGCCAGCATTACGCCGGACTGGAACGTCGTGTCCGCGGCCTGGTAGTAGACCAGCTTCGCGCCCGGCGCAATTGCGCCCGCGACCTCCGCATCCAGCGTAGATTCGCCGTCGTTCCCGCTGCCCGGCGAGTTTCCATCCATCACCACCGAAACATTCGCCGGCGGCAGCTTGAAAAGCGCGCGATAGTTCTGCACGTCCGGGATATTCACGCCGCCGTTGGTCACAATGCCGATCGTGATCCCCGTCCCGTCATACGTGGTCTGCCCCGGCTGCAGATGCTGGTTCAGCGCCGTCGGCGCGTTGTAGATCGTCGCGACGTCGCCCGGGCTTACAAACAGGTACGGATCGCTGGAAATGCTGACGGTGAGCTGCGGAACGAACCGCCTTTCGCTTCCATCCCATTGCGCGCTCGGTCCATGCACCGCCTGTGGCCGCGGATGAAAATCATGCAGCGAGACTCCCGCAACCACGGCCGACAGCGCTGACGGAATCTTCGGGTTCGTAGTGTTGGCAACGTGCTCCTGCCCGTTTACGACGAAACGATGGACGGGCGTGTGAAATGCCAGTTCCACCTGGTTCACCGATCCGGAAAACTCGATGGCCATGTTGCTTTTGGCAATGTGGTCTACGGAAAATCCCTGCCCGTTCAGCCAGGTCGAGATCTTCTCCACGTCTTCCGGCGCGGGGCCGTACTCGCGTCCGAACTGGGCCGGCGTCAGGAAGCGGTGGTAATTCGGAGAGTTGCTGTCCTCGAGCGATGCCAGATACTGCCGCAGCCGCGCCTCCTGCATGACCGTGCGCCTCAGCACCAGCACCATGCGTCCTGCGCTCAGCGAAAGCGGCGCCGGGCCGCGGTCGAACTCTGGCCGCGCCAGCGGATGCACATTCCCGCGAAGCGCAGTCAGCGCAGACTGGTCGATCGGCCGCGTAATCAGCGGGCGTGTCGCCGGTGTCTGCGCGGCGCCCGGCAGGCCCATGCACAGCGCCAGCAGCGAGACGGCAACACCGATCCAGCGGGGGAGTCGCGAGAGAACCATGGTTGTCCAGACAGTTCAGAAATTCGCAAAATGCCGGATGCCGCAAATGCAACATCATCGGCGCAAAAGCCGCTGGCACTTTCCGTGTCCAGCGAAGATCACTGCTTCTTGTATGTGTCTATTTATTTATCGACCGCGGAGTCAGTCTCGATGAGCCCGCACTGCGAGTCAATGAATTGCACTCTTCGCTCGCACCCTTTCGGAAGTTCCGGAAGACACGTCCGCGCCACCCTGAAGTTTGTTACCAACGGGAGACCATGACGGCAGTCACCGTATCCCCGATACCTCGGTCATAGGGCGATCGTCTTTATCCGCTGTTTGGGGGTGGGCTCCGCGCCGAAAGAGTTAGCTGTATTCCCTGTTCGGTCCATTCTGGCCGGCGGCAAGCAGTGGCAACCTCCTTGCATGCGAGTCAACTTCACAGCACGGCCCTCGGTCCCGCGTCATGATGGTGTGCAGGCGGTCCAGTTGACCATCCGGCCTTCATGCGGCGTGCCCGGAGACTTTTCCTTCACCACCGATTGCGCCACTCTGGTGCGCATGCTTCGGCAAAAAACCGATCTGCGCCTCACCGCCATCGAGGATTTCGAACGCGAACTCGAGGTAGCCCACAGCGCCCGCCTCTTCCGCGTCGAGATGAGCGAAAGCGCCCTCACGGAAATCGGCTACTTCGTCGACTAGCGGCAACTTCAGGCAAAGCGCATGCGCCCCCAACAGGTTTCGCCGCCCCCAACGGGTTTCGCCGCCCCAACGGGTTTCGCCGCCTTGATATCTGGATAGGATTGATTGGTGGACCTGGTCGGGATCGAACCGACGACCTCTTCCATGCCATGGAAGCGCGCTCCCAGCTGCGCCACAGGCCCACTTCGCGGAGGGAAAGACTCTCATCATTTTCGACGAGTAAGATAGATTCGTCAAACTTCGCCAGGTCTCTTCCGGAGTCGTCCTCTTGTCCTTTCGCATCGCGTTTGCCGCATTCGCATCCATCTTTCTGCTTGCTCCACAGCCGCTTGTTCGCGCTGCCACGCCGCAGGCCGCCAATCCCGCGCAGCCGCGCTCTCAGGCCAGCCTTGCCGTCGGCAATTCCCTGCAGCAGGTCAACATCACCATTGCCCGCCTTCGCCGCACCCTGGATACCATCAACGTGCCCAAATGGAAGGCGCCGGGCGATGTCCGGCAGACGACAGCTTCCGACGTCGATTCCATGCAGCGCGATATCTCTGACACCCTGCCCGGCCTGATCAACACCGCGCTCGGCGATCCGGCAAAGGTCTCTCCCGCCTTCGCCGTCTATCGCAATGTCGACGCCCTTTATGACGTCCTGCTCCGCGTCTCGGAAACCGCTCAGCTCGCCGGCGCTTCCCACGATGGCGCCGCGCTCGAAGAGCAGCGGGCGGCGCTGGAGAGCAGCCGCGGTCAACTCGGAGCCGCCCTGCTGCAGTCTTCTCAGGTTCAGGATGCCGAAGTGCTTCACCTGCGGACCACGGTCGCCGCCACACCGCCGCCACCACCTACGAAGACGGTCGTCGACGACGGACCCGCCACCAAGAGCACCGCCAAAAAGCGGACCCACAAATCTGCTCCGGCGAAACCCGCTCCCGCGCAGCCAAGCCCCCAGTAACTCCTCTCCCAGGAACATTTCCCCAGGTCCGGGTGTCTAACCAGGCAGGCAGGGCAGAAACTGAGTGAGCACTGCCCGGCCCGGCCGCCGGCGGCACGTCCATCTCCTGAAGCACCGCTCGGCGGGCGCCAAACCGCTCTTCTGCGCCTTGTCCCTGCAGATATTCGGGGCCGGGTGCACAACTTCGGTCAAATGCTCTAATGTATGGGGGACGTTCAGAATGCAGGCAGGAACGGCCTTGGGAAATTTCGCCAACGTATTTGGAGCTCAGGCGGCCGTCAGGCCCGACGAAGCCACTCTCATAACAGAGCTCCGGGCAGGTTCGGAAGAGGCCTTCGCCTCTCTCATCGCCCAATATCACGCGCCCCTCTACTCGCTCATCGCCCGCACCATCCCCGACCCCTGCGAAGCCGCCGACATCACTCAGGAGGTCTTCATCAAGATCTACCGCGGCATTGCCGGATTCCACGGCGAATCCAGCCTTCGCACCTGGATCTATCGCATCGCCCTGCATGAAGCCTCCAACCAGCGCCGCTGGTGGTGCCGCCACAAACGCAAGGAAATCACCATCGAGCAGGAGCTCGGCGCTCAGGAAGGTGAGGCGTTTCACCTGAAAGACACGCTGATCGATCAGCAGGAGTCGCCATTCGATATGGCTGCTCATGCCGAACTCCGCGGACAGGTCGAGGCCGCGGTCCGCGACCTGCCGGAGCCCTTCCAGACCGTCGTTGTGCTGCGCGATATCGAAGGCTTCGGCTACGAGGAGATCGCCGAAATCCTCAGCCTCAACCTGGGAACCGTCAAATCCCGCCTCATGCGCGGGCGCGCTCACCTCAAGGGCCGCCTCGCCCCCCTCGTCCGCGCATCGGCCGTTTCCAGGGCGGAATCCAACTGCGTGCCCTTCGCTCCAACGGCCGCGCTGCGGGAGGCCAAATGAGCTTCTGCGACCGTATTCAGGATCAGTTCTCGCGCTATCTGGACGGCGACATGCCCGGCGCGCGGATGCTCGAGATCACGCGCCATCTCGAAGAGTGCGCCTCCTGCGGCCGGGAATTTTCCGCATGGAAGAAGAGCCAGAGCCTCGTCTCCACCCTCGGCCCTACCCCGGCGCCGTCTGACCTTGCCCTCCGCCTCCGCGTCGCCATCTCGCAGGAAAGCCATAACTCGGCGCGCGAGCGCCTGGCACGCTTCCATATCCGGTGGGAAAACACCTTCCGCCCCTTCCTGCTGCGCGCCACCGCCGGCTTCGCCGGTGCCGTCTTCCTCGTCGGCACAGCCGCTGCTCTGGTCGGCAGCTTTGCTTCACCGGAACCGGTCGAGGCCCGCGATGTCCCGCTCCAGACATCCAGTGCGCCCCGCCTGCTCTACTCTTCGTTCCAGGCCGACGACATCGGCAATCCCGACAATCCTGTCGTGCTGCAGGTCTTTGTCGACACGAACGGACGTGTCTACGACTACAAGGTCCTCTTCGGCGCGGTCGACGCGCAGACACGCCTGTCCATCGATAATCTGCTGCTCTTCAGCGTCTTCACGCCCGCGCGCTTCTTCGATCAGCCGGTCCGCGGCACCATGGTCATGTCCTTCTCCGGCGTCTCCGTAAAGGGCTGAAATTCCCCCATGCGCCGCGCGCAGTCGGCTGTGGCTGTATAGTCCCTGCATGCGAAAGCTGTCTATCTGCTGCGTTTCCTTCTCTGCGCTCCTCCTTACTGGCTACACCGTCCGTGCCCAGTCGCTGCTCGTGGTCAATCAGGGCGACACCAGCGTCAGCATCGTCGACCCGGTCTCCGCAAAGCAGATCGCCGTCATCGCAGAAGGCACACCCACCATGCATGGGCATGAGATCATCGCGTCCGCAGACGGCCGCATAGCGTATCTCCCCATCTACGGCAACGTCGGCGTCGGCAAGCCGGGTCTTAACGGCAACCAGATGCTGATCCTCGATCTGCCCTCACGCAACGTCGTCGGCCACGTCAACTTCGGCCACGGCGTTCGCCCCCACCAGCCTGTATTCGATCGTGCTCGCAATCTTCTCTACGTCACCACCGAGCTCGATCACTCGATCACGATCATCGATCCGCAATCGCACAAGATCCTCGGCGCCATTCCAACTGGCCAGCCGGAATCACACATGCTTGCCATCTCCCATGACGGACGCCGCGGCTACACCGCGAATGTCGGCCCCGGCACGGTCTCCGTTCTGGACCTGGTCGGCAAAAAGACCATCACCGTCATTCCGATCTCTCGTGAAACGCAGCGCATCTCCATCTCCAACGACGATCGCTGGGTCTTCACCGCCGATCAGACCAAACCGCAGCTTGCCGTCATCGATACCGGCACCAACAAGGTGAAATCCTGGGTACCGCTTCCCGGCACCGGCTATGGCACGGCGCCGACACCGGACAGCCGCTTCCTGCTCGTAGCCGTGCCCTCGGCAAACCAGGTCGCCGTGGTCGATCTCGCCAGCATGAAAGTAATCCGCAACCTCGACGTCCCCGCCGGCCCGCAGGAGATCCTCATCCGCCCCGACGGCAAAGTCGCCTACGTCTCCTGCATGAGCAGCGGAAAGATCGCCGCGATTGACCTGTCGCAATGGAAAGTCCAGAGCCTGATCGCAGCAGGCAAATCTCCCGACGGCCTCGCCTGGGCGAAATGAGCGTGCATGCTGATGTGCCCAATGCTTCATAGCGCACCGGTGGTGGTGGTCAGTTGAAACTTAGAGACTTGCGGCGATTGCAAAGGAAGCAGAAGCACCCGTTGACCCTGCTTCCTCGACTTCCGTAGACTGACCAGACCCTTCCTATGTTGTCCTCCCGCTGTTTTCGCGCGCTCACGCCACAACTTCTTGCACTCACCCTTGTGGCCCCCGCCATCCTTCACGCTCAGTCGTCCTCCTCCCAGGAGAGTTCGTCATCCGGCGCCGCCTCGGTTCAGCCTGAAATTCAGAAGCCGCCCTCGCTCATCGATCCGGCCGGCCCGCAGATCAGCCTCCAAACCAACGAAGCCGTCTTCCAGATCGCCGTGGCCCTGAACGCCTGCGGCTACGACGCCGGGCTCGACCAGTCGCAGCCCGTCCGCCAGAAGATTCGCGATGCCGTCAACGAGGCGGTCAAAGCTTCCGCCGAAGCGCAGAACACCCGCGACCAGCTTTGCAATTACGTCCGCCAGCACGAGCTCTCGGACTCGAGCCACAATCTTTCGCAGTACGTCTCGCTCGCCCTCTACGTCACACCGCCGCCTGAGCTCACCAACAGCGTTCCGCTCACCGAAATGCCGCCGGACTCGACCCAGGTGGTCGAAATCCTGCCGCTCGTCCGCAAGTTCGCGCACGAGATCGATCTCCACTACATCTGGATCAGCGTCCGCCCGCAGTACGACGGCATCGTCAACAGCCTGCATGACTCGCTGACGAAGATGATCGTCGGCACCAACGCCTATCTCAAAATGCCGGCCAACACCAGCACAGAGAGCCGCTTCGCCGTCGTGCTTGAGCCGCTGCTCGATCCCGGCCAGACCAACGCCCGGGTGTATGGCGGAGACTACGTCGTCGTCACCGCGCCCAACCGCGACGGCAAAGTCCGCATGGATGAGATCCGTCACACCTATCTGCATTTCGAGCTCGAGCCGCTGCTTTACGCGCGTGCCTCCTCGATGGACCGGCTGCTGCCCTTCCTGAAGACCGTGCGCGAAGCCCCGCTCGAATACACCTTCCGCAGCGATATCGTCTCGCTCGTCACCGAATGCATGATTCGCGCCATCGAAGCTCGCACCATGGACACCGGAGTCGCGCCCTACAAGGCGCCCGATGTGGTCGGCCATTCGGAATTCGCTACCGTCGAGCGCGAACGCCACGCCACCGAGCAGAAGGCCGAAGCTGTCCGGCAGGCGCTGGTAAAGCGCGACATGGAACAGGGCTATGTCCTGACCGACTATTTCTACGAAAGGCTCGTTGCCTTCGAGAAAGAGCCGCAATCGCTCAAGGAATCCATCGGTGAGATGGTCTACGGCATGGATGTCCCCTCCGAAGTCAGCCATGTGAAGCACACTGAGTTCACGCAGCAAAGCGAAGGCGACGTGGTGCACCGCGGCACGCGCACGCTTCACGGTCTCGATCTGGCCGAGCTGAAGCTGATGCAGGGAGATGTTGCCGGCGCGTCCGCGCTGGCTCATCAGGAACTCGACCGCCATTCCGGCGATGCGGCGCGGGCCGACTTCCTCCTCGCCCGCTGCGCTGTTATGCAGCGCAATGTCGAGGACGCCCGCCATTACTTCGAGGAGACCATCCGCATTGGCAAGGATCCCCGCCTCCTCGCCTGGTCGCATATCTACCTCGGCCGCATGGACGATCTGGAGCACAGCCGGGACGAGGCTATCGCTCAGTACCAGGAGGCCCTCGCCAACCGCGACGGCCAGGTAGACACCCGGGAAGCCGCCGAACACGGCCTGAAGGAGCCCTACGGTCCCCCGCCCGGAGCCCACCCGAAGGATGACGGCTCAGACGACAGCGCTCCTGCGGGGGAGAGCGCCCCACCGGGCCAGCCGGCGAAACCGCCGGCGCCGCAGCGCTGAGCCCGGCCAGGCGATCTTCCTTCAACCCGTACGCGCTCCGTCAGTACGCTGACAAAACCGTCTAAGCTAGAGTTAGACGGAGATCCCCACCCATGGGCCAGCACACGCTGGAAACGCTCGAGCGCACCGTGAAGCATCGCTTCCGCGATCCCGCATTACTCGAGCGCGCCGTCACCCACAGCTCTCTCGCCTTCGAACAAGGCACGCAGTCGGGCCGCGGGACGAAGTCCGACCATGACGGCAGTAAGAAGACCCTGAAGACCGAGATGGCCGCGCCTCTCGATAATGAGAAACTCGAGTTTCTCGGCGACGCCGTACTCGGCCTGCTGGTGGCGCAATCCCTCTACGAATCCTTTCCCGATCTCGAAGAAGGCGACCTGACCCGGCTCCGCGCCGCCCTGGTCAGCCGGCGTCATCTCGGCGCTGTCGCGGAATCGCTGCATCTCGGCGACTACCTTCGCCTCGGCCGCGGGGAGGAACGCAATGGCGGCCGTGAAAAAACCGTGCTTCTCGCCAACAGCCTGGAAGCGGTCATCGCCGCTCTCTATCTCGACGCCGGCCTCGACGTTGCGCGTGTCTTCGTCGAGCGCACCATCATCGAACCGAACGCACAGCGGCTCTACAAGGGTCTGGAGCGCGGCGAAAACATCGGCGATCACAAGTCGGCCCTTCAGGAGATGCTTCAGGCGAAGGGCGCCGCCCCTCCGGAATACGAGGTGAAAGCCGCCACCGGGCCCGACCACCGCAAGCGGTTCCTGGTGGAGGTTGTTGTCTCCCCCTCGCCCCATCTGCCTCCCGTCATCGCCCAGGGAACGGGCACGACCAAGAAGAAAGCCGAACAGGAAGCCGCGCGGCTGGCCTTCCAACAGTTGATGGAGCAGTCGGCGTCCGCCGCCCCGCAGGAGAGCGCCACCGCGTGAGCACCCAGGCTCCGCCACCGCCCGTGGCCGCCGCGCCGGCGCGCCACCATCACATCCATTTCGTGATGCCGCACCTGCTGGACACCGTTCGCTCCACTCTTACCGTCATCGTCGTGGCGCTCTTCATTCTGTCTTTTCTTGTTCAGCCCTTTCGCATTCCGTCAGAGAGCATGGAGCGCACGCTGCTTGTCGGCGACTTCCTCCTCGTCGACAAGGTGACGCTCGCCCCGGCAGGCATCTGGCACTGGCTGCTGCCCTATCGCAATATCACCCGGGGCGACATCGTCGTCTTCCACTTCCCGCTCGATTCCGAAGAACACGTTGTCAAGCGCGTCATCGGCGTCCCCGGCGACGAGATCGCGCTCCACAACGGCGTCTCCGTCGTGAACGACAGTCTCCGCTCCGAGCCCTACGATGTCTTCGAGCGCGCCGATGGTGACGAATACCGCGATCAGTTCCCGCGTTACACCACCGATGATCCGGGCGTAGACCCCCACTGGCGCGCCGAGATGCGCGGCCTCGTCGAGAACGCGCACTTGCGCGTGCCCGCCGGCGACTACTTCGTACTCGGCGACAACCGCAATCACAGCCGCGACAGCCGCTACTGGGGCTTTGTTCCCCACGCAAACATCGAAGGCACGCCGCTCGTCATCTACTTTTCCCTCCGTCAGCCCTCTGCCACCGACCTCCAGCCGCTTCCGGGTGATAGACTCGGCAACAGCGTTGAGGATCGACTGATCGACTTCGCCCGCTGGGACCGCATCCTGCATGTCGTCCATTAACCGGGGCGATGGAGCACCAGATTCGCAGCAGACACTGATGGCCGAAACAACCACGAATCTCCCCATCGCCGAGTCCGCTCCGGCAACCTCCGCCACGGCGAGCGTCGAGAGGCACGATGAAACCCCGCTGGAGGCCCTCTCCTCCTACTGCGCCGTCATCGTCGTCGGCCTCTTCATCCTGACCTTCATCTTTCAGAACTTCGTCATCCCCTCCGGCTCCATGGAGAAGACGCTGCTGATTGGCGACCACGTCCTGGTCGACCGCACCAATCTCGCGCCGCCCGCCCACTGGGCCCCCTTCGTGCGCTATCGCACGGTGCACCGCGGCGACGTCATCGTTTTCTACAAGCCCGGCTATCCCGACATGTTTCTCGTCAAGCGCGTCGTCGGCATCCCGGGTGACCATCTGCATCTGCACGAGGGCTACGTCTACCTGAACGGCAAGCGGCAGGACGAGCCACAGGCCGGACACCCCGATTACAGCAACTACCTGCCGTACCGCGACGAGTTCCCCAACGTCCCCACATCGCAGGGACAGGATGTTGAACCCACCTGGGCCAACGAACTCCCCAGCCACATACAGAACGGCGACCTCGTCGTTCCCGACGGCAGCTACTTCGCCATGGGCGACAACCGCACCGACAGTCTCGATGGCCGCTACTGGGGTTTCGTCCCCCGGGAAAACATCGTCGGGCGTCCCCTCTTCGTCTACTGGTCCTTCATTACACCTGCCGAAGATGAAGACCGCACCAGCATGGGCGACCGGATGCAGCAGTTCGGTCATGTGGTAATCCACTTCTTCGATCAGACGCGCTGGCGCAGGACCTTGCACCTGGTGCGCTAGCCGCTCTCACCGGGAGTGAAGGCGCCGAACGAAACTTCACGCATCTTTTCCGACAGGAAAAGATGCTCCTCGTGGGGTGCGGATCGAACATGATATCTGTGAAAACGGCATAACCATGCGCCAGCCAGCCATCCCGATCCCGCAAGACCCCCCCGGCGTCCAGCGCGACGCGGAACCGCCACGGCCGAATCGCAGCGGCCGCCGCCGTTTCCTCATCGGCCTCGCCATCATCGTTCTGCTGATCGCCGCGCTTGTCCTGCCGCCACTCATCAACATCAGCCGCTATCAACGCCGCATCTCGGCGAGCCTGGCCGCCGCTCTGGGTCATCAGGTGGAGGTCTCCGGGATCACCCTGCAGTTGCTTCCCCGCCCCGGCGTGGAGATCGCAAACTTCGTCATCGACTCCAATCCGGGTTTCAGCGCGGAACCCATCCTGCAGTGCTCCAGCGTCACGGCTGCCTTCCGTCTCACATCGTTGTGGCGCGGCCGGCTGGAGATCGCGCGCATCTCTCTCGACGAACCCAGCCTCAACCTGGAACGCGCGCCGAATGGCCAGTGGAACTTCGCTTCCGTGCTGCTGCAGGCCGCGCGCACCCCGCAGGCGCCCACCGGCCGCGCGCCCCTCCGCGGCCGGAATCGCTTTCCCTATATCGAAGCCAGCAACGCGCGCGTCAATTTCAAACACGGCAACGAGAAGCTGCCCTTTTCGTTCATGAACGCGGATGTCTCCGTCTGGCTGGAAAATCCCGAGGAATGGCAGCTCCGCTTCGCGGCCCAGCCCATGCGCACCGACATCAACCTCTCCCTCGCCGACACCGGCCAGGTCCGCATCAGCGGCAGCGTTCGTCGCGCCTCGTCCGCCGACCAGCTGCCCTTGCATCTTCGCGCGGAATGGCGCGGCGCTCCGCTGGGTCAGGTCAGCCGCATGCTGGTCGCGCAGGACCTCGGCTGGCGAGGCAACACCAGCATCACCGCCCTGATTACCGGCGTTCCCGATTCGCTCGCCATTCAGGTCGACGCTTCCGCCGGCGACTTCCACCGCGCAGGCTTCGAGCCCACGCAACCGCTCAATCTCCATGCCGGCTGCACTGCGAGCTATCACCACGCGCAGGCATCCATCGACCGCATCCACTGTCTCTCGCCGGTGGGCGACGGCAGCCTCGCCCTGAGCGGCTCCCTCGACCAGGTTCAGGACGCCGAGCTTCAGCCTGATCTGCACCTTGTCGCCACCCGCCTGCCTGCCGACGCGGCGTTCGAACTGCTGCGCCACACGCGCGGCCGCCTCAACAACGACATCGCATTCGATGGCGTCATCAACGGCGATCTCGCCTACGCGCGCCGGCCCGGCGGCAATGGCCTGCAAACTGTAGCCGATGGCTCGCTGGTCGCGACCGAGCTTCGCGTGCGCGGCGACAATCTGGGCCAGGCGCTGCCCGATCTCCGCTTCAGCGTTCAGTTCTCCCCGGCCCAGCCTGTCGCTCTCCTGCTCGAGCCATCCCGGATCAATCTTGGTGGCGCCCAGCCGCTCGTCGCCACCGCGCGGCTCAACCGCCAGGGATACCAGCTCCACTACTCCGGCGCCGCGCTGCTTCGGCGTCTCATGCCTCTGGCGCAGGCCTTCAACATCGTTCCTGCCGCATTCGAAGGTATGCAGGGGAGCGGAGTGGCGGATTACAACCTCACCGTGCAGGGTGACTGGCTCCTGCCCCTCGTCGATCTCGATCAGAACGCGCCGCTCTCTGCCATCAACGGCTCGATCACCCTGCAGAACGCCGCCTTTCAGCCCTCCTATCTCGCCGAGCCGGTGCATATCGTCACCGCGACGGCGTCGATTTCGCCGGCTGAAGCGCGCTGGAGCGGCATCGCCGCCACTCTCGGTACGACTCGATTCAGCGGAAGCCTCCGCCTGCCGCTCGCCTGCTCCGCTCCATGCTCGCGGCGCTTCGATCTCACGGCGCAAACCGTAAACCTCGGCGCGCTCGCCGCATCGCTCCAGGGCCAGGATGAAGGCGTCATGCAGGACCTCATCAATCGCGTGCGCTCCCGCAGCCAGGACTGGCCGCTCATGGAGGGTGTCGTCCACATCGGCCGCCTGTCTCTCGGCCGCATCGAGGCAGCCGGCCTTGCCGCCGATCTCGCGATCCATGACGGCAATCTCGCCATCCGCAGTCTGGATGGCCGGGTGCTGGGCGGCACACTGCACGCCACTGGCGCCGTCGCCCTCGCCTCGACGCCCAGTTATGACGCCGCCGTGCAGTTGCGGCACATCAGCGCTCCGGAGCTCGCGCAGCTCGTCGAAGAGCGCTGGGGGCCCGGCACGATCAATCTCTCGGCAGACGTCGCGATGAGCGGCGCCAATGCCTCGGACCTCAGCGGCTCCGCCAACGGCAATCTGCAGTGGACCTGGACGGGTGGCGCGCTCCCCGCCCTCACCTCCACGCCGCTGCGCCGCTTCGATCGCTGGACCGGCAGCGCGGCTGTCGCGAAGGGCGAAATCGGGATCACCAGCAGCGAGGTCACAAGCGGCAGCACCACCGCGGTTGTCACCGGCACCATCGGCAGCGATCGCTCACTCGATCTGAAGATCGCTCCGCCGCCGCCGCCCGCCAACGCGCCCGAAACTGAAACCGCCGCCGCGCCATCTTCGTCGATGACCGGCACCCTCGCCGCACCCGTCATCGAGCGGCAGTAGCTGCCAGGACGGCACGCGCAGCGTGACCGGCGAAGTGGAGAGAGCTGCTTTCATTCCTACCCGGGCGCGACGTAGGTAATCTCCCGGCGGTGCACGCTCGCCTCCGTTTCCGGAGTCGTTCCGTCGTTCACCTGCACCTCCTTCGGCCGCCCATGCACCAGGAAGCGCCGCGTCGTCCTGCCCTTCGCCTCGATGCGCATCCGCTCCGTCTCCTTCGCTTCTTCGGCAAAGATCGTCACCGGCACATCCGCCACCGCCGTGCCGTCATTCGATACCGTCACCGCGACAATATAGCTGTCCTCCGCGCTGCCCCGGCTCGGCGTTACATTCTCGATCGCCAGGTCCGGCAGCCCGCGGTCGCGGTCCACCCAATCCTCGAAGAACCAGTCCAGCTTCTGCCCGCTCGTCTGCTCCAGCAGGTGCTCGAAATAATCCGGCGATGTATCCGCCGCCCCATCGTATTGCTGCAAAGCAGCAGCCAGCGGCTTGTCGCCCGCAATCCCGCGCAGCATCCACAACACATACTCCGCCTTCGTGCGATAGAAGATCGGATCGTGCGCCGCTGCCAGCGGCTGTCCCGGGTCCTTATCCGGATCGGCGGTCTCGGCAAGACTCAGCGCTCCCCGCTCATTGTCCAGCCGCGCGACTGCCGCATCCCGCCCCTCCTCATGCTCGGTCCACAGCGAGGCCATCCACTGAGCGACGCCCTCCTCCAGCCACGGCCGCTGTGACCGGAAATAGGCATGGGTCAGTACATGACTCATCGGCCCGAGCAGCTTCTTGGGATCCACGTTCGCGATGTTCGTAATCAGCAGCGCGCCCTCTTCATGCGGGCTGTCCCCGCTCTCCGGCGGATCGAGCACGCTCAGCGGGCTCCTCGCCTTTGCGCCCAGCCACTCCGTCATATGGGAGCTGAGAATCGAAGCCGCCGTCATGTACGACTGCGCCGCCGCTGCATCGCTCTGCCGCGTATACAGCTTCAATCCATTTCCGCTCTGTGCCGTGCGATGAGCCAGAAAAAGCGACGGGGTCGCAAATCCCAATGTGCGCTCCGGCGACTTGGCCGTAGCGATCCCCGGCAAATCGCTTCCCGCGGGCGCGGGCGTGGCCTGCACTGGCGCCGGCTCGCCGTTCAAAAACGCGACCGTAGGAGCGTCGCCGCGGAACTCTTCTGTCACCGCGATCGATACAATCGCCCCGCTCTCCCGCAGCTTTGTCTCGCCGATCTCGCGGAAGAACCGGTCGCTGTCCCCCAGCGCCACCGGCACATTCGACACCGGGTACCACAGCACGCTCCCCAGTCCGCGCAGCCCGGTGAAGTCCTCATACATGCCATCCCAGTCCGCATGCAGCGCCACATCGGGCGGCGTGCCAATCTCCGTCAGCCGCTTCGCCGTCGGCGCCAGCGAGCCGCTGTAGAAAGCGGTCAGCGTCTGCTCGGCATTCGCAGCGAGCGGCGCAGGCAGCGTCACCAGCGCCTCGTTCATCGCTCCCGTGTGATCCGCGTCCGTCGCCACAGTGTGGTGCGCAAAGCGCAACGCCTTGCCTTCCGCGTTGATGGCCTCCCACTGCAGCGATGAAGAAATCTGCAGCGGTATCTCCGCCAGCGCCGTCGCGCCGGTGTTCTTCACCGTCACGATGGCCCGCGTGTGCATCATCCGGTCCTGCGCCTCCAGCCTCACATCGAGCGCATACTTCGTGAACAGCACCGCGCGGCGCGCCGCATCCGGCACATCGAACTTCGTCTCCGCACCGGCCTGCTCGGGAGCCGGCTGCCGCCCGCTGCTCGCCACCACGCTGCCCTGCTGCGCATAGGCCGGCGTCACCATTGCCGCCAGGAGGCAGCCAATCAGAGCCGCAGAGAAACCCATCAACTCCCCAATCCCTTGCGTGGCTTCGCCGCCGAGGACTTCGGCGCTGCCTCCACTCGCTGCCGCCGTTGCCGGTACGCCTCATACAGCACCACCGCCCCGGCAGCCGACACATTCAGCGACGCCACCTTCCCCGCCATCGGAATCCGCAGCAGGTGATCGCACGTCCGCCGCACCAGGTCGTGCAGCCCGGCGCCCTCGCGCCCCAGCACCAGCAGGCACGGCGTCGTAAAGTCATACTCCGTGTAGTCCATCGTGCCGCGCTCATCCAGGCCCACGCACCAGATGTTCGCCGCCTTCACCTGCTCCAGCGCACGCACCAGGTTCACAACGCGCGCGATCCGCACATGCTCCGCCGCGCCGGCCGAGGCCTTCAGCGCCACTGCGCTCAGCGGCGCAGACCGCCGCTCCGTCAGCAGAACTCCCGTCACGCCCGCGCCATCGGCGGAGCGCAACAGCGCGCCCAGGTTCTGCGGGTCCTCCACGCCATCCAGCGCCAGCAGCAGCGGCGTCGCGCCATCCGCTGCCAGCAGGTCCTCCAGGTCCAGCGTCGTCCGTTCCCGCACAAACGCCACCACGCCCTGGTGCCCCGGATTCCGCGCCAGCGCCGTCAACTGCTCGCGGCTCTCGCTACGCACCCGCACGCTGCGCTCCCGGCAGCTCTCGACAATCCGCTGCAGCCGCTGGTCCTGCCGCTCCCGCGCCACCACCACATGATCAAAACGCCGGCTACCGGCGCGCAGCGCCTCCTCCACCGGGTGCAGACCGTACAGTATCTCCATCAATATCTGAGTCTATCGTCCGCTAGCATCTCCAAAGCCGGACCCCGTCGATCCTGCTCCAACGGACTTCTTTTCAGTCGTTTCCATCGGCAGAAGCTCCTGATGCCCACATTCAGGCCGCCTAAGTCTTCCTGTTTCAGGCAATTACCACCCAGGCCCCGGCCGGAAAACAAGCCGAAAAATCCGCCCACAGCAATATCAAACCCGGCCACGGCGATATCATGGAGGAAGCCGGAGATAGCTTTTCTGCCAAAGCCAGGAAAAGATCGCGTCCTGTCGCTCGATTCACTCGTCAAAGAAGGCGGGGGAGTTGCCGTGGCTCAGGGAATCGCTTTACCGCTCGCGTCACCCGCGCAGCAGCAGGAAAATCTGGCCATCGCTCGCGGCCTCCGCCAGCGCGATGTCGAATTACTCGACACCCTCATCCTCACCTATCAACACCGGCTCTTCCGTTACCTGCTGTATCTCACCGGAAATCGCGAGCTCACCGAAGACCTCTTCCAGGAAACCTGGATGCGCGTGCTCGAACGGGGCAGTCAATACCACGGTGCAGCCCGATTCGATACCTGGCTCTTTACCATCGCCCGCAATCTCGTCATCGACGTGCGCCGCAAGCGCACCATGGCCAGCCTGGACGAGCTCTGCGAAGCTGCCGAGGACGAGCGCCCGTTCGAGCCGGCGGCCTGCGATCCCACGCCGCTCGACTTCTGCCTGATGCGCGAAAACTCCGAGCGCGTTGCCGCCGCCCTGCTCACCCTCGATCCGCTCAGCCGGGAAGTTCTCGTGCTGCGCTTCCATGAAGAGCTTTCGCTCGACGAGATCGCCCGGCTCACGCGCGCGCACCTCTCCACCGTCAAGTCCCGCCTCTACCGCGGGCTCGCCGCCCTCAAGCCGCGCATCCTGCAGCCCGCGAATGGGGAGGAGCGCTGATGCCCGATTCCTTCAATCCCCAGGAGACGCCCGCCGATTCTCTGGTTCGCGCCATTGCCGGACATGACGCTAACGCGCATCTGCCCATCGTGGCGCGCACCCGCCGCGCCATCCGCATTGCCAACGACACTCGCCGTGAGCAGGGGAAGACCGGACGCCGGACTCTGGGCATTGCGCTGTTCACGCTCGGCGCGCTGGTTGTGCTGGTCGCTCCCACCCTGTGGAACAGCATCGACGACGTCGCCGGCGGTGAGCACTTCGGCGATCTGCCCCTCCAGATCACGCTCATCTCCACCCTCCTGATGATGTCGGTGGTCGCGGCGCTCGTTATCCTCTGGCGCAGCCGGTCCGGCCACGACGGTTATGACCCCAGGCACTGATTTTTGCTGCAAACTTTCCCCTTTTAGAAGAAACTTTCCATGGCTCCGCCGCCGTCTGAACCCTAGGCACTGTTTATGGAACCCACGGTCACACATCGAGCAGAAAACGAATCGACCACCTTCAGCTCCGAGCTGAAGCTGATTCCGTCGTGGTCTGTGCTCCTTGCGGTGGCCGCCATCGTTGGCACCCAGTATCTCTACTGGATCATCATTCCGCAGCATCGCCATCATCCCGGGCCGCCGCTCGGTATGCGCGTCTACTTCGCCATTACCTGGAGCGCGCTCGCCGCCCTCTACATGCTGATGATCGGCTACGTCAGCAAGGACGCGCCCCGCCGCGGCATGAGCGCGCAGATCTGGATGCTCATCTGCTTCGTCATGCCGGCCGGCGTTGGCTCAGTCCTCTACTTCCTCCTGCGCCAGCCGCTGGTTTCCGGCTGCCCCGCTTGCGGCACACGCATCCAGAGCGACTTTCACTTCTGCCCGCAATGCGCCTGCCAGGTCTCGGCCGCCTGCGGCAACTGCTATCGAAGCGCGCGTCCCACCGATCTCTTCTGCGTCCACTGCGGCCACGACCTGGCCTCCGACAGCATGCCCGAACGCGTCCGCCAAACCTTCTCCTGATATCGCATCGCATCGTGGTTCCTGATGTACCCGTGATGGGTGCCCCATGTCCCCGCTGTTGAGACATGGGATTCACGAAACCGGGTGCCCGTTTCTGCGAAGCAGAAGTGGGCGAGACACGTCGACGCGAAGCGTCCACCTTCATCTTTTTTTCTCTCAACCCGGAAACCGAGGGTGCCCCATGTCCCTGGAGCTGGGACATGGGATTCACTTACACCGCCTCAACCCGCCCAGCTCCGTCATCCTGAACGTAACCGAAGGTGGAGTGAGGGACCTGCTGTATCTATCGTTCAAACCGGCGCAAAGCGCTGTTCAAACAGGCATCCCCGTACGTTGACCCCGCTCTTTTCAGCTACATATACTCTTCATGGCCCATGAGTTTGAAAGCCATCATCGTCGACGACGAGCAACTGGCGCGGGACGAGCTCCAGTACCTGCTCGGCTCCATCGACGATGTCGAAGTCGTCGCCCAGGGCAAGAACGGCATCGACGCCATTGCGCTCATTCCCAAACTCGAGCCGGACGTCCTCTTCCTCGATGTGCAGATGCCCGGGCTCGATGGCTTTGCTGTCCTTCGCAAGCTGCTCGAAAAGAACAAGCCGGAGACGCTGCCGCAGATCATCTTCGCCACGGCCTTCGACAAATACGCCGTGCGCGCCTTCGAAGTGAATGCCGTCGACTACCTGCTGAAACCCTTTGATCGTGGTCGTCTGGAGCAGGCTCTCGATCGCGTTCGCGCGCGCCTCCAGACCCCGGCGTCGGCCGGCAATGAAGGCAATGCCGCCTCCGTGCGCCACCCCGCTCTCTCCCGTGAACAGGTCGATTCGCTCATCCGTCTCATCGAGCAGCAGAGCGGGACAGCCCCGGCATCGCGCAACAGCAGCAAAATTGTGGTCCAGGCCGGTACCCGCATGCTCCTGGTCGATCAGAAGGAGCTGTGCTTCGCCGCCATCGACGAGGGCGTCATCTCCGTCTCCACGCCTACGCTCGAAGGCCAATCGAAGTGCCGCACCCTCGAAGAGCTGCTCGATCTGCTCGACCCGCAGACCTTCTGGCGCGCCCACCGCTCGTATGTGGTCAACATCAACCACATCAAGGAAGTCGTGCCCTGGTTCAAATCCAGCTACCAGCTCCGCATGAACGACCGCAAGAACACCGAGATCCCGGTGAGCCGCGCGCAAACCCGCCGCCTCCGCGAGCTCTTCAAGCTCTAGCGCATATTCGTCTTCCTCGACGGGGTGAAATTCGGGGTCCCCGGCGACCGGTCTTCCTCACAAGTTGCAGCGAAGCGTCCACCGGCTCATTACCCTAGTGTCCTCAATCCACAACGAATGTGCCGGTTCATTCACTCCAATTCGCTACAATAGAAATAGAGAATCAGGAGAGCACAAGCCACCACCGCGGTGGCATTTTCTTTGTGGGGAAGGAAACAAACCGGCGGGTGCCCATGTCGCTGGTATTGGGACCTGGGGCTGACGCGCTAAGTCCTTTGGTTGGACATCTTTAGCACCTAAGTCCTTTAGACACCGCACTTAGCTATCGGCACACCGGCTAGCCCGCAGAAAACAGGAGTCTTATCTCACACACTGCCGGAGGGAGGGGGGAGGGGGGTACCCCGCAGCCCCGGTCAGTCGTAGCGCTCGAAGATGATCTGCTTCTTGTCCCACCCAAGGCCCGTCAGCCGATCGCGATTCGCGGAGACCATGTCGTTCAGGCCGCAGATGTACGCGTGAATGTTGAAGCCCGGTGCTCCTTCGGCTGTGGTCGGCGTCCCATTCGTGTGCAGTTCGAGATGCTCCGACGCAATCTTCGCCACATGTTCCTGCACGTAGCCGCGCTGCCCGTTCCACTTCTCGTCGCCGCGGCTGAGCGTGGTGATGTATTCGAAATCCTGATGCTCCGCCGCTTTGCGCTCGAAGAACTCCCGGTAGTACAGCTCGGTGGGATACCGCGTGCCATAGACCAGCCAGATCTTTCGGCCGCTCGAAAGCGAAGGCCCGTCGTCCGGAAACAGGTGCTCAATGAACCCGCGCATCGGCGCAATGCCGGTCCCCGTAGCAATCAGGATGGCATCCGTCAAAGGTTGCCGCAGCGTGAAGAGCCCGTGCGGACCGTGGAAGCTGATCGTCTCGTCCGCCTGCATATCGGCGAGCAGGTTCGAGAAGAATCCTCCCTCCACCCTGTTCACGCAGAGATCGAAGGCGTTCTTCCGCGGCGCCGACGCGATGGAGTAAGCCCGTGTCTGGGTCTTGCCCCGGCCATCCTCTCTGACCAGAGATACAAACTGGCCCGGCTTAAAGGCAAATTGCTCCAGGCCCTCGACGGCAAATTCCAGGTGAAAGCACTGCGCTGAGTCAGAAATACATGTCTTTTCGGTCAGTCTTGCTGTGTGAAGCTCGCGTGCCATAGTTGATTGTCCCTATTCTACCGTCACCGACTTCGCCAGGTTTCTCGGCTGATCGACATCGCATCCGCGGCGTACCGCGATGTAATACGCCAGCAACTGCAGCGGAACCACCTCGAGTATCGGCAGCAACATCTCCGGCGCCTGCCGGAACATACAGAACATGCTCCACAAGCTGACCGATGTGCGTGTCTCCGTCGGTGGCGACGGCGATCACCTTGCCCGCCCGCGCCGTAACTTCCTGAATGTTCGACAAGGTCTTCTCGTAGCGCAGGACAGAGTCTGCATTTCCGTCATCCTTCGTCGCCAGCACAACCACCGGCAGCGTCTCATCGATCAGCGCATTCGGACCATGCTTCATCTCGCCCGCCGGATACCCCTCGGCATGAATGTAGGAGATTTCCTTCAGCTTCAGCGCCCCTTCCAGGGCGATTGGGTAGTGAATGCCCCGTCCGAGATAGAGAAAGTCGCGCGCCGTAGCGTACGGCAGCGCAAGCTGTTCGCAATCGCTCGCCCGCGTCCTCAGAACCTCCTCCACCTTCCCCGGCAGGTGGTGCAGCGATTCGATCAGTGGGCGGCTGCCCTCATCTGACAGCACGCCACGCTGCTGCGCCAGGTGCATCGCAAACAGAAATAGCGCAATCAACTGCGCGGTAAACGCCTTGGTGGAAGCAACGCCGATCTCCGGCCCGGCATGCGTGTAGATGGTGCCATGCGCCTCGCGCGCAACCGCCGCCCCCACCACGTTGCAGATCGCGATGGTCTTCGCGCCCTTCGCAATCATCTCGCGCTGTGCGGCCAGCGTGTCCGCAGTCTCACCGGACTGCGTAATCAGCAGCCCGATCGCACCCGCCTCTGTAATCGGGTCGCGGTAGCGATATTCGCTCGCATAGTCCACATCCACCGGCACGCGGGCCAGCCGCTCGATCATGTACTTGCCGGCAAGCGCGGCATGCCAGCTTGTGCCACAGGCAGCGATGTTGATGCGCGGGGCGGCGCGGAACTCCTCACCGGATACCTTCATCTCGCTCAGATACACCCTGCCCGTATCGAGTGAAGCGCGCCCCAGTGTGGTATCGCGGATCGACCGGGGCTGCTCAAAGATCTCCTTGAGCATGAAATGTTTGTACCCGCCTTTTTCCGCCTGAATGGGATCCCACGTCACACGCGTAATCTCACGGTGGATGTGCTCGCCATGAAAATCCGTCAGCGTGACGCCGGAAGCTTCGAGCACGGCCATGTCGCCATCCTCCAGAAAATACATATTGCGCGTGTGATGAAGAATGCCCGGCACATCGGAGGCGACAAAGTATTCGTCGTTGCCCAGCCCCACTACCGCCGGCGGCCCATTGCGCGCCACCACAATCTTATTGGGCTCATCGGCACAGATCGCGCTCAGCGCAAAGGCGCCCGTCAGCCCCCTCACCGCGCGCCGCACCCCATCTTCAAGTGACAGGGTCTTGCCCGAAGCCGCCGCCGAGCGGATCTCCTGCTCGATTAGATGAGCGATGATCTCGGTGTCGGTCTCTGTAACAAAGATGTGGCCTTCTGCAATCAACTCCCGCTTCAGCGCGAGATAGTTCTCGACAATGCCGTTGTGCACGACCACGATCCGTCCGCTGCAGTCGCGGTGCGGATGCGCATTTTCTTCAGTAGGACGACCATGCGTCGCCCAGCGCGTATGGCCGATGCCATAGGAGCCATGAATCGGCTGTTGCCGGATCACCTCTTCAAGGTTGCGCAGCTTGCCCGGCGCGCGTCGCAGTTCCAGGCCGTTGCCGTTACTGCCCACCGCGATCCCGGCGGAGTCATACCCGCGATATTCCAGCCGGCGCAGTCCATCCAGAATGACCGGAACCACGTCGCCCTGCTTGCCCACGTATCCAATGATCCCGCACATGCGGACATTGTACGGGCCTGCACAAGCTACTCTTCCAGCCGGAAGTTGTACTCCTCGATGACAGGATTGGTGAGGACTTCGCGCGCTATGCGATCCACTTCCCCCTGTGCTGCATCGCGGGTGGTCCCGTCGGCCAGCGTCAGTTGGAAATACTTGCCCTGGCGGACGTCGGAAACGCTGCCGAACTGCAGCTTCTTCAAAGCGCCCTGGATCGTCTGACCCTGCGGGTCGAGCACTGTGCGCTTCAGCGTGACGTAGACATGTGCCTTCATCGTGCATGATTATAAGGCTTTGGCCGAGTACCTCACGCGGCCGGAAAGCATTGGAATGGTCAATTACCTGGAACTCCCCATCGGCGACCGTTGTCCCGAAGTGATTGAAGCGGTCATCGAGATTCCCTTCGAAGGCATTAACAAATACGAGTACGACAAGAAGCTGCATGTCTTCCGCCTCGATCGGAACCTGTACTCCCCTGTGCACTATCCGGGTGACTATGGGTTTATTCCTTCGACCCTCAGCGAAGACGGCGACCCGCTCGACGTGCTGGTGCTGGTCGACGCGCCAAGCTTTCCCGGCTGCGTGATGCAGGTGCGCCCAATCGGCGTGCTCGAAATGCTGGACCAGGGCGTGCCCGACGAAAAGATCCTCGCCGTCGGCAAGAACAATCCGCGCTACACCGATGTGTGGAATTACTCGGAAATCTATCCCCACATCCTCAAGGAGATCACTCACTTCTTTTCCATCTACAAGGATCTCGAGGGCAAGCGTGTGGAGATCAAGGGCTGGCGCGACGCCGAAGCCGGCCGCCGCGCCGTTACCCAATCGGCAAAACGCTTCATTGAAAACCGCGAAAAGAAAAACCAGGTCATCGTTTAGCAAGGGACAGGAAGAGAACGCCGCATGAATGACACCGTACGCGGACGTGCCATCGAAGGGCTTCTCCTCATGTTCGGCCTGGATAGTGGGTGGCTGGATTCTGGGCAGCCAGATCAAGGCCACACGCCTGGCCGACCGCTTCGTCACCGTAAAGGGCCTTGTCGAGCGGAACGTCAAATCCGACCTCGCGATCTGGCCCATCTCCTTCAAAGAATCTGGCGCAAACCTCCAGGCAGTTCTCAGCCAGAGTGAAAAGGGCAAGCAGTCAGTGCTGGCTTTCCTTCGATCGCAAGGCTTTTACGATGCGGCGATCTCGGTGGGCGACCTCAGCGTGACAGACCGATCAGCGGACATCTACAACAACGCGACCAGGCCGGAAAGCAGGTTCATCGTGAGCCAAACCATCACGCTCACGACCCAGGATGTCAATCGCGCTGCTGCTGCAGGGTCACGTGCAGCCGATTTGGTAAAAGCAGGCGTTGTTCTCTCCAACTCCGGCGTGACCTACCGATTCACCGGACTGAACACACTTAAGCCCGACATGATTACCGAGGCTACACGGAACGCGCGGGCAGCCGCTACGCGCTTTGCGCAGGACTCCGGCTCCGAAGTCGGCCCTATCCGTTCGGCAAATCAGGGCATTTTTTCAATCAGTGCCGCAGACGCCGTAAGCGGCGGAGAAGGCGAAGGCGATGCCGGCATGAACGCTGATTCCAGCTTGATGAAGAAGGTACGGGTTGTGACGACGGTGGATTATTACCTCATCAAGTAACGGCTGAATCCCGCGCGACTTGATCCCCGATGCGTGGGGCATGCTCTACCATCAGTCACGGTGGCTCGATACGTTATAATCCGACCTAGCCCCGTCAGAACGGAGAGATGGCCGAGAGGCTGAAGGCGGCGGTTTGCTAAACCGTTATAGGGTCAAAAGCTCTATCGAGGGTTCGAATCCCTCTCTCTCCGCCATCCTGAAATAAGTCATTTAAAATGAATGACTTACTCGGTAATGTTACACCTGCTGTGACATTACACCATTCGGGAAAAATAAGAATTAAGCGTTGACCCGCTCCTCGCGGTATTTACCCACGGAGGAGTTGTGTGAAAGCGCTCAAGGTCAGTCTCTACATCAGAGTCCGTGTCTCTCGACGGAAGTACTCATTCGTCGAGCCTGCCTGGAACAAGAACCGCTCGCTGCGTGCTGGATGCGGCCTGGTGAACGGGCAGCTTGAGTTTCATCCCGAAGGTATTTACTACCTCCGCTATCTGCGCGGGACGAAACGAGTATGGCATGCGGTCGGGGCTGACGCCGACGTGGCGCTCGTCGCCCTTCGAAACAAGGAGCACGATCTCCAGGCCGTTCGTCTCGGGCGTTCCGTCGAAGAACGCACTTCGCAACCAATAAGTAGGTTGGGGCTCGGGTCTGCTATCGAATCCTATTTAGGCGAGATTCGTCGTTCTCGCTCAGCGAAGACAATTGCCGCCTGCAATCGCATCCTTGGAGTTTTCGGATCCCGGCTTTCCTGGCCGGTCTCTCGACAGCATCAGCCGCGAGCATCTGTTGGACCACAGGGCTGCCCTGCAGCAGGACGGGCTCAGCCCGCGCACAATCTACAACCACATCATGAGGACTAATTCGTTCCTGCGCTCGCAAGGGATCACGGGTCTGCTAAAGCCCGGAGACAAGCCGACCTACGATGAGCCCGAGGTCGAGGCATATGACTCTGATCAGCTTGAGTCCCTGCTCCGCGCCGCCGATGACGAAGAACGACTTCTGTTCGAGTTCTTTTTGGGAACTGGCTTCCGGGATCAGGAAGTGATGTATTGCTCCTGGAAAAACGTGGACTTCAAAGGCAAGGTGATCACAGTGCGTTCGAAGCCCGAGCTAGGCTTCCGGCCCAAGGATAAGGAAGAGAGGTCAGTCCCAGTTCCCGACGCGCTGGTCGACCAGCTAGTCATCCGAAGGAGATCCAGCTCGTCTACGTTCCTTTTCCCCGGCAGGAATGGGGCGCCGGATGGCCAGTTCTTGAGAACACTTCAACGTCTTGCCCACCGAGCAGGACTGAACTGCGGCGAATGCAAGAACAAGAGGGGGCAGACCTGCAAGGCCAGGCCAATTTGCAGCGCTTGGGGCCTGCATAAGTTCCGCAGGACCTTTGCCACGATGCATGCCGAAGCCGGGGTACCGGCGCCGACGATCCAGCGGTGGCTGGGTCACTCTGACCTAGCAACCACTCTCCGGTACCTCGCCATCGCCGACATCAGGTCAGAGCGAACGCGCTCACGGGTGAATGCCACGTTTGCAGGCTTGAACACCAGGTCCAAGCTCATGCACGCCTTACCATGCCCTCCCCAACCTCCCAGATGACTGCCGGAGGCAGAGGCCTTGAACTACCCCATAACAAATTGAAAGATTTTTCCCCGGGGTAAATGAGGGGAGTGCCCTCCGGCAGTATCTCTTCCCAGCGCCTATGAGGCAACGAGGAGGTAAGGAGTGGAACTGATTGAAGAGTTGAGGCACAGAAGGACCTACCTGTCGACGCGAGAGGTGATGGACCTGCTGCAAGTGACGCGCAACACGTTGTGCGCGTGGGTGAGGAGGGGCCGCATCCCCGCGATCCGTGTTGGCAAAGGATACGTCTTTGATCCACACCTCGTAGCGGATTGGTTGGGCAAACGGCAAACGACGGGTTCTGCAAGGAGGTCCGCATGAACTCTTCGGATGCGGTTTCGGTATTCGCTCCAAACACGGTGTCGCCCGTTCCCCCGCCGCAGTCGGCTGATCTCGATCTTGGCGACCCGGTGGCTAGGGATGCGGTCAGCAATCCAACAAGACCGGCACGTCGACTGTTGTTTCGCTCAGAGGTACATCAGATGCTTCAACTGACCGACGCACAGGTGCAGGGCCTAATCAACACCCGTCAGATCACCGCCCTACGCATCGCCGGCGAAGAGCGTTTCGATTCTCGAGATCTTGAGCGGTTGATCGATACCTATAAAACGACCGCCCTCAGGAGGGCTCAATGACAAAGGACGGACTGTTTGAGCATTATGCAGACTTGGAGCGGCAGTGCCCGATCTGCCACGATCCCATGCCCGCTCACACAACGTGGCCCGGAGCGCGGTACAGATTTTGCGCGAAAGCGGATTGTGCCATGCAGGTTAAGACGATCAAGCGCGGACGCTTCGTGGATTCAGATAGCGAAAGATGTCGCGCATCCAACTGCTTCAAGTTCATCCCGGAAGGACGCTACGAACGGGGGCTTACGTGTGTTGCGTGTTCTCCGGAGTGCTACAAGAGATGCCAACTCGACGGCAGCCTGCGGCTGACCTGCGGCTGCGGATGTGGAAGCGAGGTGCGCCGCGCTTCCATAAGACGTAACCGAGGCGGATTAGTGTTTCTCTCCCAGAAGCATCGTGACGATTACTGGCGAAACACTCACCTGGCCGAAACCTGTGGCACATTCCTTCCACTAATGAAGGAATATTTGGAGAGCTTCGCTGCCGTCCACTACCGCAGCCTTAGAACCGCGCGGAAGACTATTCCCCGTTTCCTTCTGTTCTTGAACGAGCAAGGTGTGCAATCGCTTGAGGATGTAACACCGCGGACGATCTCTGGATTCATCTCATGGATAGCGGCTACGAATCGGAAGCTATCGACGAGTTGCATTTCGACCATCTCCGTGTTCTTCAAGTGGGCGATAAGCGTGGATCTTCGGAAGGGTGCTAACCCAGTGATCGGCTTGATCCATCATGCACCTAAGAAGAAGCGTCTGCCTAGGCCGTACTCAAGGCAACAACTCACGAACATTTGGGATCTGCTACACGAACGCGGCAACGCTCGCCTACGATTCGCCGCTGCCGTCGCGGAGGAATCCGGTTTGCGAATCAGCGAAATCTGCAATCTCAGACTTGAGGACATCGATCTTGAAAGCCGGAGACTCTTCGTACGACTCCCAAACAAGACAATGACAGAGCGGAGGGCGCTCTTCTCAACTAAGACAGTTCGCTTTTTCCACGAGTGGATGTCGGGACGGGATCCTAACACCAGGCACAATCATGTAATTACCAACATGATTGGAGGCCCTCCTTCTCATCAGTCGCTACGCGATGAGTTCAAGCGCACTTTATGCAAAACCTTCCGAGGCCAAACTGTGCACGAGGTAGGCCTAGAAAGTTGGTCCACTCATCGCCTGCGGCACACTATGGCTTCGAATCTAGCCTCTGCGGGCGCGGACCTTGCGACGGTCATGGCCGCAGGCGGTTGGGTGGACACCGACTCGATGGCAGGTTATGTGGAGATACCGGTGGAGCGGGTCCAGCGTGGTTACGAGGAAGCCATGCGTAACGCTCGGGAGGCAAGACAATCCACCCCGACGACCTCTGGAATACTCTGCACCGGAAGGCACTCCATAGGCTCTAAGAATCGCGTTTTGAGCATAAAAAACCCGGCCTGCCGGCTCGCGTGTCACCCACCGCAAATATCCCCGGCACACTGGTCTCAAGCAGAAGTGGGGAACGGGGCAACGGCCAGCGTAAAACGGGTTGCGTCAGCAGTTGGCGAGGGCGCAATGGCGGTTCATCTCGTGCACCGATTCCTCGCCGAGAGCACAGAGTGGCACAACGCAGCATTGAAACATGCATAAATTATTTTTAAGCTGGCCCCAAAGCGATGTCAATTTATGCACTCAGGCGTAGGTCGCGAATTGGGTGGGTTCAGGGCTCTTCGAATGTCCTCTTGCCGGACCGAAACGAATCGAAAAGGAGACCGCTTATGAGCAAAGACGTCACCATCTCTCCCGAAGAAGCTGCGGATCGTCTCGCCATCCGGGAGCTCATCGAGGCCTATGCACACTGCGCCGACCGCCGTGATGCGAAGGGACAGATGGCTCTCTTCACCGCAGATACCCATTTCGTGGTGTACATGAGCGCCAAGGATTCAATGCCCTCCCAAGAGTTGCACTCGCGCGAAGCGCTGGCTCCAGTCTTCGCAGATCTGAACAAATACGACGCCACCACGCACTTCGTCGGACAGGGCACGATCTTCACCCTGGCGGCAGACCGGGCCACGGGTGAGGCCTATTGCATGGCGCACCACGTAACAGTGAAAGATGGAAAGCGACGTTTGATGCTCGCCTCGCTACGCTACCTCGACACGTTCGTAAAGATGGACGGCTCGTGGCTGTTTGCAGAGCGCCGGCTCTACGTGGACTGGCTGGAAGAACGCTCATTATCATGACAGCGACTAGCCAGATGGGCTCGGGCGCCTTTCCTGTGACAGGGAGCCGTAGATGAATACTGTGAGGCCGAATAAGATTCGCCTGGTAATCGTGGGCGCGACTGGGATGGTTGGCGGATACGTCCTTCGCTATGCGCTCGAACAGCCCGTCGTCGAAAGTGTGACGGCTATCGTCCGCAGGAATCTCGGCATCTCGCACGCCAAGATCAGGGAGGTTCAGCATCGAAATTTCGCTGACTGCTCCGCACTCGCGGAGGTGCTCTCAGGCCAGGACGCGGCGGTCTTTTGCCTCGGTGCGTACACCGGGGCGGTTTCAGACACGCAACTGCGTGAGGTTACCGTTGATTACCCAATTGAATTTGCAAGAGTTCTCCACCTAAGTAGTCCTGATTCCGCGTTTTCGTTCCTCAGTGGTAGTGGTGCCGACCAAAGTGGCCGTAGTCGAATGGCCTTCGCACGCTACAAGGGCGAGGCTGAAACTGCGTTGCTTAAGACCGGATTCTCCCATGTCTATATATTCCGACCTGCATACATTTACCCTGTGGAGCCCCGCAAGGAGCCGAACCTTGGGTACAGAGTCTTGCGCACGGTTTATCCGGTGTTTCGGACTTTTTTCCCGAATCAAGTCATTCCTGCAGATGATTTAGCGAGAGCTATGGTCGAAGTAGCTCTATCCCAGAATGAACAAGGTCCTGTTTTCGAGAATTGTCAGATTCGGACGATGATTGGATCGATTCGCGGCACGCATACCGTAGCGAAAGGCCGCACGTAGATGTTCGGCTTTCTCAACACCTGGCGCCGACATCTGAGTCACGCATCAGAAGCGATCGATTCGGCGCAGCATTTTGGGGTTGAGCGAACGGGCGAGGTGTAGCGACGTGGGCGTTGGGCAACAAGAGTTACAGCGGCGTTGGCAGTATCTGGCTGAGACGCAAAGACTGAGCCATTCCGGAATCTTCGCGTGGCATGTCGGCAGCAATACGCTCGCGTGGTCAGACGAAACATACAGAATCCTGGGGTTTACGCGAGATACGCATCCCTCGGTGGATCTAGTTTTCGACAGGGTTCATCCTGAGGATCGAGAGCGGTTCTTAGACCTGAGAGATCGGGCAGCCCGGGATGGGATGGAGCTTGATTTTGAGCACCGGCTGCTGATGCCTGACGGTGATATTAGATACCTCCATGTGGTCGCACATGCCGGCAGTCACGGTCCTGGCATTCGCGAGTACATTGGTATCGTGAGCGACATTACTGGCCAGAAGCGCGCAGAAGATGAACGCCAGGCGTTGGCGAGCGCCCTGCAGCAAAGCAATGCGAGGCCTCTAGCTCGTGCACTTGCGGTTGGGAGGGGCCCATAAATCTCCGTTGGAAGGGATGGTATAGCTCTATTTCGCCCGCAAGTATACCGGGCTTTACGTTGGGGAAGTTTCGGAACGGGGATAGGAGTATATGATTCCCGGCGGCTCACCAAATGGGCCGTATTGCTCCGTTAGCCACTGAACCGGATCGGTAACCTCAGGCACATGGTTCTCATGTGTGCAGCGCTCAGCGGGGCCATTGTCGCCATAGACTACCTGCCAGTCCACCAGGACCCGCCAGCGGCCACCCGCCGACACTTTTCCCGATCAGGTCACGACACACCTTCTCTGCGATCTGCTTGTTCATTGAACCCACCTGATCTTTGGAATGCTAATTCTTTGCAGTACGACCTGATTGCATCGTCAGCATCAGTAGTATTGTCTAAATGTAGCTGTAGCCGTACCCAGGTTGGCTCCGCAGGCTTTTTCCTCGATCTAGCGATCGTGGGCCCATCTGCACCGGGCCGCTATCTCCTCGGAATCGAATGTGACGGCGCGGCGTACCATAGCGCACGGTCTACCCGTGACCGCGACCGCTTGCGCCAAGCGGTGCTCGAAGGACTCGGCTGGAACATTCATCGCATTTGGTCTACGGCCTGGTTTCGTGATCCCGCCAAAGAAACCGAAAAGCTCATCGTGGCCATCAGAGCCGCCGAAGTTGACACGCAAATATCGAATCGACCATCGAAGCGGGAAATGCCCGCTTAAGCCAGCTCGGCTGGTCTGCCGAGCCTGCCCCGATAGGTCAGCCTGGTAAGAGAGCTGCTGTTGGTCCACAAGCATTACTTCTGGGACCAGGCGCTTTCAAGTTGAAGGCGTATTGGAAATAAACGACTTTCAACCCATAAAATAATGGCCTTTCGGACCGGGCCTGCGGCGCAGAACAATTTCTCGCCGAACGGACATTCTCGGCATCAGCATGAGTGCTGATCGTCCTGATTGGGATATCGGCTCAGAGAGAAATGCCTCCCTGTGCATTGAACTCCGCAGGCCGATCACGTGCATCTTCCAGTCGATTGAAAGACGCTAGCAGCCACTGCCGGAAATTGCCTTTCAGATGCAGAATGAGATCTCCAAAACGCTGTTGCTGGACTCATTCGGACGCCACCACACTTGCTCGTCCGAAAGAGACTCGACACAGGCCCGCAGTCGCGGCAGTACTGACCCAACAGCGTTTGTCGGGAGAACTCCAATAATAATATGACGGTGTTCTGTTCTGCGTTCACTGCCATCAGTAAGCGACCCTCCGTCGCATATCCTGGAAAAGCGCTCAGTTGCTCGTTCCTGCGGCACCGTTGATGTATTGGGATACGACTATCTGACCACCAGCACGGTGGTTATGGTCGCGGCCCCATTGGTCGAAACGGCGAACCCATCGGTTGCAGTGCCGCTACCGGTCTGAACATCCGTGCATGCATTGTAGGTAAGCTTGAACGCATGTGCACCATTGGCATCGTGGTAGACATAGTTACTGTAAACCGGATAGCTTCCCAACAATGTTCCGCCATCGTAGCATTTCTGATAAGCGACGTTATAGCTGATGTAGCCCTTGTAGCCGTCGTTTAAGAGAGACCCGTGCAAACCAAACGCGTGGTCCGGGGTCCAGGTTGTGACTCCCGAAACCGTTGCACGCGTCCAAACTAGCGAGTGTGGGTATCAATAGTCGTCATTGAGTACAGTGCGACGGTTCTCGCTGAAGCAGACTGCAGCGTAACAAAGATTATTTAGGCCCTATGCCGCTGCCGCGCTTTCCTCGTGTGCTTGGATGAGCAGTCCGTTGCTGACAAACGCGACGTGACAACGCACTCGGCGTTGCGATTCGATAGCCGATGAGAGCATTCGCGTCATGTTGTGCAAGCTGTAGCAGGCGCAACTGGCAAGCGTGGCTCTCGATGTAGTGGCGCACCTGCCGATAGTCGTCGCGTTTTGTCGATAGTCGTTAAAGCGCTTGCAACTTACGATCGTGGGCCGATGATGTTAGTTCAGCAGCTTCGAATCGTGCGACGGCATCAAGGACATTGAAAACCGATCATGGAGGACACGCTATCGTGGTCCGTTGCTGATACAAGCAAGTGCACGCAAGCCATCGCAACGGGAAATGGAAGATTTTCGCGTGTTTGCGCGAAAGCGCCGAGTCAAACTGCCTGACAAATTTGAATTTGGCGGCATCGTAGGTAGGGTTCAGCTTGACGACTGCGTGGACAAAAGCAGGAGTAAGTGGTTTGAAGGCTCCATCGGATGGGTGGTTTCCAAGCCAAAGAAGCTGCCGTTTATTCCGTTGAAGGGACGGCTCGGGTTATTCGATCCGCCTCCGCGGGTGCTTAAGAAGCTTGGACTAACAAAATAGAGAGTGCGCTGGGCAACAAGTGAATTGGCCCGAATGTTCCGTCGATGCCTCAACACAAAGTACGTTGCCCGGTACTAATTATCTGCGAAGCCTGTTCCGTCGCTGGATGAGCGCATTGGCCGGAAGTCGCCATTTGAGAAACTCCGCGAGTCTCGGACGGTCAGCGGGGACTATCTTTAGCGCTCTTGCCGTCATTCTCAATGAACGTCTGCACAAGATCGGCAACGAGCAACCCACCGCGGCTATTCAGATGGACTCCATCTGTATGAAACTCCCAGCCATTTAATCTGGAGACCTCATCAGGGCTCATTCCGAGCACCAGCGTACGAAATGCATCGCGATAAAACGCGAGAAAACGGAACTCCGAGAAAGGACGCCGCCGTGAATTCTTCATCTGCGCGCTGAATGTTTCATAGACACTGATGTAGTCGATATTCTCTTCTGTTGCGACTTCTCGGATGATTGTGCTGAATCTTCGGACTTGCAGATTGATTTCGCGCTGGAACGGGATCGTCGAATCCAAATCTTCCCCGATAGGGGCCAGGGAACAGAGCGCGAGATCCGCAGAGGTATCTTCTTTCAGTCGCCGAACAATAGTCTGGAGATTGGCTCGGAACCATTCAGGAGATGGATCTTGCGGTAGTTTCTTTGCAAATCGGTAGAACTTTCTCACCTTAGCAGACACGATGCCCAGAACATCGTTAGCGCCGATCAGAACCACGACCTTTTGAGGGTTCGATTCGATCACCTGAGAAAGGCGCTGAAGGGCGTTGTAGGCAAGGTCGCCTCCAACCCCAAAATTGCGCAATACAAATCGTTCCAGTCCCAGCCTGTTCTGTAACGCTCCGATCCAGTTGAAGGCCTGGCCTTTCCCTGCCGTGCTACTTGAACCGAGGCACGCCACAACGTACGAATGTCCCTGCGCCGGCATATAGCGACATCTTATCCACCTTTTTGCCCGTTTCACGTGGGAGAGCGATGGCCAATTTACGACAAATCGCCGATGCACTCATCGAGGCCGGAATGGCCCCGAGAAGTCTGTTTCTCGTACGTGACGTCAGCATCACGGTGTCCAGCATTGCTGGTGGCACTTTTGAGCGAAACCATAAGACCATTGCTTTCACTCAGCATGTCAGATCCTCATTGGCTCCAGCGCAAAAGGACGCGGCCTCATGCACTCCCATAGGATCGCGGGTTGAGTGCCGCCACGCCGGCTACAACGTAGTTGTGTGGCGTTGTTTTGAGGATGGATGGATGATGGTGGTCACACCACCATCGCGAAATGTTCTGGATTCGCCGCATGTCCACCGCGCTGCCCATGGCTTCGACGACGCTGTTCGTGGGTGGATATTTGTCGTTAAAGAAAAGGATCAAGTGTGTGGGCGAGATCGTCAATGGTAGGCTGACGACTCACGTGCGCTCCAATGGACAAACCTACGCCGTTCAGGTAGAGTTAGAGATGAGGCAGTTACTACACCCTCCTCCTCTTTCAGGTTCCCTGAACTAAGTCAGCCCATCTGAAGCACTCTCTTCTTAGCTAACAATGGCCTCTTAAGGAGAACCTATGTTTGCACGCAATATCTCTGTTCATCTGAAATACAACATGCTTTCTGAGTACGGCCAGGTATTTGAGAGCCAAATTCTCCCTTTACTTCGTAAACAGAAGGGCTTTAGGGACGAAATCACGTTTGCCAAGCCGGGCGGGATGGATGTGACGGCGATCAGTTTGTGGGACAACAAAGCGGATGCGGAAGCCTATAACACTAATGCTTATCCCGAAGTATTGAAGGCCTTCGCAAAAGTGATCGACGGAACACCGAAGGTTGAAATGTGTGAGGTTATCAACTCGACCCCCCATAAGATCACCGTTCCCGTACACGCATAAGAACCATGAGCAGTTTCTACAGGGAGGGCGGTCAACTCCGCCTTCCCAAGTCGCTAGATTCTATCCTCGTGATTAGAATTGGGGATTCCTCGGACTGCGGCTGACTGCGAGGGGCATCTTACGTGTGCGGATAGTGTCAGGGTGGGTTGTCATTGTCAAGTTAGCCGACCCAGGCAAAACACGAGGATGAGAGTCATGCGTTACTGCTGTATCAGACAATTCCCTTGCCTTCCACGATGTGCACATAGCGATTGGGGGCAAGCTTGTTGAGCTTTTCAATGTGCTTGCTTGGAGCGGGCCAGTGAATCTCTAATTCATCGACCTGAGCAGCCATGCCGATGCCAAGCACTTCGCGAAGATCGTGCGACGAAAGATAGCTTCCGCCGTTGTTCTTCAGTCGCGTTCTTACCTTGCCGCCTGCTCTCCATATGATGCGCGCACCGATTGCGTCGCGGTTGCAGGTGACCCCTTCAAGTTTCAATCCCAGCCAGTTGTTGCCCTCTGGCGGCATTGTTCCTAAGTAGCACGGGAGGCCCGCCATTGACCGCCGACGATCACATCCAGAGCGCCATCATTGTCGTAATCGCCCACAGCCAGGCCCCGAGCCGCAAACTGTTTCTGAAAGACGGGGCCCGCCGTTTGGCTCACGTTGTGCAGCTTTCCATCCTCGCCCTGGTGGTACAGCAGCAGCGGCTCTTTGTACTTCACCTGCATGGAGTACGAATCGATCATGTCGTCAGGATGACCATTGGCGAGGATAAGATCCACCGCCCATCGTTGTCGTAATCGAAGTACTTCAATCCCCAGCCGCTCATCAGCCTCGTGTCGCGAGCTACGCCCTCTTTCTCCGAGGCATCGTGAAATGTCTCATCCTTGTTATTGATATAGACGGAATACAACTCATGATCTACATTTGCAACGAACAGGTCCTGCCATCCGTCGCCAGTCAAGATCTGCCGCATCTACGCCCATGCCTGAGCGCGTCCGGCCATTGTCACTAAAGCCAACGCCGGACTGTAAGGCGATCTCATCCCAGTTCCAGTGGCCATTGGCGCCGGGACCGCGGTTGACGAACAGAAAATTCTGCACGGTATCGTTGGCGACGAAGAGGTCCATCCGGCCGTCGTTGTTGATGTCAGTAGCAACGACGCCAAGTCCCTTTCCTAATGCTTGCGCGATAGCTGTTCCCTTGCTTACCTCGGTGAAGGTTCCATCGCCGTTATTGTGGTAGAGAAAGCTGGCAGTCGGCTTGAACACCCGCGGAACGCAGTAGTAGTTCCTGCCGATCTGGTTATTGCCGCACTCCAGCTTGCGCACCCCCGCGTAGTCAACAAAGCTGCAGACGAAGAAATCCAGTCTGCCATCATTGTCGTAATCGAACCAGACGGCGCTGGTCGTCCATCCTGGAGTGGCGACACCCGCGTGATCCGTCACGTCCGTGAACGTTCCATCATGATTGTTTTTGTACAGAATGCATTTGCCATAGGCAGTTACAAAAAGGTCGGGCCAGCCGTCGTTATCGTAATCTCCAACAGCAACTCCCATTCCGAAATACGCTCCGGATACGCCTGCCTTTTCCGTGACGTCCGTAAAAGTTCCATCCCGATTGTTCTTGTAAAGAGCATTGCGAACAGGCTTGGACGGTTTCCAGAAATCGCTGGGGCCGCTGTTCACGAGGAAAATATCCATCCAGCCATCGTTGTCATAGTCCAGGAAAGCGCAGCCCGGACCAAGCGCTTCCGGCAGAAAGCGACTGTCAGACATTGCATTTTCATGAACCCAATTGATACCGGATACCGAGGGCGGCACTTCGACGAATAGACGGCTGATTCGATAGTGTGCCTTGCGACCGTGGGGGAAACGCACAGAAACTTTGCAGCCCCGGCAACCATGCCGAGCCGCAGAAACCCGCGCCTGGAAAATGTCATTCGCAACATCCTATCATCTGCGCAATTGAGCAGTCTCTGACCCATCAGGTCATGGTTGGAAAATCTCAGACAGGTTCTATCGCCTAGCCCGGGTAGGGCTCATTCGGCTCTTACAATCCGGATTCGATGATCGGAGAACTTATAATGGCCTCCCGGCAATTCGATTTTTGGCATGTGACAGGTCACGCACTTGCTTTTTGAAACTGGACAGCTTCGCTCCGGTCTTTCCGCCTGCCATGACATGCCTGGCACTTCGCATCGTAGTCCGCGGGCTTGGTCGCTCACTTCCTGATGCGGATTGTGGCAAGCCAGGCAACTTATGCGTGCGTCGTCCGGGTCATAGCATTTGCTGCCGGTCAGGCGATAGGGCTGGAAGCGAATGTTCGCGATACTGGGATTTCCTTGCATCGCAATTTCCGCCCAGGTTCGGTGGCACTGGCCACAGAAGTTGGACGTCTGCTCCGCGGACAGCGCCTGCAGCTTGGACAACCCTGCCGGTACTGCGGGCGCGCCGCTATCGCCAACATCGCTGCAAGGTGTGCTTCAGTCGCTTCATGGCAGTGTCCGCACTGCACTCCCGGAGTCATCTTCTCCAGCGTGAGCTGCGTTCCGTGAGCTGCATTCGTCGCGTGGCATCCGAAGCAACGCAACTTGTCATCGCGGCTCATCAATCGTCCCGCCGCTTCGCTGCACGTCGGCAGGACAGAGTTCCCGCCACCCAGCGTAGGTCCCAAGACCATTCAGTTCCCGAAACCAACTCATGCGGCTCTCGTATAACTCGCCATCTTTTTCCAATATGTATGTCTGACCCATAGCGGAACTCGCGCCGAATGCCCATCGGATCGGCATCGTGATCGTATTTGTGCCGTCTGTGACCGAGTAGAGGCTTTGATTTCCCTTTCGTTCAATGCGATAGGAATACTTACCATAAGTCGCAGTGAGGAGCGGATGCTCGATCAAGACCCTGCTCTGCTCCACGGTCTCGAGCGCACGCGCCATATCTGTGGCCGGTTGCGACAATGCCTCAGAGTGACACTGCGCGCAGGCGGTAGAAGCGCCCTTGTTCAGCTTGCGCACCGAGCGATGATGAGGGACAAATGACAGAAGAAATCCAGCAACAGACACGATCCAAGCCTGGCTCATCCGCGAATTCAATCGTGAATTGATTTCCGCGTTCGCCCCATGGTCCTCGCGCGAATTCCAGGATCACTGTAGCTTGCCATCTGATTGCTTGACTCCGGGCTGCTTGGCCTGCACTTCGGCAGTCAGCTTCTGGACAATTTCACGCTCTCGCTTGCTCTCTTCCGGCCGCTTCAGCCGGTAGTAAACCAGTGCCAGGGTGACGTGAGCTTCGAGAAATTGCGGCGACTCTTTGACCAGACCTTCCAGCATTTGCCGCGCCTTTTCCGGATCGCCTTCATCGAAAGCGATCAGCGCCAATTGGTAGCGAACGCCAGGATCTCCTGGCCTTGTCTCTTCGGCACGTGCAAAATATTTCTTAGCCTGCTCGTAGTTCTGTTCCTGCTTCGCCATGGCACCCAGTTGCAGGTTCGCGTCGAAGTTATATGGGTCCACGCGTAATTCCGCCATGAACTCTTTTTCGGAAAGATCGGAGTCGCCTGTCAGCATCAATGCCTTGGCATAAAGTACGTGAACCTCAGGCAGATTTGGATTCAGCGCAACCGCCTTTGCAAATTCGTCCCGGGCGCCCGCAAAATCGGACACACCCATCTTCGCAGTCCCCAGCATCAGATGCGCCTCGGCCGAATCGCCGTTCCGGAGAATACGGTCGACCAAAACCTGCCCTTCTTCGACGCGCTTCTGTCGAATCAGTGCCGTCCCGAGCAGGTAGGCAACGCCAGGTCGTCAGGATATTTCTTCTCCTCCGGCTCCAGGACCCGGATAACGTCCTTCTCCCGGCCCATGCGCATGTAACAGTCACCAAGAAGAAGCGCTGCCTGATGGTTTCCGGGATCCTCGGCATGCGACTTTCTCAAGCTCAGTTGCGGCCTCTTGCATCCTGTCCCATCTTGTAATAGCAAAGGGCGAGATTTAGCCTGGCCTCAACGAGCTCTGGGGATTGCCTGAGCGCGATCTTGTATTCGGAGATAGCCTCTTCAAACCGGCCTAATCCCGCCAAAGCGGCGCCGAGATTCGAGTGGATAGCAGTTGCCTCGGGATGGATCTGAAGAAACTGCCGGTACTCTGGAAGCCGCATCCTGCAAGATCACCCGCTCGCTGCTTCTGCAGCGCGTCCTGCACCAGTTCCTGTGGTCTCTGTGCATGCACCTATGAGTCAGGCTTAGAACAAGAAGAGCGAGGGTGAACTTCAACATATCGTCAACGGGTCCCGACAAGACCTTGTTTTCACAACCAGTATGGCTTGTAAGTCCATCGGAGCAGCTTACTCCATTTGGAAAAGCTGCTCCACGCGGCCATAGCCAAACGAAGTATTTGTGAAACGGCCTACATGAACGACAAGCTCACCTTCATCCTCAGTCCGCTAGAAGTAGAACTTTGCTGCAAACTCCAAGACCCGGGCACCCTGCTTCTGCGTCGTTTTGCCGAAGTTTGAGTTCGCCTGTGTAATCTGCTGTGTCACCGGATCCTGCTCGAACTGCAGAGTCAGGTTGCTGCCGCTCGGGAACGAGTATAGCGGGTGATTGAGGAAGTTGTAAGCCTGTACACGGAACTGCAGTCTTCTGCTCTCAGACATCGCAGAAGTTCTTGAATACCGCCAGATCCGAATCGAAGAACGCCGGTCCGTACGACACCGGCATGTTTGCCGGGCCCGTCCTGGCCGACCATAGTAGGCGCAGCGAAACAATCCGAGTTCACGAATTGATGAGAACCCTTCGTCGCGCTTGGATCACATAGTCACCAGCGGGTTTAGCTGTGCCGAGGAGGTTCCTAAGATGGACTTGTTATTAATCGGGATACCTGTCGGGTTTGCCGCGCTGATCGAGCCCGGAATAATAGCTGCGGACTGCGGGCATGTGATACCGGCAGCCATTTCGGCAGCGGTCGGCACGCAGCTCAGCGCCATGTTGTAGTTTGTGTTGATGTTGTTTGCGTAGTTGCCGCCATAGGTAAGATTGGAGCCGCTTTGCAGTTGGGTGACTCCAGAGAACTGCCACCCGTTCAAGGCTCCGTTTACGAAGTGATTCACATGGAGACGATTTCCGGTGTCGATCGAGTAGGCCACATTGAATAGATTTCGCCGGTCCGACGGCAGGATGCCATAGTCGTTTGAAAGATTGAAGGGATCCGCCTGTGGCTGCACAATGCCCAGCGCCTTCTGCCATGTGTAGTTCGCTTGAATGGTATAGAGCCCGGCGTGACGAGCCCAGCTCACCTGCAGCGCGTTGTAATTGCTGTACAGATTGTTCGTAGCCACGTTCAGATCGCCATAGCCCTGCAGTGGTCGATACAGATCTTGCGTTGGCGTTTCCCGGATTGCTGGCGGACAAGCATCGCCCCGAGTCGGTACGAGGTTGAGGTTGCTGCCGGCGCCGCCTTGAGTATTCTGCAGTTCCCTGGCTGCGGTTGCCCACGTAGGCGAACTCCAACAAGCCCTGCCACGGCGTTTGCTGGTCGACGTGACGCTCCAGCTATCGGTGTATGGCTGGTGATCATCCTTCGATCCACTGCCGCAGGCGAAGCAGGCGTCGCAGAAACGATTCAGGCAGGAAAGATTTGCAGCAAACAAGGCGGCCCCGGTACTGGGATTGGTTGGGCAGCCTGGGCCTCCCACCCAGTTTGAGGAGGATATGACGGACGTTGCGACACCGGCCGATGCATCAAGACCGTTCGTGAACTGTCCCGAGTGATAGAAGAACCGACCCCAGCCTCCACGAAGAACCGTCCTGCCAGCTCCGGAGACATCGTATGCTGCGCCGAGCCGCGGCTGGAAGAACAGTGCTCGTGTCGGAAATCCGCCTACTGGTACAGAGCTGTTCTTCGCATGCCACTCAAAGCCGCAGAACGTGACTTGCGCAACTCGGACTGAATTGAGACTGGTCAAAGATCGAATAACCGAAACCCAGACCGTCGATCCATGGCGTGAAATGGCTGAAGCGCAGGCCGAATTCCAGAGTCAGTTTCCTGGTCGCCTTCCATGAGTCCTGTCCGAAAAACTCCCAGGTCGTGTAGTGGATGTCGTTGATTCGATTCTTGTTGGTTTCGGTGTATTGGTTGGAGATATTACCCGTCAGCAGGTCGGCATATTCATTCCCGTAACTGAAGGGTTTGGAAGCGTCGACTTCCTGAAGTCCATTTGTGTCGTTATTGGCAGGCTGCGAATTCCGGATCCACTCGTAGAAGCCTCCCACCTTGATGGTGTGGTTACCCATGACCTTGGTGAGCGTGTCGCTTGCACTTGGCATCCACTTATTGGCATACAAGCCCTGAGAAGGGCCGCCTGCCTCGAAACCACCCGGATTGAAAATCAGCGCCGCTTCCCCCGATCCGAAATGGCCGAAAGATGGGATCTGCGCAACATTGTTTTGGAACAGTCCCTTGTAGCTATAGCCGACCTTTGAGCGGTCCACCTTCGAAGGATCCGCAAAGACGTTCGGGAATCCGACGAAGGTGTAGGCAAGCACCGTCTCATTCGTCATGGTCTGGTTGAAGACGTGCGTAATGGTGCCGGAATACGAATCCGACTTGTTCTTTCCTTCGATGGCGGTTGGGTACGGCACCTGGTCGCCATTGCGCCACCAGAGGCCGACCGGGAACTGCTGTACCTCTCTCTGGTAGTTGTAACGGACGAACACCTTGGTGGCATCACTGATGTTCCAATCTCCGCGAATCGCCCACTGCCGGTTATTCTGATCGAATATTTCCGACTGAACGAAGTTATAGCCGCCCGTTGCGTCTGGGTTTGCGTTCGGCTTGGGATAGAGCTTCAGCAAATTCAGCATGTTCGGATCGATGCATGCGCCGTTAGGCAGCCCCGCCGCACGCCGGGATCGTCGTGCCGCCAAAGGCGGCCAAAGCGGCCGTATTAAGCTGTCCCGGAGCCTTGCCTGATGCTGTGATTTTTCCTTCTTCAGCAACAGCCGAAGGCGAGAAGTCACCGGCAAGCAGCCTGTCCGTCGGCACCGTTGCCCTCAACAATCCTGTGTCTAGCGTCTGTTTGTAGTACTCGAATCCAGTCCAGAAGAACAGCTTCTTGCGATCCTTGTTGAAACTGGTGCCGGGAAAGATGATTGGGCCACCAATCGTAGCGCCCGGGTAATAGTAGGTGTTTGCAGGCTGCTTAACGCCGCTGAAATTATTCAGCCAGTCATTTGCGTTGAGGACGTGGTTCCGAGCAGAGAAGAATGCACTGCCATGGAAATCCGAGCCACCCGCCTTTGTCACAGAGGTGATTAGAATGGGGCCCTTCTGTTCTTCTGCACTGAAATTGGAGGTCAAAACCTTGAACTCCTGAATGAAGTCGGAGTTCGGATTGACAGGGGTATCGCAGTTGCAGCCAGGGTCAGAGACGTGTGCGCCGTCAGCCGTGATATCAAGAGAATTTGTGGGCAGACCGTTGTATGAGTACGCAGCATTGAGAGGACTCTGGCTCCCCGAGTCGCCGTTGGCGTTGATTCCGATCGTCTGGCCGTTGTAGTTCGATTTGTTTTGTGTGCCGTTCTGGATCCCGAAGCCGGGCACGATCTTGATATATTCCGCGGCATTGCTTCCCACTTGCGTGAAGTTCTGAAGCTCCTTGGTTTCTAGCGAAAAGGACTTTTCTCCAGAGTCAGTAACGGCCAGCGCCATATTCTGTGCGTTCACCTGGACTGTTTCAGCAGTGGAGCCTACTGCCAGCCGAACGTTGACGTTGCGCTTTTCGCCGCCGCCCAGGCTGATGGCGCTCGCTTTGTAGACGCTGTAGCCCTGAGCTTCGACTGCCAAATCGTAGGAAGCAACGGGAACCGAGGCAAAGGTGTAATAACCATCCCCGTTCGTTAGTGTCTCTCGGGCAGAACCCGAGACGGAATCCGTCAAGGTGATCCTTGCATTAGGAATGACCGCACCGGATGGATCCGAGACAACGCCAGTGAGTGTTGCGAAAATTCCCTGACCCAGCAATGGACGCTCGCCGATCAACAGCGAGCAGAGGAACAGCGCATAGCACACCCACTTCCGTATCGCCACAGTACCCTCCAAATGGTGCAGTTTTCCCTACACAAAAACGATTATGTAAATTGCGTGGTAGCTTTAATCCTCGGTAATATGCCTTGTCAAGGCAAAAGAGTGTAGCGCGATTTTCTGCCTCCAACTGGCTGACCACGAGGCTCCATATCATGGGCCGTCTTCATCACTAAGCTTCGGGATTTGATCCACTTAGGGGGATCTCGACGAGCCCACTTGCGAGAAAGCCGTGAGTAAGGGCGGCCCGCTAGCTGAGATCACTCTAACGCGGTTTTTCCGGGTGACTCGGGATGAGTCTGGATCGAAGGCGCTGGAACCCCGGCCAGACCCGGACCAAAGCATAGGCAGGAACCGCGAAATACCTCGTGCGGGGCATCATGACGCGGGTTCTCAAATGCCTAGGATTTCCTCGGCTGAGTGGCGTAAGCGGTCAGACGTTGATAACAATCTCAGCGAACAAGGAGCACGGCGGATGTCAAGGTCAGTGATCCTCACCCTCCTGGCATTGGTCATCTTCGGGCTGTTTGGCGGCAATCGAACTCTAGCTCAAGGAAACCTTCGCGTCGGAACAGCGCGCGTAGACATCACCCGGCAGATCCAGCCAACCCACCTTCCGGCAAGTATGCGCACGAGAGAAACTTTACGTGCGTGCGTGCTCGATGACCGTTCGGCACGGGCTGCCTTGATTAGAGCGGATCAGGGCGAACTTTCCGAGCAAATTTGGCAGGCTGCCTCGAAACAGATTGCCGCTGAACTGAATTGCCCGTGGAAAACATCGTGATGTCTGCGACACACGCGCATAAGCGGCTGGGGTCCGCGTGGATTCCCGGGCGTGCCCGCCGTAACTCAGGGACCAAGCATCAGCTGAAAATGTAGTCGTCGAATGATTGTTTCTCATCCCACATGGGCGTTGGCTCGAAATAGCCGGCACCTGGCGCAAGATGCTGCTTCATCACCTCATCGTTTAGCGTGACCCCCAGTCCCGGAGTATCCGGCACGGCAATGTATCCTTGTTGGATGATTGGCTTATCTACCTCATTGACGAGGTCCTGCCACCAAGGCACGTCAAGCGAGTGATTTTCCAGCGCCAGAAAGTTTCTGGTGGCCGCCGCGCAATGCACGTTCGCCATGCAGGCTACTGGCGTTCCGGCGAAATGCATTGCCATTGGCACGCCATATTTGTACGCCATGTCACCGATCTTATGAGTGCGCAAGATGCCGCCTGAGGTCGAAAGATCGGGATGAATCTTGTCGACAGCGTGTGCGCTGCATATGTTCTCGAAATCCGCGATCTCGTAGATGTCTTCGCCGGTGAGTGTCGGCGTGGTTGTCGAATCTGTAATCTGCTTCAGCAGGTCGGTATGCCACCAGGGGATCACATCTTCCATCCACTCTAGGTTGTACTTTTCATATGCGCGGCCCAGCCGAATGATGGAGTTCACGCCGAGATGGCCAAGATGATCGGTGGAGAGTGGGATCTCATAACCGATTGCCTCACGAATGGCGGACATGTATTCGCAGTACACATCAATGCCCTTGTCGGTCAACTCGTTTCCCGTAAACATATTCGGCAGGCGCTTGTCGTACTCGATGGCACTCTGGTCGGATGGTTCGGAGATGGTGCCGGGCCTCCCCTTCAGCACATCGGTGCCAATATCAACTTTGATCCACGTAAGTCCCATCTCCTTGCGTGCCTTGGCCCTGGCTGCGAATTCCCGCGGTGTGTCTGCTTCCGGCGTATCGGCATAGACGCGGATTTTGTCGCGCCACTTACCGCCCAGCATTTGATAAATGGGGATTCCGTAAACTTTGCCCACGATGTCCCATAGAGCCATCTCAATCGCGACGACTCCACCTGCCTGACGCGAAATGCCGCCAAACTGCGAGATCTTCTCAAACAGGTAATCAACGTTCAGTGGGTTTTCGCCCACGATGCGGCTTTTGAGCACCATGGCGTATTGATAGTTCGCAGCATCACGCACTTCACCTAGCCCATACACTCCCTGGTTCGTATCGATGCGGATGATCGGACAGGGACTTGGTCCCGGTTTCTTCACGACGGTATATCGCAGATCGGTGATCCTCAGTGTCGACGGGCTCGAGTTCTTGTTCACATTCTTTACCGAGCTCTGCGCTTCTGCGGTGGGCACTCCCTTGCCAAGCAATCCCGCAGCGAATAAAGCCATGGTCGACTTCATCATGCCTCGACGACTGGTGAAGCGGTTGTAGAACGTCATTTCGTTGTAGAACGTCATTTCTCTATTTCCTTTTCACAGGTGTTGGTGATTCTGTTCTCGTCAGCCCGACCAGATTTCCCCGGGAGCAAGATTGTGCCTTCGCGATATCAGGATTGAACCGCGCCGAGGATGGTATCGCCAAAATCCAGTGGACGGAGCTACTTGAAGCCCTAGTCACTTGTTGGTAACAGGCCGAATCACTCATTGAGGCCATTCTGATTGGCTGGCCTGCAACATTCGGTCTAGTCGCAATGATCATGGGCTTTGCGCGCATGTGGTCCTCACAGTCGTGATGTCGTGGCCCCGAACGATCCCGTCAGGTCCGTCTTCAGCAGCTGTTTTGATGTAGTTCGGCATTGCGGCGGCACTTTTTGTGCGAAAGACCATTGCTTTCACTCATCATGTCAGATGGTCGTTTGTTTCAGCGCAAAAGGACGCCGCCCTCATGCACGAGCACTTCCATAGGATCGCGAGTGGCTTTTTGCAATTGATTGCAAAAAGCATGTCCGTTCATGAGTGCTGTGCCAAGCTCCACACTACTTCTTGAAACAATCACAGTTGAACTGAGAAACTATATGCGGATACCCTTCTTCCACAGTTTTTCTTCCGATGGCTTCCAACTCTGTTGGCCGTCCCAAGGTACTCAAGCGACGCCTTAGAGAAACACCTCAAGATTTGTTCGAAGTACAGCCACGCCAAGCCCCCACCCCATGACCGCCCAGCCTGCTGTGACTCCATCGAGGCGAGGAACGGCATGTCCCGCAATCGCCTTGAAGAGCAGCGATATGGGCGAACCCCGCGGCGTCGGATTGAATCCATTCCCCGGTCTCGGAGCAGTGTCGTATCCTTTCTGGTCGGGAAAAGAGGACCTAGCGGAGTTCGGAGCCTACCGGAACATGCTGAGACTCTCTTCGGCTCCCCTAAGGACTTCCGCTGAAGATACGATCGATTCCACTAGATGAACATTGGAGGTGTAGTCGTGCCAGATATTCGGCGTGCTGACTTCCTATGCTTCTGCATATTCCTTCTGATCATCCTGGGATTGCCGTGGGCCACTTCCCCAGCGCAGGAGCCGACTACGCTGTCGATGATGCCGCTGCCGTCCCAATCGACTTCAGGCCAAGGGGAATTTGTGATTAGCGGGTCATTCGGCATCGAGTTGACGGGCTACACCGAGCCTCGGCTGGAACACGCACGACAGCGATTTCTCGATGTGCTTTCGCGTGAAACAGGAATCCCGTTGTGGCGTGAGGCGGTGGTCAACAAGCCGAATTTCACGGTTCATACGGAGGGACCAAGCCTGCCCGTCCAGCAGCTTGGAGAGAATGAGTCATACCGACTGGCAATCTCGACCAGCGGTGTGCAATTGAGTGCTGCCAATCCGCTGGGCGTGTTGCACGGGCTGCAGACGTTTTTGCTGCTGGTGCGAGTGACTCCAAATGGATTCAGCGTTCCCGCGATCACGATCGAGGACGGGCCACGCTTTCCGTGGCGCGGTCTTCTGATTGATTCGGGGCACCGGTTCGTTCGGCTTCCGGTGATCAAGCGGAATCTCGACGCAATGGAGGCCGTCAAGCTGAACGTCTTTCATTGGCGTTTTTCCGATGATGCGGGATTCCACATTCAAAGCAAGCGATTCCCGCTTCTGCAGGAGAAGGCCTCCGGAAGCTTCTATTACACGCAGGATGAAGTGAAGGAGATCATTGCATACGCGCGGGATCGCGGCATTCGGGTGATACCGGAATTCGACATGCCCTGCCACACCGCATCGTGGTTCCGCGCCTACCCCGAACTGGGCAGTGGCCACATCCCCGGCGAGAGCAACGCAATAGATCCGACAAGGGATAGCACGTACAAATTTCTCAGCGGCTTCATTGAAGAGATGTCCGAGCTGTTTCCGGATGCGTACTTCCACACCGGAGGAGATGAATGCGACTTCCATGAATGGGAATCAAACCCGCGCATCCAGGGGTACATGCGGGTCCACGGCATCAAGGATGGTGCGGCTTTGCAGGCGCAATTCACCGCCAAAATCCAGAAGATTGTCGCCCGGAACAAGAAGATCATGATGGGCTGGGATGAAGTGCTGCAGCCGGACACGCCCAAGGACGTAGTGATTCAGTCATGGCGGGGCCCGAAGTCCCTTGCGGATGCTGCGCGCAACGGCAATCGCGGCGTGCTCTCGTCGGGGTACTACGTTGATTTGAACTGGTCGGCTGCGGAGCACTATGCAGTCGATCCCTTGGGAGATCCGACCGCCGCGAGCCTTACGCCGGAGGAGAAGGCGCGCGTGCTTGGGGGAGAAGCGACCATGTGGACCGATATAGTTTCCGACGAGAACCTTGATAACCGGGTCTGGCCCCGTACGGCGGCTATCGCGGAGCGCCTTTGGTCACCAGAGGATGTGCGCGATGTTGAATCGATGTATCGCCGTCTTGGTGTTGTTTCGCAAAAGCTCGGGTACTACGGAGTGCGACACCGGCTGATCACGGAAGAGATGCTGGAGCGGATGAGTGGCGATCCCGATCCGGTGGCCCTGCGGGTGCTGGCGGAGGTGGTGCAGCCGCCCAAGGGATACGAGCGCGGGAATCTGCGTAATTTCGGGGATTTCACTCCGTTGAATCGCCTGGATGATGCAGTGCCGCCGGAGAGCGAGACTGCGCGCGTGTTTGACGGCATCGCCCAACGGATCGCTGCGAGAAAAGCCACACCCGAAGACTGGCAGCATGCGCAACAGTGGCTCGTTCTCTGGCGCGACAACGATGCCCGGCTGCAACCACTACTGGCACGATCGTTCCTGACGCAAGACCTGGCGCCGGTTTCGCGCAACCTGTCCGAGGTGGCAATCATTGGACTCCAGGCTCTCGATGATCTGAAGCACAATCGGCCGGTCAATCCAGAAGCACGGAGTCGGAATATTGACTTTCTGAACGCCGCAGCAAAGCCACAGGCTGTGGTTCTGCTCATGGTTGCGCCCGCTGTCGAAACGCTCGTCAAAGCTACACGAATAAACTAGGCTCTTTCTTACGAGGCAGTGACACTCCAGACGGTGTCTAGCTGAAATGGGCGCATGAACAAGACTGAACGAAGGTCCAGTCCACCAATCCTCTCCCAGCTCACCGAGATCTCGATAAGCGCCTAATCGCCAACTCGCGTTTCTAGCCCGTCTCGGTCTGGAAATGTGCTAAGCCCTGTTATCGCGGTTGAGTTTTGTGGATTCGAAAACAGGTGCGCTGGAGATGATGCACAAAGGCCACGAATGCCGATTCGGCCATGTTGCTAACGGGAACGGTGCCCCCATCCTCTCCAAAGAGGATGGGAGTCCGGGAGTGGCGCGTATCTTCTCTCGTAACCAGGGTCCCGGGCTTGCCAGCAAGGATGGCGAGAATCTGGAGCGGCAGTCCCTGAATAAACAAGCGAACTCCGCGCTCGCGCAATTCACCCATCGACACATTGAGTTCGAAGGCCCCGAAGCGAATTACTTCACCCGGACTGGTGACTTGGGCCATGGGTTCTGATCCCCATCGGGGCGTTTAACTTTCGGCTGACCAAGGACATGTTAGCGCAACGCCCATGATTCCAAAAGCCTAAGCATGGACAAGAAAATGGCGCGGAGAGGACGGACCCTGCATTGACCCGACCACCGCATGGCGGCTAACGCTATGCCTCGTTATCCACGCATTTCGTGTGGACAGGTCTGAGGAATTTCGAGAGGAAGGCTCGCCATGAACCGCAACAAGCTTTCGACTTTGTTGATTTGCCCCGTTTGGATGGTTCTCGCCTGCGGCATGCTCCACGCCCAGAATGTGGTCACCGACTGGACTGCCATTGAATCGACAACAATTGTGAAAAATGCCGGCAATCCGCCCGCCGCCTCAGGCGTTTACTTTGCCTATGCCGCAATCGCAAGCTATGACGCAGTCAATGCGATCGATCGTCGATTCCGCCCGATTTACTACTTCGGCAGAGCATAGGGCAGGGCCTCTGCGGAAGCGGCTGCTGTTGCTGCTGCTCATCGAGTGCTTGTAAATTACTTTCCCCGCCAACAGACTGCGCTCGATCAAGAATTTATTGTCTCGCTTACCGGAATCCGCGTGTCCCCCGACGCCAAGGTTGCCGGTGTGTTGGTCGGTGAAGCTTCCGCAGCGTCCCTGATTGCGGCGCGCACGGGTGACGGGGTCGCAGCGTCTGTGACTTATACCCCTGGCAGCGGATCTGGCGTTTGGGAACCAACGCCTCCGGGCTTCCTGCCCCCATCCACTCCCTGGCTGAGCCAGCTGCGGCCTTTCACCATGCGCAGCCCGTCGCAGTTTCTGCCGGGCGGTCCTACCCCGCTCAGCAGCTCGGCGTGGGAGCGGGACTATGCGATCACCCGCATGCTGGGGGCAATCGACAGCACCGTTCGCACACCCAAGCAGACCGAAATCGGGATCTTCTGGACCGAGAACACCGCGCAGCAATATGCGCGCCTGTTCACAAACCTGACTTCCCAGCATCAGTTGAATTTGCTGGATACGGCACGTTTTATGGCCATTCTCTGGACGGGCTTTGCCGACGCCGGTATCGGATGCTTCAATGCGAAGTACCACTACGGTTTCTGGCGCCCGGTAACCGCAATTCCCGCGGGCGGAGGCAATCCCGATCTTACGGTCGATCCAACCTGGCTCCCACTCGGCACAACGCCGAATCGCCCGGAGTACCCCGCCGCACACGCATTTCTCACCAGCGCAGTGTCACACCTGATTGCGGGCTATTTCGGCACTTCCAAAGTGCATTTCGTCGTGGACAGTCTGGCTTTCACGGACGGCCCGCACACACACAGCTTTGACGATACGGGTGACTTCCTTGACGAAGTGTTCTGGGCGCGTGTCTATGCCGGATTCCATTTCTACCACTCTCTCGTCGATGGTCGCGAACTGGGTAAGAAGGTGGCCGCTCAGGTCGAGAGTCGCTACTATCGATCGGCCGTCGATCGATAGTTGGTATGTCAGGAATCCCTCGTTTTAAACGAGCGCATAATCGCCAAGTCACTCACCGACAGTGAAAAGCGATCCACATGGTCGGAAAGTCGCCCTATCGGACAAATGACTCTACAGAGTTTTACTCGCGAGCCACGGACAATCCAGGAGTTACGACCGGTACGGAGCACACGTCTTCACTTTCCTGAGTGGAGCCGGTTGGGCTGAAGGTCCACTGCTGACGCACAAATTTCCCGATTTGTTTCCGTTGGCGAAGAGTAGCGCAACACAACGCAGATATTAAATCTGAGTTTCGTGAGCGGAGAGGTGTGCGGCGTTCGGAGCTAATAGAGCCGCGCGGACAAAGTGGTTGAGCGCAATCTGAGTGCACTGCTCGCGATTCAAGGGGCGGTTGGTCATTGAAAGCACAAGTCTGCCCGCGTGCGCTACCGGTCACATCAAGTGCCAGGTAATCGGTCGATTCAGGTTCCCCTGTTCAGTGCGGAGATTTAGCAGGCTCTCTCGGTCGAAGTGGACTGTCGGTGTCGCACGAGCGTCCGGAGATTGCATGTCAGGCAGCCTATCCTTGTGACACTCTTGTGACACTTTCTACGCTTTGGCGTTGATACAAAGCGCTATGACGCAGTATGATTCGACACGAAGGAAATACCTAAAGAACCCGCATTTGGAGCGGGTGATCGCTTTATCTTATTGATCCAGTGTGGCTTTAGTGAGCAGGCAAAAGAGAATCCCTCTCCTCTCTCCGCCACAGAGTCTATCTCCTTTAGAATCTGCTATTTAAATAACGTATATCACCCCGCATTTGGCCGGAAACCGCGATTCTGTCAGCATTTCGCGATTCTGTCAGCATTTAGAGAATCAGGTTCACTGCAACGACGCCGCATTCGTTCCCGAATTCTCTGAAGGGAACAGCGGCAGTTCCTTTTCTGAGTAGAAGTCGACCGCTCGGGTTTTCAAAATATCGTCGAGGATCATCACGTCGGCTCCGCGCCCGGTGAGGACGCCCCCAACCGACACCAGCAATAGCGGCAGGCAGAGCTGAAGACGTCCGGAAACTGCTGCACGACGCGTGAGTTGGACCCCCACTTTGGTCTCATTCGGATTGAACCTTTAATTTTCGTACAGCTGATCAGCCAAGCGGATCGCTTCGGATGGCCCATCTACAAGGAGATATCGTAATTTCTCATAAGCAGACTTTCGAGAACCGATCCAGCCTCGATGAGTGCATTGGCGATTTATCACTCACCCAGACGAAGGCGCGGTAATTTGGGAGCGGCCGACGACACCGTAAACATGGGGTATCTGGAGGCCTTTATGTCACTCGAACCACGTGCACAGACATAGCCAAGCAGACGGCATTAGGTAGGGACATGAAATTCCTCGGCTTGAAGATCGTGTCAGACCGCACATTAGGCAAGTTTTCACTTCCACAAAATTGGGATTTTGGAAACTGTAAAGGCTGAAAAGTACCGAGGTTCGCAACTCACGCAGGGGATAACCGCAATCGCGCCACAAGCTCTAGGAGCGGCATGCAATTGCCGAAAAGCGACGCGCGATGGGGAACCCCACGCTCGCCTCGCCGATCCCCACGCGCTTGACGCCCGCCAAGCGTTTTGTGAAACGAGGATATGGAGAGTCAGGGCGTGCCCCAGTAGCGCTGGATCCAACTAGTGCACATCTACATCAAAAACGCCTGTCTCTACGACTCCCCTATGCTTCATCTGGATAAACACTCTGTACCTTCCTGCCGAAGGAAATCCATACGGAAACTCCACGACGGGAGCAATCGGAGCGGCAGCTCCGCCCATATCCATCCCGAGCATCGAGGTTGAATTGGTTCCACCCATCGCCGCGTCGGGAGTAGTCCCGTTCGCCAGCATCATTGCGGGCATTGCCGCTGAACCCTCCGGATGCGTATGCGCAAATGCTGTTCCATCCGTCTTCACAAAGGCCGCATGCCCAGCCATCCCAAGATAAGGCTCAACATCCGCCGCCGGTTTTCCCGCTGCATTCAGTAGGCGGAATTTCAGCGCATATGCCGTCTCTGCCGTCAGCTCCGCTGGCCTGTCCCACACCATCGTGTACCCATCCGGCAGCTTATATTCGGCTCCAAGCATTCCAGCGGAGAGTGCTGGGGGCAACGCGGAAGCATCCTCAGCAGCCAGCGGAGAAGGTGCCAATCCGGGCGGAACAGTCAGATTTGCCGTTAGCGTTTCCGGAAAGCCATTGGCATGCACGATATCCCCATACAGCTTGTACCTCCCCGCTGGCATGGTCGGCAGAGTCATCGCCAGATGGCCTTGGTCTAACCGCGACGGGTGCAGATGAAATACAGCATCCATCTCTGGCTCACGAATCACATACAGATGCATCAAGTGCCCATGATCCGGCAACAGATCGTCATTGGATCGTGACCGGCTGCGACGCTCATCGTTCGCATCGTAGCGACCGATCTTCAGGTTGAGCGTATTTCCCGCCAGCTCCGGCGTCAGCGTCAGCGGGTGATACACATCGCCCGCATATCCCGCTGCCTCCACTCTCCACCATCGGTCGCCGCCGTAAACCATCAGCGCCACTACAACCAGTGTCACCGCGCCTGCAACCAGAGCCCGGCGCTTCCGAGCCGCATTCGGCGCCATCCCCGGCTCCAGCCGCGACTCCCGTACTGCGGCTGCCACAATCCCCACCATGCCGAGCATCAGCACAAGGCCCAGCACCGCCAGCAGTATCCCTAGGGGTCGCTGCATCGGCAGAAGCGATAACGGCACCGCCGGCACCGGTACGCTGGCTGTTGCTTTGCCCGCCGCTCCATCCACCGCAAACCGCACCTGCCACGACCCCGAAGCCATCAACCACAGCGATCCCGTAAAAAATGCCGGATCGGCGCCCGACCGCACCAGCGCGTCCGAACTTGGAGGATGCTTCGACGCTTCCCCTGTCAGCGGTGTCGGCGTCACTGCGATCGAGTCGACCACCGGGCCCGAGCCGCGCACTTCAATCCCCGCAACTCCCGGGATGACATTCGGCGGCCGGATCGTCACAAACAGCTTGTACGGTCCCGCCTCAACCTGCTCAAAAACATCCTTGTTCCCCACATGCGCATGCGCTGGCGCTACGACTCCCAGCATCGCAACGACGGGAAGCGCCATCCTCCAACGCAAACGCTTCATCGCTGCACACCACGCATCCACCGGCCAAAACTCAACCCAATCCAGGTAGAGATCGCCGCGTAGACGATACCCCGCAACAATCCGAGATACAGCGCAGCTCCAGAATCAGGCTGTAAGAAAAGTCCGCAACCGGTCATAGCTTGTCGCATGCGAGGTGTAATCGAAGTAGATCGTCCCAAAGAACCCATTCTCGCTCCAATGCGACATCAGGAAGTTTGCAAACGGCCACTCCACCGCCGTCATCACCGCCACAAACATAAATCCCGAAACCAGCGCCACCTGCCAAGGCTTCCATTCCCGCGTCCGTTGCCACAGCAGATCAAGCGCCAGCGCCGGCGCTAGAATCAAAATAGGGAATTTCGCCGGAACCATATGCGTCACCGGAAAGAACACCGGCCCCAGCTTTGGCGTAGCCGGAAACAGCGGCAGAATCAGCATCTCGCCGATCAAGAACACCGTATACACCGCGGCCGTCGTCGTAGCGGCCCAGCGGAATCGCGAAGCCTGCGAAATCATCGCCAGCATCACAGGTATGGCGATGGCCAGTGAGATATACGCTGCAGCCTGGTGCAACCTGCTGTCGCTGGTAAATTCCTGCAGGAAGAACATCTGTCCGCTGACCGAAAGGCCGCCTATATAGAGAAACAGCTTCTGGAGACGGCTGAAATTTGCTGCTCCGGCCGCTGCAGCCCCGGTTCATCGCCGCCAGTATCAGGAACAGCACGCCAATCGCTACCGCGCGCAACCCCAGAATCAGCAGCGTATGCGGCGGACTGACAATCTTTACATCCAGCCCATACGCGTTATGCCACCAGTTATCAAAGGGTGCCGAAGTCACAACCCCCAGCCCGCCCCACCCGGCGAGAAACACTCCTAGCGGAGCGCGCAGTCCCAGCACCTTTACCGATGCCGCCCGCAGCGGCGAGTCCTTCACAAACGTGCACTGCACCGCCAGCCACGCGCAGATCACCGCCGCCAGCACCCCGCAGGCCTGGATCGCCATGTGCGCCGGAGTCCAGAACGTATCCCGCCCAATCGACCGGTGCCAGGAAACATCCCACGCTCCGCCAATCGACGACGACGTTACCGCCAACGCGCCTACCCAGATGTACCAGGGCACCGAAGGCGAAGCACTCCCCGCCTCAGCCGTTTCCCTCGCACCCACGTGTGTCGTTCCCAGAGCACTCGACGCATTCCCAACTGTTGACATGTCGCCTCCAGAAACCGTGTGGATAGAATACGCAGTTCACCTTGCCAAAGGTTCAAAAAGTAGAATGCCGAACGCCTGGTATCTGCGGTCTTTACATTCTGAGACCGTAAAGTTCGTTGGTGATCTTGGCGGCAACTCCGCGACATACAGTTGCCGACCTTGTCCTTTGGATCACGCATCCGCTATGACGTGATGAGGGAACATCCGAGTCACTTCAGACCGATTCACCGTTCAGCCTTTCGGCGTCGCTGAAATTACGCCCGGACTTTCTATTGCTGAAACTGGTAAGTGCGCTGGCGCAACGGCATTTTGGCTCTGAGCTTTGTTTTGTCAGCATGGCCGGTGGGCTACTCTCCAGCGGCTCTCCAATTGCTTCTGCCTCTACTTTGATGAGTCATGGGGGAGTGCCAGCGCTAACGGGGGTGGTGGTTGGTGTCGCGCTCTCAAGCTTGACGAGCGTCCTGATCAATATTCGGTTGCTGCAACGCATTCCAGTGGAAGGCGGATTCCGGCGCAGGTCGATAGTTGCCCTCAGCGGTTGTCGCGCTTGCTGGAATTAGCCGGTATAGCAGGCCGAGAGATTACAAATGAAGCACTTACGGAAAGGGTGCGGAGGGACCACCACGGTGACCTTTAACCATAAGGGTGCTGCTCATGCGTCGTCAGACACGGAGCAAATGCCGGCCATTCAATGGCGCTATCTAGCAACGCTGGCTCAACGCCTTCTATGATCCAATAAGCTGGTCGTGGTGTTGCTCTTCGAGTCGACAATCCGCTGATGCGAATACAAGTCGGCTCGTAAATGTCCATGCAACTGGGGACGGGGGTTGGGATGAAACGGCGCAATTTTCTGAAGCAGGCGGCGGCTACTGCTGCATTGGCTGGGTTGCAAAGTGCGGCGGGCCAAAGTGCTCGCTTAACTTTGAATGGTGTGGCGGCCCATACACCTCTGCCAATCGTTACGACGGTGAATGGAATCGGACGACGGAAACTAGGTCGAGCGAACGCAGAGATTTCCATCATTGGCATCGGTGGCTATCACCTCGGATTGCCGAACGTTACAGAGCGGGATGCCATTCGCATAATCCAAGCTGGTTTGGACCAGGGTATCAATTTCCTCGACAACTGCTGGGATTACAACGCCGGCGTCAGTGAGGAAAGGATGGGAAAAGCGTTACAAGGTGGCTACCGCGAGAAAGCTTTCCTGATGACGAAGATTGACGGCCGTACCGGCGCAGCTGCCCGGCAACAACTGAAACAATCGATGGCGCGGTTGAAGACCGACCACATTGACCTAGTGCAAATCCATGAAGTGATTCGAATGACAGATCCAGAGCATGCCTTCCGACCGGGCAACGTTGTCGAAGTGCTGCAGCAGGCAAGGAAAGAGGGAAAGATTCGGTTCATCGGATTTACCGGACACAAGAGTCCCGACATGCACCTGCACATGATTGAAGTAGCAGACAAGCAAGGATTCACGTTCGACACCGTGCAAATGCCGGTCAATGCACTCGATGAGCACTATGACAGCTTTGGTCAGAAGGTGATCCCGGTTGCGCACAAGCATGGCATGGCGATTCTGGGCATGAAGCCTCTAAGTAATGGCGCGATCGTCAAGACCAACACCATCAGTGCCGTAGAAGCATTGCACTACGCGATGAGTATTCCTGTGACGATGACGATCACTGGCTGCGAATCCATGGCTAACCTGGAACAAGCGCTAGGCGTTGCTCGAAATTTCAAGCCAATGAGCGAACAGCAGAAGCTGGCAGTGCTGGAAAAGACAGCGCCGGTTTCGGATGCGGGACGATTTGAGGATTACAAGTCTTCCCATATCTACGACGGCACCATTAACAACCCCCAATGGCTGGGATGACGGAGTGGCGCGTTAGCGGGGCAAGCTGAGGCTATTCCAAAAAATCGGGCTGCTCGCGAACGATTAGATCCCAAAGGGGTTGATATTGGAACCAGCCGACGCGGCGATTGCCGACCTGCTTTTGAGCTACAACGGCGCTCTGGTGAGAAATCGGTCGAGGCTTCCCGGCGGCTTCCGCCATCAGTTGTGCCTGACAACTGCGCTCCATCGTGATAAAGAACCATGCTGCTTCGTCGACGGTGCTCCCTACAGTCAGAATTCCGTGGTTTTGCAAGATGACGGCCTTCCGATGTCCCAGTGACTCGGCGATGCGATCACCTTCGGACATGTCATACACGACGCCGGTGTAGTCGTCGAAGATGCTGTGATCTTCGTAGAAGGCGCAAGCATCCTGGGTAATCGGATCGAGAAGGCGTCCGAGGGTAGACCAAGTCTTGCCGTAGAGTGAATGTGCGTGCGCCGCTGCAATGACATCGGGCCGCGCCATGTGCAGCCGCGAGTGAATGGCGAATGCAGCCTCGTTCACCGGCTTGTTGCCTTCCACCACGGTGCCCTGCTCATTGACGAGGATGAGGTCAGAGACGCGGATATGGGCGAAGTGCATGCCGAATGGATTGACCCAAAAATGGTCGTGTAACTCCGGATCGCGTGCCGTGATGTGCCCAGCCACTCCTTCGCTGAAGCCGAACTTTGCAAAAAGCCGGAACGCCGATGCCAGTCGCTGCTTGCGGTGCAGACGTTCTTCGGCGATGGTCGCAAATGTAGGCGGGTTCGGTGTCTTCGCGATCTTGACGTCGGCCGGAACGGTTGTGGATGCCATCAGAGACCTCGCTCTCAAGCTATGAAGCCATTCTAGACGCTCGCAGCGCTGGCGGTTAAAGGCGAACTTTCAATCGAACCCGCATTGTTTCAGCCTCCAAAGGTGAGAGGGATGCAAGAATAGAGTGAAGAGATTGAGCTACGCATGGCCGCCACGAAACTATTGCAAATCGACGCCCGCGACAACGTCCTGGTTGCGCTCGAACCGCTGAGCGCCGGCGAGCCAGTCCTGTTCGCAGGTCAGAGCTATACTCCACCGACCACTATCCCTGCCAAGCACAAGCTCGCCATGCAGGACCTACCGATTGGATCGCACATCGTTATGTACGGCGGCATTGTAGGCCGTGTAAGGGAGCCTATCCCCCGCGGCGGCCTTCTCCACACGCGGAATGTGCAGCATGATGCAACAGGATTCGCACGGAGAGACACGCAGTTTGATTGGACGCCTCCGGATGTGGCGCGTTGGCGCAACCGCACGTTCGATGGCTACCACCGCCAGGACGGACAAGTTGGCACGCGAAATTACTGGCTGGTGATTCCCCTGGTCTTCTGCGAAAACCGGAATGTCGAGGCGCTGCGCGATGCTTTCGAAGAGGAGCTGGGATACGGCCGCCCCAAGAAATACCGTCAGCTCGTCCGCTCCATGGTGGAACGGCATGCGCGAATCTCCTCGGTATCCTATGACAATCAGTTAGAGCTGGCTGCGACCCGCGACCGGATCTTTCCGAACATGGATGGTATCCGCTTTCTGATGCACGAAGGCGGCTGCGGTGGTACGCGTCAGGATTCACAAACTCTTTGCGGCCTCCTGGCTGGATATATTCATCATCCCAACGTCGCTGGAGCAACCGTGCTGAGCCTTGGCTGCCAGAATGCACAGGCGTTCCTCCTGATGGACGAGTTACGGCAGCGGGATCCGTCGACGACGAAGCCGGTTCGGGTTTTCGACCAGCAGCAATCGGGGCTGGAGACAGCTATGCTCAATAAGGCGATCGAAGCGACCTTCGAAGGCCTGGTAGCGGCGAATGAAGTCCGTCGACAGCCAGCGTCTCTAGCGAACCTCACGGTCGGCCTGAAGTGTGGAGGGTCGGACGGGTTCTCAGGATTGTCGGCAAATCCCACGCTCGGGCAAGTCTCGGATTTGCTCGCTTCATTGGGAGCGAGCTCCATCCTCTCGGAGTTCCCGGAGCTTTGCGGGGTGGAACAGAACCTTATCGACCGCTGCGTAGAACCAGAGGATGCCGACCGCTTCATGCAACTCATGCGCGATTACAACTCTCGTGCCAAGGCCGTTCATTCTGGATTCGAAATGAACCCATCGCCGGGCAACATTCAGGACGGATTGATCACTGACGCGATGAAGTCCGCTGGAGCTGCAAGGAAAAGCGGAACTTCCCCGGTACGCGGCGTGCTCGATTATCCGGAATATGTCACGGACCGTGGACTGAATCTGCTTTGCACACCCGGGAGCGATGTGGAGTGTGTTACCGCACAGGTGGGAGCGGGCGCGAATATGATCTTGTTTACGACGGGCCTTGGCACGCCCACAGGAAATCCCATTGCTCCGGTCGTAAAAGTTGCGACCAACACGCGACTGGCGGAGCATATGTCCGACATCATCGATATCGATACAGGCGCGATCATTCGCGGCGAGGTAACGATCGAAGAAGCCGGTACTTCTATGCTGGAAACGATGTTGGAAATTGCCAGTGGGAAGAGGCTCAGCAAGGCCGAATTGCTTGGACAAAATGACTTCATCCCATGGAAACGCGGCGTCTCGCTGTAGAAGCAGCCGAGACGCAAAGTGCACGTGAGAAGAATTTCGATGAACAAGACGAAAACCTTCAACCTGCTGCTGGTTGGCATTGCCATGGCAAGTTGCCTCCCTTTCATCGCGACCTGGCGACGGTCGCGTGGCTATGTCGAAGCGCATACGGCGATGGCAGAGAATCAGGCCATTACACCGCAGATCGAGCGTCTCGATGCTTCGCTCGATTCTTTGATTGCGCGGCAGCCCGAGGCATTCGAGATAGCAAAGGACTTCAAGTGGACAGAAGGACCACTTTGGCTGCCAACCGGCAGGTTGATCTTTGCGGAAATTCCCAGCAACAGCATCCGGATTTGGAGTCCTGATGCGGGCGTCAGCACGTTCCTGAGTCCTAGCGGCTACAAAGGATCGGCTCCTTACGGTGGCCCGGAACCAGGATCGAACGGCATGACACTCGATGCCAAAGGCCGGCTCACCGTCGCTGGCCATGCACAACGGGACGTGTGGAGGCTGGAGCAACTCGATCCACATGCAGCCGTAACGATTCTTGCCGATACCTATCACGGCAAGCGCTTGAACAGCCCCAACGACCTAGTCTACAGATCCGATGGTTCGCTTTACTTCACCGATCCCCCCTATGGACTTCGCACGCAGTCCGATACCGATCCAGCGAAGAAGCTACAAGTGAATGGTATCTACCGCATACCCAAGGCGCTCGATCAGAAGCCCGGCGCACCCCCGGCCCGCGCCAAACTGCAACTGCTGATCAGATCCCTGCCTCGGCCGAACGGCATCGCCTTTTCTCCGGATGAGAGGTATCTGTACGTCGATAATTCGGAGCCGGAGATGCTCTGGATGCGCTACACGGTGAAGCCCAACGGATCGCTCACCGATCCGAAGCTGCTGTGCGACGCAGGACCGTATATGCATCATGGTGCACCTGACGGCATGAAAGTCGATCAGGTGGGGAATATCTATAGTGCCGGACCGGGTGGAGTGTGGATCTTTTCTCCTCAGGGCAAACATCTTGGCACAATTCATCTCCCCATTCCCGTCGGGAATCTGGCATTCGGTGGCGCTGACCGCAAAACTCTATACCTTGCGGCGAGTTCCTCTCTCTACAGTATTCGGGTAAGAGTTGCGGGAGAGTATCCGCACACACAGTGACCGGCGCGGCGGTTTGTCGCGTTCAACGACATATTTTGTGAAGTGAGGAAAGACTTGGACATCGGGAACCCAGAAGAGACGCCGGCCGCTCCACCTCTGACACTTCGGCTGGAACGCAAACACCCGCTTGCGATTCGCTGGATGCACTGGATTAATTTCCCATTGCTCTTCATCATGATACTTAGCGGCATTCGGATCTATTGGAACGATTCCGATAACGCACACCTGCACGCACACGCCGTCTATCGCATTGGGTTTGGTTCGCATACACTCCTGCGGATTTTTCCGGAGCCAGTCGCGAACGCGCTAAATATTCCGTGGCATGTGACGCAAGGAATGGGTGACCACTTCTTCTTCATGTGGCTCTTTGCGCTTAACGGTATCGCATACGTCGCGTATTCCCTAATCTCCGGCGAATGGCGCTTTCTTCTTCCACGCAGGGGCAGCCTGCGGGAGGCATGGCGGATGATTGTCGTTTCACTTCATCTGCGCAGGGAGTTGCCATCGAAGAACAAATATAACGGCGCGCAGAGAATAGCCTATTCCACAGTCATCGCCATCGGTGCAGGCAGTCTGATCACGGGATTGGCAATCTACAAGCCGACTCAATTGCACTATCTGACAACGATGCTTGGCGGATATGAATGGGCGCGGTGGGAGCACTTCTGGCTTACCATGGGTTTCTGCCTATTCTTTCTCGTGCATGTCGCACAGGTCGCATTTGCCGGCTGGAATAATTTCCGCAGTATGGTCAGCGGCTTTGAGATCAGGCCGGCCAGTGAGCCCTCGCTCGAACGGGAAAGACGGAGTTGGCGATGAGCAAACAGAAGGTCAAACGCGAACACCCTGCGTGGCCCGCAACAGACGCGGAAGTTCTGACAGCTTCGCGGAAGCTGACCCGACGCAGCTTCGCGGTGGCTGCTATCGGGGCGGCAGCGGGTTTTGGTTTGTACCGGTGGGTGGACTACAGCCGAGAGGATGGTATGCAGCCCGTCCCGCGGCGGCGTGCATTCCAGGCCAATGCCGCGCTATCGCGGGATATTTTCGACGAACGCGGTCTTGCCCCCACGTATCCGGTAAGTCGAGCAGAGAATTTGCGCATCAACGGCCTGATTGGGATCAAGAAAGCCATGCTGCTCGAGAGTTGGCGTCTGCAACTGGTAGGCGCGGCGAACGAGAAAAGTTTCGCGCAGTATGTACCCGACGTTACCGCATGGACTTACAAGTATTCGCGGGGGAGTGAAAGCACCGAAGGGGACCACTTCACTTTTGTGCCACCGGAACCTGTCGTGAACCGCGACAGTCCCATTCAAGAGCGCGCCGGAAAGAACTTCCGCGGACTAGAGGAAGCTGGTCCAAGCTATTCCACCGTACCCGCCGGCACACCCGGGCTGCTGCTCACGATGGCAGACGTTTCGAGGCTGCCGGGGCACGAGCTTGTCACGGAATTCAAGTGTGTCGAGGGGTGGAGTCAAATCACCCGCTGGAGCGGTGTCCGCATGGCCGAGTTCATCGAAGCCTATCCGCCCGCTAGGAAACCTGACGGCAGCCTTCCGCGCTATATCTATATGGAAACACCGAACGGGGACTACTACGTTGGCTACGATATGGCGGTCTGCCGTCATCCGCAGACCTTGCTCGTTACCGGAATGGCAGGAAGACCGCTAACCCAGCTTCACGGCGCCCCGCTGCGTCTGCACACGCCCACCAAATATGGGTACAAGCAGATCAAGCGCATAGGCCTGATTGCGTATACAGACGTGAAGCCGGACGACTATTGGACCAAGCTGGGCTATGACTGGTACGCAGGCTTGTGATCATTTGGCTTGCTCACGAGGCAGATCAGGCGTCCACGTGTAGGCTGGATCGATGGCACGACGCAATGACGATCTCCTCGCGGCAAGTGAGGCAATCCACGGCACCATGGATCGTCGGGAAAGCCGCAAACGCTGGTCCTATGTTCTGCCGGCAGTTTTCATCACTTTCAGCCTCGCCTATCTCGACCGCGCAAATTATGGTCTGGGAGCTGCCGCCGGTCTAGCGGAAACGCTTCACATCACGGGCTCCCAATCAGCACTTCTCGGCGCACTCTTTTTCCTTGGCTATTTTGCCTTTCAAGTGCCAGGAATCAATTACGCCCGGCGCCACAGCAGCACCCGTATTGTCTTTGTGGCGCTCATCCTGTGGGGAGCGCTAGCAGCACTCACTGGCGTGATCCACCAGTTTTGGCTGCTTGCAGCTGACCGCTTCCTGCTCGGAGTCGCAGAGAGCATCATCTTTCCAGCGATGCTGGTGTTGATCACGCACTGGTTCCTACGCCGGGAACGCGCGCGGGCGAACACTCTGCTGATGCTCGGGAATCCGATCACCGTTCTTTGGATGTCCGTTATCACCGGATTTTTGATTGCCGACTTTGGCTGGCAGAAGACATTCATTATTGAAGGGTTGCCTTCTGTCCTTTGGGCATTCGTATGGCTGCTGGTGATGAGAGACAAGCCCAGTGATGCGCGGTGGATGTCCCCTGAGAGTAGCAACGCTCTCGAACAACAACTCGTACAGGAGCAAGTTGCGCTGGCGCGGGTCGGCAGTTTGCGTGAAGCGTTTGGCCGACGAGATGTGTTAGCGCTGAGTGCCGTTTACTTCAGTTGGAGTCTAGGCGTCTACGGCTTTGTGATGTGGCTGCCAACGATTATTCGCAAGGGTATTTCCATTGGGATCGGGCGGGCTGGCTTACTGTCAGCCGTTCCATATCTGCTTGCAGCGATCCTGATGTCTCTTGCCAGCTACGTTTCCGATCGAACAATGTCACGCAAGGCTTTGGTGTGGCCATGCCTCATCGTCGGGGGCACTGCCCTCTTTGTATCGCTTCTCATAGAGGGACGTAGCTTCTGGTTAGCCTATTCGGCACTCGTCATTGCAGGAGGGCTCATGTACGCACCTTACGGGTCCTTCTTCGCATTAATCTCCGACATCATCCCGAAGACGGTGCTAGACGAGGTGCTGGCACTTGTGAACAGCAGCGGGGCTTTGGGAGGCTTCGTCGGCGTGTGGCTTGTGGGCGCTCTACAGGCGCGCACTGGCCGTTCTGCGTCAGGATTTCTCCTTATGTCCGGATCACTTATCGTCGCAGCCGTGCTGATGCTCTACATCCCATCAGCGCATAAGACGACAAGAACTAACGTAAAGTGCCCTCAATAGTCAGTTACTCCGACTGGACTGGTGTGCTTTTGGCACACTCAAGCGTGCACATGGCCGCATATCGCATCAGTCCGTCGTTCAAACCGTTGCAGCAAGGATTTACGGATCCATAGCGGCATTCATCGGCATTACAAGCGGACAGGGACCGCGACGAAAACGGACTCGCAATATGGTACCCGGCTCAAGATCTTCAATTTGATTCCTGGACTCTCTTTCCGCCCATAGCACAGTATGAGGTCAGTCGGGCAACCTGCTCGAATTTTGCCACACGCCACTTGGAGGTCGCGCGGCACGTATCCCGATACGGGAGTCATCCGTATCAGAAACGACAAGAAAGGCTAGGTTCGCTTCGATGATGACTGAGCCGCTCGGTGAAAAAGTGAAGTTCTGCGACCGAAGCCAGAGTCCGCAACATGGACTGGAAGCGTATTGGGCGGGACTTCTTGAGCGAGTGAAGAGAGAGAGAGAGAGAGAGAAACCATCTTTTCAAGGGGAAGGCTCCGTTGAAAGGGCTACCTCCCCGTCGAGAGCGTCGCGAAGAGAACTAGCAGGCGAGCACTTGGAATTCGAAATAGATTACGAATGAATAAAATATACATTCGTAATATAATAATCCGACCTCATGGTCAAGCGGTGAGAGACCGAATGGCCACGTTGGCAACGGCAAGCGTTTCTTCTTCCTGGCTTTTGCCGGCCTGTCTTAAGAGAGTCGGATGGAAGAACAACTCTGTCATACGCGCGATGGCGTGACAGGTTTCTTCCAGGGGCGTCTTGCGCTCAAATTCACTCGATTCTCGTCCCTGAACGACAATCCTGCGGATCATCTCGAAAATACCCTCCTTGAACCAGCCCACAGATCCCCATCCCTCTTCGAATGACGCGCAGACCAAGTCGTGTACCTTTGGCTCTTCGTTCAGTACCTGCCAACCCTTCTTCTCTAAACCAATGAAAACACGGCGCAACTTCTCTACTGGAGAACTTGTAGCCGCAACAGATTCCTCGACTTCGGAGAGGACTGCGCCAAGGCAGTGCGAACATATCGCCTCGCCGATGGCCTGCTTGGAATCGAAGAATTTGTAGAGATATGGGGTCGAAAGGTTGATTGCCTTAGCGATGTCGGCAAGAGTCGTTTTCCGGTAGCCATAGAGCCGAAAATGCTCCGCAGCTGCCTGAAGAATCTGCTGTCGACGCTTGTGGTCCGTTGGTCCTCTTTGTCCGGAAACCCCACTCGCATCGATGGTGATCTCTTGGTCCATAGATTGATGATAGCTTACGAATCGACTTGACACAAGATTACGGTTTACGATATTAATCACTCGTAATTCATAACTAAACTCAAAAGCCTCGCTACCAGATGGAACGAGAACCGAGAAGATGGTCGCTGGATTTGGCTTCCACTTAAGAGAGTGCAGCTCGCGGGCAGTCGCTTCGTTTCGTGCGCTGGGTGGCGGCTGGACTCCGTAATAACTTCCCACGGGGTGCGCAGCATCGACGAACTGAAGCGAAGAGCTTCTTGAACGAGGAATCAACCAAACAAGGAGAATCACCCATGTCCATCGTTATCAACACCCCTACCTCGAACATTGGCCGCGCGCTCGCTGCGCGGCTCCTCGACGCCGGCGAACGCATCACGGTCCTGAGCCGCGACAAGAAGAAGGTCAGCGACTTAGCGCGTCGCGGTGCGCGCGTCGTCGACGGCTCCTTTGAGGAGCCAGCCCTCCTTGCCGAAGCGCTTGAGGGAGCGGAGGCGCTGTTCTGGCTCACTCCGCCGCCCGCGCGGCCGGACTACCACGATTGGGCCGTGAAGTGCGCGAGGCAGGCCGCCACGGCCGCTAAGAAGGCAGGCGCGCACCGAGCAGTCGTGATCTCGAGCATGGGTGCCCATACTGGCCCCGGCACGGGGGCGGTCGGCCCTGCGCGAGAGATCGAGAGCGAATTTGAGGCCAGGCTCCCTGCGGTCGTCTCGCTTCGCCCCGGGATCTTCATGGAAAACTTCCTTCTCTCCGCAGACATGATCGCGAAGGCAGGCCAGATCTTCGTTCCGATTCAACCGGGCAAGAAGTGGCCTCTGGTGGCGACGGCCGACATCGCTGCCAAGGCCGCATGCTGGCTCCTCGATCGCGGCTGGACCGGGCACTATCGGGTTGGCGTCCACGGCCCCCAGGACCTCTCGACCGATGAGGCGGCCGCGATCATCGCTTCGGCGGTTGGCAAGCCCGTGCAGTGCATTGATGCCACGCTCGACCAGGCCCGCGGCGCCCTAACGAGTATGGGCATGCCCGATTTTGTCGTCGACCTCATCATCGAACAGTACGTCGCGTTCCGCGACGGCCGCCTGGATCCGGCCGAGCCGCGCACGCCCGAAACGACGACCCCCACGACGCTCGCCGAGTTCGCGCGGACCACGCTCGTGCCCGCGATTCATAACGTGTCCTCAGCGGCTGCTCATTCGTAACAGATGCCGAATCTTTCAAGAAAAGGCTTGCGCATGAATTTCAGATTAGAAAGAGCAGTGCTTGGTGCGGCAGTCGTGCTTTGTCTGTTTACGGGGAGTTCGAGCCTGGGTCAGTTAGGCCCGCAGAAGCACGAGCCTAAGGGGCCCTGGGAGAACAAGGGCCTCTCTCCCGATGAGCGAGCAGACCTGGTGATTGAGAAGATGACGCTGGACGAGAAGATCCAGCTTCTGCATGGACTGGGCTGGGAGGCTCTGTTCGGGCCACCGCCAGAATCCGGACCAGGAACAAGAGCCATTAGACCTTCCGGATTCATCCCCGGCGTTCCACGGCTTGGGATTCCCGATCTGCAGATGACTGACGCAGCCGTGGGCGTTGCAGGCGGCGGAGACAAGAGCCGTTACGCAACGGCTCTGCCCTCTACCGTTGCGTTAGCTGCGAGTTGGGATTCTGCACTTTCCTATGAGACAGGCGCGCTAATCGGGAGCGAGGTGCGAGCGCAGGGCTTCAATCTGTCGCTCGGCTCCGGCATCAACCTGACCCGAGAACCGCGCGATGGGCGCATCTTCGAGTACATGGGAGAGGATCCGTTGCTGGCCGGAACTTTAGCTGGGCAAGCACTGAAAGCCGTGAAGGCGCGGAACGTGGTCACGGACGTAAAACATTACGTTGTAAACGATCAGGAAGCAGGACGCTTTTTTGTCAACTCAGTCATCGACAAGCGGTCAATGCGGGAAAGCGACCTGCTCGCCTTTGAGATCGTACTGCGGGAATCGAACCCGGGTGCGGTGATGTGCGCGTACAACAAGATCAACGGCGTATACGCCTGCGAGGATGACTACACGCTGAACGAGGTGTTGAAGAAGGAACTCGGATTCAAGGGGTTTGTGATCTCAGATTGGGGTGGTACGCATAGTACGGCGAAGGCGGTACTTGCCGGTCTGGACATGGAAATGCCGGGCTACAGCTTCCTTGGTGAACCACTGAAGAAGGCTGTCGAGAGCGGCGAAGTGCCAATGGCTCGTCTCAATGACATGGTCCATCGGATTCTGAGAGCCGAGTTCGATTCGGGCATTGTGGACAATCCGCCGCAAGCACATGTGGTTGACGTGTTACGCGGCTTCGAAGTGGCGCAGAAGATCGAAGAAAAAGGCGCCGTGCTGTTGAAGAATGACCACGAACAGTTGCCTTTGAACGCTGCCGGCACAAGGTCGATCGCCGTGATCGGAGGACACGCGGATGTAGGGGTGATGTCCGGCGGTGGCTCGGGCCAGGTATCGCCGGCGGGGGGCAGCGCAGTTCCGCCATCGGCTGACCACGTACCCGGTGACCCCTTGGGGATCTTCAGCATAACGATGTACCACCGCTCGGCTCCGTTGAGGGGGATCGTAGAGAAGGCCAAGGGTGCAGTGGTGAAGTTCGATCCAGGCACGGACCCAGATTCGGCCGCGGTGCTTGCCAGGGCTTCGGATGTGGCTATCGTATTCGCAGTCCAGCACACGTATGAAAATATGGACCTGCCGAACCTATCACTTCCTGAAAATCAGGACGCTCTGATCGAAGCAGTGGCCGCAGCCAATCCTCATACGATTGTGGTGCTGGAAACGGGAGGGCCGGTCACGATGCCCTGGATCGACAAGGTTAGCGCGGTTATTGAGGCATGGTATCCGGGCATACGCGGGTCTGAGGCGATGGCCAATATTCTCTTCGGCGACGTAAATCCATCCGGCAAGTTGCCGCTGACGTTTGCACGTACTGAAGCAGACCTGCCGCATCCGAAGCATGTTGATCAGCCAGCGTTGGACCCGAACCACCCGATCACTCCATTGCCGAACCTTCCGGTAGTTCCAGGAATCTCGACGAACCAGACGCCATTTGACGCGGTATACGACGAGGGCCTCAAGGTTGGGTACAAGTGGTACGACGCGGAGAAGAAGGAACCGCTTTTCCCGTTCGGATTCGGGCTGTCCTACACGACGTATTCCTATTCCGAATTGAAGACAACATCAGACAACGGGCTGACCGTGACATTCAAGGTGAAAAACACCGGAAACCGCGCCGGTGAAGAGACTGCCCAGGTCTATCTCACACTACCGGTCAGCACGCATGAACCGCCAAGACGCCTCGTGGGCTGGAGCAAGACCGCGCTTGGCCCAGGTGAGCATAAAGATGTGACAGTGAAAGTAGACCCTCAGATGGTCTCGATTTTCAATCCCGACAAGAATTCGTGGGAGGTTGTGCCCGGCGAATATAAGGTCTGGGTTGGCCGATCGTCACGCGACCTCCCCCTGAGTGCGGCCATCATGCTTGGCAGCGGAGTTGCTGAGACAGCAGAAGTCGAGGTCCACCGATGAAGATACTGTCGCTCGGTGCGAATGGTGCAGTCGGGCAACTCGCGCTCGATGATCTATTGAAGGCGAATTACGAAGTCACAGCTCTGGTGCGAAACCCGTCCGCGGTGCAAAGGAAAGACTCGCGGCTCACCGTCGTGCAGGGTGACCCGGCGAATGCTGCCGACGTGGAGAAGCTCCTCGCCGGACAAGATGTGGTTCTAAGTACCCTCGGTGCTCGCACGAATAAGAAGACTACGCTTCGCGCCGACGTCGCCAGGAACCTCTCCGTCGGAATGAAGAAGCACGGCGTTCGCAAACTGGTCTGGCTCGACGCTGCCGGTGTTGGTTCGAGCAAGGAATTCGTGCAGCGCTCGTCGTTCTTCTTTGGGAGGGTCATCATGCCGCTCTTTCTCGACCACATGTACGAAGATGCCGCCGTGGCTGACGATCTTATCGAGAAGAGCGGCTGCAAGTGGGTGATCGTGCGCCCGATGTCGTTCACCAATGGCGCGAAGACGGGGAACATCTCCGTTATCACCGACATGAGCCTCACAGTTCGGCTACGCCTCAGGATGGCACGTGCGGACGTCGCGACATTCCTCGTCGAGCAAGTGGTCAGGGATGATTACGTTGGACAGATGCCCGTCATATTCACTTGACGCGGTGAATTCCTTAGGACAACCAGCTACTTTAAGGAGAGACCATGCAGAAACGAATTGCCTTTGTCATTGGCATAATTTTCACCCTCACCCTCTTCACTGCCTGTCAGAAAAGACCAAGTCCACCCGCTTCGGCAACATGTGATCTCGGCGGGGGCAAGACCATCAGGACGAACTATTCCAGCCCGCGTATGAAGGGTCGCAGTATCTATGGAGACCTCGTACCGTTCGGCGAGGTCTGGCGCGCCGGCGCGAACGAAGCGACCACCTTCGTTACCAGTAGCGATGTAGTCGTTGACGGCAAGACGGTGCCGGCCGGAAGCTACACCATCTTCACCGTCCCGGCTGCCGACAAATGGGTTCTTATCATCAACAAGAAGACTGGGGAATGGGGAATCCCTTACAAGTATGAGAGCGACGAACTGGCGCGCGTAGACATGACAGTGTCGAAGCTGCCCACGCCCGTAGAGAACTTCACCATCGGATACGACAAGTCCGCAAGCGGCTGCACGTTGCGAATGGACTGGGAAACAACCCGCGCCTCGGTGGACCTCACTGCGAAATGACGTGTGAATTGTTGATTATCGGGTCGCTGATTGGTAACGAAAGGCGAAACAAGACCCAAAGGTTTCCGCATCCGCTGAGGGCCATCTGAGACAGCTAATTGGCGCCATGAGAGGCTCGCAGAGACCGATGTCTCATCGCACGTATCCCAGCAGTGCCGAATTACGTAGTTAAGAGAGTATGCAAACAGATTTGGATTTAACAGGTCCGTTCGAGGCCCGGTATCTGGCCTTTCTTGAGACTGTCTCCCAGATTCGCCCGCGCCTGCACCGCTACTGTGCTCGCATGACGGGCTCGGTTCTTGATGGCGAGGACATTGTTCAAGACGCGCTATTCGAGGCGTATCGAAAGCTGGACCAATTCGATGACACTCGTCCGTTGTCACCCTGGCTCTTTCGCATCGCGCACAACCGATGCATCGACTTTCTGCGTCACCGTCGTGCAGGAAGAGAAGCCGTGGCAAGTGTCGCCGCGCCTGAAGTTTCGATGCCAACCGAGCCGGCGATTCTGGGAATCGGAAAGGCGGTTGAGCATCTGGTATTGACACTCCCGCCAAAAGAGCGCACCTGTGTACTTTTGAAGGATGTGTTCGATTACACGCTCGAAGAGATCGCCGTACTAGTCGAATCGACTGTGGGTGGAGTGAAGGCTGCACTAAAGCGTGGCCGATCGAAGTTGGCGGCATCTCCGGGTCCCGTGAAATCGTCACGAACGGCAGACCCGGACCTGGTGCGTGTTCTGCACCTTTATGTCGAGCGCTTCAACAACCGCGACTGGAACAGCTTGCGCGAGTTGATCAGCGCCGACGCGCGCCTGAGAGTAACCGACGCCTTCGCTGGCAAACTGGCAGATGCGCCTTATTTCCGTAATTACGAGCGGTGGTCGATGCCCTGGAGGATGGCAGTAGGCGAAGTGGATGGCGAACCCGTGGCGATCCTATTGCAGCGCGGCGCTGATACCTGGACGCCTTACTCGATGGTCCGCCTCGATGTGATCGAAAACCACATCGACTCGATTGTGGATTACGCGCACTGCCCATGGGTGATCGAGGCAGCTGCTTCTGTAACTGTCATCGCACGCGCCTAATTCTCTCGTGAGACGTATCCTCGCTCTGGTGGGAACCGTAATAGAGATGAATGGAGTCGCCAATGACGAAGTACATCCGCATCGATTACACCGTGAAACCAGAAGTTGATCTTGACAATCTCAAGGCTGCCATTACCGAGTTTGTTGCTGGGATTCACAGCCATCACCCGGAGCACCGGTATACCTCATTTCAACATCCAGCCGCCCCCAATCGGTTCATCCACATTGGCGAGGTCGTGGAGGAGGTGCTCCCGGACTTGCAGAAGCAACCATTCTTCCGGCATTTCACGGAATATTTGCCCGGACAATGCTCGGCTGGACCTGAAGTGACACGGCTGGATCGAGTAGCTTCGACGTCCGCTCACGCCGCGGTTTCATCGATTGATTGATGAGACATCACGTGGCCAAAGTCGGTTGAATCCTGGTCAACACATCCAACGCCAAGCTGGGTCCTAATACCGAACTGGTTTGGAAAATCCAACTCAGAGGAGAAGTGCAAGTGAGAATGAAAATGTATCAACGTCTCTTGTGTCTTGTCATAGTCGTCTTGGGAGCGGCCGGAATGAAAGCACAGGGAGCGAAATACCCGCCGCTCAGCGAGTACATGATGGATCGAGACGCCGAAGTCGCTTTGGCGAAGAGCGCGGCTCCGGACTACGTTTCCGACCACGCGACAATAAAGGTCTTCACGGCGTCCGGATTTCAAACCGCGCACGAGGGCGACAACGGTTTTGTGTGCATTGTTATGCGCGGATTTACCGGAGCTCCGACATTCACTCCGGTTCAAGTCCGGGCCTACATCAATTACGACGCAAAAACCCGGGCTCCCATTTGTCTCGACCCACTAGCCGCGCGAACCTTACTGCCTTATTACGAACTTCGGACAAAACTGGGGTTGGAAGGCAAGACAGCCGAGCAAATTGCTGAGGGCGTCGAAGCCGCTTACGCCAAAGGTGAGATCCCGAAGCGCCCTGAAGTGTGTTTTGCCTACATGTGGTCGGCGGACCAAGTGCTCGGACCGGCGGGCCATTGGCATCCACACATAATGGTTTACCTTCCCTACTATTCGACCCTACTCGGCACCAGACACCCCCAAAACCCTCTTCCCGCCATCGGGGACGATGAGGGAACACCGTTTGCGGTCGGGACCATCCCCGTTGACGACAAACTCGCCATAAAGGTACGGCCATAGCCAGGCAAAGCGTGTTGGTCTCACCCTCGACGAGATTTCACCGAGTTGTCCCGCGGAATCGGATCATCGATGCCAACAACACGACCAAGCCTGTATGTGATAAAAGCCACTCAGAGGCGATAAACATTGATCAAGGTTGGCTGTGCCACACATGGGCTTAGAACAATCCAGACTTGTTCGTCAATACACAAACAGAGATGAAGTCTCATAGATGTACAAATTACGGATGATCTTCCGCCAATCTTAGTATGGAGCCAAGTTCAGTATTAGACTTCCCGTCGCCAGTGTGCGGAGCGACGAGTTCGTGCCTCGAGCGCTGACCATCAGTTGAGCGCCGAGATCTCCTTGATTCGGTGATAGCCTTCGTGCACAGTCAGCCTTGATAACACTCGGGTCTGCTTTAATAACGATGCGCTGCATTGGCGCTAGAAACTAGACAATAAATGGCACACGCGGCGTAGGATCATAGGTCCTCCGAAAAATGTAACTCCACAGGTCTAGAAAGGGGCAACGGGCTATGCCTGTTTATCTCATCAGTTACGACATCAACGAAAAGGATGCATTTGAATACAAAGGGCTTTGGGAGGAGTTGTCAGCAATTGGTGCTACCCGGATCCTCTATTCCGAATGGATCGGATCAAGCGCTCAAAGCTGCGCCTCTATATACGATCGGCTTGCCACAAAGACGCAAGACAAGGATCGGCTGCTTGTAACACGGCTTTATCCCGAAGCAAAGTGGGACAAACTGCTGATGGTGGATGCGACTTTCAAAAAGATCATGGAGTCCGCATGAAAAGAACTTCAAACTGAGACACTACCTTCGCACGCGCATGCAGCAGCCACGCAACCGACGACGGAGTCATGGAATGGCTCGAGCGGAACGAGTTGAGGATTGGCATTGTTAAAGACCCGATTTATCCGTCATGGTAGATTGTCGTCTTGACAGGCCGTGCGGACGGGAGACACCTTCCTGGGCCGTTCATTGGCACGAGGGAGCCGATATTGCAGTATTGCCCCGTATACCTGCGCGCGCGTGTACGCCGATAACTACGGATCGTGTCATCGAGCGTCACCCGTCATCTTCAGGCGAATCCCGTCGAACCCGCGAGCCGCTTTGATCCGGCGCATCCGCAATCCATGAGTCGCCAACTTTGTAGGCAAACGGCCTTCGCCTGAAAGGCGGAGGGGCTTAGACCCGGTGGCAGAAAAGTCGGCCTGCTGGCATTCGACTTCCGACATCAATCGATTGAGGCCTTCGCGACCTGCTACAACTCACACCCTGTACGTCGCTTCGACCTTCGATGAGGATGGCGCCCCCAGCCGTTCGCCTGTACGTTTACGGCTGGACAGGAGGTGACCGATGATGATCAAACTGTGACCCCAAGCTGTCGGTTCCGGATGAGCCGCTATCAGCGATGCCTGACCGATCTTGGTCGGCGGCGTCCATCAGAGAACCATTATTCCCTAATACCCGGTCGCTGGTTCCCTGTTCCGAGCGGGCATCCAACCGGATGCCGATGTGCAGAACCGGCGTGATTAAAAGGGATAGAGGGTCCTCCAGCCGCCGGTTCCAGCCAAAACGCCGAGAATTTCTCTGTAAAATTCCCTGTTAGCAGGGATTTCCCAGAGAACGGTTCGCTCTAGACTCCATCCACCGCCACAGAGTCTATCGCCTTTAGAATCCGCTATTTGAAATAATATATATCACCCGCATTTGGCCGGAAACCGCGATTCTGTCAGCATTTAGAATCAGATTCACTGCAACGACGCCGCATTCGTTCCCGAATTCTCTGAAGGCAACAGCGGCAGTTCCTTTTTCGAATGGAAATGGACCGCGGGTTCGTGTCTCGCTTGGATGGCGAAGTGGAGTTGCAAAACCCGTTAGCCAGTTCGGGCTTGGTCATTTAGGAGCCCGAAGTCGCCCATTGGAATGCTCTGGGCCGGACGTTAGCAACTTCTCGGAACCTACAGAGGGCATTGGCTAAATGCCTCTGACGCGGAGTACTGCAATCAGGTTCGAAAAGCTTCACGCTTCCGACGACGACTGCAATCGCTCGCGCACGTGATAGCGCAACATTGAGCCGATTTCGGCTGTAGAGGAATTCCATACCGCGCGGGGCATCTTCCGGGCTTGAGCTCGTCAGAGAATAGATGACGACAGCAGCTTCCTGGCCCTGGAACCGATCTACCGTCCCGACGCGCACAGCTAAACGGGAACTCAGCGCTGCCACTTGTGCGTTAAACGGAGCGACCACGAGAATGTCATCGCGTGTGATTGGACGTGTGCTTCCGTTCAAATTGGTCCACGTGACCGTCGGTTGCAGCAGTGAATCGACTATTCGCGCAATCTGCTCGACTTCCTCTTCGGCGCTGGTGGTGTTCCCACTGTGCTCCATCGGAATTAGCCAGAGACCGGCCGGCCCAAAACAGGTGTGCCCATCTACACGTTGCTGGTCGAGCCCTTCGTGGGGTGTTAGGCGGCCCTCATAAAATACCTCAGCTGTAAGAATATCTTCCCTTTCATTTCTAAGCGGCGTCTCCGTTGTACGCCGCGGCGGAATTCTAAGAAGAAGGTCCCGTTCAGCGCGGAACGGTCCTTGAGTGTCTACACCGTTTTCGTGAACCCAGGAGGCGAGGCGGTATAGCGCGTCCGCCGACTCGTCCGCACGGACAGCCCTGTGTGAGTAGACACTCGTGGGGTGGACGTCAGCACTTGCTCCCGTCTTCTTTATATCGACTGTGTGTTCGGTAGAGTTGATTGCAGCGACAGTCCCGATCTTCTGGTCTGCATGATGAACCGCCCCACAGGGGGCCTATGCGCGAATGTGTCCGCCGCGCCAGCGGCTTCGTTCACGTCCGCTTGCGTTGACTTATGCTCTCTTTTGACTTTTCACCGCGTTTCTTGTGGTCGGCAGTCACATGGTGGGACAATACCGCAACAGCGGACATCTTCGCGTACTCCAGTAGCGGACAAAGGTAAGTGCGCCGCGTTCCACGCTGGAGCATTGCGATTTGGGCGTGGATGAATGTGTGCTCGCTCGCGCGTGCATCCGCGAAGAGTTTCACCGGTTCTTCGCAGATGATTCGTGCGTCGCGGCAGAGGGTACTGCGATGTACCTGCGATTCATCGTAAATGCCTGAACGCTGATGGCGCATGCCATTCGGCTTTTCGTGGCAATTCTGATTGCCTGCCGTAGCAGAGCCTGCCTTGGAGGCGAAGACCTCCACAGTAAGCGGCGTCATTTTTACGCTGGGCTCGGATCAGGTACAAACTGTGTGGCCGAACGCGCGTGTCAGCTTAAAGAACCTCGACACAAAGCATGAAGTTGCCACTGTTTCCAATGATCTGGGAACTACGCGTTCACCGGCGTGTTGTATGGCAACTATGAGATCACTGTCACGCTGGCTGGATTTGAACCGGTCACGAAGCGCCTGACCATAGCAACGGAACACACTGCGAGGCTCGACTTTCAGCTGACCCCGCAAGGGCAGAAGGAAACGATCACGGTGAACGCTGACGCGCTGGCGTTGACCTGAACTCCAGCTTCGGGGGCGCCCCGGCATTGAACGCGAACATTCTTAAATCTCTCGTTCAACTCAACCAGGACTTTCAGGATGCCTTGCCCATGCTGCCCGGGGTCGTGCGTGGGCTTGATGGACTCATTCGCATCAAGGGAGGACGGACGAACCAGGCGAACACGCTGGTCAATTCAGCCAGCGTAACGGATCCTTTTACTGGCCAGGCTGCGCTCAGCCTGCCGGCTGTGGCGATTCGGTCCGTGCAGGTGCTCTCGAATCCCTTCTCATCAGAGTATGGTCAGTTTGCCAGTGGTGTGGTCGACGTTGACACGCGCGGCGGAACCGACGAGTGGAAGTGGCTGTTCGAAGATCCGGTACCGCGCTTCCGCTGGATCGATAACAGCACGCACGGAGTCGAGAGTGCATCGCCACATCTGACCTTTGCCGGTCCACTGGAGAAGCCGGCAAGGTCCACATCTTTCAGGCGACGGGCTATGGGTACGACACGGTCAGGGTGCCGTCTCTGCCTGACCCCAACAACGTTCGCATCGTGGAAAAGATCAATTCGTACACGCAGCTCGATTGGAATCCTTCCGCGAGTCATCGGCTTACTGCGGTGCTCGCGCTGGATCCGCAGAACATGGACTACGCGAATATCAACACATTCAACCCTGCAACCGGTTACTGCCAATGATCGCCAGCGCGGCTACTTCCTCTCCGCCACACACCGCTGGATTCTGGCCAATGGCGGCTTCGTCAAAACTTTGTTTTCGGCCAAGCATCTTGACTCACGCGTCTATCCCGCAACGCTGACAGGAGAGATGATTCTCTTCCCCGAGCAGAACTCAGGCAGTTATTTCGAACAGCAGGAACGGGACACGCAGCTCTACCAGTGGACGCAAGCCCTTCACCTGCGTCCGATCGAACATCGGGAGGCATCTGCTGACTGCTCGGGTATTCCTATGCTCACTCCTCTTACCAGGGACAAGTGACTAACTTTCCCATACAAGTCCTGCGTCAGGACGGCACGCTGAGCAGCAGCATCAGTTATGGGGCCGCGCTGGATTCGCATGCAGCGGTAAGCGATTTCGCTCTCTTCGTGCAGGACAACTGGCAGGTGCGTCCACGCCTGACCCTTGATCTTGGTCGTGCGCATCGACCACGATAGCCTTTCGGCTGATCCCGCCAACGTTGCTCCGCGCATCGGCTTTGTCTTTGCCCCTACGCAGCGACAATCGCACAGCCATTCGAGGTGGCTTTGGTGTGTTCTTCGACAAGATTCCTATCAACGTCGCCATCTTCACCGGGTTTCCAGCACAGACCATCACCAACTATGCTCCCGACGGCACGACGGTCATCGGTGGTCCGGCAACCTTCACTCACATTGCTTCTAACTCGCTGCATGTCCCCTACAGCCTTGGCTGGACATTGCAATTCGATCGCGAGCTGCGCCGTAACCTGATGTTTCGTTTGGGATATGAAGAGCGCCATGCATTCCGCGAATTCTATGTGAATCCGTTGCAGTCGGCGGATGCGCAGTTCCCAGCTACTCCTCCTCAACTCGGCCGACAGCAAAGTTATCGAGAATTTCTGGGCCATGATGCGCTGGCAAGTCAACGAACGCACCACTGTCTTTGCCAGCTACGTTCACTCGCGCGCTTATGGCGACCTTAATGACTACAACCAGTTTTTCGGCAATTTCCCTTATCCGCTCATCCGTCCCAACCAGTACGGCCCACTCGCGTCTGACGCGCCGGACCGCGGTCTGTTTTGGAATGTGATCGGATTGCCGCACAAATTCGACTTTGTTCCCATCCTCGACGTGCACACTGGATTTCCGTTATTCGCGGCTCGATCAAGATTGGAATTTCATCGGCCCCGAGAACAAGGCGGGACGTTTCCCAGCCTTCCTGGCGTTGGACACTAAATTCCAATACCCAGTTGACTTCACAGTTTCGCGGTCACCGCATCCAGTTCCGGGCTGGGCTGAGCGTGTACAACGTGACTTAACCACTTCAACCCGCGTGACGTTCAGGAGCACGCCTCTTCTCCGAACTACGGCGCTTTCTATAACTCTGTTGGGCGGCTTTTTCGAATCGACGGCGACTTCGATTTCTAATTCTTCGCGATTGTTCCTGAACTTTCCGTGCGACTGCTGAGCCGCTTTCCCACTGACCTCGTCGATGCCTGGGAGCTGTTCCGCCCCGTCGGCCGTGGCGCCGTCCTTCGTGGATCCATCTTCACGGTAACGGGAGCCGTCTTGCTCTTGCCTTCGACTGTCAACCTTACGGTGTAGACACTTGGCACGACAAGCGGGTCTTGGGGAGCGAGCGACGTGCGATGCGGGACTGTGCAGGGAGGCGAAAGACATCATGGAGTTGGCCTCATCCTCCTGCGTGGCTACGAAAGATCGAGTCATACTCCTCCATTCGCGTCATCAGTTGATTGGATAAGCGGAGGGCTCGATGGTTCAAGCGCTAGACTTTGGTTGGTTTGGAGAGCGAAGGGCAGCGCGGAAGCAAAGGAGCCTCATGAACGCAGTCTCCCGGGACCGTAGCTCCCTTCTAACCGTGCCCGTCTGACGTCTTCGAAGTACATTCTCGCATCCTTGCTCCGTGTCGTCTCTCATCTGTTCCAATCGAGCTGCCCGTATTCTCTAATGCTCGTGACAGGGCATCGCCTCCGGAATCCTTTTTAGCGCCAAGATTTGGGCGTTTGTCGAACTGGCGGCAGACCGTTCGAATGAGTGTGTCAAACATGATGTAAACCCACCGCCCATTGGAGTGCCCGCACGACTTCTGCATCTGATGGCAATTCCTTGTCCGTCATGTGGGGCATCGCCCGGCGGGCCTGCGGACAAGTACGTGTCATAATCCAGTCATTCTCTAGCGAGACACATTTGCTGGGACACGAGGCTCCTAACGCTGATGAGTGTCGGTGGAGCGTCGGAGATGCCACCTGGAATAGAGGGTGAATGGACACCAGCCGTTTTCAGGATTTCATCGGCGCCAGTGAACCCATGCGAATGGTCTACGACGCCATTCAGCAGGTTGCCGATAGCAGTATCAATGTTCTTGTTCGTGGGGAGAGCGGCACCGGCAAAGAACTGGTCGCCCGTGCGCTTGTTGCGCTGAGCCGCAGGGCAAAGAAGCCCTATATCCGGCTGAACTGCGCCGCGTTGCCAGAGAATCTGATCGAATCAGAGCTGTTCGGCAGTGAGAAGGGTGCGTTCACAGGGGCCACAGAGGCTCGCCCAGGACAGATCGAGCTGGCAGATACCGGCACCATTTTCCTGGATGAGATCGCGACCCTGACGTTGCCGTTACAGACGAAATTGCTACGCGTCCTCGAAGACCGCCAGGTGCAGCGGCTGGGTGGGCGCGTGCTGCGGAAGATTGACTTCCGCCTGATCTGCGCGACGAACGAACCGTTGGAGGAGATGATCCGTACCGGCCGTTTCCGCGAAGACCTCTATTACCGGATTCACGTGATTCCGATTCAACTCCCCCCGCTGCGAGAGCGGACAGGAGACGTCCCGCTGCTCTGCGAGCACTTCATCCAGATTCATTGCTGTGCAAATGGCCAGCCGATCAAGCATTTTGCGGCAGATGCGCTCCAGATCTTTGAAGAGCACACCTGGCCGGGCAACGTTCGTGAACTCGAGAACCTCATCCAGCGCCTGGTGATTACAGTGCGCGGAGAGACGATCCGAGCGAGCCATCTGCCTTCGAATCTGCTGGCACAGAGTATGGCTGCCCAGGAGAAAATCCTATTGCCGGAAGGTGGCACCGACTTTGACGAGGAGATCGAGCACTTGGAAATTGCACTGTTGACCACGGCGCTGAAACGCACCCAGGGCAGCAAGTCCGCTGCAGCTCGGCTGCTTCATCTGGATGGACAGCGCATGAAGTATCTCTGCCGGAAGTATTCGATCTAGAGGATCCAGATTGGGTTAATTTCTCACCCATCCGGTGTTTATTTTTAACCTTTGCTCGATACCCCATAGGCCGCGGCGGCAAGATTAGTTCGAAAAAGCTGAAAAATAGGGGAATTTGCTCGGCGCAGATCTCTTCGCGCTTTGGCGTGGGAAATGCATTAGCGGGGGCAGGCAGGCAAAATTTTAGCGCGAGGTTACTACCATGGCCGTAACGAAAAAGTCGATCGTCAGCAAGTCCGCAACCCCGACAACGTTCTCCAAAGCCGGCGCACCTAAGGTCTCCGGCGTGGCCGCTGATAACCTCGCTGCTGCCAGAATCGTTGCGGGACGCGCTATACCCGCCAAGGTGCTTGCAGGACGTGCGATCGCCGGCAAGGTAATCGCAGGACGCGCCATCGCTGGTAAGGTTGTCGCCGGACGTGCGATCGCCGGCAAGGTAGTCGCAGGTCGCGCCATCGCTGGCAAGAGCATTTCCTAGCTGAGCTGGCGAAGGAATTCTGCGCAAAAAGCGGTGGCTGTCGCGGCCACCGCTTTCCGTGTCCGCCAAGGTCACCAGATGTGGGCGCGGAAAAGATTTGAGAGCACCGTTGCGCAGCGATCGAAGAGGCTTCGCCGGGCGCCGAAGATCTTCGCTTCGCCAGAAATGCCAATCCGCAAGTCGCCTTCTTGGTCTGGCAGCAAAATCCGGGCGTAGAAGAAGGTCGGCGATTTGATTCCCTTGTAATCCTGCGCAGCCTGCAAGCCCGGGGGCAACACGACTGCCTCTCCCTGGAGCGGGGGAAGCGGTAGACGCAAGATAGAGAAACTACCAGGCAGAGCGAAGGCGATTTCTGCCTTTCGCGGAATGTGAGCCAAAGCAGATGCGGGTATGAACACCCGTGCAATCTGAGGGCCGGCCACTGCCAGCGATAGGAGAGACTGTCCGCTGCTCACGCCCTGATGAAGCAGCGCGCCTGGGTCGTACGTTAAGACAGTCCCATCTGCAGGAGCGCGAAGCAATAACAGCGACTGCATGTCGGCAGCCAGATATTTAGATCGGATCGCCTCGTGTTGAGCGGCAGCCGCGGTGCCAATACTTCGCCGACTTACTTCCGCGTCGAAAGCTTCATAACGAGCAGCGTCAGACTGAGCAGCCGCGCCAGCTCTTGCGGAGTCGATGATGGGGCTGTTCACTTTGAGGAGCGGCTGCCCCACATGCACATGCTCACCTTCGCGGACAAATACCGCCTCCACCCAGCCCGCAGAGACGGCATGCAGGGTTGCGGATTGAGATGGTTCGACGACGAAGAGCGCATTCTCGCGGTCCCGCCAAATGGGCACGAAGATGAGAACCGCTAAACTGACGAGTACGAGGATGGGAAACGGCCTCAAGCGCAATTTGGCAGCGACTGTCTGCCGCCAGAAGCGGGTACAGACACCCGCAAGCGAGCGCAGCCGAGATCGAAATACAGCAAAGGCTAGAGCGCCTGCCGGAAGCAGCGCAAACTCTGCCATCCAGTTTGACGCAACGTTATACGTGAAGCGGATGACAAAGCACAGCAGGATATAGCTATACGCGCCGGATATTAGCGCATAGAACACGAACAGGGGGACTCGGCGGCGCGAGACTACCGGTACGTCAACCGGCAGGCGCAGGACGCGACTCTGGAACCATCCAGAAAGAAAGGCAGTCGACCGTTCTTTGAGATCCGGAATGCCGATTACTTCGGTGAGGAAGTAATAGCCGTCCAGCTTGATGAGCGGATTGAGGTTGACCACCACCACTGCGAGCCCGGTAAGCAGGATGATCTCGTAGCTGAAGTCGTGTGCCCATTGGCCGGGCTGCGTGTTGGTCCAGACGACGATGGCGATCCCGCAGAAGATCATCTCGATCCATATCCCCGCAATGATGGTCGCAAGCCGCTGCAGCTTCGTTGCGGAGATCCACGTCTCGGTTATGTCAACGAAAAACGCGGGGGTGAGGTAAATAAGCATGAGGCCCATGCGGTGCACCTCGCCGCCGTAGTGCTTGCAGGTGAGTCCGTGTGCCGTCTCGTGGAAGAACCCGAGAAACAGGAAGAGCAACCAGAACTGGAGCAGATCGAAGAAGCTCTTGCGCGTGAAGTTGTAAAACAGTGGAATGTCCGGACCGATGACATGCCATTGGGCGACGAAGATAAGGCTTTCGAAGAAGAAGAGGAGAACCGCCGCCAGCACCGTCCAGCGACTGTACACAAAAGTGCCGACGCGCGCATCGAGCCACGTCAGGTAGCGGTCTGGATCCCACGCCGAGAAGCTGATGTGGGCCATGTTGATCTTGGATCTACGCTTCGCCCTGCGATGGCGTTGGGCGATCAACTTTTCATGCAGCGCAATATTCTTTTCCTGTGGCGACTGATACCAGAAATCCGCCTCATCCATGTTCTGGGCAAAGAGCCGAGCCTCATCCGGCGTGAGCTGTGCGCCGGTTTGCTCGTTAAACAGCGATGCGGTTTCCTCATAGGTACGCACGCCATCGAAGAGAGATGCCAGCTGCCATTGCAGAGGAGAAAAGCGGAAGTAGTTTCCATTGCTGCGTTGGAACGCTCCGACGATGGCTTCGCCATCCAGCGTATCCTCGCGCACGATCAGGGCCGGATCAAGACAGGGCGGCCGAACTCTGGTCAGTCGGGCTCTGGGAATCTCCGGCAGCGCTGCATCGAGAGCTTCGCTCAGATTCATTGCGGAGGAAGACCCTTTGCCAGGAGACTTACTTGCATGGACATGCCCGGCTTCAACAGTGGAGAGGGATGCTCGACAGCGCCGACCACCTGCACGCTGTCGCTCGCCGGATCCACCACGGGACTCATCCGAAGGATGCGCGCGCGCTGCCGCAACGCTGGGTAATCCTGAGTGGTCAACTCCAGTGGCGCACCGACCGACCAGGATGCCATGGCTGATTCTGGCACGGTGAAGAGCACGCGTAGTGGCGCCTCTGCGGTGACCCAGAAGAGCACGTCTCCCTTCTTCACTTCCTGATCAAGGCGGAGCGAGCGGCGCCCGACTATGCCCGAAAACGGAGCAACGACATGCGATTGCTCCAGCTGCAATGTTGCATTGCGCAGGTCAGCTTCGGCGCCTTCCTCATCTGCTCGATAGCGTGCGATCTCGGCAGTCACTTCATCCAGCTTGTATTTGACGTGTTCCCAGTTTTCTTCGCTGACAATCTTATAGGTACGCATCTGATCGGCGCGGCGCAGGTCGGCTTCGTCCATCTTCTGCTCGGCCTCCCACTCGTTGATCTGCGCGCGGAGCGACGCCACGCGCGCGGTCTGCGAGTCGATTGCCGTTACCCACGCCCGATCGTCCAGGAATGCAAGGACCTGGCCGCGTTTGACACGATCGCCGATCTCGACGGCAATATTGACCACGCGGCCGTCACGCTGTGCTGCGATATCTGACTGCTGCTCGGCAACCAAAGGCCCAGTGGTTGTGAAATGGTCGGCGTCCAGCGCCTTGGCATCCACCAGCGGGTTGACGCTGGCCGATGGAGGAGCAGACGCAGCCTGTACCGGCACGGCAGAGATCGGTGCTGGTTCCGCAGCGCGGTGCGCATCGCAGCCAGCGATCCACGGTGCCATCGCGATGAGGACAGCAAAATGCCCGAAGGGCAGCCGTGAAGAATGAGCGTTCATAGACATCACCACCCGAACCAATTCCAGAGTAGTTGCCATATCCAAAGTGCCGGCCGACGCATCAGCACGTAGCCTGCAGGATGGTAGCCAATGAAAATCTTGGCGCGTCCGGTCATTCCGGAACGAAGCATCGCATCGGCATTGGACAGCGGCACTCGCGCGGCGAACGTCCGCTGTCCATCCCCAGATTGCGCTTGCGGGCTCAAGATCGCCACCGTCCCACGCCAGGAGCGCTGCGGATAGCTATCCAGCTTGATCACTGCAGGTTGGCCAGATCTGAGCAACAGAGCTTCGCTCTGCGGAATAGCGATGTCGACTACTGCCGACGAAAGATCGAGAACTTGCGCGAACGTTGCACCGGCATCGAGATGCTCGCCTGCGAGATTCTGCAGGTTAGGGGTCATGACGATGCCTTGGATCGGCGATTTCAGTTCCGCGCTCTCAATGCGGGTACGCGCGCGGCTTTCTTCTGCCTTCAAATACTCGACCTGTGCGCGATCCGCACCTGCCTGTGCGGCGCCGCGAGACAGATCCGACTCCATTGTCAGCAACGCGGCCTCGTAACGGGCTTGGGCGGAGGTCAGGTCCATGCGCCATTGCAGGTCATTCATGGAACCCAATATCTGTCCAGCTTTCACCTGCTGCCCCTCCTGTGCCAAGACGGTCAGGACGTTGCCGTCGACCGGGGCCGCGACCGTCACCAGGTGCTGGGGCGCGACGGTAGCCTCGCCCGTCACCCGCATCGGCCATGGACAGAACACCAGAAAGATCGTTGCCGCGATGCTCGCAATGCCGAAGCCCAACCGGCGGCCCCTGCTCGTCCGCAGCAAGGCCTGCTTTTTCTGCATCAGCGGCTCGAGCAGGCTGATCAACGGCATTTCGCGGTAGAGCAGCGCATTGCGGATGGCCACCGTAGCCTGGCCGCCCAGGATCTTGATCATCTCTGTGTGCGGCAGCTCCAGGAAATCGGGATCACCACTCTCATACATCAGCACGCCGACCCGACCCTGATCGTCGGTTAGCGGAAGGGCATAGAGAGCGCGGTAGCCGGTTGCATCGAAGTGCCGCGCCATGTCCTCCGGAATAGTGCCCGCAGCGGCATCTTCTACTCTGCGGATGTGCAAAGGCTCCGTCTGAGACGAAAGCCAGCGCACCAGATCGTGTAGAGGCTCCACCTGTGCATCTCCAATAGGGATGCTCGCCATTCCCGAGATCGCCTTCAACTGCAGCTTGCCGCGGTTATCCAGCGCAATCGCGCAGCGTTCAAAGGGGAGAACGTTCTGCGGACTGTTCACAATGATCTGCAGCAAACGCTCAAGGCGAAGGGTAGACGTAATCTCGGAGCTGACGCGTACCAGCGCTTCCAGGATCGCGAGCTTCCGCTCCGCATGCATGAGGCTGGCGTTCTTCAGTGCACTGCTGACAGTTTCTGCGATCGAGCTCAAGAAGAATTCATCATCCTCATCGAAGGCTTCCCCATCGCTCTTGTTTATCGCCTCCAGAACACCTACTTCGGACTCGTCCTGCATCAGCGGTGTCAGCATTGCAGTCCAGACGGGGGTAGAAATACCAGCATTCCGGAGGCGCAGACGATTATCCTCGGCGTCCGCAATTAGGAGCGGCACGCCCTCTTCCGCCATATCCGCAACATAACCTTCACCGGGAGCCTGGGTCATACCGATCCGTACAGTCGCGTCACTTCCATTCGTCGACATCAGTGTCAGCGTCGCCCCCTCGAATAACCACAGATGGACGGCCTCGCAGCTCAGAATGGGAAGAACTTTGCGGGGAATCAGTGTGATGACTCGATCAAGGTCGAGTGTCGCATTCAGCGACTTCTCGAGGTCGTACAGTTGAGTCAACCGGCGGACCGAATCGAGCAGCCTTCGGTTCTGCTCTTCAAAATTCTCCGCACCCAGGATGGCAGGAGCCCCGAGAATGAGCAAAGGGTGGAGGGCATCCAGATCAGACGCCGAAAGGATTTCCGAGAAGCTGAGTAGCTCAATCGCCCCTGCGAGCTGTCCCTCGTGAAACAGAGGCAGGTAAGCGATCGAGACAGCGCTTCGGGCCACCTGCAGATGTGCGAAGTCCTCTCGGTGCAGGTTGCTTCCCCTGTAAATGACAGATTCCTGCGCCCCCGACAGGAGGGGCTTAAAGAGCCCCATATCCCGCCCCAAGCTATCCCGCACGACCGTGACATCCCCCGCACTAGCGACAGCCAGCCAGGATGCCGCCTCCGCCTCGTTTTTAAACCGGTAGACCACACAGGCGGAGTCCGGAACCACTTCTGCGACCGCGGAAGCGAGCAATGCCGCTCGCGCACCTGACCCTGGGGTAGCGAGCAGCAGTGCGGCGATTTCAACGGTATTGATCGTAAGATTTGCAGCAGCGTCATCGGACATAAATAAATTGTCCCAGCCATTCACCACTTCAACAGAGGCGGACTAAGTCCGGCAGCGCCGACCCTGTGCAGGACATATTAGGGGGTCTAAAGAGATTTTCTTCAGAAAAATGGATTCTGCCCAGGAAAGACAGTACAAAGACGAGAAAGTGGCTCTACACTTTCTGGGGACGAACGGTAGATCTTCGGCCGGGGAGGCAATCTTTTGAACCAGCTGGATGTTCTGCAGAGTGGAAACACCTGCACATTGCGGGTTAGGGGACGGCTCGTCCTTGGCGAAGCCCTCGATCACTTCGACGCAGCCGTGCGGCAGGCTCTGGAAAGCGAACATCACTTCCTGATCCTGAACCTCGAGGCGATGCCAGTGATCGACTCATCCGGGATCGGAGCCGTGGTGAACGCTCTGGTGCAGGCCAAGAAGCGTGGCGGGGACGCGAAGTTGGTCAATCCATCACCATTCGCCACCAAGACATTCAAATTGATGTGTATCCACGAGCTCTTTACCGTGTTCGGAACTGAGGAGGATGCGATCGCTGCATGCATCTCATGACCACATTTGTTGAAGTCCAGCGTTAAAGTCCATGATGGCCGTTGCGAGTCCTCGCCCCGTATCCGCGTGGAGATCCACCGCCATCCTGATCTTCTTCAACAACTTACAGTTTTGGTCCGCTGCAGTCACACGCGTCATGTGAAGCGCTTAGTGTCCCGTAGATGTCCGATAAGAAAATCCATTCTGGCCCACGGGGCACTTTCGACCATCCGACTTCAACGACGTCAGGCGCAATCGCGCTCGTACTGACCCGCAGATACCACTCAGCGGAATTGCTTCAAGCATCACGCGACCGTACTATAGCCACCTGGAATTGTTGTATGGCGCGAAGCCACCGTTGACGACGGCTTTCTTCCTTCAGAAAATCTTCAATTAAGAATGAGTGACCGTTCCGATCAGAGATATTCCACGCTGGCCCAGACTTAGTCGGCTTCACGAGAGCACCTGGAACAAGAGCTGCTATCGCGCTGAGATATTCCTTGCTGACTTCGAGAAGATTCATATTTCGCGCCTGCCCTTGCGTGGTAATCGAACCAGATCTGGCCAGAAGTGGCGATGCTGCCAAGGTTCCAGTTCGTCAGATCCTCCGCAACCCAACGGAGTGTCAGGCTCTTCAAGCCAAAATCAACATTGAGGACAGCCAACTCCGCAAGAAACGAACGGAGTAGAACCGGCATGCCTGGAGATCTTTATCTCGAAGCGTTGAGTTACCTACAGCGTTTTGATAAGCCGCAAGTTTTAACCGGAGAAGCGATATTGACTCCTTCGCCCGAGGCACCTTCGATAAGGCCAGCTTGAGTGCACTTTTCGTCTTGACACTCTCACTCATCGGGTATATTCAAGCCTCTGGCTATTAGCTCGCTGTTCTCAATGCCGACGCGCTCTACGAGACAGGACGAATTAGAACAACCCCCCCGCAATTCGACCTCCTCCGCAGTCTGACCTCTCCCAATCGGGTCTCGTAAGTTGCTCCATGGGTCTCGCTGAGGTGTCCCATGTCTCGACGCATCTCCTTCTGCCTGGCTTATTTGCTCGCATTCGCCTTCTTGAGCAGCACATTGCCGCATCAAGCGCTGGGTCAGGCTAACGTGCAGGGGCAGTGGAGTACGTTGGCCAATCCATGCCTATCAATCCTATACATGCTGCGCTGCTGAGTAATGGCAAGGTGCTGGTGGTCGCCGGGTCAGGAAACTGCCCACCGTCGCAGTCCGGATGCCCATCGGGTCCACCCTATGGCCCATCCAACAGCTCCGGTGCATTGCTATTGGATCCGGTGAGCGGACAGACGATTAGCCAGTTTTCCCAATCCTGGGACATGTTCTGTAACGGCATGGTGCTCCTGGACGATGGGCGCCCGTTCATAGCCAGCGGGACCATACAGTACGACCCCTTCTACGGACAGCCGCAGACAGCGACTTTCGATCCGCAGGCGAATACCTTCAGCAACGGCCCCAACATGGCGCACGGGCGGTGGTATCCGACGCTGGTGACTCTGGGGGACGGAAGAGTCATGATCTTTTCCGGGCTGAATGAGACGGGTAGCACCAACACCGCCGTCGAGTTCTACTCTGTGGATACGGCTGGAGTTCGCAATTCACCGCCTCGTGGACCCCCGATCTCTATCCACGCCTGCACCTCTTACCGAACGGAAAGGTGTTCTATTCAGGTGCGCAAACCACTTCGAAACTCTTCGATCCTTCGACGAATACCTGGAACACGAACTTCGCAAAGACAAATTACAGTGGCACTCGCACCTACGGCACGTCTGTTCTGCTGCAATTGAGCCCGGAGCAATAACTACGATCCCAGAGTGCTGATCATGGGAGGCGGCAATCCCACTACTGGCACCACTGAGATCATCGATATGGGATCGCCGACTCCGGCATGGAAATATGGGCCAAACATGAGTCAGGCGCGCATTGAGATGAATGCGGTGATTTTGCCCAACGGCAAAGTTCTCGCACTCGGCGGCTCTCTGAATGACGAAGATACGACTACAGCCAGCCTGAATGCGGATCTCTACGACCCCGTCAGCAACACCATCTCTTCCGCCGGAGCCAACGCCTACCCGCGTCTGTATCACTCCGTGGCGCTGCTCTTGCCGGACGCGACCGTATGGTTTGCAGGCGGCAATCCTTCGCGCGGTAGCTATGTGAAGCAGATGGAGATCTATAAGCCGGCGTACTTGTTCAATCCCGACGGCACACAAGCCACGCGGCCTTCGATCACGAGCGCGCCGGCTTCCGTCGGTTACGGCGAAGGCTTTACCGTCACCACTCCGGACAGCATCGCCTCGGTCGTCCTGGTACGAAATGGAACTGTGACGCACGCCTTCGGAATGGATCAGCGCGAGGTGGGCTTGTCCTTTACAGCGGGAGCGGATCACTGACTGTCACTGCTCCTCCCAATGGCAATATCGCCCCGCCGGGCTACTACATGCTGTTCCTGCTGAACCAATCCGGCGCTCCCTCGGTCGCGAGTTTTATTCAGATAACCAACGCACCAGCCACGCCAGATTTCTCAGTCGCGGCGACACCATCGTCCCAGAACGTGTCTCAAGGAAACAGCACCGGCTACACGGTAAACGTAACACCGTCTGGTGGATTCACAGGAAACGTGAGCTTCAGCGTCGCGGGATTACCGTCTGGTGCAACAGCCAGTTTCACGCCCAGCTCAGTTTCGGGTTCGGGATCCTCCACATTGACGGTGAATGCTTCCAGTTCGACCCCGACCGGCACCTACCCGCTTACCATTACGGCAACCAGCGGCAGCCTCATGCACACTGCCCAGGTCACCCTTACCGTCGCTGATTTCTCGATTTCGGTTTCTCCGAGCAGTCAGACACTGACATCGACGGGCAATTCAAAGGCGACATATACCGTGACCATTTCTGCGCTCGGGCCATTCTCTGCCACTACCACGTTCAGCGTTAGCGGGTTGCCCGCGCGGACCAGCGCGTCGTTTAGTCCTGGCAGTGTTCCGGGGAAAGGTACTTCAACACTAACAATAACGGCCAAGGGGAAAGCACCGAGTGGCACATATCCCTTGACCGTAAGTGCGACTGGGGGAGGCCTGACACACTCCGCAACTGTGAGTCTGGTAATTCATTAGCGTGAGAATGGGATTTTCATAGGAGAATCACGATGACCAGCACAATCTTGCCGTTACGTGCTTTGCTTCTCTTCTTGTTATCGTTGGTGGCTGTAATGCGAGCAGCGCCTCTATACGCGGCTACCGATGTGAGAGGAACATGGTCAGGAACATTCTCTTCGAACCATTCAAATGTTGCTCCCTTCACAATCACCGTCGTGATTAACGCAGACGCGGCCGGGCACATCGTCGGGAATTCGACCCTCAATTCGCGTTGCCTGAAGGGCGCGCACCTGCAGGTTACTGTCACCGGCTCGACGGTTGTCCTGGCAGGCAGCGACAAGACCGGAAACAATATGACGCTGCGTGGTTCACTGGATGATACCGGCGCACTGCTGAAGTCGGCTTACATCTTTAACGGCAGCTCCGGAGGCGGATGTGAGACCGACGACGGAACCGGGACTCTGACCAAGCGATAGGCGGTATAGCTACGGACTTGCTCTCTCGGCGTTCGCACCGGTTATGGAATTTAATCCTTTCTGGAAGGCCACTCCCCTGAAGGAAAACTTATGATTGCATCGCGCAGGGGATTTCTTCGCTCGCTGGGTGCCGGCGCTACTTTCGGTGCAGCCGCACGCTTCCCACTTATCAGCCTTTCGAGAGCGGCTGCGCAGGAGGATGCTCTCGTCCGCTTGAACCATAATGAAAATCCGTATGGTCCCTCGAACAGGGTAGCCAATGCCATACAGTCTTTTGCCGCGAGCGTGAATCGTTATCCACTTATGGAAGAACGCTCCCTGGCGCAACGAATTGCGGATCAGCACCGTGTGAAACCGGAACAGATCCTGCTTGGCTGCGGCTCTACAGATATTCTCCGCATGGCGGCCTTCGCGTTCCTCGGCAGTGGTAAGCGACTGATCCAGGCTGCGCCGACATTCGAAGCGATAGGAGACTACGCACGCGCCACCTCAGCGGAAGTTATATCCGTGCCGTTGACACCGCGATTCTCCCACGACCTTGACGGCATGCAAAAGCAAGTTACAGCATCAACGACGCTGGTATACATCTGCAACCCTAACAATCCCACTGCGTCCCTCACTCCCCGTAATGATTTGGACACTTTCATTGGCAAGCTTCCAGCGTCCACGTTTGTCGTAATCGACGAGGCCTACCACCATTACGCGGGTGAGTCCTCAATGTACGTCTCCTTCATCGATCGCCCGTTTGACAGTGAGCGGGTCATCGTCACACGCACTTTCTCCAAGGTCTATGGCCTTGCAGGTTTGAGACTGGGTTATGCGGTGTCATCGCCGAATACCATACAGGAGATGCGGCAGTTCGCCAGCCATGACAACATCAATTCAATTGTTGCTCAAGTTGGCTTGGTCGCGCTGGATGACAGCGATGGAGTGAACGATTGTGTTCGGCGTAATTTGGACGACCGTCAGGAATTTTTTAATCAGGCCATGGCTCGCGCGGTGAAACCGATAGATTCGCACGCTAACTTTGTAATGGTGAATACCTATCATCCGGCCGAAGAAGTGATACAGCACTTCCGGCAGTCCAATATCCTGATTGGACGAACCTTTCCGCCAATGAGCACATATATCCGCATCTCATTGGGACGGCCGGAAGAAATGCAGCGTTTTTGGCAGGCCTGGGATACGCTGCCTTATCCGAAACATACGATGCAACACTGAGGCGCGCGTCGTAAGATCGCCGGGCGTTGCGTTGTTTCGCTGCAGTAATCGCCCAGTGCACGAGATCTGCGGTTATACCGCCGAAGGCAGCTCAGCGGCATCTGCCAATGTCACGCCGACACGCTGCCCCGCTCTCTTCTGCGGTAAAGTCTGCTCGTTCACACCTCCATCTTCGTCAACGAAACACTCTCGCTCATCAACCCGCATTACCTCCCTTCCGGCGAAGCAGGGCATGACGACGACGCCCGTGGCTCTCGTCGTGTTCCCGGGATCCCTGGGCGACTGGAGTTTTGCCGACCAGGGCCGGCGTCTCTGCCTTTTGCTTTGGCTCATTACTTCTCTTTCGGTTCACACGCGCCTCCCGTAAACCCGGCTCCGCAATGTCCAGCACAGAGCAGGTCGTCAGAGTTTATCGGACGAGCCTTATGAATCGCTCCTGTGATAATGAAGGTCACATCAGTCTGGATTGAGCAGCGGCCCTTTTCACCGTCATCAAGCGGTCGCGCGCTGTAGGGGATGCAATGAAGGCCAACAGCAACTGCCCACCAATACATAAGATAAATGCGCCTTCAAAATCTCCGATCCATTTCCAGCAGTCGTTCCCGGAATCAGGATTGGCGAATCCGGTCCAAGGCACCTCGCAAGTGCCAAAATTGAACTTCTGGACTAGACTACTCAAGCAAAGTTGAATGCCCTAAAAAGTGTCTAATCAGAACAAAATTTGGCGATTGACATTCCCGATAGTGCTCATCGCGCTACTCATAGGGACGACCGTCGGTGTGGTTTGGCATCAACACTCTACGTCTTCCCCCGACACCTGCCCGATCTGCCATTTAAGTCATCAAGCAATCGAGCCCGCACCGGCAACCGCTCGCGTCTGCGCTTTGATCGCTACAGGATCTGCACCGGAACCACATCACCATCGCTCTATCCGGGGTCCCCTGGAGCGGCACATTCCCGCGCGCGCTCCCCCCGCATAGCCGCTGCGTCTTCTACGTGCTGCTTGCCGCACGCCATTCCGTTTACTGCGCTCCTTATTACGAAGGCTGATCGCCATGCGTTCACAGCGTTTGCATTTTCCAGTTTTGTTAGCCGCAGTGTTCTTATCTGAGCTCGCCGGGGCGCAAACCCCACCTGCTCAACGCCCGTCGCCCCCACAAGCACAGACGCTTGCGCAGAAGCCCGGGGTCGTCACCATCACGCTCGAAGACGCCATTCGGATGGCCCTCGAACACAATCACAACCTGCTGGCGGCACGCACCACGATTCAGCAAGGTGAAGCAGAGGAGACAACGGCGAATCTGCGCCCGAATCCGGTGCTCCTGGCCGATTCGCAGTTCCTGCCGGTCTTTCAGCCGAGCGAATTCAGCAGCGACTACATCGATAACGGTCGCGCAGTTTGACCTCGGTGTCAGTTATCTCTTCGAGCGCGGCAAAAAGCGTCAACATCGCCTGCAGGCAGCCAAAGATCAGACCGCCGTAACGCGGTCGCAGATCGCCGACAGTGAGCGCAGCCTCTCCTTTACTGTTGCCTCCCAATTCATCAACGTCGAACTTGCCGAATCGACTCTGGAGTTGGCAAACCAGAGCCTTAAAGGCTTCCAGAACACGGTGGAGATCGGCGAGGCGCGATACAAGGCGGGCGACATCAGCGAAGACGATCTGCTCAAGATCAAGCTTCAGTTGCTTCAGTTCCAGACCGACGTCTCCGCAGCGCGGCTCGCCAGGATCACAGGACTGTCCGATCTGCGGCAGCTCCTTGGTTATGAATCGATAAGCGCGGACTACGACGTGGCCGGCAGCTTCGACTATCAACAGGTCAAAGGCAACGTGGAAGATTTTCAGGCAAAGGCATTGCAGACCAGGCCGGATCTGCGGGCGGCGCAGCAGGGAGTCACTGCGGCGAACAGCCAATATCAATTACAGAAGGCCATCGGGAAAAAAGACGTCACAGCTCAAATCAGCTACACGCACGTCAGCGACGTTAACAACGTCTCGTTCTTCGGGTCGATACCGCTGCCGATCTTCGATCGCAACCAGGGGGAAATTGCGCGCACCGGATTTGCCATCACCCAGGCGCAGGAGCAAGAAAAGTTCGCCAGCGGCCAGATACTGACGGATGTGCGAGACGCCTTCGAAAATCTGCGCTCAAACGATCAGATTGTCGGCCTCTATCGCTCCGGCTATCTCGACCAGGCACAGCAGTCCCGCGACATCAGTGAATATTCCTACAGGCATGGAGCTGCAAGCCTGCTTGATTTTCTCGACGCCGAGCGAAGTTATCGGGCCACAGAGCTGGCGTATCGCCAGGCGCTCGCTTCCTATCTGATTTCACTCGAACAGCTTCGCGAAGCAGTAGGAACGAGGAGCCTGCCATGAACACTACGCCCGTCACCCGCCGCGGACGCAGACTGCAAAGCGCAACGGCTCTCGCCTTGCTATGTGTCCTTACCGCCTGCAGCTCGAAGGACCGCCAGCACGCGAGCACGATGACATCCTTCTCCGCGAACGCCTCAGCTTCTGCAGTTCCTCAGCTCTTCACGATTCCCGAAGGCCAGATGTCGCATGTGCAGGTAATCACGGTGCAGCCCACTCGACTGACGCGCACACTTCGACTTACCGGTGCTGTTGCGTATAACGCCTTCAAGACCACGCCTGTCATCACGCAGGTCGGCGGCCCAGTCAGCCGGATCCTGGTGGTGCCCGGACAACAAGTGAAGGTCGGCCAGCCCATGCTGGAGGTGAGCAGTCCCGACTACTCACAGTTGCTGGACGCCTATCTGAAAGCTGCCGATTCCTATCGCCTGGCAGACAAGAACTACTCCCGCGAGCAGGACCTGTACCTGCACCATGCCGTTGCCCAGCGCGATCTGGAACAGGCGGAATCGGACCGCAACCAGGCGCGGGCGGACCTGAATGCAGCAGAACAGGGAATGAAAATTCTCGGCATCCGGAATCCGACCGAGCTGGCGAAGAACTCCACTTCGGCGCAGATTCCTGTGCTCGCGCCCATCAGTGGCGAGGTTGTAGAGCGCTTGGTTTCGCCAGGCCAGGTGGTGCAGGCGGGACAGACGCAGGCCTTTACCATCTCCGATCTGCGCACGGTCTGGGTACTCGCAAACGTATATCAGGCCGACCTCGCATTGGTGCGCAGCGGAGATGATGTCGTGGTGCAAACGGATGCATACCCCGGCACCTTTCACGGAAGAATCTCCTACGTCTCACCGGCTCTCGATCCGAACACCCGAACCCTTCAGGCGCGCGTCGTCGTGGACAATCCCGGCGAGAAATTGAAGAAGGACATGTATTGCACCGTTACCGTGACGGCAGGGTCCATCTCCAACGCCATTGCCGTGCCGGATTCATCCATTCTCCGCGACGACAACAATCAACCTTTTGTGTACGTCGCGATTGGCGCAAACCAGTTTGGCAGGCGCGACGTGGAAATCGGCCAAAACGAGAACGGAGAGACACAAATTCTCAAGGGCATTTCCGTTGGAGAAAGGGTTGTGGGCGACGGCAGCTTGTTTCTTCAGTTTGCTAACTCGCTGCAACACTGAGGGCAACTTGAATGATTCATCACATCGTCCAGTTCGCGCTGCGTCAACGGTTATTGGTCCTGCTGCTGACTATATTCATAGTGATTGGCGGAGCGATCTCCTTTCACCACATGCCGGTGGACGCATATCCCGATCTCGCTCCGCCGATGGTGGAAGTGATCACGCAGTGGCCGGGGCACGCAGCAGAAGAAGTCGAGCGTCTGGTCACCATCCCGACGGAAGTAGAGATGAACGGTGTCGCGAAGATGTCCATCATGCGCTCGATATCTCTCTATGGGCTGTCCGATGTCCGCATGACATTCGACGAAGGCACGGACGACTATTTCGCGCGCCAGCAGGTCTTTGAGCGCCTGAGCGGGGTGACATACCCATCCGGTGTAACGCCCACACTGGCTCCGCTCGCCAGTCCGTCCGGGCTCGTCTACCGCTATGTCATCGATAGTCCCGACCGCACGCCGCAGGAGTTGAAGATTTACGAAGACTGGGTCATCGCACGCGAATACAAACAGGTGCCGGGAGTTGCCGACGATTCTGGTTTCGGCGGCACCGTCATGCAGTATCAGGTGCTTCTCGACCCGGCCCGACTCTACGCCTATCACATCACCGTGCCAACAGTGCTACAGCAGCTCTCGGTCAATAATTCCAATGCCGGGGGCGGATTCTATTCGCAGGGCGGCCAATTCTATTACGTCCGCGGTCTCGGGCTCGTCCGCGATACCGCAGACATTGGCGACGTGATTGTGGGCACTCAAAATGGAGTACCCGTACGCATCCGCGACATTGGCGACGTCGCCATCGGGCATGCCCCCCGACTCGGCGAATTTGGGTTTAACAAGATCGACGATGCCGTCGAGGGCGTCATCATGATGCGTCGCGGCGAGCAGACGCAAAATGTGCTGAAGGGTGTGGAGGCGAAGACCCAGCAACTCAACGAACACATCCTGCCGCCGGATATACGCATACGGCCCTATTACGACCGCAGCGATCTCGTTCAGCTCACCATCGACACGGTCGAGCACAACATGCTGCTGGGGATGGCTCTCGTCCTCATCGTCCTCATGGCATTTCTGGTCAGCATACGCGCCGCGGTAATCGTCGCACTCACCATCCCGCTTGGCTCTCCTCTTTTCGTTCATCTTTCTGCATGCGCGAGGCGTCGCGGCAAACCTGCTCTCAATCGGCGCGATAGATTTCGGAATTCTCATTGATGGCACTCTTGTGATGGTCGAGAACGTCTTCCGCGAGTTGGGCGCACGCGAAGGCCAGAGCTACAACCTGGAGCAAGTAATCCTGGCAGCGGCGAAGGACGTCGACCGCCCCATCTTCTACTCTGTCGCCGTTATCATCGCCGGCTATCTGCCGATTTACGCGCTCAGCGGGCCCTCCGGAAAACTCTTCAGGCCCATGGCCGATACCGTATCGATCGCACTGATCGGCGCGCTGGTCCTCACGCTCACCTTTGTCCCCGTCATGTGCGCCTGGTGGTTCAAGAACGGCGTGCGCGAGCGTGTGAACAAGCCCTTCGAATGGGTGCGCAACAAATATGCCGGCGAACTGGAATGGTGCCTGAATCACCCAAAGATAACCATGCTCGTGGCCACCATTGATTTTCGCCGCCACGCTACTGCTCATCCCCTTCATCGGCGGAGAATTCATGCCGCATCTCGACGAAGGCGCGCTCTGGGTGCGCGCCACTTTGCCCTACACAGTCTCGTTCGAAGAGGCCAGCCGAGTTTTCACCCCAGGTTCGCAAGATTTTGATGAGCTATCCAATGGTCACCGATGTCGGCTCCGAACTTGGCCGCCCAGACGATGGCACCGATGCCACGGGATTCTTCAACGACGAGTTCTACGTCGGGCTGAAGCCTTACAACGATGCCTCCTGGAAGAGCGAGCCGCGATCCACAACAAGGCCGAGCTGACCGAAGACATCCAGAAGACAGCTCAAGGCGTTTCCTGGAGTCATCTTCAACTACACGCAGCCCGCCGAAGACGCGGTAGACGAAGCGCTCACCGGACTGAAGAGCGCGCTCGCGGTAAAGATCTACGGTCCCGACCTGAACGTTCTGCAGAGCAAAGCGCTCGAGATCAAGCGGCGCCTCTCGCAGGTACCTGGATTCACCGAGCTCACCGTCGTGCGCGAGCTCGGCCAGCCCAGCCTGCTGATCGATGTCGATCGCGACAAGATCGCGCGCTACGGCATCAACGTCGCCGACGTAGAAGCAGTCGTGCAGGCGGCCGTCGGCGGCCAGGCCGCCACCCAGGTGATTCAGGGCGAGAAGCTGTTCGATCTGGTTGTGCGCATGAAGCCGGAGTTCCGGGAGAACGCGCAGCAGATCGGCAATCTCGCTCGTCGGCACACCAACGGGCCAGCAAATACCTTTGAGCGAGCTCTGCGAATATCCACGAGGCCGGCGGCGCATCGTTCATCTATCGCGAAAACAATTCGCGCTATATCGGCGTGCAGTACAGCATCGAAGGCCGCGACCTCGAGAGCGCCGTGAACGGCGGGCAGCGCGCCATCGCGGATATCGACAAATCTCTGCCCGCCGGGCTATCGCATCAGCTGGGGCGGGGAGTACGGCGAATTCCTCGAAGCGAAGCACCAGATGGAGTTCATCGGCCCGCTCGCCCTGCTCATCATTTTCATGATCCTGTTTGCCCTCTATGGCAATTTCAAATTCCCTCTGACCATCGCCCTCGGCGTGGTCCTCACCGAGCCGGTCGGCGCGTTGATCGCGCTCAAGTTGACGCGACACGCCATTCAGCGTTTCCTCCGCGCTAGGCCTGCTGGCGCTGATGGGCGTTTCCGTCGAAACTGCAGTCATCCTTGTCTCCTACATCAATAAGCTGCGTCTCGAGAACAAGGACATCCGCACGGCAACGCGTGAGGCGTCTCTGCTTCGGCTGCGGCCCATCATGATGACTGCTCTCGTCGCCTGCCTGGGACTCCTCCCCGCCGCTCTCTCCACCGGCATCGGCTCCGACACGCAAAAGCCGTTCGCCATCGTAATCGTCGCGGGCTTGGTCTCGCGGCTCTTCCTCGGCTTCTTCGTCAACCCGGTGCTCTACGAGATGGTCGCCCGCGATGGTGACGTCCTGCAGGTGTGATCTGCCGCGTTCAACAGATGGGCGCCAGTTCCGCGACTGCCGAAATTCAGTGTCCCGATTCTCCGATCAATCGCCCGGAAACCCTGCTTGCCGGCCGGTTGATCGTCAGGACTGACTCCCAGAAACTATCGTGCGCGATCGATCCGGTGCACGAACCAATACAATCCTGCGGCTGCCGCAAAGATAATGCCGCTCGTGATTGCTCCGGGCAATGCGGCATCGCTGTGACCTGCCAGATAGGCATCGAGCGTTGCAGAGAGGAGCCAGATTTGCACCATCAATAACAGAATCAGGAGCGCCGCAACTCCGTCCAGTGCGGTGATTCCTCGTCGCATCTCAGCTCTCCAATTTCCCGCTCATGCCGGTGGCGATCAAGTCCTGCCCCTTCCGCTCAATCAGAACGTGGGGCAGCGCTCGCGTCGGTGGTCCTTGAATGACAGCGCCGTCCCGAATGGAAAAGCGACCGTTATGACATGGACAGATCAGCTGGTTCTCTTCGCGAGAATAATAAACGGCACAGGACAGGTGGGTGCATTTCTGCGAGTAGGCTACGTAATCGTCTTCGCCCGTTCGAACCAGCAAACATTGCTGTTTCTGGTCGGGGTAGCGGAACAGTTTCACACCGCCGACCGGAATATCGCCGGCGCGTGCAATTTCCTGTCGCGGATACATCTGATCGTGCCGTAGCCACGACCGAATAAGTATCCACACGTTTCCGACAAACATGCCGAAGCTGGTGAGCGTCAGGAATTTTATGAGCTGACGCCGTCCGACAAAGCGCTCTCGCTCCTGAAATACCGAAAACTCATCCCGCCAAAGCGATTCGCGACGGGGCGCGTCGTTCTTCTCATCGAGTTGGATCAAGATGTCCCTCCCACATGTAGTCGGCCACATCGATAGAAACGACACTCCCATTGGGCACCATCATATTCACGCGCGTCTTGACCGGCTGATTTCCGAATACGAACAGATTTGCCGGTTCTTCGCGCCGATGCCTGATCTCACTGGGTTTTACATAACTCAGCGCCTGACTGGGGCAGACTGTGGCGCACATTGGTTTCTTGCCGACTGATGTGCGGTCGTAACACATGTCGCACTTCATCATCTGCTCGTATTCCGGGATTACCTTTGGTATGCCGAACGGACACGCCAGCACGCAATTTGAGCAGCCAATGCAGCGCGGCTTCAGCGCCGAACGGACGATGCCGTCCTCGCCCACCTTGATCGCATCGGCTGGGCAGACCATGGCGCAAGTGGGCTCCTCGCAGTGCCAGCACACATAGGCGGCTGTGCCGGCCATCTCGTGACGGTCAAGATAGTCGAAGTTGATCATCGATACACCGCGATGGGTTTCGCATTCCTCGCAGGCTTGCACGCACGCTTGACAACCGATACAGCGCGAAGGGTCAACATAGAACTCGTAGCCGAACATTATGAATGCACCTCCGCGGAAGATGTCTTGTGCAGACAGCACGCCGATACTTTGAATTCGGGAATCTTGCTGCGTGGATCGAGCGTGCGGTGAGTGAGCAGGTTGGCGCTCTGTTTTCCAGGCCAGTGATATGGAATGAACACCGTGTCGGGGCGAATCGTCTTTGTCACCAGTGCTCGCAAGGTCATTTCCGCGCGGCGGGTTGTTATGGTGACTGAGTCTCCATCATCGATCCCGTATTGTTGAGCGAGTCGTGGGTGTATCTCGAGTCGTGGCTCGGGATAAATATCCACCAGGCCCCCGAGACGCCGTGTTTGCGTACCTGAAAGATATTGGCTCACAACTCGCCCGGTTGTCAGATATATAGGGTATTGCGCGTCTACAGGGTCCCCGCTCTCTCGCCATTCGGTTGTAAGGAACCTGCATTTCCCATCTTCGTGAAAGCTGTGTCCGCCTTCGAACAGACGAGGTGTTCCCGGATGATCTAATGAAGGACACGGCCAAAAAAGGCCCATGTGTTGATCGACCCGCTCATAGGTGATGCCGTAATAGTCCGCGTGTCCACCCCGCGAGGCCTCGCGCAACTCGTCCAAGACCTCGCGGGAACTCTGGAATGGGAAGAACTTCTCGCGGTCCAGGTGTTTTGCCAATTCGCAAAGTATCCACGTATCGGTCCGAGCATTCGACGGTGGATCCACAGCTTTCTGGATATGAATGACCCGGCCTTCGACGTTGCAGGTCAGCCCCTCCTCTTCCTCCTGCAGACTGCCGGCAAGCACTACGTCAGCGTGCTGCGCGGTTTCGGAAAGGAAGAAATCAATCACCCCGAAGAATTCAAGTTTTTCGAGCGCTTCACGCGTATAGTTTGCATCGGGCAGTGAAACCAGCGGGTTGAAACATAGGCAGAACAATGCTTTGATCTCGCCGCCGTGAATAGCTTCCATGATCTCCTGAGCGGTGTAACCGGGCTGCGGCAGTTGATCCGGCGAAATACCCCAGACCTTCGCTACATGCTCACGTGCTACCGGATCAGTGAGCATGCGCTGTCCGGGCAACTGATCGCATTTCTGCCCATGCTCGCGACCGCCTTGGCCATTCCCCTGACCGGTGATCATTGCGCAGCCCGAGCCTTCGCGACCCAGGTGGCCCGTCGCCAGCACCAGATTGATGACTGCCAGGCAATTCTCCACACCCTTCGATTGATGCTCGAGTCCGCGGGCGTGCAGGGCAATTGCATGCTCCGCCTTCGCAAACCAATGAGCAGCTTTCTCGATGGCCTCTGGCGGAACTCCCGTTTTTTCTGCAGCAGTTTGCGGATCCCACGCTCGAATGGACTCCTCCACTGCTTCAAAGCCGGTCGTATGCTCCGCGATGAACTGTCGATTCTCCAATCCATCGCGCAAAATCACGTGCAGCATGCCCATCAAAAGAGCGAGGTCCGTTCCTGGACGCAAAGGAAGAAACAGATCGGCATTCCTCGCGATCGGATTCAATCGCGGGTCCGCGATGATCAATCTGCCGCCGCGGTCGCGGCACCGCCAAACGTAGTCAGTCGTGATGGGTGAACAATCGCCGATGTTCGATCCTATGATGAAGAGAACGTCGGCTTTCGGGATGTCGCACCACGGAATCGGGCTGCGGTCTACTCCAAACGCAAGCTTGTAGGCTACGCCGGCGGACACCATGCACAACCGGCCGTTGTAATCGACATGGCGCGTACCAACACCCAGACGGGCGAACTTTCCAACCAGGTAAGATTTTTCGGTTGTGAGTGAAGCACCGCCGTAAACCGCTACTGCGTCTCTGCCGTATTTCTCCTGCACTTCGCGGATACGTCTGGCTGTGAAACCGAGCGCCTCCTCCCATCCTGCTTTGCGGAACCCCTTGTCAGTGCGCAGGAATGGATCGAGCAGGCGATCCGGATGGCTCCCTTGTAGATACCGTTTGACGCCTTTGGGGCACAACTTACCTTCGTTGAACGGGAATTCCTCCCAGGGCTCAAAACCAATAACCCTGTTCTCACGAACTTTCAATTGAATGCCGCATTGCTGTCCGCAGAAGCAACAATGCGTTTTCACCAGTTTCTCTGCCGGATTGCGCGATTCATCCGACCAGCCGCCTGGAGGTGTCGTGTGAAGATGTGGTCCGAATTGTTCACGGAGGTCTTCCGCAGAAGCCGGAAGTTTAGCCACGGCTGGATTTCTCCATCATTCGTAGTTGTGCGCGCGACAGGGTCTTTCGCTTGCAGGGTGGACATAGCTCCTGCCAATAACCGGCGGGGCCCGGGATGCTGTAGTCGAATCCGAGTTGCGGCAGGGTGCGTTTCAAATCGTCGATTTGCATTCTCGAAGCAAATCGCTCCCCGCATCGGGCACATAGAGCGCCTTCATCACGGGCTCCGGCTTGCTGGTAAAGCTTGGCGCCCAGTTGGGCAGGCCGCTGGAAAATATGGAAAAATTTGCCAAACGGAAGATATAAAAGGGCGGCGATCACGGTGATGGCGTGAAGAATCGCGAGAAAACTGTAGAGATTACCCCGCAACCAGAGCTGCGAGACCGTGAGTGCGAGACCAGTAATGGAAATCGCAAAGAGCAAAATGAGAGGGAAGAAATCGAGCGCGAACGACTGGAGCGTCTGCGCGCCGACATCACGCAACCGCCTCCATAGGGCGAGCGTGATGCCAATGAGTACGAGGATCGCCGCAATGTCGAGGCCGTGAAATGCGATCTCAGCCACGATTGTATTCAGCGGGAATGAGGCCACAGGGAAGCCGAAGACATACGTCACATATGTCATCTGATCGGTTGCCTTCGAACCGAACGAGAGCCATCCGAAGACTAGGGGAAACGTAATGGCGGCGGCCAGAATACAGCCCCAGAACAGAAATTGGTGCATCCACCAGCGCAGTCGCGAGCGGCGGTGAATGAAGGTCTGCATCAGGATATTCGTTCCTAAGAGCCCCGTAATATCTGTGAGACTGCGCCAGAATCCCTGTTCTCTGGCGATCTGCCACCCTCGCTGCCAGAAGATCCGTGTCGGCGGTTTATCGAGCCAGACAATGTAGTGGTAGGCCACGCCCCATGTCGCGAAGATGATTGCGAAGGTGTATATCACCAGCGCCGGATCGAAGTTCTCCAGGTTGCGCGACCCGGCCACAACCGCCGCAATCAAGATTCCCGTCCAGACGGTTGCCCAGACACCGGCGCGCAACTGGGTCATGGCGCGGCTCTGCCTGACAGGCGCCCGCTCGACCGCGACCCGATCAGAGGCGAGGAGCACACGTGCATTGAGGCGCCACAACAGAAATGCGGTCAAAGAAAGCAGGATGAAACCTGGCCAGACTGCGCCGAAAGTATCAGCAAAGATTCCGAGAAGCAGCGGCGGGAAAAAGCCGCCCAGGCCGCCAATAGCTCCGACCAGCCCAGTTACAGTTCCTGTATCTTTCGCAAAATACTGCGGAACCAGCTTGAAGACCGCTCCATTTCCGATGCCCAGAAGTGCCGCGCAGCCAAGAGCCCCCGCTGTAAACGGCTTCATGGACGGCCATGCCAGTAGCAGAGAGAACGGGACAATACCGAAGAAGACAACCGAGAGGACCTGTGCTCCGCCGATTCTGTCTGCCAGCCAACCGCCGAGAGGCCGCAGCAGCGTGGCAAGTACAACAAAACCTGCGGTCCGCAACCCTGCATCCGTAGGCCTCAAGTGAAACTGGTCCTTGAGAAGCGCGGGAAGATAGATTGAGAACGCAACAAATCCGCCAAAGGTGAGCCCGTAGAAGGCAGAGAGGACCCACGCAAGCCGTTCGCGACGGAGAACACCCAGCATCTCGCCGAGCGCTTTAGGCCGCTGCACATTCGGAGAGTTCCGGGCAAACACAAAGAACAAGACGGCCCACGCCACCAATATCGCGGACATGCCACGAAAAACCCGTTGCCAACCGAACGTAAGCGCAAGAACCGGTCCAAAGAATACGACAGCCGATTGTCCGATGTTGCCTAACCCATATATACCGAGCGCGGTTCCTTGCTTTTGTGGCGGGTACCATCGCGAAACGAAGCCCACTCCAACTGCGAAGGAAGATCCGGCTATCCCCAGGCAAAATGCCGCCGCAAGCAACATGTAATAACTGCTTGCGAAAGAAGCCCAGACTGGCGGGACGGCGGCCGTGAACATCAGAACGGTGAATATCACTCGCCCGCCATACCGATCGGTGAGCATCCCCATTGGAATGCGCGCAAGGGCGCCGAGAATGACAGGAACCGCAACTAGGAACGCCGTCTGCGTGGCGGTGAGGTGCAGTGTCTCGCGGAAACGCGGCGCGAAGGAGCTGATTAGCCCCCATGAGGCAAAGCACACGACGAAGGACAATGTTCCCAGTGACAGTTGCGCAGGTGCACTTCTGCTCTTCTCTGTAACCATATCCATCCCTCGTAGCCGTGAACTGCGAGGTGCGCTGGCCGTGTTTCGCCTACGTTATGAGCACACCCATAGTACCGGGAAAAGAAGATTCCTTGTCTCAGGCGACGGAGATAACGTTCCGCCCAGTCACTCAGAAGCGCAATATCTGCTCGACAGCAGCACGTAGCTCATCCGCAGATGGAAGAATCAACGTTTCCAGCGCTGGCGCAGACGGCACAAACGAATCCCTGGCCGCTACCCGAAGAACGGGAGCATCGAGGGAGTCGAAGCAATTTGCCGCGATGCGCGCAGCCACTTCGGCGCCAAATCCCATTGTCAGCGAGTCCTCGTGCGCAATCAGGACCCGGTTCGTCTTTCGGACACTGTCGTAAATCAGCTCTTCATCAAGGGGAACTATCGATCGCAGATCAAGTACCTCAATCGACTTTCCTTGTTGTTGCAGTTGACGCGCGACCTCGAGAGCCTGATAGACAGTGCTGCCCCAGGTCACGATCGTTGCATCTGTCCCCTCCCGTCTCACGCGTCCAGATCCCAGCGGAACAACATAGTCTGCATCCGGCTCGAGGCTTTTCGCCTGGACACGGCGATAGAGACCCTTATGCTCGAGGAAGATAACCGGATCTTCTGAACGGGCTGCGGCCTTGACGAGGCCCTTGGCATCCTCTGCGCAGCTTGGAAATACGACTTGCCATCCTGGAATATGGGAGAAGAAACTTTCAACGCAAGCCGAATGCCAGGGACCGCCTTTAATGTATCCGCCAACTGCAATGCGGACAACCACCGGACAAGTCCAGACGCCGTTGCTCCGCCACCGCACGGTGGGGATTTCATCTCTCAGTTGCATTGCTGCGGGCCAGAGATAGTCGGCGAACTGAATCTCGACAATAGGCTTGTAACCGGCAATCGCCATTCCACCGGCTACGCCAGCAATACTCGCCTCCGCAAGCGGCGAATTACTTACACGACAACCGAATGCATCGGAGAGTCCGCGAGTGACGCCGAAAACCCCACCTTTGGGATCGGCGATGTCCTCGCCCCACATCACGATCTTGGGACTTCGTTGCAGTTCTTCACGTAACCCATGATTGATTGCATCGATGAAAGTGACCGGTTCCTGAGAAATGTACTCAGGCGGTCTTGCCGTCCTGCTCCCGGCCGGAGACGTGGCGTAAATATGTGCCATCAAGTTGCCGCCGTCGGGTTCCGGCTGAGCGTCGGCCCAGGCCGCCGCGCGGTCGACCTCGCCTTTTGTCTCCTGGCGGATTCGGTCGATCTCGGCTGAACTCAGAATTTTGTCTTCCAACATCCTCGCTTCCATCTGCAGTATGGGATCCAGTTCCGCAGCATGGCGGATATCTTCCTCACTCCGATACTTTCGTTGATCGTCGGAAGAGGAGTGCGGATCGATACGGATCACCTTCGCTTCAATCAGAACAGGGCCATGCCCGTTTCGTAGTGACTCAATCAAATTGGGAACGGCCTCGTAAACATGCTCGAATGAAGTTCCATCAATCTCAACCGCATGGACGCCAAAGCCTTCCGCAATCTTCCGGACCGAGGAAACCGTCTGCGTCCGTTGGGGCACGCTGATGGCGTAACCATTGTTTTGCACCACGAAGAGGGCGGGAAGAGATTCTCTGGCTGCCCAGTTCAACGCCTCAAAGAATTCACCCTCGCTCGTAGCGCCTTCCCCCGACTCAACGTACACAACGGCATCCTTGCCTTCGGTCTTTACTGCTTTGGCAGCGCCCACTGCGGGAAGATATTGCGAGCCTGTGCAAGCAGTTTGCGACACCAGATTCAGTTCTCGCGAGGAGAAATGTTCTGGCATGTTGCGCCCTCCGGAATTCGGATCGCCTTCTCGTCCCAGCATTCCCATGAAGATGTCTGTCAAGGGAAGGCCAATCCCCACGGCTGTACCCTTCGAACGGTAATATGTGAAAAACCAGTCATGGCCCGGTTTTAAGAGAGACGCGATGCCTGCCTGGGTAACCTCATGTCCGCGGCTCGAAGCCACGAACGAGCATTTGCCCTGCCTGGCAAATATCTTCATCCGCTCCTCGACATAGAAGAGAGTAAGCACCTTGCGGTACAGGTTGAGGGTGAACTCCCTCGGGACCGCGCTCTGTCGTTCGAACTGCTCGCCGAGAACAGATGTCATTTCAGGTCCTTTCCGGAATAAACGTTGTCCAGGAATCTCTGATTGGAGTCCATCCGTATCCGGGCATAGCTGTTTACAGGTATTCATCAAACGAGACTCCGGGTGTTTTGTATGGCGACGAGACGCAAATGCGCCGGAGGCTGGAGCAACGTGGCGAAAATGTTCCAGGCAAACAGCACGACAGCCGCCAGTTCCACAATCGCCGAACATGGCAGCAGTTTCCACGCAAACCCCCAGTAATTTTCGTAAGCCAGCGGCTCGAAGATCACGCGCAGCGTACAACCCACGTGCAACAGTAGAAGCGACCACAACATCAGCCGGGTGCTCCAGAGAATGCGCATTCCGCAAAACGCCGGAAGAATGCGTTGGCCAATCGCAAATACCATGCCGGCTATGAATCCGACGGTTATGGAATGGCGGCTTGCGCCCCAGATCCCTCCCGCATGATCGTAAGGCACCGCCAGTCCGTTCAGAATGCACGATACGATGAGCCAAACGTATGGAATGCGGAGAAACAGTGGCAATGATGCGTGGACGTTCAGCAATTTCGCCGGCTGTACGACGGGCTCCCATACGTGAAGCGCATCGACGGCCAGAAGCGCGGCAAAGAGAAGAAGCACTGCAGAAACCCTCCACCATTGCAGGAAGACAACTGCGACACCTGCAATGCTGAGGCAGTAAGCAACCAGGAGGCGAGTGCTATCCGGTTGCTTAAGTCCTGCAAAGATTGGAAGCCAGCGTGCATTGAATCCCCAGACTGTCGGTACCAGCGCACCCCACACCGCCAGAACAATCATCTGCTGATCGAGAAGATGGGGCAGCGCGGGCGTGTTCCCAAGGACAGCGACATAGATCAGAGCAGCAAGGTTCACGATCATCGCCACCAGAAAGGCGATCGCCCCTCCGAATACAACGATCATCCAGGCTTCCCTTCGGCCCTTCACCGAACGATGCTGCGACACCGAACGGTAGAACAGAGTGAATGCGGCCAGCTCAAGCAAGCCAGAGAGTGGCAGCCCAATTCTCCAATGCCAGCCAATCACACCAGCAGTCCAGCGCAGTCCAATGCCCAGCGTCCACAACACCCACGCCGTCCATCCTGTCCGTACTGGAAACGCGAGCGTGCTCTGCGTCTTGGTCAGCGAATAGAAGCCGACGCCCAGAATGAACGAGCCAATCCACCCGAAGATCTGTGCCTGACCATGCGCTTGCAACCATGCCGGCGACAAAGTCGCTGGCGTATGTTGCTGAGAAATGCCGATTAGATTCCACACGCCCAGAAATGTCCCCGGAAGGAGCATGAAGAGCATTCCGCCTGCAACGAAGGCGGTCACTAGCCACTGGCTGTGCCGCTCCCTTCTGATGCGCGCTCTATCTGCCGGCTGCTGCCATGAATGAGTTGCCATTAAGCGTGCCCGTTCTGTAGTTTCAGGGCGCGTGGGAACAAAATGTTGTTTTCAAGATGGATGTGCTGGTGCAGATCGCGCTCCAGATCTTCCAGCGCGCGGTAAAGCGCTCGGTACGTCGTGCAGGCGTCATCAGGCAACTGATAGTTGTTCGTAGCTTCTCGAACTGCGCGAAGCTCATCGCCCGTCTGGTTATGGTCCATCATCATCCGCTCGATCGGCTGCTGCACATTGTCAAACGCGCCACGTACCACGGGTCCGTCGTTGCTGTCCAGTTGCTCGATGTACGGAAACAGCACGGTCTCTTCGCAGTAGAAATGATGTGCAAGTTCTGCACTGATATCGGCAAGCCTCTCGTTCACCGTACGGATCTCCGGATGCGCAGCCCCATGGCGGCGGTCGACCTTGGCGGCTAGATCCCGGACCAGGCCAAGTTGTTCGCGCGTGAAAGCATGGTGCTTCTGTACGATGTAGGCAATCAGTTCCCGTAGCGGCGTCATCTGCCACGGGACATGCGGCAATTCCGCCTCTTGCACCCGACTTTTCAGTTCGTCGAGCACGGACGCTACACTCTGATGCCGTTTGGCGCAGGCTTCAGCCAACGTGTGTTTGCCGCCGCAACAGTAGTCGATGCCAAACTGATCCAGCACCGGAATCGCGGTTGGGGCCTCAACAACAATGTCGCGTACCGGTGTTTCCGCAGTGATGTCCATGAGTGAAATCTCCTTATCGTTTTCAGCGTAGATGGGCGCTCGAGAAGATTCAGTGACCTAGATCACCCACGTTGTTGCGCTTTGGAAGTGAGTGCCGGAAGATGGATACCGCTATGTCTCTCGAGCGGCTCACAAGCGTCCTGGCAAAATCTGCGCTGTTTCGAGATCTGCCGGAATCTGCCGTCACCGAAATTGCTGCGCATGCCGTCCAGCGGAAGCTCCGGCAAGGGCAAATCCTGTTCACCGCCAATGAGCCTGCCGGCGGCCTTTACATAGTGCTCTCAGGCTCCGTCAGAGCCTACCGAGAGAATGTCGACGGACGCGAGCAGACCATACACGTGGAGCACGCCGGTGGGACATTGGCGGAGGTCGCCGTCTTTGATCGTGGCCCGTATCCTTCCAATGCCGTTGCAGACGAAGACTCCGTGGTCCTATTTCTGCCGACAGAAGATGTCCACCACTTCCTGCTGCGCTATCCGCAGGCAGCTCTCACCGCCCTGGCCCATATGGCAAAGAAGCTGCGCAGCGTTGCATCGCTTGCTGAACAACTTGCCTTAAAAGATGTGGGTCAGCGGCTGGCAACACTACTGTTGGAGGAAGCGCACCGCACAGCGCCAAAATTGCGGGATGGCGTCTCATTCTCTTTACCCATGTCGCATTCGCAACTCGCGTCACGTCTTGGATCAGTGCGGGAAGTGGTCACCCGCGCACTACAGAGGCTTGTTCAACAAGGTGTTATCGAGTCGCGAGGCCACCGGATCGTAATCCTCAGCGTAGAAGCCCTCAGTGCACAGGCTGAAAATCAGCTTCGGAGATCCAACTCGGTTTCCTAGCGCATTCATCTCTACGAGCGTGGCGTGTCAGGGACAACGTCTTCGGACTGGTGCCTTGAAGGATATGTCAATCAACAATGGACAGATCGCCCACTCGTGAGATGAGCAGGCCTCCATTGACACGGGCCAAATCCCGAACCGAACGTACTTTAACCTTTCATCTCCACCATAGAAACTACGTGCACCCTCTCAGTTGTTACATAGCCGCCAATGCAATCTTCGAAAGACACCCCAGCCTACGCCGGGTATCCCCGCGCGAGAGAGTTCGTTGCTGGCTCGCCAGATGCCGACGAAGACTCGGTTTGATTAAGTTCAGTTGTTGGCCACTGGATACGACAACGGGCTGACAAATTTTAATCGTGGGAAGTCCCGAGGTCTGAAGGCCATCGGTCCGGCGGGAAGTTGGCCGATGGCACCCTCAGGGAATAATCATTCCCTGATAGACGATCAATAATTCCCTGTTCCAGAGGGGCCCCAAATCGGACAACACTGCCATAAGCCTCTCATATCCAGCGGGATAGAGGACTTGCCTGTGGCGACTACCGCGCGAAAGCCGAAAACTTCTCTGTATTATTCCCTGTTAACGGATTCCCTGTTAACGGGAATTGGCCGGAAAGCGGCTCGCTTCGGACTCTATCCCACCGCCATCTTGCTTTAATTCAATAACTTACAACTCTCAGTATCTGCGGTCGCGCGCGTCAAGCGAAGCGTTTAGTGTCCCGCAGACGTCCTCAAATTAGGTTGTCGGAACCTAAGCAGAAGCGAGACTGTGATCGCTCATTATGGGGCAATGGGGCAAGATAGCCAGGGCTGAACCATTAACGCGTGCGCCTTCGCGGACGTCGCGGCCACCATCAAAATCTTGCGGCTTCGACGAAAAGGGAATCTGTCATCGCGCCACACAAATTCGCAACGAACCCTGTTCCATCGTCGAGAATCGAACGCCTGGTACAGAAGGCCATTGAAAAAGATCGCCATCCAGTGAACAATGCCGGATTATGCCGATCGCGTCGTTTGCCTCCGCAAGGTCAACGAGTCGGGGCGTACTATGGCGTCGACAACGTATGCCGATACAATCAGTCACCGTTTTGACTAATATGGCGTGCCTGAACCGGATCGCGGTGGGGGCCCGTACTTTGGGACTCGATCCTTTAAGTCGAGTGACCGAGCGCTCTTTAAATACGAGCGTGAGAAGGAACGCGCAAACGGATGGGCGAGGAATAAACGAATGATGGTGGGGGTCCCGCGCGAGATTTATCCCGGCGAACGACGCGTCGCGCTGGTGCCATCCGTCGTTCCCAACCTCAATAAAGCCGGCCTGGAAGTGGTGGTGGAAGCAGAATGCCGGGCTTGAGGCCGGCTATCCCGATGCCGACTACATCGCCAAAGGGCGCGAAGATGCGTCCCTGACCGCGCCGAGGTCTTTGCACAGCGGATATTGTCGTTCAGGTGCTCTGCTACGGCTCGAATGACAAGACCGGTAAAGCCGATATTCCCTTCTTTCGCCCCGATCAGTTGTTAATCGGATTTTTGCGGCCGCTCGGCGATCTTGATATTGTCCAGGATATCGCCGCGCGGGCGTGGCTCCTTTCGCTGTCGAACTGATGCCCCGCACCACCCGGGCGCAGAGCATGGACGCGCTTTCCTCGATGGCGCACCATCTGCGGCTACAAGGCCGTGCTGATCGCCGCCGATACGCTTCCGCGCATCTTTCCCATGATGACCACCGCCGCAGGCACGATCACGCCTGCGCGCGTGCTGATCATTGGCGCGGGTGTCGCGGGCCTTCAGGCGATTGCGACGGCGCGGCGACTCGGTGCGGTCGTTTCGGCGTACGATTTCCGTCCCGCCGTGAAGGAACAGGTGCAGAGCCTCGGCGGCCGATTCGTCGAACTGCCCATCGAAGCGCAAAACGCGCAGGACGCGGGCGGCTACGCGCAGGCGCAGGACGAAGCCTTCTACAGATCGCCAGCGCGAATTGCTCGGGCGCGTCGTCGCCGAAAGCGATGTGGTGATCACGGCCGCCGTGATCCCCGGGAAAAAATCGCCCGTACTCGTCACGCGCGAAATGGTGGCGGGCATGGCGCCGGGTTCGGTGATCGTGGATCTCGCCGCCGAGCGCGGCGGGAATTGCGAGCTGACCCAGACCGGAGAGACAATCGTCGACCACGGCGTCACGATCATCGGCCGGGTCAATCTGGCCAGCACCGTGCCGTATCACGCCAGCCAGATGTATGCGCGGAACATGACGGCGTTTCTTACTGCACCTGTGCAAAGGAAGGCAAGCTCACGCTCAACTGCGGAAGACGAAATCATCCGGGAGACACTGGTCACGCGGGGCGGAGAAATTGTGAACCCACGCGTCCGCGAATTTTTCGCGATGCCGGCGCCGGCCAATCGCAGCAGGCGCCTAAGGAGGAAAGTAGTGCCTGCGGATTTTATTTCGAATCTTTATGTGTTCATCCTGGCGGGATTCGTCGGGTTTGAACTGATCAAGCGTGTTTCGCCGCTGCTGCACACGCCGCTGATGTCTCTGACCAATGCGCTTGACGCCATTGTGGTGGTCGCTGCCATCATCATTGCCGGGCGGCATGAGACCACGCTTTCCACCATTCTCGGCGCGATCGCCGTGGCCGCTTCCTTCAGCAACATGGTCGGCGGCTTTTTCATCACCGACCGCATGCTGCGCATGTTTAAGACCGGCAAAGCCCAAAAAATCATGACCCGGTCGCCACCGCAGCAGCTTCTCGATTCCGCGTACATCGTCGCCACCGTCCTTTTTATTCTGTCGATCAAATGGCTGAGCTCGCCGACCACCGCGCGTCGTGGAGTGATTGGCCGGCGAAATTGGCGCGGCGCTGGCTGTTGGCGCGACGCTTTCAATCCCGAACTGTCCAATACAAGTGGATCATCATCACGCTGATCATCGGCGCCGCCATCGGCATCCCGCTCGGCATGGTCCACATGACGGCCGTGCCCCAGCGAACTGCGCTGAGCCACGCGTTTGGCGCGCTTTCCGCAGCGATGATCGGTATCGCGGAATATTACGTGGGCGTTCCGCACGTCACGCGATTCGGCATGGCCGAAATCGGACTGGAAGTGATTATCGGCTCGCTGACGTTTACCGGCAGCCTGATCGCCGCCGGAAAACTGCAGGAAATTCTGCCGCAGCGCCCGATCGTCTATAACGGGCAGAACATCGTCAGCCTCTCGGTCCTCGGCGCGGCGCTTGTGCATGGCGATCGCTCTCGTGGTCCATCCGGAGTATTTGCACCTCTTCCCGGTCATGGTGGTGTCGCGCTGTTATTCGGAGTGTTGCTGGTCACGCCGATCGGCGGCGCGGATATGCCGACTGTCATCTCGCTCTTGAATTCCTACGCCGGATTTTCCGCCGCGTTGCTGGGATTTGTGCTGAACAGCAAAGTGCTGGTCGTGGCCGGTGCGCTCGATGGCTCCTCCGGCTTCATCCTCTCCGTGATCATGTGCAAGGCCATGAATCGCTCGTTCACCAACGTGATGTTCGGCGCATTCGGGCAGGTGCAGGCTCGGCGCCAAAGCGGCGCCGAGGAACGAACCGTGCGCAGCGCACGCCGAAGAAGCTGCCGGAGATTCTCTGCCGCGGCCAGCACGGTCGTCATCGTTCCGGGTACGGTATGGCCGTGGCGCAGGCGCAGCACAAAGTCCGCGAACTCTATGACATTCTCACCAAGAAGGGCATCGACGTGAAATTCGGCATCCATCCTGTTGCGGGGCGCATGCCGGGGCATATGAACGTCCTTCTGGCCGAAGCCGATATTCCTTACGAGCGACCTGGTCGAAATGGACGACATCAACTCCGATCTTCCGCAAACGGACGTGGCGCTGATCATCGGCGCCAACGACGTGACCAATCCCGCGGCGCGCAGCGACCAGTCCAGCCCGATCTACGGCATGCCGATTCTGGATGTGGACAAGGCGCGCACCGTGATGGTGATCAAGCGCAGCATGAGCCCGGGCTTTGCTGGAATCGATAATCCGCTTTACTACCTGGACAAGACTCTGATGCTGTTTGGCGACGCGAAAGTCTTCGTGGGCGATATCGTCCGCGAACTTGCGGACACTCACCGCGGTTAAGCTTCGCCCGGCTGAATGCTCTTAGGGTTCCCAGGTCACAGACAACCCGGAAGTTGAGTTACCTCCCATCCTCCATGCGGCATCCCAATGCCATCGAGAGGGCCCGCGATGCGAGCACCAACACAAGATCATAGATTGCTCAGTCACCGCTACTCGAAGCGCGACGGATCCACTGTCATCGAAGCGGGCGGCAATGATTTCTCCTGCGAGCCCAGCGATGTGTTCGGCGCATCGCCCATCGTAAGTTCGAGCATGCCGCCGTTCGCCACGTCCTTGTGCTCGATCCAAAGGCGGTCCAGTGTCTTCCCATTCCAGAGGACGCTCTGCACGTATTTGTTATCGCGCGAAGAAGCAGGTGCCGCAATCACCAAGTCTTTGCCGTTCTTCAGGTGGATCGTCACCTTCGTAAACACCGGGCTGGCCACGTCATATACCGGCACACCGGGCGTCACCGGGTAGATTCCCATCATCGAGAAGACAACGAACGCGCTTAACCCGCCGCCATCCTCATCACCCGGAATCCCCTGCAGATTATCGCGGAAATACGCATCCAGGATTGTGCGGATGCGTTTCTGCGTCTTCCACGGCGCGCCAAGCCGGTCGTAGATGTATGGGATGTTCAGGCTCGGCTCGTTCGCCATCGAGAATTCGCCAATCATCGAGGTTGAATCCGGGAATTTCGCCTGGAACTCATAACGCGAATGCCCCAGCGGCTCGCGGAACAACTGGTCCAGGTTCGCCTCCGCCTTCGCCTTGCCGCCCATCAGCGTAAACAGCCCGTCGTAGTCATGCGCAACGTCCCAGGTGTACGTCCAGCCATTGTTCTCGTCGTAGTAATCGCGGCCGCCCAAGCCACCCCCGAACTTGGCGTCCATCGGCTCAATCCAGTTGCCCTGGTTATCCTTGGGCCACATCAGCGATTTGTCCGCGCGATACAGGTTGCGATAGTTCCCTGCGCGCGATAGAAATAACGCGCGGTCCTCGGGCTTGTGCAGCACCCCTGCAAGCTGCGCGATGCACCAGTCATCGGTGCTGTTCTCCAGCGTCACCGGCACGGGCTGCCGCTTCTCAAACGGGTGTACCTGCGCGACCGTCTCCTTCTCGCCCGGCACGCAGCGCGGGCATGTAACCATGCGCGCTATAGAAGTCATCCAGCACCGTCTTCGGGCCAAGCCGCCACGGCAGCATCGTCTGCTCCAGCGACCGCTTGCGCAGCCCCTCATATGCCACCGGCAGATCGAAGTTGCGCACGCCTTTGTTCCACGCATCCGCGATCCACGGAGCAGCATGGTTGCCGTTCATGATTCCCGCGGGACCGGAGGCCAGCGCAAACGTTGGCATGATTCCGCCCTGCTGATACATCCGTACGTACGACTGGATCTTGTCCGCCTGCATGTCTGGATTCAGCAGCGTCTGCAACGGCTCCATTGCGCGGAAGGTGTCCCACAGCCAGTTATCTACGTAGAACGGACGCGCATCTTCATGCACCTTGTGGTCGTACCCACTGTAGTAGCGTCCGTCCTCGGTGATGTTGATCATGCGCTCCATGCAGCGATATAACGCCGTATAGAACACACGCCGTTGCGCTGGCGTGCCACCCTCCACCACAATGCGACCCAGCGCATCGTTCCACTGTGCCCGGGCCTTCTCCTTCATGCGCTCCAGTCCCCACGAGGGAATCTCACGCAGCAGGTTCTTCTTCGCCTGCTCCACGCTGATGAACGAGACACCGTACCGGAACTCCAGCACCTTCGCTCCGCGCGCAGACAGCGTAACGTGATCGCCATCCTTCTCGTGGGTCGTCTCTGCCGACACAGGCTCGCTCGTCTCTGCATAGAAGTAAGCGGCCATTCCCATGAGGCTCTCTTCCCCTGCGACCGCATTCTTTGCGACAGCATGCAGAGAACCTGCGTGAAGGTTCCTCACTTGCAACTCCGCTCTACCGCTCGGAAAGCTGAAACGGAAGTAGCCAGCTTGGTGGGCCGGCGCAAACTCGGTCCGAATCATCGACTCATCGAACCGCGTCGAGTAGAAATAGGCTGTTGCATGCTCCCCGTCATACACCGCGGGTTTATCGCCGCCAGGCATCACCGCAAACAGCTCCGGCTGGCGATGCGACAGAATCGTAAGCGGAAAGTACTGGATCCGGTCATCCAGCGCATCCTTACGCATGGGATACATCCGCACCATGCTGTTTGGCAGATATGCCGTGGGCCGCGTCGGCTCCAGTAGGATGCTGACATTGCCGATGGTCGGATCCACCTCATCCACCGGCCCCTGCGCTCGCATCGGCGCGCACACATCCAGAGCCATCACGGCAGCCACAGCAACACGAACACCAAGCAAACGGAAAGCGACCAAGGTTAACTCCTGCATCATTTCGGCGCAGTACGCCGCACACGCACACCACAGATAGTCGAGTCTATCGCGTCCGCTTAACGGATCCGCAACCGCGCCCGCCGGGATGCAGGCCAGGCGCGCAGCATGATGCGGAAAGTTCCTCGCGGCAAAGCTTCGATCCTATGTCCATTTCCGAACACGTGCCCCCCAATCCGAACGCGATCGATAACCTGAAATCCATTCGCATTGGAACGAGGGCTTGCATTTTCGCGTATTAGCAGCGGGGAGGTTTGGCTTCTCACGTGCTCTCCCCGACTTGTCGGGATGTGAGGTTACCTATGCAAAGACTCCTTATGGATCTCAAATTCGCGCTGCGTCAAGTGCGAAAGTCATTGGGTTTTGCCGTTACTGCCGTCCTCATGCTTGCCTTCGGCATCGGCGCCACCACTGCGATTTTCTCGATCGTTGAAGGCGTGCTCCTGCGTCCCCTGCCGTTCCCCGATTCTGACCGCCTCGTGGTGCTCTCGGACCACCTCCAGGGAATCAAGATCGCAGGCGGCGGCGACGAAGTCGGGGTCACCGTGCCCGACATCATCGCCTACTCCCGCGACACCCACTCCTTCACCGCGCTTGGTGGATACCAGGGCACCGCCTTTGAACTCTCCGGTGCCAGCGAGCCGGCGCAGGTCAACGCCTCCCGCATCACTGCCGGCATCTTTTCTGCGCTCGGCGTCGCTCCACAGCTTGGTCGGTACTTCACTGCCGAAGAAGACCAACATCACCAGCAGGTGGCCGTTCTCAGCTATGCGACATGGCGCGACCGGTTCCGCTCCGACCCGCAGATCGTCGGCACCAAGATTCTTCTGGATCGCAAGCCATACATCGTCATCGGCGTCATGCCGCGCGGCTTCGAGTTTCCCCTGATTCCCGGCCAGCTCAATCGTTCAGAGCTGTGGGTACCCATGAGCTTCACACCCGATGAGCTTTCGCCAAGGAGTGCCAGCAACTGGAGCTATCAGATGATCGGGCGCCTCAAGCCAGGCATCTCGCCCGAGCAGGCACAGACTGATGCCAATCGCGTCGCGCGGGAGATCATGGCCGGGTACCCCGCTGAAGTCGCCAGCCTCCACATCAACTCCCTCGTGCGTCCGCTGCAGGGCGACACGGTGAAGCAGTCGCGTTCTCTGCTCCGTACGCTGTTCCTCGCCGTCGCCGTAGTGCTTTTAATTGCCTGTTTCAATCTCGCAGGACTCATGCTCGTACGCGCCATTCGCCGCCAGCGCGAGGTTGCTGTACGTCTGGCACTCGGCGCACGTGCTGCTGTGCTGATCCGTCAGGCTGTGCTGGAAAGTCTCGTGCTCAGTATCAGCGGGGGTGTGCTCGGGCTGGTATTTGCTGCCGTTGCGCTCCAGGTGGGCAAGAGCATGCTGCCGGAAAGTCTGCCGCGCGTGAACGAGATCGCCTTAAGCTGGCAGGTCATCGCCTTTGCGTTGGGGCTGGCAATCGTAACCGGGATTGTATGCTCCCTCGCTCCGGCGTTCGCGGCCATCCGCACGAACGTCGAAAACCTCAAAGAAGGAGGCCGGACCGGCTCCGCAGGGGAGGCCACGCTCGTCTGCGCTCCACATTAGTTGTCGCTGAGATAGCGATCGCCCTCGTATTGCTTACCGCTTCGGGCCTCCTTTTGCGGAGCTTTGACAAGATGCGCGATGTCGATCTGGGCTTCGCCCCGCAGCACGTCACCACCGCGGGCTATTCTTTGCCGCAGAAGCAATACGAAAAGCAACCGCAGATCGATACCTTCAATCGTGAAATGCTGCTTAAGCTCAATCAGCTTCCCGGAGTCCAGTCTGTCGGCCTCACCAGCATGCTGCCATCGCAGGGAGTCAACAACAATCAGACATTTGTCGTTGACGGATACGTTTCCCCACCCGGTGCCGACATGAACCTGGCAACCGTCACGCAGGTCATCGGCAACTTCTTCCCGGCGATGGGCATTCACCTGCTACGCGGCCGTTTCTTCACCAATGCTGACCATGCAGGCACACAGCTCGCTCTGATCGTGAATCACAAACTCGCGCAGCACTATTGGCCCAACCAGGATCCCATCGGCAAACGTATCCACATTGGCACACAGGGGATGAAAACCCCGTGGCTCACCGTCGTGGGCGAAGTCTCAGACACGCAACTCCTCTCTCCCGACAATCCGGCCACCGAGCAGTACTACATGCCCGTTGAGCAGGCAGAAGAAGCCGCTGGCTCGCTGGCCCAACCCACTGATCTGAACGGCAATGGCGGCTACATCGTCGTGCGTTCGGCGGTCCCGCCTGAGCAGATGGAAAATGCCATTCGTACCACCGTGCGTTCCATCGATCCCCTGTTGCCGCTCACGCAGGTGCAGACCATGGAACAGGTCGTCTCCCAGTCCGAAGCGTCGCGACGCTTCAACACCGCGCTTATCTCCACCTTTGCCTTCGCTGCGGTGCTTCTGGCCATTCTTGGAATCTATTCGGTGATCGCCTTCTCCGTCGCCTCGCGTGTTCAGGAGATGGCCATTCGCATGACACTCGGCTCTCAACGCCTCACCATCGTGCGTCTCGTGCTGAAGTCCGCCGCCAGGCTCGCGGCCATCGGATGCATTATTGGGCTGACGGGGGCGGCCGCAGCATCCGGGTTGCTGCGCTCGATGCTATTCGGGGTGAGTCCGTTCGACCCATTAGTGCTGGTGTTGGCTGCGGTGTGTGTGCTGCTGCTGGCTGTAGGGGCGTCCGTTCCTCCTGCGCTGCGCGCGGCATCGATTGATCCGATGCAGGCTCTGCGCGGGGAGTAACAGGAAACGGGGCGCCTGTAATGCACATCGCCACCCACTTCGATGGCTCGGAGCCTCCATCCTGGTCATAATCTCTCCCGGGCCATTGGCTGAGCCTCATGATGTGAAGTGCCCTGAAGCAAAGCAAGAAAGCGGTGTGGCTGCTTCGCCAGCGAGGCAGAGTAGTTTGCCGCCTGTCTCCATTGATATAGGAGCTGATCTTGAGGCTGCAGGCCAAACAAGAGCTCTGATTTCGCCGGTGAGTCCGCGAAGCGACCGCGGTTCCAGTCCTCGGATAGCGCGACTGCAAGCGCCTCATCTCGCTCCGCTATCTTCTGAATGAGTCGCGCAGCGGTCTCGAGATTCAGCAGCCGATTCGTTCGTTGCTCCACAACGATTGCTTCGCGCCAGAACATCTGTTCGAGATACATGACGGCGAGTTTGAAAGACTGAAAGTCGTGCAGATGCCTATGTACTCGACTTTCCAGCGTCGCAAGCGAACTTGATAGCCCGGTGAAGGGATTTGAAGGTGGAGATGCGTCACTCAGAACCGCCATCAGTGCTGCGTCGTTGCTCCACGGCGCAGAGAGTTCCAGCCCCATCCAGCCTGCTGTGCTTGATTCGGGCAAATGAGGCGCAGCATGGTATAGCGTCGTGAAGACCTGGTCCCACATTTCGTTCCACTCTGTCTGATAGTGCTGCTCAACAAAACGGTGGAATGTGGAAGTCTGCGCTGCGGCTGTTCCCTTGTTGAAGGCAACGGCCGCGTAAGCCAATCCATCCCAGATTGAATCCTGAAGATACCTGCTTGGAATCCAGTTGGTGAGTACTACACCCATGACACCGCTGTCGCTTGTGCCAAAATATGAGTCGGCATACGCGTCGATATTGCGCAGCTGCTCAGTGCCGACGCGTGGACCCCAACCATGGCATGTCAACGCGGGCGCGCCAATCACGCGCGAGCCATTTGCCCTCACTCTCATGAGTGCGTCATGAACGGGGAGCGGATTATTGGCTGAGTAGTTCCAGTCCATCACGATGATGGACTTGTCGAGCAACGGCAAAATATTTGGCTCCTTGTGGAGTACAAAATCGCCCCAAACGATTAGCTGCTTCTCGGACATCTTCGAGAGGCCGTTGAGTGCGTTAAGGTACTCGGCCCAGATTTGCGCTCGGCTCTTCGCCCGGAGCGCTTTGCGCGATAGATCCGAGCCTCCCCAATTCACCTCATCACAGCCCCCATGCAAGTAAGGGGATGGGAAAATAGAGGCAACCTCTCGATACAGCTTGCTGAATAAATCCAGCGTCTCCGGATTCACCGGACACACGCCGGAAAATTCCGACGTACCCTGGGTATCGCTGTCCAACAGATGCGAATATGCAGGTGATCGCGTGATGTATCCGGTGTGGCCAAACGATTCCAACTCAGGAATGACATCGACGCCATGGTTAGCGCCGTACTCTGCCAGTTTTCTCAGCTGGTCGGGAGTAAATGCATTGACATGGTCAACTAACCCGCCGACCGAGGCAAAGCGCAGGGCACTTCCCTGGTCATCAGCCAGACGGAAGTGAAGCGTATTCAGACCCCATTCGGCGCAAAATTCGATAACGCGCTGATAGTAGTCGATGGATTCCGGAACTCGTCCGGCATCGACCATCACGCCGCGGATCGTTTTCTGCGCGGCCATCCTTTTGCCTTCATCGTCACGACTAGATGGCAAGATTATGTCCGAGGAGAACGGGAAGCCCGTTGCCGCACCGGCGAGCGTTAGGCTTCCAAGTTGAAGGAACTGTCGTCTACTCCTGCTCGTTATCATGGAATTCAATCCAGGTACTTTACCAGCACGGCCGTTTCACGTGATTGGGCCCACAACTGATCAAGTTCCTCTCGCATCCTGCCGGGAAGCGCCGTTCTCGCCGGCCCCTAACCCGAACGGTGCAACTCGCACCCGCGAAAATCGCGGGCGATGCCGCCTCATCCGTGACATAATTCCTGCGAATTCCCCAGCGTTCGATCCAGCAGCATTAGAGGAGTGGTCATGTCTTTTGCGAGCTTTCTGGGCAAACAGTTTATCGACGTCATCCAGTGGAACGAGCCCGAACCCGGCGTTCTCGTTTGGCGCTATCCCATGCTTGACGCCGAGATTCAGAACGGTGGCCAGCTCACCGTGCGCGAGTCCGAGATGGCCATGTTCATCGACCAGGGACGTATCGCCGACGTCTTCGGGCCCGGCCTCCACACGCTGAACACTGCGAACCTGCCCATCCTCACCGACCTCAAGAACTGGGCCAAGGACTTCGAGTCGCCCTTCAAGTCGGACGTCTATTTCTTCTCGACGCACTTGCAGATCGATCAGAAGTGGGGCACCGCCACGCCCATTACCTTTCGTGACGCCGAGTTCGGCGCTATTCGGTTGCGCTCTTATGGCATCTACTCCTACCGCATCGCGGACCCGCGAACGTTCTTCACGCAGGTCAGCGGCACGCGCCAGAATTACTCTGCCTTCGAACTGGAAGACCATCTTCGCAACACCATCGTCGCACGGATGACTGACATCTTCGCCAACAGCGGCCTCAAGTATCTCGACATGACGGCGAACGCCACCGTGCTGCAGCAGAAGATCTTCGATGACATGAAGCCTTCCTTCGGCAAGCTGGGGCTGGAGTTGACACAGTTCATCGTTGAAAGCATCTCGCTGCCGGAGGACTTGCAGCGTTCGCTCGACCAGCGCATCGGTATGAACATAGTCGGCGACCTCGATCAATTCACCCAGTTCGCGGCCGCGCAGTCGATGACGCTTGCCGCGGCCAACTCCGGCGGTGGCGCAAGCGTCGGCATGGGACTCAGTACCGGAGCAGCAGTAGCACAGGTCATGGCCGCGCATCTGCAGGCCTCGCAGGCAACTCTACCGCCTGCAGACGCCGCAAACGCGTCGACTCACTACTGCATCTCCTGCGGCCACGCCATTCCACACGCAGCCCACTTCTGCCCCGACTGCGGGAAGCCCCAGCAATGAACTGCCCTTCCTGCGGCGCTCAGATGCGCGCCTCCACCGACACCTTCCAGTGCGACTACTGCCGCACAGTCGTAGTGCCCGAAAAGAATGACGAAGGCATCACCCTTCTCGGCGACGGCCCTGGAGACGAGTGCCCGCTCTGCCATATCGCGCTCTCCCAGGGCTCGGTCGCCAAAACACCGGTCCTCTTCTGCAGCAAATGCAGCGGACTGCTCATCTCTATGGACTTCTTCTCGGAGCTTATCGAGAATCTGCGCACTCAGCAGCATGCCTGCGTCCCCGTCGGCGCTGCAGCCAACCCGGAAGATCTCCGCCGCCACATTGCCTGCCCGCACTGCCGCCGCCCGATGGAGGCCCACTTCTACGCAGGGCCGGGCAACGTGGTACTCGACTCCTGCGATTTCTGCAATCTCAACTGGCTCGATCACGGCGAGCTCATGCGCATCGCCCGCGCACCCGATTACTTCGATCAGGAGCTCCGCGACGACGTGCGAAACGATGGAGTCTGATCAACAAACATCATTCGGTGTCCGATTCAGTGTCGTGCGACTGACGAATGAGATCCGGCGGCATCGCTGCTTGAGCCCGCGGACGCATGGAAGTAGCTGAGACACCAACACGTCAGAGCTACCCCAGATGCGGAGAGCTTCGTGATGCGGATTTTATTGCCACTTGCCAATTAGAGCAGACTTGACTCTGGACTATTGAGTGTCTTCAACGCACCGGAAGCCGAGTGTGCCCGAGCGATCGTAACTCGGTGCCATCAGCAACAGCTTGCCATGTTCGGTCGTTGCGATACGCCTGCGGGAAATACCAGATGGATCCTTGCGGCTGGTAGTAGCTGCCGCCCGCGCAAGATGCGCTGCGCGAGTATGTTCGTCCGACATACTCATCAGTCCATTGCCAGACATTGCCGACCATATCCATCACGCCGAATGGGCTCGCACCGGAAGGATGCGCATCCACATCGTCCGGCGGGTTGAGGATGCGACCGTGACTGGGAACAGGAACTGCTCTGGTCTCCACATCTCCCCCATGGATACGCTCTGCCATCGCTGCCCTGGGCCGCGTACTGCCACTCCCACTCGTGGGGAAGCCGCTTGCCGGCCCACTTAGCATAGGCTCGCGCATCTTCAAGTGACACCCAGGTAACCGGCTTGTTCCCCCATCCCATCGGGATAAGTACCGTTCTTCCAATCCTCGCAGGAAATTCAGATCATCTCTGCGGATGATAATGCGATGCCTCCAGGAACTTCTTGAACTCAGCATTCGTCACCGGATACTTATCGATGTAGAAGGCCCGGATCTCCATCCGATGCTCGTGGAAACGGCGCGGCGTGTCCTCCCACGGATACTGCACATCAACACCAACATCGATTCGATCCTTCAATCTCGATCCTCTACCTTCAAAACAGAATCGCACTTGCCGGGATCTTCATCATTCCAGCAGGAGCAGTAGCAGCCAGCTTTGTAGGTGGTAATCGCGACGAGTCTGCTGCGGAATCGGTTTCCATTCGTTTGAAAAGCTGGACAGCGGCTTTTCGGTCATCGCCTTCATGCGTTTCCATAAGCGCCTGCAATCGCGCATCGGGCTCGGTCGGCGGTGCCAGGACGGCGCCGAAGCCGTGCGCTTCGATCGCAAACGACAACGACATCGTTGCCTCCCTCATGGTCGGGTGCAATTCCACGCCATGGTACAGATCGAAGTAGCGCATGCCGGCTGTGCAGCAACTCGATCTGGCGTCCCGTTATGTCGTATTCGTTTCGATTGACGATAGTCCATACTGTCTCGTTCTCGAGCGGCCAACGGCTCGCAAAAATGCCATACGCGATCGTGGGATAGAGCGGCTCCCACTCCGGGCTGACAAGAAATGGCGCAACACCGCGCTCGATTGTGGCCATGCGGCGGGTTGCTCTCTGCATCGCGCGGCGTGATGCCATTCCAAATTCCCCAAATATTTTCCCAGCTCTCCCATCCCACTCCGTTGAAGAACGCAAATTGCAGATCATCTGTCTTATTGCGATTCCACCGGTCGGAGATGTTGACCATGTGACGGGTCTCCAGCCATTTGAAGCGGTCCACCAGGGGGCGAACGGGAATTTGTATTGGCCCCAGGTCATCACATTCCAAGCAACAGCCTCGTCCGCCGGGGAGCCCTCCGGCTCAAATGCCAGTGGATGTCCGGTCTTTTCGGCGGCGCGAGAAAAAGCGAGTGGCACGCCATCCTGCGTGTCACCGTTGATCCCGTCCGCATTGAGTTCTTTCATGAATTCCGCAATCGCCTGCGGCCAGCTCGTGCCGGGATCGTGCGTTCCCTGATCCCACATCATCATCGGAAACAGAACCCGCACGCCGCGGCGATGGAAATCCGCCACCATCTGCTGTACGCCCGCGATGCCGCCCGGCATGGAACGCACCATGTCATGCTGATTGCGGTCATCCATTCCCATATTTGGGTATGTCGACCACACCAGGACAGCATCGATTCCCCCATAGCGCTTCTCCACGTCGTCGAGGTAGCGGTCCACCGTGTACTTTCCTGCAACCGGGTCGTAAAAATATCGGTCCTGCACCATCATCTGCGGCTGGATGAAGCTGGACTGGGTCCACTGCAGCGCGGGAAGAGTGTAGCGCGAGCCATCGTAGCCGACACGGATCCTTCGCTCCGTCCGCCAATGCTCCAGGTCCTTAAGCCATGCATCGTGCGTCCCGGCAGGGCAGGGATGATTTCCGCCTGCCAATGCGGCGGCATATGCTGTGCTTGACGTCAGACAATCCGGCGATGGGATCTGCTGATTGACCGGTTCGTATTGCGAGTCCTGAGCGATTGCGGGCGCGGCGAGCATTGCGACACCAAAGAGTGCGCTAAGAGCGGAAAGCGTCGCGTTGCGAATCATCTTCATAGAATCGTGGCTCATGAAATTGGATTGTTTTCACTCGAGAGCTCTGTTCCCAGCAGACGTTCCACTTCTTCGAGAGCCGGCATTGACGGCTGCGCTCCTGCGCGTGTCACTGACAGCGCAGCGGCCGCAATCGCAAAGCGCGCACTTTCGATGGGACTCTTGCCTAGCAGCAAACCCACCGCGAACGCTCCGTTGAAGGCGTCTCCGGCTGCGGTGGTATCAACCGCATTCACTTTGATCGCGTTGAGTTGCCCTTCCATTCCATCCGTTGCAAGGTATGCCCCCTGCGCCCCCATCTTTAGCAGCACGCCGGCCGGCCCCAGGGCCAACAGCCGCTGCGCCAGAAGGCGGGAATGAGCCTCAGGATTTCCCTTTAGGTGGGGCACATAGAAGGCTGCTTCGGTCTCGTTCGGCGTAAACCAGGTGACGCGTTTCAGCAGATCTTCCGGTATTGACTGCGCCGGAGCCGGATCGAGGATGAAAGGGATGCGGTGCTGAAAGCATACGTTGGCAACATGCTGCACAGTCTCAATTGGTATTTCAAATTGCGTGAGTACAAGACCGGCGCTACGAATGACGTCGACATGCAGATCCACGAAACCAGGCGTCACGTCTGCATTGGCGCCCGGCGTGACAACAATGCAGTTGTCACCATCGCCATTCACCACGATCATTGCCACGCCCGAAGCGCCTTCGACTCGTCCGAGGCACTCAAGCCCAACTCCTGCACTCTGCAAGTGTGCCCGCAATTGCTCGCCCGCAGCATCGGAGCCGAGTTTGCCAATCATGTGCACTGGATATCCAAGCCGAGCCACGGCTACCGCCTGATTGGCTCCTTTACCGCCTGGATGCATCTGAAAACCGCTTCCCTGCACCGTCTCGCCTGCGGCTGGGATATGGTCGACGTGTGCAACAAGATCAAGGTTGATACTTCCCACCACTACAATCGGTTTTTGGCCGGTACCCATGCATGCCCTCTGTTCCTTCGGACTGATTGTCAGGTGCGACGACGTAAGCTAAATCACAGGAGCGAGCGCCACCGCCACCAGTCCAAGCAGAAACAAACCAAACATCCAGGCAAGGTAATTTCTGGACCGCCTGGATGCTGAAGAGAATTCCTTCCAGACGAACACTCCCCACGCAGCAGAAATCATCGTCGCTCCTTGCCCAATTGAATAGGAAACCGCTGGCCCCACCAGGTGCGCGCGAGACGCCACGAAATTCAGTACCGCGCCTGTACACCAGATCAAACCACCCGCGACTCCCCACAAATGACAGCGCAAAGACGCCTGTGAGTAATTCCGCATCGAGACCGGTTCCGCGCCGTCCAACGGGTGCCGCATGATCAGGTAATTCACCGGCAGTGAACAGATTGCCACACCAAGCGCGAAAAAGATTGAGACAGCGTATGGCCCGGGAGCGTCGCTGCCGCTCATACTCTTTGCCACAAGCGGATAGAAGCTTCCCATCAGCACGCCCGAGATCACGCTGATGACCACACCGCGCCGGCTCATCGCCGGCTTCGCACGTTCCCGCTCGCGATACGCGATAGCATCGCAAACGATAGCAACCAACACCAACGTGATTCCGCTGAACAGCAGCACTGCATTTCCCGCTGGAGAGACGAGATAACTACTGACCGCCCCGACCACCAGCGCAATACCAATGCCCACCGGGAACGCAACCGCCAGGCCGGCAATCTCTATCGCCGCCACAAGCAGCAGGTTAGCCACATTGAAGATGACTCCGCCTGCAACAGCCCACCCGATGTGAGCCGCATCCGCGTGATGGATGTCAAGGCTGAAATAGCGTCCGGTCGACCCAAAACTGCCAAGCGTTAATCCCCAACCGAACGCACCCATGATCAAACCGATCACGTAATCCCAGTAAAACAACTGGAAGCGATAGCCTGGTGTGAACTTCATTGCATTCGCCCAGGATCCCCAGCAGAGCATGCTGGCGATCATGAACAGTAGGGTGATGGTATAGGTCTCTGGTTGATACAAGCCGGCACCTTTCCTCGCGCGAGCTGGCTTGGCTGGTAGCCAGGCGCCTCCACGGCTTCTAGCACGCGCATCGTCTTTGATCGGGTCTCGGGAAATACAGGTCCCGCAAAGCATTTCGTTTTAGAGACTGAGTTGAAGATACGCGAGTCTGTGGCTCCGCTTTCCGACGATGGAAGAAACGATCGAAGTATCCGAATAGTCGTGCTAGGCTGAGAGCCGCCACCGAGCTGTTAGACCCAGGCTTTATTCCCCCGCGAATCTGCTGGCAACATTCCCCCAGGCGATGGGTCAGCCCTGCGATGGCGGGAGGCCTTATGGGAAAGCGGCAATTGCTGGGAGTTTCGCTTGTCATTGGTTGCGGCTTGTGCGGACATCTGGGGGCGTCCACCGGACCCGAGGACCGTCCGCTCACCGATCCGAAATCGGTGATGTCGGTATCAAACCCGGCGGCGCGGCCTGCTCCGATCGACGACATTTACTACACGCGAAGCGTGTTCGGTGCCGCCTGGTCGCCTGACGGGCAGCAGATCGTATTTACCAGCGATATGGCCGGACGCCCCAATCTGTGGAAGGTGAACTCAAAGGGGGGGTGGCCGATCCAGCTTACCCAGTCTGACGACCGGCAATACAGCGCAGCATGGTCGCCCGATGGCAAATGGATTGTCTACCAGCAGGATCGCGCAGGCAATGAGCTATGGGATCTTTACGCGATACCGAGTGAGGGAGGCGAGGTCATCAACCTGACCAACACGCCTGCGATTCGCGAACTGAGCCCCGTGTGGTCACACGATGGTCACACCATCGCTTTGGGCTACAAAGCCAAGGATGGCACGCAGTATGACATTGCTCTGATGAGTTGGACCACGCGCAAGGTCCAGAAGCTGACCGATGAGCATCAACCCGGCTATTCCTGGAACGTCGTGGCGTGGAGCCCGGACGACAAGACGATCTATGCGACTCGCACGAACCCTCAATTCACCGATGCGGATATCTACCGCATCGATGTGGCGACGGGGAAAACTGAGAATCTGACCACGCATCAGGGGACGATTGGTTACCTCGGCTCGTCGCTTTCTCCTGACGGCGGAACGATTCTGCTCAGCTCAGATGCCAGGGGCGGTTACAGGAATGTCGCCCTGCTGGATGTCGCGACCAGGAGAATCACCTGGGTAACTGACTCGAAATGGGAGTCCTTCTCAGGAAACTTTTCGCCTGACGGCAAGCGCTATACCTTCACCCTGAACGAAGATGGCGTGGTCGACGCCTATGTCGCCGACCGCTCGACGAACCACGCAGAGAAGGTTGAGATGGCTCACGGGCTGAATGCTTTTTCCGGCAACCCGAATGAATTCGCGCCGCAGAGCGACCGCGTGATCGTCTCGCATGAGGCCTCGAATCAGCCAGGAGACCTTTGGGTCTACGATCTCAACAGCCGACATGCTGAACAGCTGACTTTCTCCACGGTTGCCAGCTTACGCGCGACTCCGCTTCCGCCTTCTCAGGTCATACATTACAAGAGCTTTGACGGGAAGATCATCAGCGCGTTGCTTTGGATGCCCTTCAATTTGAAGCAGGATGGGAGCAACCCTGCGTTAGTGTTACCGCACGGCGGGCCTACCGGCCAGATGATCGATTACTGGAATACCGATGTCGCGGCGCTTACGTCGCGCGGATACATCTGTCTTGCTCCCAACCCGCGCGGATCTACTGGCTACGGCCTCGATTTTCAAAAGGCCAACTTTCAGGACCTGGGCGGTGGCGACCTGAAGGACGAGATTGCCGGAGTGGAGTTTCTCAAAGCTACGGGCTATGTGGATCCGAAGAAGATTGGCATCACGGGCGGGTCGTATGGCGGATTTATGACACTGATCGCGATCGGGAAGGCGCCGGATATATGGGCGGCCGCGGTGGAAGCGTACGGGATCATCAGCTGGTCGACCATGCTGAAGAGTTCCGATCCTTCCCTGAATGAGTATCTGAAAGCGCTCCTGGGCGACCCTGACAAGAACCAAAAGATATATGAGGCGGACTCGCCGATCACTTATATCCGGAATGAAAAGGCGCCTTTACTTGTTCTGCAGGGCGATAACGATCCGCGCGTGCCGAAGGAGGAGGCTCAGCAGGTCGTGGATATTCTCAGGAAAGAAGGCCACGTGGTGGACGTTCATTATTACCCGAATGAAGGACACGGGTTCGTGAAACGCGAGAACCAGATTGATGCCATCCGCCGCACGATTGATTGGTTTGATCGATACCTTATGGGAAAGAGCCCCGCTCCGGACACTGTAGCGTCGCAACATGGGCGATGAGGAGCCAATGAGGACGCCGAACACCGTGCCGTTTCCACACCTCACACCGGCGACATTGTCTTCGGTCTCCGTCAGTTCTTCGGCGTTCTGCTTCCCTCCTTCTGGAGCAATCGATTCCTCTCCCGGATCGAAGTAGGGCCTGTACTAAAACCGGTACGGCCTACTCTGAGACGATTGTGGCAGCTGGCGGCACTTCGCCCTATTCGTTTTCTATAACAAGCGGGGCCCTGCCGCCCGGGCTGAGTCTTCCGGCTAGCGGCGTTATCTCGGGGACACCGACGGCAGCGGCACCTACAGCTTCACGGTGAGTGTGACGGACGCGCTCATCGCTACGGCATTTCAGATTGTGATAGCTGCTCCGGCGGCGGGCGGAGGGTCTTATACGTTTGTCGGATAGCGTCCGCAAGCAAGAGCAGGGCTGGAGTCATGCAAATGAGCGTTCCAAAAGCCAGAGCGAGCGGTGAAGTGTAGGTGCCCCGAATCACAGCAACGGTCAGCTCGGGGACGAGCAGAATAAGGACGGCCCAGCCATATAGCCTGTTCCATGGTCGCTCGACAAGCCATGGATATGCAGCGATGAGGTATACGTACCAGCTGAGCGGCGCACATAGGCAGGAGCAGACGATACCGAGGATATGGGAGCTTGGTTCGCTCAGGCGACCGCGCAGCGCTACATAGACGCAAAGGATAAACACAAGCAGCGCAGCAATGGCTCCGGTAGTAGGGACGCCGATCCGCTGGCCGATGGCATACAGCGAAATGTTGGGGAGATAGAGATAATGCTGATCGTGGGCGGCTGCCGCAAACCATTGGCGGAATACATGTGGGCCATATATTGCGACGGGGAAGAGCGTGAAGGCGACCGCTGCGACGGCAGCTCTCCATGCAAGTGCGCGAATCCCTCGCAGTGCGATTATGAGCAGCCAGATGGCAAAGATAGGTTTAATGGCAATGGAGGCTCCTAGAAAGACCGCGGCAGCGCCCACGGCATTGCGGCGCATTGCCAGCCACATACATACACTCAGCAGAAGGAGCAGCGCATAAATCTGGCCTATGAGAATGGTGTAGATGGCAGGGGCAGAGACCAAAATCCAGAGCGCCTGCTTGTTCTTCATCTCCGGGATATTGCCGACGAGGAGCGCCCCGCTCAGGGCGAAAATGAGGAATGATATGGCGGTGAACACCCGCGCCGCGGCGGGGATGGGAATGCGCGCCAAGGCCTGAAAAATCGGAAGCAGGCATGGGGGATTGAGGTTGGGATCCAGCGTGTGAAGGTTCAAAGCTGGAATGTAGACCCGAAAGGTCTCTGGCTGGATTGCGTAGGGATTCTGATGATGATTGGCCGCATTGCCCGATGCCCAGAAGGTGCCAAAGACTTTTGGGGCATTGGCGAGGTGATTTGCCGAGATAACGGAGACGGCTAACAGGACAATGACGCCGATGAGGTAATAGGGCCCGGTGCGACTCACTGCGCGTGGAGCTCCTTCAGGCGGGCGTCGATACGGGCGAGTGCGGCGCGATCCGCGGCGATGACCTGTGTCGCACCGGGCTCGTTTTGCCGCCGCTCGGCCTCGGCGAGGTTGCGCGTGACTTCTTCGCGCCAGTGATGCAGTTTAGCGGTGGAGAACCATACATCCTGCTCGACCCGCCGCTCCAGCCCCTGGTCGATGCCGAAGGCGGCGCGGATAGGCTGTGGCGCTTCATCATGGGCTGCGGCGGAATGGTTGGTGGCCGTGGCGAGGATCACGAAGAAGACAAAGAACCCGCCGACCAGCCACGGCCAGAGCGGTGCCGGACGGGGCGGCGGCGGCGGCATGGCGTTGGCGGTAAGCGGCAGCGCGCAGGCTGGGCAAAACTTGACCCCGGCGGGGAGCGGTGCACCGCAGGCCGAGCAGTGAATGTTCACGGCAAGCCCTCACTTTTGGGGGAAGGCCTATTGTGTATCATCGCCGGTGGCAAATGGTCGAGATTTTTGGCCCCGCTTCCCGAATCAGGCAGGACGGCGGCGGCGGTACTCTTCGCGCATGAAGCGCTTCAGTGGCGCGGGGCAGCTTACTCAACATGGTCATACTCCGCTGGCGTGAAGCCGAAGCCGTCATGAGCACAAAATTGCCTAAAGCTCGCGGGCCTGTCCGCTTTACCGTTCCCGTCCCATTTGGAAATCACCGAGAACCATTGTGTTTCGCTGGATTCGGGCACATCGAGCGGCAACGACATCACGGTTACGAATCCGGCATCGGTCATCGTCAGCTTCACGCCGTCCACCATCGACAAGACGCTTCCTTCAGTGTTCAGATCATCGCCCCGCCCGCTCCCAAGCTCAACTCCCTCTACCCGAATGCTGCGCCCATCGGCATCGCAGTCCTCTCCATACAAGTCAACGATCCGGCTTCGCACCCATCGAGCGATAAGAGGACATCTGATTAACGTCAATCGACAGATCATGTGCTCCGCTTGCATTCGCCGTCGTCCCCCTCCGCATTCCAATAGCTCTCATTGTCTGAAACGCTGGCAGGCCACATTGCCACTATCAACACAGTAGACCCGCATGCGAATGGCTGTACCTTAGCCTGCGAGGCTGGACCTGCGTCCGCGCAAGGCGCAGCTTTCGCCTTGTACGAAATTCGCTGACTTGAGGTTTCTGACAGGTTTATGATTCGTCTCTGCCACTGGTGGGCCCATACTCCCGGCAGCAATGCCGCACGACAATTGTTCGTCGCGCTGGCCCGATAAGTGAGTTCGTTTCACTCACCGGCCGGCCTTCTTCACGATGCGGGTTCGCACTCAGACATATGTCTCATCATTCGTCAGAAAGGATCGGCGAGCAATGGCTCCAGGGATAGCTAGTCTTCGCCACATCGTGGTGCTGATGCTGGAAAACCGTTCTTTCGATCACATGCTCGGCTGTCTCAAGAAGAGTCACCCGAAGATCGATGGACTCAACGGCGATGAAGCAATACCGGACTCCACCGGAGCCATGACTCCGATACAAGCGCTCGCGGAGTTTCGCGGTCAGTTGCTTCCCGATCCCCATCACGACTTCGCCTCCGTTGACTACCAGATATTCAATGGAGCGACAGGATCGGATCGCAAGCCCACCATGGACGGCTTCATTCGGATCTACCAGAAGCAGCAGCAGCCCGACGTCGGATCGTCACACCGCATCGCATACACCTTCAGTGCAGATCCACCCAATAACCTGCCTGTCCTGCACACGCTTGCTACCGAGTTTGCTGTCTTCAATCGCTGGTTCGCTTCCATCCCCGGCCCTACGCTCTGCAACCGCGCCTTCGCCCACTACGGCTCGTCCTTCAATAACGTGGGCATGGAGGTCTTCTATATCAACCCTAAATTCAAGAGCATTTACGAACGCCTTACTGCGAGCGGCCGAACGTCGAAGCTTTTCTACTATGACGGAAACAGCTCCACACTGGAGGTCGTCAATCTGCTCCAGAACCAGCAGATCATGTTCGGTACCTATCCCGACTTTCTTGCTGCCTGCGATGCCGATCAGTTGCCCGACTACTCCTTCATCGAGCCGAATTACAAGGACCATTTCTCGCCCGATGGCAATGGCCAGCTTCCAGCGACCGATCAGCATCCGGATAACGATGTAAGGGCCGGAGAAAGCTTCATCGCTGATATCTACAATCGCATCCGCCAAAATCCAAGGCTCTGGCCAAAGACAGCCTTGTTGGTTGTCTATGACGAGCACGGCGGAATCTACGATCACGTGCCTCCACCAAACCTGGATGCTTCTCGCGTCGATAAGGAATTTACCGCGCAAACAGACGCCACCGAAACCCCGGACCCATTTCACTTCGACCGTCTCGGCGTGCGCGTGCCCGCGATCCTCATATCCCCGTGGGTAGAAAAGGGTTCCGTCATCGACGACGTCTTTGAGCACGCCTCTATTCCGGCGACGGTCACAGAATATTTTCTTCCCGGCTTTGACAACAGTAAGCGATCAGTCCGTGAAGCCACTGCCAACACTTTTCTTCGCTATCTCACGCTCGATACCGCGCGGGACGATTGCCCCGACTTCGAGTAAGCAATCCTGCAGGAGGAGAAATCTATGGCCACTATCCGTCGACATCCCGTTCCATCCGAGTCATTCCGGGCCGATGCTCCGCTCAACGATCTCCTGCTCAAGCAATTCGAACACTTCGTGCACGTCGCAGAACGCCTTCCGGCGAAAATGCGTGTAACGATGCCTGTTCCCTCGCCGCAAGATAGCTCTGCTGCTGCGCGTTACATTGCCGAAGTGACGGAACGCCTCGTGAGCCGCAAGCGTCCTCCGCTGACGGTTGTAAGGAAGCCCCGCCGCAAACGAACCGCACCTGGAATCTCCATGGCAGCAGCAGCCGAAACACCGGGTACCCCGCGTGTAAAACGCACGAACAAGAACAAGCCGACCAGGAGCAAGTCCGGAAAAACTCCGAAGACGAGTTCAGGCGCATGAGCACCCGCCGCGTTCCTGGACTTTCGCTGCTCATATTGGGACTATGTCTTGCTTATGCGCCTATGGCCGCCGCCCAGCCGAACGCGCCCGTGCCGCCGGCTGCGGACAATCGAAATCCCAGTTTGCTCGCTGATTTCCAGCGTGATCTGGTTCAGGAGCGCGTCAACCTGGGCAGTTGTACGTCCGGCATCAAAGGTGTGCCGGGCTGTGCCCAAACTCTCTTTACCGGCACTCCAATTCATATCGCGATAGGCAGCCTGGCGCCACAGAATGGTGTCGCTGCAGGGCTTGCCTTCGCCGAGATCTATCATCCGACTTACTGCGCGCACTGGCTTGATCTGACGGCTGCGCCCGCGCCGGGCACGCGCAACGCCTGCCACTGGTCTCTTACCTTCAATGCAGACGGCCAGGCCAGCGGCAATGCCTCCTGGCGTGCCGGCGTTTACATCACGGCTGCCCGTTTATCCTCGCGCGTGCCTGTTCCGCACTATCCCGGACAGCCCCGCGCTCACTATGCGCCGCGCACCTTCACCACTCCGTCGCCCACGGTCAGCTTCTACTCTCAGTCCACATCTCTGAACCGCATTTTCTTCTATGGCCTCGGCCCGGATACTCTGCCCGCTGCCCGCTCCGACTTCGGGATTTCGCAGAACATCACCGGCATCAATGCCATCGTCCCGATCACTTCATGGTTCGCCGCGGCCGGACTCACCCTCCTCGGAGAAGTAAACGGGCGCTTTCCGTCTGTCCGCGGCAGCTATGGCGATACGAGCCCCTCGATCGAGTTCCGTTACGACGAAATCTCCGCTCCGGGACTCGTTTCGCAGCCGGCGTATGCGCAGACCGGCGAGGGTCTGCGCCTCCTGCCGGCAATCCCCGCCGCCGCTCGCCTCAAGCTCAACTACCTCGCCGAGTTGCAGCAGTTTGCCGCACCCTCCAATTCGCACTACAGTTTCCGCCGCTTTACAGCCGATCTCGACCACCGGCTCGTGCTCTACACCAAGGATGTTGGCAAGCCGGCTGCTGCACCGCCTCCGGGATCTGCCGCGGCGGCCCGCACCATACCGCCCATTTCTCCTACGCGCGATGTCACCGGCTCGCTCTCGGCGCGTCTCCTGATTCAGGAGTCCATTGCCGGCGCTGGCAGTGTGGTGCCCTTCTATCTCGACCCCACCATCGGCGGATCTGACATCAACAGCCAGTCCATCCTGCCCAGCTATCCCGACTACCGCTTCCGCGCTCCCAACCTGCTGCTCATCAATGGCGCATATGAGCAGAGCCTCGGCAAAATCCCGGTCGGCCTTTTTCTTGGCATCGACGAGGCAAAGGTCGCACTCCGCCGCGACGATGTTGACTTCAGCCACCTGCGGCACAGTTACACTGCCGGCGTCACGATCCACGCCGGCGGACTGCCGGTGGTCTATCTCCTGTTTGCGTGGGGCGGCGACGAAGGCCATCACACCATCGCGAACATCAGCAACTCGCTGCTGGCTCCGGCCACCCGGCCGTCTCTCTTCTGATATCGGCGACTGACCGCCGCTCTATGGCTTCCCCTCCGCGCTTCCCAACTCCAGGCGCAGAGCCTGAGTTACGGCTTTCCCGTAGGCGTTCGATCGAGAGCCGCTTGCTGAGAAAAGACTGACCATGCCCCAGGGCTCATCGAAGCGCGCCTTGCTCGCTTTCGCCATGCCCGCGAGCCTCTTCTGGAGCTGATCCCGCTTGCTCTTGAACTCGTTATTTTCCATCAGCGTTGCGGGATCCGCGCTTCCAACAAGGGCTCGCATATCCCGCACCGCGGCTCCGCATTGCATCATGGCGCGCGCCCACTGCGAGATCACCAGCACATCTCCGATCAGGTAAAGAACACGAGGATCGCTTGCGTCAAGTCCGGCTAACGAAGCAAGTCCGGGAGCGGGTCCGATCTCAAGCGCCTGCGCCCATGTCTTGTCTTCCAGTATCTGCATGCGCACAGCGTCAATGGGCTGCAGAGCTGGATCGAGAAGTTCGCGCATCGCGAGCCGCCCTGTCTCGAGATAGAAGCTCTCGACATGAAGTGCGCCACTGTCATCGAAGAACAGCGCCTGGCAATCGGCATCGGCGAATGACGTGCGCAGCACGCACGTCGATGGGCCCCCGTCGTGGAAGCGATCGAGTTGAGCGTCTGCGTCCGAGCGGGCAAGCAGATGAAGCGCTGCAAACCACCTCAGGTAATCGCCCATGATCTGGCGATTCGTATTCTGGTTGATCGCGAAGTGCACTTGTCCGCAGCGCAGGGCAAGCGACGGTAAAGCTTTCCCGGCGCGGTAACATGCGGTGGCGATAACGGAATCGAAAAGAACCTTGCGCAGAGCTTCATTCCGTTTCAGCGGATCGACGATTGCAGCAATGCTGTTCGCGGTCACCGTCTGTTGAATCGTCACATCGCCGGTGACTGAATCGGTAAACACGTCGCTCTTGCGAATCAGCTCCGAAACGCTCGTGAAATTCAATAGCCCGACCAGATTCAGGTGGAGGGCAAGTCCCCGCTTGTTCACGCGGGAGAACAAACTGTTCAGCATTGTGATTCCGGGCGCGAGTACGCCCGCAGCCTGCCCGGGGGCCTCCAGCGCAGTCAGCAAGCTCAGATCGCCGTCCAGCGCCTTGTGAACGGCGATCAATGCCTGGGCGTCCAGCTTCCTGGGCGCAATGTGATATTGGAACAATGCCTGTTGCTCATCATCGGCAGAGAAGACGGCCTTGAGCGAGGCTTGCAGGCTATGGTCAAGGCCGTTCTTGATCGCGCTCGTAAGCGCAGCAAGCTCCGTTGGCTGAAGATCGGCGAGAAGCGCCTTCTCCCGCATCGGATCCTGGCCGATGGCGCCAAAGATGGCGCTCGCCAGATCGGTGTCGCCGATATTCGCGGACACCCCCGCGGATGCGGAAAGGCCCGCAACCATCTGCGTTCCATGCTGACGAAGGAAGCTTAGCTCAATCGTGTCAGCATTCACGCGCCGCGCACGCACCTGGTACGCGCCCGAAAGGGTGAAGCTTGCTGACAACCGCGCCGTAGCCCCCGCGTTGAGGTCGACGCTGCCGGCGCCCAGCGGCAGATCGACAGACGCAAGCGGATTCGGATACGCCGTAGCTGTCACAGCGCCCGAAATCTTCAGCTGTCCTTCTCCGGAGACAGTTGCGATATCATTGAGATTCAGCAACTCAAAATCGGAGACATCCGCGGGCAGCACATAAGAGGAGATCGTGCTACCCAGTGCGGCCGATAGTGTAGGTTCAGCAGGCCCGAGTGGAAATGCCTTATAGAACTGCATGCTGACTGTTGTCGTCGCATCCAGCCCGAAGGATAAGTCGCCTTCCGTCCCGCTTATCCCCAGATCGACGGATCCTTCCAGGCCGACCCATACATATCCCACCTGCTGCGGGACCGTTGCGGCAATCGGAAAAGCGCCCCCGAAAAGATCCGCATCTGCCGTGGCATTCACCCCTATTGTTGCTTGCGCGGACGGCTCAATATCGATTTCCGGCTGGACGTTCCCGAGTTGGAAGCTGTGCTTCACCGCCGCCTGAAATTGAATCGGCTTAGCTGCGGCCTGCCCGAGCGGCAGATCCTTGCGTTCCATGAAGTCGGGCAGAACGGCAAGGTGCAACAATTCACTTTTCAGGTATTTAAGCAATGAGGAAGGCTGCTTGAGATCGATCGCTACGCCTGCAGGGTTACCCGCCGTGTCAGTGACCTGAATATCGGGCATGGCTGGCTCCTCGACGCTGTCAGGAATTTTCTATGTTTGACTTAGGCTGGAAAGAGACGGTGTATGCGAGAAAGCTGCCCGGTCCATTCACAATCCAAGTGACTTCAATGTCGCCGGGCCGGCGCCGTCTTCGTCAATGTTGTTCTGCTGCTGCCACTTCCTTACCAAAGCATCTGTCAGCGGCCCATAGATGTTGTTGATTGAGGCATCCATGCCCTTCTGCTTCAATGCCTGCTTCAATGCAAGCACGTCATCACCTCGTAGATACGGACTCGCCAGCTTCAGAATTCGCCTGCTGCTTCCCGGCAGCGGTCGATCACCGCTCATCAAGGCCTCGGGCGTGATCGTCACGCCACGCACTCGCAGCGGAATCGGAAGATCCCACGCACTCTGCTCTATCAGCTTGTGAAATGTATCCATACGGTAGGTGGTCGAAGGAAGCGGCGGCCTGAGACTGGAAAGCCATTTTTGCCGCGCATCCACATACTTACCGAGCCACGTCTCTTCCCCGCCCGCTGGAATCGGACCTAGTCTCGTTCGGAGCAGGTCCCATCCGCCCTGGACATGGCTGTCGTACACGATAGCCAGTCCAAGTGGCCGCTTGATACCCCATGCTTCGGCGCTGCGCGCTGACGGCGCAAAATAGCCAGCGTTAAAAAACTGATCCTGCGTCACCCGCATCGCCGGATCTTCCCGGCCGGCTTGCTCCAGCAGTCCCCGTACTGCTCCGTCGTTATCTAACGTAAGATCCCGGCGTTGAAATCGCGGCAGGAAAAACTTCAATGGTTGCGCAAATTGCGCAGTGGACTGTTGGCAATACAGATCGAGCAGCTTGTAGAGATTGCCGCTGCCCAGCGTGGTCTGGCTTCGGCCGTAGGTGAGGTGGCCGCTGTCTCCCTTCAGCACAGTCACAGCGCTGTAATCGCCGCGCACCCGGCCTGTCTCGAAGACATTCACGATCGCGGCGATCGTCTCTTTCTGTAGCTCGGTCATGCCACATTGCTCACTTTCTGGCTTGCGCCCGGCGGCAGATCGAAGCTCAACTCCGCCTTTTGTCCATCCGGATTCGTGAGCGTGAGAACATGATGGCCTTTCGAGCCGAACCATCGTTTGAACTGAACGCGATCGGCGGTCACCAGACGCCCGGGATCGATCGTCAGGCGCAGGACACGCGCAAAGGTCGGCGTCGATGTATCACGCAAAACGACCTCCGGGGCATTGCGGCCTTCCGAATTCATCAGCATCTGGAAAGGCAGGTCCACATGGTCCAACTCCAAAATCGCATCGGGCGACAGGTTGCTGCCCCGCACCTCGATCGTTCTCGGAGCAAGCGTGGGATCCAGCTCGGCAATCATCGGATCGGCGGCCGCGACGGCAATCGCCTGTGTTGTGTCCGCGAGCAGATCCTGTAGCGCCGCTGCAGCCGATTGCGCCGCCTCAGCATCAGCCTCGCTCGATTTATTCGCGGAGAATGCTTCGGCTGCCTTTTCCGCTGCTGCCTCCGCACCGTGCGACAGTTGGTCGAGATCAGCCGCCAGTTGATCGTAATCGGACATCGTATGAGCCGCGTTTACCTTGCTGATCGCAGCCGCGAGCGCATCTTTTGCGGCTTGCGCGTTCGGATCGCTCACCTGTCCCGCCAGCCCCAGCCCCCTCTGCGCGTTCGCGATCGCCTGGATGAGATCTGGCATGTTGGTCGCCCTGCTGGCTGCGGCAGATGCCAGAACATCGTCCGGATCGGGAGGGCTCACTGAAATCTCGTCGATCACCGGACCCGCTTTGCGGGCTATCTTTCCACCCAGGTATCCAGCAGACGAAAGACCCATCAGCACCAGCAGCCTGTCCGGCACCGGCGGGAGTTCGGTGATGGTGCCCGGCGACAAGTGCAGAACTGCGTAGATAAAGACGCCCACTCCGAGCAGCGTCCACAGCAGCATTTGCAGCCGGTCAGCGGCAACAACACCACCGCTCGTAATGAAGTCGGCAAACGAGGGTGCCTCTTCGCCCGCCCCTTTAGACCCCTTCGCCGAAGTAATCAGTTGCGATCCGACGGCGGTACCCGCTGCAACCGCGATGATGCCCGGCAGCGTCGACGGGACGTCCGGCCACGAGGCGAATTGAACATGGATCCTGCTGATGACAAGGTAGCAATAAGCAAACAGCGACACCACAGTCCATAGGTAGAACTGAAGTTTCGACAAGCTGTAACTATCCGTCTCCGGATCGAGAAACAACATCCGGAATTTATATGACGATCCCGCGATACGATAGCTCTCCTGAACGAACGAAAGCAGATAGAGCGGAAGCAGCGCAAGCAACGCCGAAATCAGCGCCGACCAGATCGCGACGGAGGCCTTCCCCATTCTGTAAATATGAAACAGTTTTTCGTCGCTCTTAGTGTCTCCATAGCCGACGGCCAGGCGTAGCTGATCGCTGGCGGGTACCGGCACCGAACAAAGTTGTATCTCTTCAGCGTTGATAACTTCCCCATGGATGCGCAGCGGCACGGGATGCTGCGGGTCTCCCCTCCTGGTGTCGCCGGAACAGGTGTCCCACTCCACATTCTGCCGCGTGTCGTTGATCCAGATAGCGTTGTCGCTCGGATAGGTGACCTGGAATCCCTCGCCATGAAGCATCACGCGAAAAACCCGTCTCGCGATCGCTTTGGTCGGCTTGCGTATCCACATCTCATGTGGGTCGCCTACCGGTTTCGCTTCCAGCGCAGTCCCATCCTTCGCAAGCTGAGCGTCCGTTGGAAGATTGCAGAAAATCAGGGCGTCGTTTCCCGACCCCTTCACATAGAAATGCGATGGCGCGTCAACCGGCTCACTCTCTGAGCCAAACGGCGAGGGCGAACTGCAGCCGTTCAGGATGGGACGAAATTCCGCATCCCTCCAATGAACAGTGATCGCCGGCAGATCCGTTCTGTCTGCGACAACTTCAGCGTCAGACACATGGATCGATGCACTCGTGCGATCCGCCGGATCTGGAACATACACCGTTTCCGTTCTATAGGTAGCTGGCGGAGATAGGTCGGTCAGGACCACTGCTGGCTTGCCCGGCGGATGAATCGATAGCTGCCCCGCCGCGATCTTCTTGTCGTCTAATACGGCTTGAACTTCATACTTCCCCAACTCGGCGCTATCAGGAATCACCGCGGTTACAGTGCCGCCGGCTCCCCCTGTTCCCGCAGGCTCATAAGTGGCATGAAGGTATGCCATCTGACCTGAGCGCACCAGCGCCAGCTCCAGAGCGGCCGCTTTCTGCGGAGGTAGACTGCCTTGAATGTTGATTCGAACTGTATCGCCCCGGCTCAGCGTGGGATTGTCCACGAATGCGTGGACGTGCGTTTGCGACAGGAGGATCCCGGCCGGCAGACACACTAACGCTAAGAGAGCGAAACGCCGACGGACGTCGCCTTCGGACTTCTGCATCAGGTCCCCCGTTGGAAATCAGAGGCCCATGGTTTGCGGTTCGCAAAGAATATTACAGCCGGATCCGCAGGCCACCTAGCCAAATCGGCACAGTGGTGGAAACCAAACCGGGCAGTAACCTGATAGTGAGACAACGTGCCTTTACGTTTCACCGGCTTGTCTGCCTCGCTGCAGAACCCTCCAATCACACTGGAGTGCCCGGCGCGGAATGGTCACTGCCTTCGGCAATTCGTTGTCTACTTCATGATCTCCAGCCCCGGCTTCAAGAGCGCATAGATTTTGTTTCCGATTGTCGGATACAGCGTCGCCAGCCATGTCAGCAATGGCACTACCCCGAAAGTCGCGACCCGGAGATAGAAGTCGGCGCCAAGCTCGTGCGCTTCCTTACTGGTAATCCGGCTGAGCAATGGGTTCCGATGCATCTGCGCCAGCACCAACACAATGCCCACGCTGAAACTCACGAAGAACCCTGAAACGAACCAGTTGATCTCCTGCCTCGGCTGGAAGGGATATCCATTCAGCGCCAGCATCATGAGCACGAGCGCTGCCGTGATAAACACAAGCAGATAGCGCATCTGCGCAAGGATTGCGCGGATAAGTGCTACATAGCGCAAAGCGAGGAACTCCTCCGCCAGCAGAACTACATTCGGCTCCGGCTTCAGCTTTGTTTCCTCTACTGTGCTTTGCATCAACTCATGGCGCTTTCTATACCAGTGCGGCAGCAGAATGCAGCACAGTATTCTTTCCGCGCAGGCGGCATATTTCATTTCGATCTCTTCCATATATTGACAAGCTGTCTTGCCGTCCTGTGGCGGCTCGTCGCCATCTCGCAATGCCTTCACGTGCTCCTGCAGTCCGAAAACCCCTTCCTCCAGAGCCCGTTTCAGATCCACCAGATCGCCGGTACGGCAGGCGGCGGGAAGGCCCGGATCATTCAGGATCTGCCGGATTCCCTCCGTCGACCGGGACATATCGCGCCATCGCTCGAGCTGCCCGCTCTCACGAAGCATGCTCACCCAGTGATAGCCCTCCAGCCGCGTGAACGCCTGGCGCAGAGGCATCCGTTCTAGCCTCTCCAGCAACTGGTTGCGGAAGAGAGGATGCGACAAGGAACAGCCGCGCTGCGGCGCACATGGTAATTACCAGAAGAGGCACCAGCAGCAGCCCGATAAAAAGCTCATAGAGCGCCGTTCCGAAAAAGAAGAGACCCAAGATGCTCCAGGGAACGTACTGGGCACAACAGAATCCACCCCACGGTCAGTGCGGCCAGAATCAGCATCAGCACCAGATCGAGCACGTAGGTACCTTTCTTGTGCTTCGCCTGAAAAATCCGCCGCAGCACTTGCCGCGAGATCATCAGGCACGTCGTGTCCTCAAGCATCCCGCTCTGCAGTCGATCGTCGGAGACAAATAAGTCCGGGATTGACTTGCAGTATGCCGCGCAGGATTTTTCCCCAAGCAGGTTAGCTTCATCCGGCAGTCGCGGACGCGAACGCATTGTCAGACGCAGCCGCCGCGCATGCATGACTGCCCATAAGAACCAGCCCAGCAGAAGTAGCAATGCAGGCGTAAGCGGCGAAACCCCACTCAGAGGATGCAGACATCGATAGCTGAAAAAGGTACCCAGATTTTCTCCGTGATCGGATACTCTGCACAGACCCCACCAAAGCGCCGTCAATCCAAGCACGCCAGGGATAGCTCCCCAATACAGCAGCGCGCACAGCCGCTTCTCGCTGAGTCCAAAGAGACTGGTTGCCGCGGCTGCATCCCACTGCACGCCTCCGAGCGTTTTCCAGATAGCAAGCACCCATGCAAGGAGCCCGAACCCCAGCACGGTCATCCCCAGGATCAGGTCCGTATTGTCCAGGCGCAATGGGGTGCCTTTCGCCTTGAAAATGACCGCCGGTATTGCCGTGATCGCACTCATCAGGAACAGCACTGCTCCGCCCACCTGGCCATAGAGTGCGCGCCGGTGCCGCATGCAGTTCTCCTCAATATCGAGATCGCATGTCTGAGGCGAGCTGTAATTCGCCGACAACAGGGCCACGATGTGCATCATGCATCCCAGCAACACCAGCACGCAGAAGGCCTGCCACACGTGGGATGGATATACTGTGATCCGCTTGGCGTTGCGTGCAGCTTGAAATTCGGACGGCAGGCCGCTCTGGCCCGCGAGCATGGCGATTGGATAATACCCATCCGCACCTACCGCTGTAATCCATAGCGGTGGGTTGGTCGGAACCGTGCTGCCTCCGATGCCTCGATAGCCAAACAGAACCGGAACAGCCCACCCTCCGTGATCGGTCTCATACGATCTCTCAAGCGCACCGCGCTCCCCCCTGTCTGACGCGTACGACTCCCCGATCGCCTTTCTCTGAGCGCTCTCCATCGCGTGCGAAAATTCGACTGGGCCAATCATGCCAAGCGTGAAACTGGCGGCGTCGTAATAGGCTTCCATTGCTCCTGTCGGAAACGTGCGCATCTGACCAGGCAACTCCGGAGACTGAGCCGACCATACAAGCGGATACGGCGTCACACTCAATGTGCCGATATATGCCGTATCATCTCCCTCGCGCTGCAGCAGCAGATCTGGTTCCATCACCAGCCGTGTGTCCGGGTTAGCGCGACGCAGATACTTAGCGAGGAATAACGCGTCCATCGGATTGGACCCCGCAATGTACACAAAATCGGCATGAGACTGTGTCAGCGTGTGCGAGATCGCCATCAGTTGAGCTTCCTGTGAGAGCGGAGTCATCTCCTTCGAAAACGCAGGCAGCGTATCCTGAGATCCTTGATCGTGCGTTGTAAGTCGAAGGTAAGGCCCTGGGACGCCTGATTCTCCGGAACCACTGCTCGTTTGATCTTCCTTGTACGCGTTCCTCAGTTCCGCGACATCCCGCGGAAAAACAATCGCCTGCATCTGCTGCGATTTCCCAAAAAAGCCGGCCGAGTAGGCGGTTCCATCTTCCCGCAGCTCAATGCTGCGCTTGGGGTCATAGCGCCCTTCCTCGAGCAGAGCCCTTAGACCGTCGGCCTCATGGCTCGAGCCGAATGAGATATATTGCCGCGTCGGGTGAAACGGGCATGGCTCCCTCTCCGCAGGAGAACATCCGTTCAGGATCCGTCGAGCCGGCTCCGTCTGTGTTCCTCCAACAATACCCACCTCCTTAACAGGTGGAACTATGCCATTCGTCTTCTGCTTCTTTGCGTTTGGATTGTTGTCCCTTTGTT